>JAWKTA010000024.1:0-67759 GCA_041402025.1 Phycisphaerales bacterium | reverse complement strand
CGAAGCGCTGGCGGCGCTTTCTGCTCAGAAGGTAGACGTCGTAAGCCTGATCAGCCGGAGGGCGAAGCTGGCGGACGGTGTGGATGCGCTCAAGGCCGCGGCGAAGCCGGACGTGATCAAGGTGTTGCTGGAGCCGTGACCGGCGTGTGGCTGGCCATCGATGCGAGCCGGTCCTGATCGGCGACAGGTTCGCGCAGCCGCATCAGCCACCAGGGCTTACCCAGCCAGTGACGGTCCCATTCGCGCCAAACCTCGAAGGCGTTGAAGAGTTCCTCATAATCCGGCTGTAACCTTGCCCAGTCATCGGGGTCGGCAACCACCAGAAAATCGGTCGGCGGGTTGTTGGCCATATCGAGCAGGTGTTCGGGGCTTTCCGCATCCACGACGTCATCGCTGTAGAACGCCAGTGACTGATCGCCGATACCGAACATGACCAGCTGGACCTTGTCGTGGCCGAGTTCTTCGTGGATGAACTCGACCATCTGCCGGTTGCTGGACGGCGCGAGCAGGCTGTCTTCGAGTTCCAATGCCCCACAGATCATGGCGGTGTAACACACGAAGAAAGCCGCCATCGCCGGGCCGCGCAGCTGCGGCCGTCGCTTCCATACCCATTTCAACCCGAATGCGGCGATAGTCAGCAACATCGCCAGCGGGACAACCCGGTACATCACTTCGATACGGTAATAAACCATGATCCCGGTGAGTGCCGCCGCGATCAGGACGGAGCAGACAAACAGGGTGTTGACGACTTCCGGGAGCTTGTGCGCCGGTTGATCCTTGTCGGTCCCGCCGTTGAGCCATCGCTCGAGCATCAGGGCGTTGAGCAGAGCCAGGGGGGCGCAAAGCGGCAGGATGTAGGTCGCCAGCTTGCCGCTGATGATGGAGAAAACAACGAAAGGCACCACGACCGCGATCGCCCAGAGGGAATCGTCCGAGGCTTGGCGCAGGCGTTGACGAATCGTGCGCCAAGGGAGATTGATTCCGGGCAGGCTCATCATCGCGGTGGCCGGGAAAAGGCCCGCGATAAAGACGGGGATGAAGTACCAGATCGGCTGCGCGTGCTTCACGCCGGCGCCGCCCATCCGCCCGATGGTCTCCCTGTACCATCGCGACGCGGCCTCGGGGTAATGCCACCACACCGCGGCCGCCCAGGCGAGCAGCGGCAGGGCCGAAAGTATCAACCCGTAGCCCGGCCGAAGACGACGCAGGTCATCCCAACACCGGCCCAGCGAAAGCCAGATGATCAACAGCACCACCGGGATCCACGCGACCGGCCCTTTGGTCAACAGCCCCAGCGCGACCGCGCCCCACAACGCGATCACCGCCCACGCCGACCGGGATCGCACCGCGATAAAACCCGACACCAGCGTGGCGAACCAGAAGAAACTCAACAGAGCATCCGTCGTGGTCGTGCGGCTGATCACGATGAACAAGGGCATCATCGCCAACGTCGCCATTGCCGACACGCCGACACGTGCGCCGCCGATCCGCATGCCCACCCAGCCCAGCATCAGCAGCGTCAGGCTCGATGCGATCGCCGAGGGCAGACGTGCCGCGAACTCGTTATCACCGAGCAGGTGCATCGCGCCGGCTTGCAGCCAGTAGGTCAACGGCGGCTTGGTCAGGTGCGGTTCGCCCATCAGGTGGGGCACCAACAGGCTACCGCCGTCGGCCATCCCCCGGCTGACCGCCGCGTAACGCCCGTCGCTGCGTCCAAAAAACGGGTGATCCCCCAGGCTGAACCACATCGGCAGTATGCTGGTCAGCACAAGGCAGACCATCAGCCATGACTGATATCGTCGCGTACCAGCCGCGCGGTAATCCGCCCCGTTCTTCGTGTCCACGACCGCCTGGTTACGCATGGTCTTGCTTGCCGAATCAATCATTGAAGGAGGGCATCCGCGTTGCATTATAACGCCTCAAATCGGTCAGCCCCCCCCTTCGATCCAGCCCAGAAGAATCAGCCCCGCCACGACCGCACCGACGCCGATCCGGTAGTACCCGAAGACGGCCATCCCGTGACTTTTCAGGTAATTGACCATCCACTTGATCGCGAATACGGCAGACAGAAAAGCAAAGAGGAAGCCCAGGACCATGTCTTCCGGGCCGTAGTGTTTGAGCATGGCCGGGCCGTGCTTCAGACCGTCGTAACAGGTCGCGGCACCGAGCGTGACGACACCGAGCAGGAAACTGAACTCCACCGCCGCGGCGAGTTTCAGCCCGACAAGCACGCCGGCAACGATCGTCACCAGGCTGCGCGAGACCCCGGGCCACATCGCGATACACTGGGCGAAGCCGATCACCAGGGCCAAACGCAAACTCAGGTCCGTCAGCGCCAACCCTTCACGTTCAGGCCTATCGGCACGCTTGCCCCGCCAACGATCCACCACAAGGATCGCCACGCCACCGAGGACCCAAGCCGAAACCACGGGCCAGGGACCGAATAAATGCGTTTTGATCAGGTCATTCAGCGCCAGCCCGATCACCGCCGCGGGCAGGAAGCCGGCCAGCATATTGATCAGAAGTTGCAGGCCCTCACGGTCCCGGCCCATCACGCCGGTCGCCATCTGCTTGACCCGCCCGAAATACAGGCCCAGTACGGCCAGGATAGCCCCGGCCTGGATGCAGATCGCGTAGGCGTCCGCCGCCTCCTTGGCGGATTCCGAGCCGGTCCCGATGCCCATAAGCTCCTGCACGATCAGCAGGTGCCCCGTCGAGCTGACAGGCAGATACTCCGTCAGGCCCTCCACAATGCCTAGAATCACCGCCTGCCACCACGTCATCAGGGCTCCCAGTCTCTTGGTTACGAACGCTAAAGCACGGTACAGTCTATCGGTTAGGATCGCGTCAGCTGCACATATTGCACACACAGAGGCCTGTGAAGTTGCCTCGGGTGGCCCGGAGTTGTATTATCTGTTAATCCGGATATATGGATGAATAACTATGGGCCGCTTCACAGACCACCTCAAACGCCGCGTCCTGTTTCTTGACGTGGCGATGGGCACCAGCATCCACAAGTACGACCTGGACCTGGCCAAGGACTACCTGGACAAGGAAAACTGCACGGAAATCCTCGTGCAGACACGGCCGGACGTGATACAGCAGATCCACGAGTCGTTTCTGGCCGTGGGCGCGGACGCCGTGGAGACCGACACGTTCGGGGCCAACAAGCTGGTGTTCGCCGAGTTCGACCTGGTCGGACAGACCCGTGAACTCAATAAGGTCGCCGCCGAGGTCGCCCGCGCGGCGTGTGAGAAATATTCAACGAAAGACAAACCGCGCTTTGTCGTCGGTTCGATCGGCCCGGGCACGAAGCTCGTCACGCTCGGCAACACCGACTGGGACACGATGTACGAAAGCTACCTCGAGCAGTGCCGGGGCTTGCTGGATGGCCACATCGACGTGTTCCTGATCGAAACGGCGCAGGACATCCTCCAGGTCAAGTGTACGGTCAACGCCTGTATCGAAGCGCTCAAGGAGCGCAACAAGACGGTCGCGGATGTGCCGATCATGGTACAGGTGACGATCGAGCAGTTCGGCACCACGCTGATCGGCACGGATATCGCAGGGGTCGCGGCGGCGTTGCGTGACCTGCCGATTTTGTCGCTCGGCATGAACTGTGCGACCGGGCCTGCGGAGATGGCCGAGCACGTTCACTACCTTGCGAACAACTGGCCGGGCCGGATCAGCCTGCTGCCCAACGCTGGGTTGCCGACACTCGTCGAAGGCCGGACGGAGACCCGCTCGGCCCGGAGCCGTTCGCAAAGAAGGTCGCCGAGTACGTTCAGCAGTGCGGATCAACATCGTCGGCGGGTGCTGCGGCACGACGCCCGGCATATCGCCGCGCTGGTTAAACAGGTCGGCGAACGCCCCCACCGTAGTCGAAACGCCTGTGGAAACCGGCGATTTCCTGCTGATGGGCGCGGTCGAATACAAGCAGGACGCGTCGATCCTCAATGTCGGCGAACGCACCAACGCGTCTGGCTCGCGCAAGTTCAAGCGCCTGCTCGAAGAGGAGAACTGGGACGACATCATGAGCCTGGCGCGCGAGATGGTGCGTGAAGGCTCGCATGTGATTGACGTGAACGTGGACTACGCCGGGCGCGACAACGCCGCCGACATGAAGCAAGTCGGGCCGGCTGGTGCAGCAGGTCAACGCGCCGCCTATGCTCGACTCGACCCAGCCCGCAACCATCGAGGCCGGCTGAAATGTGCCGGCGAAGGCGCATTATCAACCTCGCCAACCTCGGGAGGACGGCGAAGAGAAATTCCGCCCTGATGTGCGGGCTTGCTAAGAAATACGCGCGGGCCTGGTGTTGGGTACGATCGACGAGGACCCCGAAGAAGCGATGGCGCGGACCGCCGACCGCAAGCTGTCGATCGCGTGCAGCGGATGTTCAAGCTTGCGACCGAGAAGCACGCTATCGGCCAGCGACATCATGTTCGACCTGCTGGTGCTGCTGATCTCGACCGGCATGGAGAAGGACCGCCGGCGCTTCTGGAAACAATCGAGGGCACGCGCCGGATCGCCGAGGCGTTCCCCGAGTGTCAGATCACCTGGGTGGGCTTAGCAACGTCAGCTTCGGCTTGTCCGGGGGCCGCGCCAGGTGCTTAACAGCGTGTTCGCACGAGCTGGTCGAGGCCGGGTTGACCAGCCAGTGCGATCCTGCACGTCTCGAAGATCCTGCCGGCGCACACGGATCGACGATGGCAGTGGAACGCGGCGCTGGAGCTGATCTACAACCGCCCCCCCGCCGAGCCGGTGACGCTCGCCGACGGGACCAGACGACAGACCCGCTACAGATCTTCATCGACCTGTTCCCGACGCGCGGAAGCCCAGTCCACCAAGTGACCTCGCCGATCTTCCGCTGGAAGAACGGCTGCAGAAGCACATCATCGACGGCGAAAAAAAGGCCCTGACCGACACCCTCGACGAGGCGATGAAGAAATACACGCCGCTTGAGATCGTCAACGACCACCTGCTCGAAGGCATGAAGGTCGTGGGCGAGCTGTTCGGGTCGGGTCAGATGCAGTTGCCCTTCGTGCTCCAGAGCGCGGAGGTCATGAAGATGGCCGCTCGCACCCGAGCCGCACATGGAGAAGGTCGAGGGCCAAACCAAAGGCTCGATCGTGCTAGCGACCGTCAAGGGCGACGTCCACGACATCGGCAAGAACCTGGTCGACATCATCCTGACCAACAACGGCTACACCGTCCACAACATCGGGATCAGCAAACTGATCAACAACATCGTCGCCAAGTGAAAGAGACCAAAGCTGACGCGATCGGTCTGTCCGCCGCTGGTCAAGTCCGTGACCGTGATGGAGGACAACCTGCGCGAGCTGAACGACCTGGGCATCGACGTCCTGATGTTGTTAGGCGCGCCGCGTTGAGTAAGCACCTGCCGTTGCGATTGCCACCTGCGTGGTGTCTACCACGGCCGGGTGTACCACGGGAAAGACGCCTTCGAGGGCCTCCGGATCATGGACTACCTAAAAACGGGTAAGTCCGCCGTGCTGATCAAGAGATCGAAGCACGATTGACCTAAGCGTGCCGAGAGCGAACAAAAGCGGCCGCACAGAAGGAACGCCCAGGCTTCCGGCTCGGCCGGAAGGCTACGGTCGCCGTCAGCGGTCGCCCCGGCGCTCCGAGGTCGCCACCGACGTCGCCATCCCCACCGCCCCCTTCTTCGGCAGCCGCGTCATCGAACACGTGGACCTCGATAAGGTGTATCCGTTCATCAACAAGGTCGCCCTGTTCCGCGGGCAGTGGCAGCTCAAGAAAGGCCGGAAGACCGACGCCGAGTACGACCAGCAGCTCGAAGACGAGATCGAGCCGCTTTTCAACAAGCTCAAGAAGCAGATGAAGGATGACGGCATCCTCAACCCCAAGGTCGTCTACGGGTACTACCCCTGCAACAGCGACGGGGACGATCTTGTCGTATTTGACGCCCGGGACCACGACAAGGAGATCGAGCGGTTCAGCTTCCCACGCCAGCCAGGGCGCAAGCGTTTGTGCATCAGCGATTTCTTCCGGCCGATCGGCTCGGGTGAGAAAGATGTGCTGGGCTTGTCGTGCGTAACCGTCGGAGCCAAAGCCAGCGAGCTGACCGCCAAACTGTTTGCGGACAATAACTACACCGACTATCTCTACACGCACGGCCTGAGCGTCGAGACCGCCGAAGCATTAGCCGAGCTTTGGCACAAACGCATGCGGCAGGAGCTGGGCATCGACGGCGACGACGCCCCCAATACACGCGACCTCTTCACGCAGCACTACCGCGGCTCACGCTACAGCTTCGGCTACCCCGCCTGCCCCGACATGTCCGACCAGGACAAGCTCTTCCGCCTGCTGGACCCGTCGCGCATCGGCTGCCACCTCACAGAGAACTGGCAGATCGACCCCGAGCAGTCCACCAGCGCGATCGTGGTGCATCACCCGGAAGCGAAGTATTTCAATGTGTGAGAGGCCGAACCCGGTCTGTATCAGCCCAGGGTTTCGTCGTAGACGCGCTTGAAGTTCTGGCCGAAGATCTGGGCCAGGTGCTCTTCCTTGAAACCCCGCTTAAAGAGATTGGCCGCGACGTTGGCCCAACGCTCGTAGCAATACAGGGACGGCCCGCACTCGTAGCGGTCGGCGATATTCCCGCCGTCCATCATGCTGTCCGATGCCACACCCACATGCTTCATCCCGAACCGGCGGGCCATGTACTCGACATGATCACAAAAATCATCGACCTCGGCCTTTCCCTTCAGGGTCAGGAAGCAGTTGATCGTCATCACACCGACTACGCCCCCGGTCGCCGCGATGGCGCGGAGCTCGGCATCAGATTTGTTCCGCCTCGATTTACATACCGCTTCGGCGTTGCAGTGATTGGCGGTGATGGGTTTGCGGGCCACTTTTGCGACGTCTAATGTCGTGCGCTTTCCGCAGTGGGACACATCGACGATGATGCCCAGTTCTTCACATAGCTTTACCACGTCATGGCCCAGCGGCGACAACGGCGCCTCGTCGTCGTTCGCCCCGGCACCGAGCGAATTGACGTCGTCATAGGCGATCTGAAGGCAGCGCAGGCCCTGCTGGTGCCAAGTGCGCAACTGGTCCAGGTCCTCGGTCAGTTCCAAGCCGCTTTGCACATACAGCCCGACCGCGTGACGCCCCGAGGCGTAAGCCTCGTCCAAATCGGATGCGCTTCGTATCAGCCGGTAGCACTCTGTATTCTTGTCATACCGTTCAGCCATTTCCGTCAGCTGGTGGGTTTTTAAGGTCATAAAACTGGCGTTGATGCCGGTCAGCTTCTTGGTCTCGCTCGGTGTCCTGATGGATGGCCCGTCCTTGGGGGCGTTCTGCACCACACCGTCGATGATGAGGTTATTGGCGAAAAAATCTTCGACCCGGGCGGCGATAGCCGGGTCATCCTGCTCCGCGGCGAATACCGGCCGACACATGGCGGCCACAGCCAGCGCCGAGGTGGCCTTGATAAAACCACGTCGCGTGGGATGGTCCTGTCTTTCGCGTAATCCTTTGATCCTGTGTTCCCGGCTCATTCTTCAGTCCCCATCGACTCGATAAACGCATCGGCCTCCTTGATCGAGGCTTCCATCTCGGCGATCAGACGGGCGACATCCGTCTCCAGCTCGCCGGCGGTGCCCTCGATCGAGGCTATTGCGCGGGCATTCAGGTTGTGTTTGAGGAACAGTACCTGGTCGCGGAAGGCGGACAGGACCGGCTGCATCTTGGATTCGGCTTTGCGCATGGCGGCGATCATCTGGTCGTATTTGGCGCGGGTCGACTTCATCTGTTTTTCGCTGGCGGCGCGAAGGTCTTTGTTGGTGTATTGCTCGAGTTCGGTTGCCCATTCGCTGAAAAGGGCTTCGGAGACACTCTCCACCGAATCGATCCGGCCGGTGACGGCGGAAGCGCGGGATTCGCTCTCGTCAAGCTCGGCCTTGAGTGATTTGTATTTCGCTTCCAGCTCGCCGCCCTCGAACTCGAACATGGCGGAGAACTTCTCCAGCGCGGAGGCGAACTGCTCCTTGGCGGCCTCCTGGTCGTCGCGGGCGCTCTGGACACGGTCGACCATGATGTCACGCTTCGGAACGCCCAGCGCTTCCCACGTGCCGTAGTAGACCTTGCCGCAGGCGGGCAGGGTGAGCAGCGCGGCTGTCAGTAACAAGGTGGTGACGAGCCTGCGAGCAAGGTCCCGTGGTGATGTGGTGGGGTGGCTGATACGTTTCATGGAGATGGCCTTTCCTATTGCCCCGGCCCGGCGTGTTGCCCGAACCGGCAGGGTTGACGTATCGTAACACCAACCATTGGAATAAGCCGAACCCGGCCCCGGTTGCCCCAATGCAGTCCGACCCGCCGGCAGGCCCGTGAAACCCAACCCCGTACTCTGGAGATACACGATGACCCGATCCGCCCGTATGTTCGCCGTCCTGGCCGCCCTCTCGCTGACCGCCGCACCCGCCCTGGCGGAGCAGTGGGAAGTTGACGCCTCGCACACCGCTGTCATCTTCAAGGTCAGCCACATGGGCGCGAGCAATCAGTACGGCCGGTTCAACGACGTGACCGGCTCGCTGACCACCGGCGACGCCGCCGCGTTCAACTTCACCGCCCTGACCGAGAGCGTTGATACCAACAACGCCAAGCGCGACGACCACCTGCGCAGCCCCGACTTCTTCAACGCCAAGCAGTTCCCGGAGATCAGCTTCTCCGGCTCGTCGATCACACCCAACGATGAAGGCATGGAGCTGGCCGGGGAACTCTCGCTGCACGGCGTGTCGCAACCGCTGACCGTGCAACTGACCAAGGTCGGTGAGGCGGAGAACCGTGGCGGCGGCAAGCGTATCGGCCTGGAGACCACCTTCACCATCAACCGCAGCGACTTCGGCATGGACCAGATGATCGGCCCGGTCGGCGATGAGGTGACGCTGATCATCAGCTTCGAGGCGATCAGCAAGTGATCATCGAGCCGGTCTGGTTCCTCTACGGCGTTGCCATCCCGCTGGCGATCGCTTTGGCGATCGTGTGGGCATTGTCGCGCGGCAGGGATGCCCGGGCCGGCGGCTGGCCGACTGTCGGATGGGCGCTTGGGATCGGGCTGGCGACGTTCGCGGCGCTGCTCGCCAACACCGGGTTGCCGCCGTGGAAACCGATCGAATCGACGCACTGGCTGGTGATTGCGGTCGCGCCGGGGGCCCTGTTGGTTGCGCTGCTTGGTGCGTGGAAGAAGGTGCCCCGGCCTTTGTTGATGGCGCTGCGCGTGCTGGTGGCTGCGGGGATCGCACCGGTGCTGCTTCAGCCGATGCTGCGCTACAGCTGGGACAGCCCGGAGGCGACGGCGTGGTTGAGTGGGCTGGGGCTGGCGGCGCTGTTGATCTGGGGTCTGATGCACCTGCACATGACCCGGCACGGCGGTGTCGCGCCGCTGTTTGTGTTGGGCGCGACGGCCGCCGGGGTCGCCGCCTGCACGGTCATGTCCGGGAGCATCACCGCGGGGCAACTGGCGGGTTCGTTCGCCGTGGGACTGGGCGGTGCGTATCTGGCCACACTCAAGAGCAAATCGCTGACGCACGCGGGCCCGGCGATGACCGACGCTGTGGTGCCCGTGCTGCTGGGCTTGTTGATCAACAGCTGGATGTATAGCTGGCGGATGGAGCACGAGCCGTGGGCGCCGCGGGTTGTAGCGGTATTGTTCGCGATCGCGCCGCTTGGGTTGTGGGCGGGAAGATTGCCGGCGTTCCAAAAACAATCAGAAGCCCGAAAAACACTGCTCGGCGTTTGCGTGACACTGGGGCTGATCGCGCTGGCACTGGGGATCGCGGGATACGAGGCGTATCTGCGGTCCCAGGCCAATACGTACGACTACTATTAAACCCCGTCCCGCCTCCCGAACGCGCACCTCATAGCGGTAATTCATTCGCCACCCTCATACATAACATATAAGTTATATCTGATCTTTGTTCGCCCGGCATTATCTATCGCGCGTAAGAAAACTCAATCGTGCGTTGGTTGTAGTGGCAGAGTACGGCGGTCCGGTCAATCCGGCCACAGGGCCGCGAGGTGCCTGGCGAAGTGGTCGCAGAGGATGGCGCGGTACGTCGGCGCGTTCTCGGCCAGCACCTGGGCCAGTTCCTTGCTAAGCGTGTCGTGCGTCAGGACCGAACCGAACGTGCAGTGCAGGACCTGTCTGCCGGGCGCGGTGAACCCCTGGCCGGGCGGCACGTCCTCCCACCGCTGAAGATAGATCGATTCCAGTTCCGTCGTGTCACGGACCGTGTCGGGCGGCGGGGTGTCCCGGAGGGTGGCGTGAACGTGATAGGTCGCGCGGTCGGTATCGTAGCGCGAGCGGCTGAACTCGATGATGCGGCGGAACAGGTCCGGCGCGTGTCGAACGGCGACGCGTAAAGCCTCCAGGTAGCTCGTCCCGGCGGTCTTCACGTGGAAGCGGCCTTTAGTCGCTTTGGCGAAAGCGGGATACATCGCGAGCTTATCGCTGCCGGAGTGCAGGCTCAGTTTGTACGGGCCGAGCGCGTCGGCGATCTCGGCGTGCTGCCGCAACGAGCGCTCGAGCTTGTTGATATCGCCGATGTAATCGATGCCTTTTTCGAGGTCGCCGATGAAACGCGGCGCGAGGGAAACCAGGTTGACACCGGCCCGGACGAGCTGGTCCGCGATGATGTAGTGCTCGGCGGGCGTGGTGGGCTGGTCGGTCTCATCGACGCTGATCTCGATCTCGTGCGGCCGGTTGAGTTTCGCGGTGGCCTGGCGGATGTAACCGGCGAACTCGACGGCGTGTTGGATCGCCTTGCCGTATTTCACGGCGGCGCGCTTGACGGTCAGTTCGTCAAAAACGATCGTAGAGCCGGAAGGCAGCTTGATGGTCTTGCCCAGGTACTGTTCCGCCCACGGCGGGGCCTTATAGAGGCTGTCAATCCTGTCGGGGGCGTAGTTGTCGGCCTGCTGATCGACGTGGTCCGAGGGATCTATCGTAAAGAAGACAAACCCCGCACGCGCGGTGCGATCGACATCATGGGGCGTCTTAAGGTGGTCGGCGTCGGCGCCCCAGGGTTGATCGTAACCCGCCGCGTGCAGGGCGTCCGAGGCCGCGGCCATGACCTGCTCGGGCGTGCGTTGGGTGCGTGCCATCTCACGGATCGACTGTTGCGCGAAGATGCCGCGGATCGGGCCGTTGTGTTCGCGCAGGGCGTCGAGGTGTCCGGGCGTCGCGCAGCCGAGGCGGTCGCCGAAGCCGAAGGACGGCGCCAGCCCGAGGGGGACGGGTTTGGTGTTGTCAGTTTGATTCATCGGTGGTCCCTGCGGGCGTTGCGTGTGGAGATAACCCGGATGTCAATACCCCGGCGAGGGTCTGGTGGCCCCGGGGCGTGAGGTGTACGCCGTCGCTGGTCAGGCTTTCGTAGTCATCGATCAAGGGGGCGTATGCGTCCAGGTACAGGCAGCCTGTTTCCGTGGCGATATGGTTGAAGTCCGCCGCGAGAGCGCGGACGCGCTCGGCTGCGCCGTGGTATTTTTCGGCGACGCGCTCGTCCGGGCTGACCGGTGGCGGGCCGAATACGGCGATGCGCGGCGGCGTGTCCTGATTGAAATCAAACGCGCGGATGCGACGGATCATTGTCCGCAGGTTCTCGCGGACCTCATCGCCGCGAACCTTGAAAACGGCCTTGCAATCGTTCGTGCCCAGCGCGATCAGGACCACGTCGACGGGCCGACCAGCCGGCGTGTCGGGCCTTGCGAGGTATTCATCGAGGTTGCGCAGGGTATTCAGTCGCGGGTTATCGAGGTTATCGAAGCCGAGGGTGTTGCCGGGGACCGAGCGGTTGATAAAAAGCCAGCCGGGTTCAAGCCGCTGCGCCTGCGTAACCCAGCCGTCCTCGGCGGCGGCGTTGGAGTCGCCCAAGACGATAACCGTGAGGGGGTGATCAACGGCCGGTATGTCGGCGTCCCCGCGCGGCGCGCAGGCACGCAACCACGCGGCGCACACAACGAACAACGCAAGCACGGTGAATCTGCTTGCGCCGGGTCTCATGGATAAACGTGTAGTGTGCGGCAGCAACATTTGGGGATTATTCGTGTTGAGATTTTTCTAATTGTTCACCCTGCCCCGGCCGGGCATACAGCGAACGTATCCAATCGATGCTGGCGGCGGGCCATGCGGCGAGTGCCGGGTCGTCGGGGGTGAGCCCGAACCCGTGGCCGCCGGTCTCAAAACGGAGGAAGCGTGTCTCAACCCCGGCGTCGATCAGGGCCTGGTGCATCCGCTCACTGCCGCGGATTGACACGTGGTCGTCTTCACAATGCACGAAGAACATCGGGGGTGATTCGGCATCGACGTGCAAGTCCGCTGAAAGCAAAGTGACCAGCTCGGGCGCCGGTTGCTCTCCCAGCAACGCTGTGCGGGAGCCCGAGTTTGTGATGGCGATATCGAGTGAGATGACGGGATAGATCAATACGGCAAACGCGGGGCGTGCGGACTCGGGAATGGAAGCACCGTCAGGCAGCACGCCGGGCTTGCCCGCTAGGACGCTTAGCGTGGCGGCGAGGTGCCCGCCCGCCGAGAACCCGAGCACGCCGATGCGGTCCGGGTCGGCGCCGTGTTCCTTGGCCAGTTGGCGTGTCAGCTCGAACGCTCTGGCGGCGTCGAGCAAAGGGATCGGGTGGCGATACGGGGCCATGCGGTACTTGACCACCCCCGCCAGGAAACCCGCCGCGCGGAAACGCTCCGCGACGTCGCTGCCCTCGTACTTCATGGACAGGTGGTTGTAGCCGCCGCCGGGGAAGATGAGCACCGTGATGCCGTTGGCGATATCCGGTTGCGGTTCGTAGAGGGTCAGTTCGGGGGTGTGGACGTTGCGGTATCGGGTGTCGTGGACCTGCTCGTGCGTATCGACGTTATCGAGCGCGCCAGGCGGGGTGTCCGGCCAGAGCGGGTAGGTGACGGGCTTAAGGGCGTCGGTTTCCGGGGTGGCTGCGGTGGTCATGTTAGTGATAGCGGTGATGGAAACGAACAGGATCGTGCCGGCGATGCGTGTGATGCGGCCGGCGGTCTTTGGGCGGGCTTTGTGGGAGGTCATGGCTGTGCGGGTTTCAGGTCGGGGCGTGGGTGCTTGACGATCCGCGCGGCTTTTTCGCGCCAGGCGGAAGGCGGTTGTCCGGTCAGGTCCTGGTGGCTGCGTGAGAAGGACGACAGGCAGGAAAACCCGCAGGCCTCGGCGATATGCGACAACGGTAGTTGCGTACTCATCATCAGTTCCTGGGCGCGTTGAATCTGCATCCTTCGCATCACGGCCTGGGGCGGCATGCGGCGGTGGCGGATAAACAGGCGGCGCAGGTGGGCCACGGATACATGCGCCGCCTCCGCCATATCGTGAACACCCGCGCGCTGACTCATGTGTTGATGATACCACGCGATCGCCGCGTTAACGCGCTGTTGATCGTAGTGGATCGGTTTGGCGGGGACGTTTTTGAGCGCCATCAGGACGAGTTCGGTCCTGGCGTGTTCGACGTGCAGGAAGCTGTGCGAATCGGGAGCGCGGTGGTGAGGTTCGAGCATGTCGGCCAGCGCATCGAGGCGTCGGGCGTCGGCGCGTGTCAGGGGCCGCTCGGTCACGCCGCCGGTGTCGAGTATGTCGGGGACGGTGTCGAAGTGTGCGACGAAAACCTTGCAGGGCCTGCCTTTGCGTGACGTCCAGCCGTGCAGGTGGTTGGGGGGGAAGACCCAGAGGGTCAGGGCTTGGAGGCTCGGTTTTTCGTTGACATCGGACACCGGCGCGCAGCGTCCTGCGGTGACGGCCTGGAACTCCCAGGCGTCGCGGCGCATCGGCAGCAGCGGCTGGTTGCCGTAGTCGCGTGCTCCGGACCCGAGGTAGGTAAGCATATGCCTGCGCCAAAAAGATGAGCGATTTTGTTAAATATAAACACACGCCGGACGGTTTATTATAGGGTATAAATGGCGCATCTTAAAGAAGGAGTATCCATGTCCGAGCGAAAAAGTTATGCGGTGGTCGGGACCGGTTCGCGTTGCCGGATGTTCCTGGACGCCATCTTCGGCGCGTACGCGCCGCACGCCCGCTTCGTGGGCATGTGCGACACCAGCCGGGTGCGCATGCAATACTGGGCGGACTACCTGGCCGGCGCCTACGGGTTCCGGGACGCGCCGATGTTCCACGCCGGCGAGTTCGACGCGATGCTTGAGCGTACCCGGCCGGACACCGTGATCGTCGCCAGCATGGACTGCACACACGACGACTACATCGTGCGCGCTCTGGAGCACGGCTGCGACGTGGTGACCGAAAAGCCGATGACGACCGACGCGGAGAAGGCCCGGCGCATCCTCGACGCGGTTGAGCGGACGGGGCGGGACCTGTGTGTGACGTTCAATTACCGTTACCGGCCGGACGCCACGGTGGTGCGCGAGGTGATCCAGTCCGGGGCGATCGGTCGGCCGGTGTCCGTGAACCTGCAGTGGTACCTGGATACCAGCCACGGCGCGGACTACTTCAGGCGCTGGCACCGCGAGAAAGACAAGTCCGGCGGGCTGATCATTCACAAGGCCAGCCACCACTTCGACCTGGTGAATTTCTGGATCGACGATTGGCCGGAGACGGTCATGGCCATGGGCGACCTGAAGTTCTACGGCAGAGAGAACGCCAGGCAACGCGGCAAGACATACGATTATGACCGCTACACCGGGGTGCCCCAGGCGAAGAGCGACCCGTTCGCGCTGATGCTCGACGGTAACGGGTCCGATGCGTCGCTCAAGGGTTTGTATCTGGATGCGGAGGCCGAGACGGGCTACCTGCGCGACCGGAACGTGTTCGGCGACAACATCACGATCGAGGACACGATGGGGGTGCTGGCGCGGTACCGCAAGGGCGCGGTCCTTAATTACTCGCTGCTGGCTTACTGCCCCTGGGAGGGTGAGCGGGCGATCATCAACGGCACGGAGGGTCAGGTCGAGTTGTTCTCGCGCGGCAAGGGGCACATCATCCGTGGCCAGAGCGATGAGGAGCTGGACAAGGAGCAGTATGTCGGCGAGTCGTATGTGCGCCTGCAGCGGATGTTCGAGCCGCCGCGGGATATACCGGTGCCCGAGGTCAAGGGCGGTCACGGCGGCGCGGACGCGGGCGTGCTCAAGCAGATATTCACGCCCAAGGACCTGTATCCAAGCGATCCAATAAATCGTGGCGCATCATACTGGGACGGCGCGGCTGCTTTGCTGGTGGGCGCGGCGGCCAATCTTTCGATGAAGTCGGGCAAGCCCGTGAAGATCGATGACCTGCTCCCGCTGCCGGCACATGCCTGATCCGGCTAGTCAAGCCTTTGCGAGGCGTCGAAGACGTCGGGCAGCGGCTGAAGCTCCTCGGGCGACAGGTCGGCGATCCTAAGCGGCTTCATCCTCTGGTCCGGGTCGGGGTACGGGATCGCGGAAAGGAGCACCTTGGTATACCCGTGCCGGGGCTGCTCGAAGAGTGTCCGGCTTTTGCCGATCTCGACCACGCGGCCTTTATACATCACGGCCACACGGTCGCAGAAGCTGCGCACGACGCTGAGGTCATGCGAGACGAAGATGTAAGTCAGGCCGAACTCGTGCTGAAGCTCGCGCAGCAGGTCGAGCACCTGCGCCTGGACGGACACGTCGAGCGCCGAGACGGCCTCGTCGGCGACGACGACGGACGGGCGGAGGATCAAAGCGCGTGCGATCCCGATGCGTTGCCGTTGACCGCCGCTGAAGGCGTGTGGGTACCGGCTCATGTGCTGGGTTTCGAGGCCGACCCGTTCGAGTATCTCGGCGGCCATACGCTGGCGTTCGCGGCGTCGTCCGATGCGGTGGATTAGCAGCGGCTCGGCCAGCAACTGCCCGACGGTCATGCGCGGGTTCAGCGAAGCGTAGGGGTCCTGGAAGATCATCTGGATGCGTCTGCGCCAGGGCTTTAGATGCTTCTGGTGCAACGCGGTGAGGTCGACTTCGTGATCACCGTCACGGATATGAACCTTGCCGGCGGTCGCGTCCAAGGCGCGCAGGATCACACGCGCACAGGTTGTCTTGCCCGAGCCGGATTCGCCGACGATCCCGAATGTCTCGCCTTCGTGGATATCGAAAGAGACGTTATCCAGGGCCTTGAGCAGCTCGGTCTCGTGCCGGCGTCCGCTGCGTCGCTTGATGAGGAAGTGTTTGCTCAGGCCACGCACGCGGATCAGCGGCCGGGCGCTAATAGGTTCGGGTTGTGCGGGTGACTTCTCAGGCACGGGCGGCCTCCGGCTTCGGCCAGAGCAGGATACTACGGCCGGGATTGACACGATGCATGACCCAGTCATCACCGGCGCGGTAGTCGTTGTTCGGCGGATCGACGGTGTAACCCACGGGCAGCGACGGGAGGTCCGCCGGCTCGTGTAACCGTCGCTTGAATGCGTAGTCCTCCTGCATGCGGGGCATGGAGCGCATCAACCGCCGGGTGTACGGGTGCAGCGGGTCCTTGAAGATGTCGCGGACCGATCCGGTTTCGACGGCCAGGCCCTGGTTCATAACGATCACGTCGTCCGCGATCTGCGCGACGACGCCCAGGTCGTGGGTGATGAAGATCACGGACGTGCCGAGTTCAGTTTTAAGCTCGTTGATCAGTTCGAGTATCTGTGCCTGGATCGTCACGTCCAGCGCGGTGGTGGGTTCGTCGGCGATGAGGATGTCGGGGCGGCACACCAGCGCCATGGCGATCACGACGCGCTGCCGCATGCCGCCGCTGAACTCGAACGGGTACTGGTTGAATCGCCGGGCCGGGTTGTCGATGCCGACCTTGTCGAGCATGGCGATCGCCCGCTCCTTCGCCTCGGCGGGCCGCAGTTTCTGGTGCAACAGGATCGCTTCACAGACCTGGTTACCGACCGTATGTACCGGTGACAGGGCGGTCATCGGCTCCTGGAAGATCATGCTGATCTTGCCGCCGCGTACCTTGTAGAGCCGTTCATCCCGCTCGCCGAGTGAAGCAAGATCGATCGGCGCGGCGTCGGTCGGGTGAAAGTTGATCGCCCCACCGGTGATCCGTCCCGGCCGCTGGATCAGACGCAGGATGGAATAACAGGTCACGCTCTTGCCCGAACCGGATTCCCCGACGATCGCCAGGGTGCGTCCGCGGCGCAGGTCGAAGCTCACACCGCGGACCGCACGGGTCAGGCCGTGGACTGTGTCGAAGTCCACCCGCAGGCCCTGCACGCTCAGCGCGATGTCGTGTGGTTCGGTCATGGTCATCTCACGGAGTATGGATCGGCGGCGTCGCGCAGCCCATCGCCGAGGAAGTTGAAGCTCAATACGGTCGCCACGATAAACACCACCGGCAGCAACAGCCAGGGGTAGTAGCGCACGGCCTGGACATCCAGGCAGTCCTGCAGCATCACGCCCCAACTGATGATCGGCGCGCGCAGGCCCAGGCCCAGGAAGCTCAGCGAGGTTTCACCGAGGATCATCCCGGGCACGCTCAGCGTCAGGGCGACGATGATGTGGCTGGTGAACCCGGGGATCAGGTGCCGGAACAGGACCCGGCCGTGGCTCGCGCCCAATAAACGCGCGGCGACGGCGTAGTCCTCCTCGCGCAGCGACAGGATCTTGCCGCGCACCACCCGCGCCAGCCCCGTCCAATTCAGCAGGCTCAGCACGACCGTGATCGCGAAATACGACCGTAGCGCGGACCAGTCGTCCGGCATGATCGCGCCCAGCGCCAGCCACAACGGCAGCTGCGGGAAGGCGTTGATGATCTCGATAAACCGCTGGATCAGGTTGTCCGTGCGCCCGCCGACGTAGCCCGAGACGCCGCCGATCGCCATACCCAGGATGAACGTGCAGGTGATCCCGACCAGCCCGACCGACAGCGATATACGCGAGCCGTAAATGATCCGGCTGAAGATGTCCCGCCCGTAGCGGTCCGTGCCCAGCAGATACATCGTCGCGTCCTCGGCGGGCACCGCGCTCTCTGCGGCGGCGGCGGAATCCACGCCGAAGAGTTTGTGACGCATCGGGATCAGGCCCATGAGCTTGTACGAGTCCGACGCAGCGAACCAGTCCAACCTGACGACCTGATCGCTGCGTTCCAGGTAAGTGCGACGGAACGTGATCGGGTCGATCTCAAGCTGCAGCGCGTAGGTGTGCAGGCCGTGGGTGGGCGACCAGCGGATCAGTTGAGGCGGACAATACGGGTGCGCGAGGTCGTCGCGGTTCGGCGGACAGGGCGCCACGAACTCCGCCGCCAGCGCGATCAGGTACAGCAGTATCAGCACATACATGGAGATGACGGCGAGACGGTGCTGGCGGAAGCGCAGGCGTATCAGCTGCCACTGGCTCATCGCGCCGGCATCAAGCCGCGCGTCGCTCGGACGGGTGCTGGCGTTCATCGTGTGCCCCCCTCGTAACGTATCCGGGGGTCCAGCCACAGCAGCAACAGGTCGCTGACGAGCGTGCCCATGACGCCCAGCGTGCTGAGCACCATGAGCATCGAGCCGGCCAGGTACATGTCTTCGCTGAAAAGCGCCGAGAGCAGCAGCGGGCCGACGGTCGGCAGGGCCAGCACCATCGCGACGATCGCGCCGCCGGAGACCAGCTGCGGGAACAGGTGCCCGATGCCTGAGATAAACGGGTTAAGCGCCATGCGCACCGGGTACTTGAGCAGGAGCCTCACGGGCCTGACGCCCTTGGCGCGTGCGGTCACGACGTAGGGCTTGTTCAACTCGTCCAGCAGGTTGGCACGCATGACGCGGATCATGCCCGTGGTCCCGCCGACGCCCAGGACGACGATCGGTATCCAGATGTGCCCGAGCAGGTCCAGGCCCTTGGCCACGGTCCACTGCGGCTGCGCGGCGAACTCGGGGGAGAACAGGCCGGACACGTCCGACAACGCCATCAGCACCAGCGCCAGGAGGAAGCCCGGCACGCTCATACCGACAAATCCCAACAGCGTCAGCGCGTAGTCCGTAAACGAGTATTGCCGAACGGCGGAGTAGATGCCGATCGGGATCGCGATCATCCACGTCATCAGGATCGTGCCCAGCGAGATAAAGAACGTGAGCATTATCCGATCGCCGACGAGCGTGTTGACGCGCTCGGTGGTTTCCATGGACCGTCCCATATCGCCCTGGAGCAGGCCGGCGTCTGAAGCGTCGAAGGTGTAGAACCAGGTGAAGCCCATCCAGCGCATGTATTTTTTCCACGCCGGGTCCTCGAAATGGAAGAGCACGCGCAGGTCCTCGATCTGCCGCTGCGACTGGGCGTCGCCGGACTCCTGCAACTGGATCAGGCGCATGGTCAGGAAGTCGCCCTGGGGCAGCTGGATAATCGTGAAGACCACGACGGAGATCACCAGGAACGTCGGGACCATGATCAGCAGCCGGCGTCCAATGTAGGGGTGGCGCAACGCGATCAACACGGCCACCAGCGCGCCGATCCCGATGAAGGCGGCGCGCAGCAGCAGGCGGGTCCAGGCCCCGCCCGCGTCCGAGCTCCCGGTGCCGGTGACGGCGTTGGCGCGCGGCCGGGGTACCGGGTTGAGGATCGAATCCCTGACCTCCCGGGCCATGCCGGGCGTGGGTTGCGCGTTGTCGAAGAAGTAGGTTTCTATCCCGGCGTTGGCGGGGGTGGCGAAGATCACGCCGAACAGCGCGTTAGCCGGGATATTGCGCATGTGTTTGTCCGCGACGACGACCTGCGGGGGCGCGCCGGCCAGGCCGATCGCCCAGAGCTGCTCCGCGGCGATCTGCAGCGCGCGGCTGAAGATACGAACCTGCTCATCGATTGTGGTGGCGTGCTGCGCGGATTCGTACACCCGATATGCCTCGTTCATCGGGCTGCCCGGCGGCGGCGGGGTGGCGCCTTGGGTATCCGCGGTCTTGTCGCCGTAATACCCCCCGCGCATGAACCACCTGCCCCAGTTCACGGCGTAGAAACACTCGGTGTTCACCGCGACGAAATACCTCGGCGAAAGCAGCGGCATGAAGTCGCTCTCGCTTGACCAGACGTTGAAATCGAAATTGGCGGCGTCCTTGCGCGTGTAGAAGAGCGAGCGACTGATCGCACGGGGGATCAGGCGTATGCCGACGTCAGCCCAGTCGTCCACGATGAACTGCAAAGGCCCCTCGCCGGTGTAGGGTGAGAAGTCGAAGTAGAAGACCATCCGCGTGCCGTCGGGGAACGTGCGGTAGCCCTCGCGGTCGCGTTGGGTAAGCCCCAGTTCATCCAGCAATTCATTGGCGTGGGCGGGGTCGTATTGGATGTAGGCGTCGGACAGCGGCTGATAGTGGAAGGGTGATTCGGGGCCGGGGGCCACCTGGGTCGGCTCCACGATGTTGTTGTATTCGGCGCGGATGATGGTCTGACGGTCGATCGCCAGGGACAGTGCCCGGCGGAAGCGGACATCCGCCAGGAGTTTCGCCTTCCACTTGGTGGACGGATCGTCGGGGTCGATGTAGCGGGTGTGGTTGGGCTGGATGACGAAGTCGGACCGGACCGCCGGATACCAGTGGAGGATGCGCGTGCCGCTGACCTCGCGCCGGCTCATGAACTCGGTGTAGTCACGGTACTTGATGTGCCGGGTCTGCATCGACACCCCCCCGCCGGCGGCGCGGATGCCCATGAGTTTCTCGTCCATCACGTCGAACTGCAGGCGATCGATGTAAGGCAGCTGGTTGCCTTGCGTGTCCACGACGTAGTAATACGGGTTTCGGACATAGACCTGCGGCGGGTTGGCGCGGTACTTGCGGTAGACCCAGGGCCAGAGCCTTGGGTGTTCGGGGTTCCGGTAGCCTTTGATGAAGAAATACAACGCGCGAGCGCTGGGCAGGCCGTAGGCCTGCATCTCGCGTTGGATCAGTTCCTGATCGCCGATCGCCGGGTCCGGGTGGTACGGGCGGAGGTAGTGCTCGGGTGTTTCGGTGATCCCCATCCAGGACTGGGTGAGGTTTTCCAGGAAGATGCCGTTCGGCTCGGGGAAGACGAAGCGCAGGCGGTATTCGTCGATCTTCTCGATACGTCCGAAGTTGCCGCCCTGCCTGATCCATTCCGGCGGCTGGCTGCTGACAAACGTATTGTTCGCCTCACATTCCCACCAATACATGATGTCGTCCGCGGTGAACAGCTCGCCGTCGGACCAGCGCATGCCCTTGCGCAGCGTGACCAGCCATTCGCGTTTGTCCTCGCTGGGAACGATACTCTTGGCGATGTGGGGCATCACCGGATAGCCCAGCGGCGACCAGCGTGCCAGGAACGAACCGCTGAGCCGGTAGGCGATGACGTCGAGGTCGCTCAGCGCCGTCGCCAGGCGCAGCCACGTGCCGCCGTAACGCCCGATCCCGTCCACGCCTTCGAGCACGACCGGTTCCTCGGGCAGGCGGTCCTTAAGCGGTGGCAGTTCGCCGGCATCGACCATGGCGCGGAGGATGGGTGACTCGCCGGTGGGCGTCACTTTGATGTCTCGGTGCAGCGTCGGCAGGCCCGCCGGGGCGGGGTCGAACCGCACGTCGCGGGCCGCGGCCGCGCTGTCGATCTCTTGCTGGGAATAATGGACCCGGCTGGCGCTGAGGTCGGGACGGCTGACCCAGCCCATGATCCACAGCGCCGCGCCGAACCCCGCACTCACCATCAGAAGCCAGGCGGCCGAGCGGAACACGGGCTTGATGCGTGAATGCTTCATTCGCTGACGCCGGTGGCTTGGTTTCGGGCTTGACCGCGCAGTAGATCGGAGCCGACAGGGTAACACGGCCGGGCCGGCCCAACGATGGTCAATACTCGGACAGGACGTAGAACGGCGAGCTGGCCCGCGCCGCGCGGTTGTGGTCGTCGTACACGAATACGTTCAGCCGGTAAGCCCCTTCCTGCATCGGCGCACGCACGACGATCCGCTTGCCCGAACCGTCGGCGATGAACTCGGACTCCGGAATTTTCTGGTCCAGGTGCGACTTCATGCCGCTGATCTCGTGGTCCAGGCCCAGCACCCACTGGACGCGGATCGGGTCGTTGTCCGGATCGCTGGCGACGAGCGTGACCGTAAACTCGCTGCCGGGCTTGATGATCTTCTGGTCGGCCTCTGAGCGCAGCATCGCGATCTCGGGGGCGTGGTTGTCGGGCCACCGCCCGGTCCAGGCATAGGTCATCGCGTCCGCGCCGCCGTAGCGCGGGCCGTGGGGGTCGACCATCGAATACCAGCTGGGCCACTGGCGTTCGGCGGGGTCGTACTGCCAGTAAAACGCGTATGAACCGATGCACCAGCCGCGCTCGGCCAGGATCGGATCGAAGTAGTGACGCAGGTAGCAGCGTGCCTTGTCGGTACTGTTCATCTCGATCGGCGCGCCCCAGGGTGTTTTCGTGTCCCATTGCCCCGGCGGGCCGAACTCCGGGATGATGAACGGCTTGGTCATGCCGTAGGTCCTGAGCTTCTCGACCGAGGAACGGATGTCTTCGCCATAGATGTTAGGCCCGAAGACATCAACATCCGGGCAGTATTTCATGAAGTTGACCACCTTGAACATGTTGACACCCGCAGTGACGGTCATCGTGGGGTGGTTGGGGTCGATGGCTTTGACCTTCTGTGACAGCTCGTTGATGTATTGGAAGATGCGTATGTCTTTGCCGCTGCCTTCCATCTCGTTGCCCAGCGCCCACATGAGTACGGCCGGGTGGTCCTTGTATTGTTTGACGAAGGCCAGGTCTTCTTCGGTTTCCTTGTCAAGGGCCTCCTGGTCGCCGTAGCTGAAACCGTCGTCGCCCGGGTGCGGCAGCCAGAAGCCGACGATGACGGTGATCCCCAGTTCGTGTGCCTCATCCAGCAGCGGCCCGATGTCCTTGGCGTCCCAGGTGCGGATCGAGTTGGCACCGGCGGTCGCGATGTCTTTCAGGTTGTATTTGGCGCCGACGCCCTTGATTTCATATGGCTCGCCGTTGCGGAGCAGCTGGTAGTCGCCATCCACGTTTTGGATCGTGACTCGGCTGGGCCCGCTGGGAGACTCGGCGGGTACTGACACGGTAGCGGTGTCACGGGGCTGGGCTTGCGTGACGGCCTGACAGGCCGCCAAGAGGCAGAGGATCATTCGCGCGATCAGCTTTGAAAAAGTCATGGGGTCTCCTTGAGAAGCCATCATAAACCATTGATTACATGAATTAATTATATTATTTTGCCAAACAGGGCCCCTCGGGCCCCGGGATGTGTGCTTCGCGCGAGCGGTTGGTGTACCAGAAAAAAAACGCTTGATTGTGGGACCGGGCATGATACCATATTGACGTGTATTGTGGAAATCAACCGGTACAGTTTCGGTACATTGGCCCGGCCAAGCCGTTAGCGGGCACGTCCGCGCCGGGCCCCTATCGATTGTCGTGTTGACTGCCTTGTTCACTTTCTACTTTTTTGGAGGAGATGGAGAAATGATCAAATCGTTATTGGCGGCTTCGGTTACGGCGTGCCTGGCGGCGGGCACCGCGGATGCGGCGACGCTCCTGTCGCACTTCACTTTTGACAACGACCTGACCACCAACCAGGTCGCCGGGCGTGACGCCTTGGGCGCCGTCGGCGCGAGCCTGGATAACTCGGAATCGGCCGTGGGTGGCGGGTCGGTGTTGTTCGATGGCGGCAGCACGGCCGAGTATGTGGTTGCGGGGACAAATGCCGTGCCCAACGACCAGGAGGCGTTCTACTCCGCGACCGTTGCCCTGTGGTTCAAGGCCGGCCAGGGCCTGACGGTTGGCAGCCGGGCCTTGATGGGGGCGACCAACGGCAATCCCGCGACTTTCGGCGCGGACGATCGCACGGCTTTCCTGCTGGAAACCGACGGCAGCGGCAAGCTCCGCGTCTTCATCCGGGCACATGATGGCAGCGAAACCAACAACCGCCTGCGTTTCGGCCACCTGTCATCGGACCCGCTGGAGTACCTCGAGTGGGCGGACGGCGACTGGCATCACCTGGCCTATTCCTGGGACATCGACTCGACCGGCCTGCTGGGCGTGAACATGTGGCTGGATGGCGTGCCCCTGCCTACTTCCGTGCAGGAAAACACGCTGGAAAATGATCCGATCAAGAACCTGCCCAAGCCCTGGGAACACCCCGGTATCTTCATCGGCGCCCAGAACAACCGCTCCGGCCAAGGCGGCGGCCCAAGCGGCAACGTCAACGGCTGGATCGACGATCTTCGCGTTTACGAGGGCGTCCTCAGCGACGGCGAAGTCGCGGCCCTGGCCGCCCTGCCCGAGCCCGCCAGCCTGGCCCTGCTGTCCCTGGGTGGCGTCGCACTGCTCGGCCGCCGCAGGTCGTAACCAGCGCGGCAAATCAACGGCCTATTTGCCTGAATTCCGACCGCCAGCGGGACCGCAAACCGCTGGCTTTTCAATGGCGACCAGCAGGCTCCCCGACAGTCTTGGCAACGGCGGGCCTAAAGCACGGCGATTTAAGTGAAAAACGCTTGACAGGTGCGATCGACGGGGTTAATATTGAAACATTACCGGTACATAACCGGGTCATTCTGGTAGTCGAGTATGGAGGCCTGCGATGGCGTCTGTCCGTGAGATAGCTAAAAAAGCGGGGGTTTCGGTGACGACGGTCTCGCGGGCCTTGAACAGCCATCCGGACGTCAATCCCAAGACCAGGGACCTGGTCATGAAGGCGGCGAATATGGCCGGGTACGGGACCAGCCGACGGACCCAGAGCAGCCAGGGGGTGGCCAGTGTCGCCCTGGTGCAGATCGACGAGGCGTCGCTTCTGTGGGAATACGACCAGAAACTGTTGCACGGCATCCAGCTGGGCCTGCACGACAGCAAATACCACCTGTCCCTGATCTCGCTGCAACAGCAGATGCTCGCTGGCGAGAGCTACAGCCAGTTCTTCATGCGTCACGGTTTCCACGGCGTCATCCTCCGGGCCGGCACCAAGTCGCGCAAGATCTGCGAAGCGATCGCCGCGGAAGGCTTCCCCTCCGTGGTTGTCGCCGAGCGGTTTGAGATGCCGGAGGTCAATTACATCTGTTGCGATTCGCGTTCCGAGAGCGAGCGTGCGATCGACCACCTCGTCCACCTGGGGCACCGGCGGATCGCGTTGGTGGTTCACCGGCGCGCCGACAGCGACCACAGCGACCGGCGCGAGGGTATGAGAACGCTCTGAAAAATAACGGCCTGGAAATCGATGAATCGCTGATCGTCAAGATCGTTCCCAATCTGGACGGCGGCGCCAACGCGATCAACCAGCTGATGAGCCTGCCGGACCCGCCCACGGCGGTGTTCCTGACCGACCCTGCGGCGTCGGTCGGCGCGATGTGCCGTGCCGCCGAGATCGGCCTGAAGCTGCCGGACGATTTGTCGCTGATCGGGTTCGACGACGCCAGCAGCCGCAAGTTTATTTACCCGAGGATGACGGCCGTCTGCCAGAGCGCCGAGGAGCTTGGCGAGGAGGCCGCGCGGTGGCTGTGCCGGAAGATCAACGGGTTTGTTGACGGCCCGCTGCATAAATCGATCCCCGCGTTCCTCGAGATCAACCAGACCACCGGGGAGCCGCGTGAGCACCCGTTACGGGTCCTGCCCAACGGGCAGCGTATTGACTGAATCGGTTTCGATACACATGGTTTCCGATCGCTCATCGTCAAATGAGCCTAGATCTGCAGGGCGTTTGTTTAACTCGGTCTCATGAACCACGTCTTTTTTACACCTGGAGGATTGAACATGCTTCGCACACGTCTGATCAAGTCTTGTGGCATCCTGTCGGGCGCGCTGGGCTCACCGCGGCCTTCGGCGTCTCCCCCGGCTTCGGCGGCGCTCGTCGCGCAGTACGACTTCAACGGCAACCTCAATGACTCGTCGGGTCACGTCGACCTGCTGGCCAACCCCGCGCCGGACGGCGTGTTCATGGAAGGCAACAGCTACAACGGTTCGACCCCCGGCACCGCCACCTACATCGCCGGCCTGGACGGCACGGCCAACGGGCGCGATCGTGCTCGACGGCGTGAACGACTGGATCGATATGGGCCTCAACGGCCTGCCGTTCTACGCCTCTGGCAACAAGGGCGTGGTGGCCGGCACCATCATCGCCTGGGTCAAGACCAACGACTCCGGCAGCCAGTACCTGCTGGGCACACAGAACACCGGCTCGAACACCAACTTCACCGCGGGCGTGCTAGGCGGCTCGCTGGATATCTACCCGCGTGCCGACGGCGGCAACTTCTGGCACATCAAGGAAACCGACCTGCTCGGTTCGACCATCTCCGACGGCAACTGGCACATGATCGCGTGGTCATGGGATGCGGACGCCGACGGTGTTTGCGGGCTGGTGCGGACCGGTCAATTCCTACGCTTATGTGGACGGCGTGCGCGCGGGTACATATGCCTCCGACTGGCAGCAGCTGGACAGCACCGATCCGCAGAGCGCCTGGGAATACAACATGGCGGTCGGCGCCCGTGACAACCGCGGCGTGATCCAGGACTTCTGGGACGGCGCGATCGACAGCCTGCGTGTTTATGACCACGCGCTGACCCAGACCGAGATGGACGCCATCTGGGCCGCCGAGTCGGTATGCTGGAAGACCTCCGGTGACATCAACGGCGACGGGTTCGTGGGCATCGCGGACCTGAACATCGTCCTGGGCACCTGGAACAACGGCACCCCGCCGGCCGCAGGTTCGCCCAGCATCCCCGAACCCGCCAGCCTGTCGCTGCTGGCTATCGGTGGTGTCGCGATGCTCCGCCGCCGGGCATGAGTGAGTGAATAAAACGCACGGCTCGTGGGCCCGGGTAACGGCCGGGCAACACAACGCCATGCGGCTTCCTGACCCTTTTCCAAGTCTTAACCGGTTGCATGCTTAACGGCATGCAACCGGATTCACCGGCGGCCTGGATGGCGGCCGACATGCACGGAACACCCCAAACAGGCCACACATTACCTGGAGGCAAGGTATGTCCACAAAGCGTAGAGCGTTCACACTCATCGAACTCCTGGTCGTGATCTCGATCATCGCGCTGTTGGTGGGCATCCTGCTGCCGGCGCTGGGTGCGGCCCGGCGGACGGCGCAGAAGTCCAAATGTCTCAGCAATGTTCGGCAGCTGAATACCGGCCTGTTTGTGCGGGCCACCGACTACGAAGGTGACGGCGAAGGCGCGTTCATCCCGGCCACCGGCGGCGGCGACGACGACCTGAACCTCATCATCCCCGAATACATCACCAGCATCGATGTCGCGCTGTGTCCTAGCACCCAGAACTACATCGATCCGACGATCGTGAGCGTGTTCATCCCCGCCCAGGGCGGCTTCGTTAAACGTATCAAGGGCCTTCAGGACAACGCCAGGACCGCGGAGGACAACTCGGGCGGCCACAGCTACGAATCATGGGGCTATTACGGCGGCGGCGTGATTTACCCGGACGGCACCAAGATCCCCGGCGACGTCAACGGCTTCAGGCCCGGGGCCAGCAAAGTCGTGGCGACAGGCAAGGAAAGCGTGCGCAAGTCGATCCGCAATGCGAATCACCCGGATCGTGTCAGCGTCATCCTGGATTCCATGACGGCTCAGGGCGGCTCGGGAAATAACTGGCCCGGCATCCACACCAATCATGGGCCGGACGGCATCAACCGTGGCTATCTCGACGGCCACGCCACCTGGGTCGCCACCGGTGAAGAACTTGCAAGGTCCTACCTGGACAGCTACGAGAACCCCTTCGCCGAACGGTCGGACCTCTTAAGTCAGATCCCCGGGTTGAAGGTGACCAGCCAGGACGGCTTCACCAAGTATTCCTACTGAACATGCCCCCGGCCACGAATGGCTGTGTATTCGGCTTAAATGATGTGAAAGCGGTGGCACCCGCCGGCTATTGTCGGATTGGCAGTAAACAATCTGATCCCACGCGCATCGAGCGCGAGGCGTATGGCCTTTAGCGTACCCGCCACAACGCAGATACTTGCCCATAAGGCCTTGTGGTCACCGCCAATCGTTAGCTGTCACGATGCGTTAAGCTCGCAGGATAGCCCCTTGTCGACCGTGCGTAACATCGCGAAGCAGGCCGGCGTCTCGATCGCCTCGGTGTCGCGGGTGCTGAACAACCATCCGTCGGTGAGTGACCGGTTGCGTGACCGTGTGCTGGCATCCGCGCAACAGGTCCAGCACGCACCCGAGGCCGGCAGACGTGAGGCCTCGAACATCGCTTATCTCTACACGGGGGTGTCTTCGGTAGGCTCGCCCTTCGATTCCGCGGTGGTGGAAGGTTTATACGAGGCGATGGCGTGTTCGGACCATTACCTGATGGTCCTGGACCTGCGTCGGACTCGACGAAACGGCGAGTCGTATGCGCAGATGTTCCAGCGCCTGGGCGTATGCGGCGCGGTGCTTCGGACGACGCGAGATTCCAGGCCGATCTGTGAGGCGATCATTGAGCAGGGCTTCCCTGCCGTGGTGGTGGGCGACCGCGTATCCGACACCCCGGGCCGAAGCGTGTATTGCGAATCCCGCACCGCCAGCCGTGACGCGGTCGAGCACCTTGTATCGTTAGGCCACCGGCGGATCGCCATCAGTCTTAACACCGTGGACGACTCCGACCACCGGGATCGGCTGGCGGGGTATCGGCTGGCGCTGGAGGAACAAGGCATCGCGTTCGACGAAAAGCTGGTCATACGTGCGCCCGGGGATCGGCAAGGCGGTTATCAGTTGATCCGCCGGGTCTTCTCGGCCCCGGACCGCCCCACCGCGATCTACATCACCGACCCGATGACCGCGGTCGGCGCGATCTGCGAGGCCCAGGAGATGGGGCTGGGTATCCCCGGCGACATCTCGATCGTCGGTTTCGACGACGCTCGGCTCAGGCACACGGTGCGCCCCAGGATGACGGCGGTGTGTCAAGACGCCTTGGGTTTGGGACGCGAAGCATACCGCGTGCTTTCCGGGTTATTGAAACACAAGCAGGTGCGCGAGAGCAGCCCGCCGTTCGCGTGGCTGGAGGTGCATGGATCGACCGGACCGCTGTGGGAGGACCCCAACTCATCGGCCGCGCAGAAATGCGGATCGGACGCGGTTGCACAAACCCCCATCGTATGACGAACCGTCACCGGGAACAGGGTGTGAATTCAAGGGTATCGAAATGAACAAATGCAGGCACTCACAAGCCGTCGCCCTGATGTGTTGCGCCATCCTCTCGGTGTCCGCCCGGAGCATCGCCGGCTCATCGGAGGAATCGGCGTTATCCGCGACAGACACGGCCGGATTGCGTGAAGTATCGATCACGAGCACGGCTGACAGAAGCGAGCAGCGCGCGATGTTCTGGATGCCGCCGGGTGTTCAGCAACCGGTCCCGCTGCTGGTTGACCTGCACACCTGGAGCGGTGACTACACGCAGACCGACCCGCGCGACGATTTCTTCAAGGCCGCGCGGGAACGGAACTGGGCGTTTATCCACCCGGACTTCCGCGGGCCGAACACCCGTCCGCAGGCCTGTGCGTCTGACCTCGCGGTCGCCGACGTGCTCGACGCGGTGGCATTCGCCAAGCGCCAGGGATTGATCGACGAGAACCGGGTGTACCTGGTGGGCGTGTCCGGTGGCGGGCACATGGCGCTGGTGATGGCCCACCGCTCGCCGCAAGTCTGGGCGGGCGTGTCGGCGTGGGTCCCGATCACCGATCTCGCGGCCTGGCACGCACAGAACTGCAAGGATGGTCAACCCGGGCAATACGCTAAGCACCTTGAGCTTGTCTGCGGCGGAGCGCCCGGGACATCGGACGCCGTTGACGCTGAATACCGCAAACGTTCGTCGCTGTTTTATCTGCAAGATGCGGCGGGCTTACCGATCGACATCAACGCGGGTATCCATGACGGGCACTCCGGCTCGGTGCCGATCAGCCATTCGCTGCTGGCGTTCAATGTGTTGGCCGACGCGAATGGATTGAGCGAACAGACGATCGATGACGCGACGATCCGGCATCTTGTGGATGATCAATCGGTGCCGGCGGGTGAGGCCGTGCCCGCACAAGACGAGACCGACAGGCGCTTCCCCGTGCTGTTCCGGCGTGTGGCGGGTCCGGTTCGGGTCACGATTTTTGATGGCGGGCATCAGCACGATACGGCCCCCGCCATCGAATGGCTGGCCCAGCAGTCGCATTCCCGTGATTAGCGATCCATTCCCCGTAGAGACGCTTCGTGCCTACCGATGGTCGGAGACGGTCCCGCCCGATCGGCTTTGGGCTGCTCAAGCGGTATGCCTGGGCTTCTTTTGATCATTCAATGTTCTTGGCTATACTGATCCGGCCTGCTGTCCGCGTCCGAAGATAATCCGGGTATCGGCGTCCACCGAAACGGGATATCACGCGGCATCGGGCAAAACCAAGCGTCCGTATTTTCGACGCTAAGTGTGTGTTAACAAAACGATTAACACCTTGGGGCCATAGCTCAGTTGGGAGAGCGCCTGCTTTGCAAGCAGGAAGTCGTCGGTTCGAGCCCGACTGGCTCCATTCAGATATGTGACACGTCTACCGGGGAATACCGACACAGCACGGGCAGTACGATCGGCGGGCTGATTCGGGCCTGGCGCGCGTTTTGGCGCGCTTGCCCGGTTACCCAGCTTCACACCCCGCCTGTGCGGCTTGTGTTATAATGCGGGCACGGCAGACTTGTGCCTCGGGCCTGATTCCAGACCCGCGAGCACTTACAGCAGGGACGCTTTTTATTGACGGGCCTGAACAGTCATGGCCCGGTCGGCTTTCGGTCAGGAAGTTGCCAGGAAAAGGAGAAAGCCATGCCCGAGCATCAGGACAGCACATCGAACGAGTCCACGCAGCCGAGGTCTCCCGACACCGAATCACCCAAGCCACCCGTCGCCACGCAGACGCCGACCCCCACGCGTCAGCCGAACAAGCCCAAGACCGGCAAACTCCCGCCGTGGAAAGTCGTGCTGCACAACGACCACGTCAACGGGATGGAAGACGTCGTCACCACGATCAAGATGCTCACCCCGCTCACCGAACAGGCCGCCGTCCGCCGGATGCTCGAAGCGCATACGCGCGGCCGATCCATGCTCCTGACCACCCACCGCGAACGCGCCGAACTCTACAAAGACCAGTTCGCCAGCCGGGGGCTGACCGTGACGATCGGGCCGGCGTGAGGAAAAGCAGGAAAACAGGGAATCTTGAAAACAGGAAATCGATCCTGCGGATTGGTCGTGCGCAGTAACTCACCGCCCGGAGATCGTCAGCTTGGTCACCTTCTCGACATCGCCGGCGGCGATCTTATTTACGCCTGACCCCAGTTCGCCGATCGGGTCGGGGGGGATGATGTCGACGACTTTTTCGCCGAGTTTGGCTTGGCCGTTGCGGACTTTGGTCTGGAACTTTTTGCACTCATCCAACAGCGCGGCAAGGATGTCTTCTTCTGGGACGTTGGCGACTTTTTCGCCCTGGACGTAGATGATGCCGCGACGGTCACCGGCGAAGATGGCGACGTCCGCGCCCTCGGCTTCGCCGGGGCCGTTGACGATGCAGCCCATCACCGCGACCTTGATCGGCAGCTCGATGTGCTCGGCCAGGGCCTTGCGCACGTCCTGCACGAGTGTGAACAGGTCGACCTGGATGCGGCCGCAGGTCGGGCAAGCGATCAGGTCCACGCCCTTGCGTTCGCGCAGTTCCAGGCAATACAAAAGTTCAAGCGCGTCCTCGACCTCGTAAGCGGGGTCGGAGGCGTAGCTGATGCGGATGGTGTCGCCGATGCCGCTGGCGAGCAGATGGCTCAGCGGCGCGACGGAGCGGATGGCCCCGGTCTCGCGCGGGCCGGCGTGGGTGACGCCCAGGTGCAGCGGGTGGTCGAAGCGTTTGCTGATCTCGGTGTAGGCGGAGATGCAGAGCGTCGGGTCGGGGCTTTTGGCGCTGATGGCGATGTCGAAGAAGTCGCGCTCGTAGAAGATGTCCAGGTACTCTTCGAGCTTGGCGATCATGATGGCGAGGAACCGGCCGTGGCGGTCGTCGGCGAAGACCTCGCCGAGTTCCTTCATGCGTTTCTGCTTGTCCTTGCGTTCGATGATCGAGCCTTCGTTGACGCCGACGCGGATGGGGAGTTTGCGCTCCTTGCAGGCGTCGATGACTTTTTCAACCTGGGCGCGGTCGGAGATATTGCCGGGGTTCAGGCGGATCTTGTGCACGCCGGCCTCGACGGCCTCTAGCGCGCGCTGGAAATGGAAATGCACGTCCGCCACGATGGGTACGCGGACCTGCGGCAGGATCTTGGCGAGCGCCAAAGTGTCCTTCCGCTCGGGGACGGCGACCCGGACGATGTCCGCGCCGGCGGCGGCGAGGCGGTTGATCTCGGTGACGCAGGCGTCGATGTCATGGGTGTACCCGGCGGTCATCGTCTGGACCGAGACGGGCGCATCGCCGCCGATGCGGACGGTGCCGTGGTTCTTGTCGCCGAGGGTGATCTGTCGGGTGGGCCGCCTTGCGTTCATGCGGGGGCATTATAGCTGCGCGGGGGGAAGGGCGTAGTGATTAGTGGTTAGTGAGTAGTGGGTAGAAATCTACAGGTCCGACCTAACCCCAGACCCTGGACTCCAGCCCCAATCAGACTCGGATCAAAAATCAAAATGAACCGAGACGCCCCAGTGTGAGCCGTGGCCGCGGTGGTGGCCGTAGTATCCGCCGTAATAGCCGCCGTAGCGGGGACCGCAGCGGTAGCCGGGGTAGCCGTATCCGTAGTAAACACGTTCGCGGTAGGCCGGGTACGGGCGGTAAGGCGGACAATCACGATAGACCGGGTAAACCGGCGGGCACTGATAGGCCGGATACGAACGGTACGAGCCGTAGCCGCTGAAACGTGAGTAGCCCGCGAATTGGCTCGGGGCGGCGTAGGCCCGATCGACGACGACGTACTCGTCCCGCGCGTAATCATCGTCGAGCACTTCGGGCCGGTCGTAGTCATCGTCGGCCACGACGTGGACCACGGTCTGCGAATGGTATGACGGGTTGCGCACGATGCTGACGCGCGAGGTGTCCGCGTACACCGAGCGGTCGTGGCGGACGGTGTCGGTGATGTAGACGGTGCGCGGCTGGACGTAGCGGGTGCGTGAGGCGACGGGCTGCGTGCGGTCGGCGACGTAGCGCCGGGCCTGGGCCTGGTACTCGTCCATGCGGGAAGCATAGGGATGTTCATCCGCTTGGGTGCTCGCGGATGCAGCCACCAGCGTTACCACCGCCAGGAACCAACTTGCTTGTTTTAACATCATCAACCTCCCTGCATGACATCTACTATTGTTGCCGTCGGAGACGGCCGGATCAAGCCTGATTGGCCCCGGGGACGCGAAAAACACGGCTCCGGGGCCTGTTTACCGGGTTAGACGCCCCACTTTCGGCCCGGTTCCCGGCTATTTGCCGAGCATGCGGATCAGGTAGCCGTAGCCCGTTTCCTGCTCCTGGGGGCCGTCTGTGTAGGTCAGCACGCAGGGCACCCCCACGGCCTCGCAGGCCTTCTGGAAGGCCAGGCCGTGGTTGGGGTGGTGGATCAGGGCAGAGGGTGATGTGGTGTCGCTGAGTTCGGTGCCAAAGCCGTAGTCCAGTCGGACCGGCGGGTCGTCCGCGGTCAGGAAGTTGATCGGGGAGGCCGCTTCGTAGAGCGCGACCAGTTCGGGCGTGTCGCCGGCCTCGTCGGGGAAACGGTACAGCTCGCGGAACGTGCGTTTTTCAAAGACCCGGTCCAGCCCGATCTCCCGCCAGAAGCGCGGGTCGTAGGAGACCTGCGCGTTTTTGACGTAGGCGCAGACGACACGGGTGGATTGCCGGGCCACGGGGTCTTCCGCTTCCGGCTCGGCCAGGTCATCGTGCAACGCGATCCACAGCGAGATCCCCGCACCGGCGGACGTTCCCAGCACGGCGATCTTGTCCGGGTCGAGGTGGTATTCACCTGCGACCCGACGCAGTTGCTGGACAGCGCGTGTGCCGTCGTACATCGCTGCGGGCAGGCCGTCCGTGGTGATGAAGCGGTAATTGGCGGCGGCGACGGCGATGCCCTTGTCGTGCATCCGCTTGATGAGGTTGGCGGAGACGCCGGACTTGTCGCCGTGGTTGAAGCCGCCGCCGTGAAAATAGATGACCAGCGGGCTTGGGTTGTCGGCGTTGGCGTCAGGCACGGGGTAGAGGTCGAGCGTTTGGCGTTCGTGTTCGCCGTAAGCGATAGCTACCGGGTCGTTGGCGGCCGTATCGGCACGGGCTATCTGAACGGCCAGGCAGAGCATGGTGAGCGTGAGTACGGCGGCGCGGGTGTGTCGTGTCATAACGGGTTAGTATACTTGCCCTTGACCCTGACCCCCAAGGACGGAAGGACGATTGACATGCAGGTTTACCCGTTTCTCTTTAAGCCGATCTACAAGGAAAAAGTCTGGGGCGGGCGGACCTTGGAGAAGCTCGGCCGGATGCTGCCGGGCGGCGCGGACACATCCATCGGCGAGTCGTGGGAGCTGGCGGACCTGGCGCAGACTTCCGTTTCCGGCGGCGGCGGCGGCGCGGAGCGTTCGGTGATCGCCAACGGGCCGCTGGCGGGCAAGACGTTTTCGGATGTGATCAAGGAGGCCGGGGCCGATGTGCTCGGGGATGTGAAACTCACCGACGACGGCGGGTTCCCGATCCTGCTGAAGTTCCTCGATGCGCGGGAGAACCTGTCCGTGCAGGTCCACCCCAGCCCGGCGTACGCGTCTAAGCACGACGATGCGTTTCTTAAGAGCGAAGCCTGGTACATCCTCGCCGCCGATGAGGGTGCGGTGATTTATAAGGGTGTCAAGCCCGGCGTTACTCCCGAGCAGTACCGCAAGGCAATCGGGGACAACACGGTTGAAGGGCTGATGATCGCGGTCCCTGTCAAGCCCGGGGATTGTCATTACCTGCCCAGCGGAACGTGCCACGCGCTGGGCGCGGGCGTGCTGGTTGCCGAGGTGCAGACGCCCAGCGACACAACGTACCGCGTGTATGACTGGGGACGCACCGGCCGGGAATTGCACGTCGATCAGGCGATGCAATGCATCACGTTCGGCCCGCCGGATGTGAGTAAGTATGAACTGAACACGAAGCTGACCGGCGCGTTCGGCCCGATCACACGACTCGTCACCTGCGAATACTTCCGCATCGACCGCTACCAGGCGAAAGATGCCGGCGAACACGCTTTGGCTGTCGATCAGCCCGTGGTCTGGATGGTGCTTGAAGGTAAGGGCACGATCCGGTGTGGCGGCGAGGATGTTATATTCAAACGGGGTCAGACCCTGTTCCTGCCGCCGGGGATGCGGAACCCGGTGCTTTCAGCGATGCGGGTACGGTCTGGCTGGAAGTGACGTTCCCCGGCACACAATCCAAACAGATCGCGTGAGATTAGTTCGCGGTCGGGGTTGCGGAATCGACCAGCAGCTCGCGGCTGAGCGGTCACACCGACGCATTCATCAGCGCAGCGTAGTAGACCAGCACCTGCTCGTCACGTTCGACGATGCCGGTGGGGAAGACGACGTTATCGACGTAGCCTGCGCTCTCGAACTTTTCGGCGGCGAAATGACGGGCTTGTCCAGTGGCCGATGATTTTGGCGGGGTTGTCCAGGTCAAGCATGATTGTGTGCCCGGAATACACGCCCACGGCGGCGTCGCTGTGTGACTTCTCGCTTCGGTGATAGATCGCCAGCCAGCCCTCGCGCGTGCGGATCGGGGGCGTCCCCGCCGACGCACGGTCCTGGAGCGTGCTCTGGTCGGCGCCGAGCAGCCGTGTGTGCGTGCCCCAATGGATCAGGTCCGGGCTGCGCGCCAGCCAGACCTCCGGCGGGCTGAACCGCATCGAACCCGCCGGCCTGTGTAGCGCGACGTACTCACCCATCACCTTCTCGGGGAATAGCACCACGTCCTTGTTGTCCGGGCAGAAGATCAGGCCGTGCCTGCGGAAGGATTTGAAGTCGATCGTGGACATCAGGCCCGTCGAGATGCCGAACGGCGAGACGGCGACATAGGTGATGTAGTATGTATTGCCGATTTTGTGATGCGCCGGGTCTTCGTGCCGTAGCTTTCGTAGGGGCAGCAGGGGGTGATGACCGGACCATCGAGGCTGTCGGGGTTTGCCGTCTTTGCTGTGCACGACTTTAAGGTAAGAGATAAAACGGAGGCGGATGTTGCCTTTTTTCTTGTGCGTGTGCAGGCGCGGGTCGTGGGTGTGGTATTCGTCCGTTTCAGGCCAGTCGATGACAACACCTTTTTCAGGATCGACGCGCGGCGAAGCCGAAGCCCATCACGCTGATCGACGGGTTCCTCCACAACGCGGACCAGCAACACGACGCCGTCGCCGAACGCGGCCCGCACCTTCGGGGTTCCACGCCGACCACGCGCATCGCATCATTCGGCGGGGCGATGTCCTGCGGCCTGATCATACGGTAAAGAGCCTCTCGAGCATGTCACGTTTCCTCACAAGTCAGCGAAACCGCCGCCCCGCCCGGGCGGTGCCCAAAAGGGTCTATCGGCCGATCCGGACTGAATGTGTGCAAAACGCTTAGGCGGGCAGCACCCGGCGGAGCAATCGCAGCCAGTTTCCGTGGTAAATCCCGGCGATATCGGCGTCGCTGTAGCCGCGTTGGGCCATGATCGGACCCAGTTTAGCCACAGGTCTTCGCAGCTATCCAGCCCACGGGCATCGCTCGAAACCGAAACCGCCGTCAGGTCGCTGCCGATGCAGATATGCCCAGCGGAGCCCGCGATCTGGCAGATGTGGTCGATGTGGTTGGCCATGTCGTCCATCGTCACGCTCAGCGGGTCGCACCGGCAGGCGTCGCCGGTGAAGCCGCCCTTGATCATCGCGAAGTGCGCGGACAGGCCGAGCACACCATCGCGGCTGGATAAGGAACCTGATCTGGTCGTCCGTGAATTGCCTTGGGTCGTCCGCGAGGACGCGGCAGTTGGTGTGGCTGGAATAGACCGGGCCATCGTAGGCTTTCGCGGCGTCCCAGAAGCTGGTGTCGGACAGGTGCGTCATGTCCAGCGGCATGTTGATCTTCGCCATCTCCTTGAAGCTCATAGCCCCTGGCGGTCAGCGGACCGTCCTGCTCGTGGCTGTCGGGCTGGTCGATGGCGGGCGTGCCATAGGCATAGTGGCTGTGGCCGTAGTGCGCGAGGAAGACAGACGCAGGCCCAGAGTCATGCAGTGCGACCTGCGTGGGTTCGGTGATCGGGTCTGCACCTTCCATCGTGAGGATCAGGCCGACGGGAGCATCAGCATCCTGCGGCCCCAGCGTGACCAGTGTGTATCGAGATCGCTACGGCTTTCAATGATCGCCACGTCGCCGGCATGCAGTTCACGGTAGTACGCCAACTGCCCCATTGCCGAGAGCGTACGCCATGGTCTGCGTGGGCCAGTCCCAGTCCGACCCCTGCCCGTCGCGGCCGGGCTTGATCCAGGGCTTGGCGCGGGCCAGCACCGTCGTGATACATAACGGTATCCGGCACCGTTTCATCTCGGCGAACGTGATCGTGCAGGTGCCGAGTTTGTTCTTGGGGATATGGGTCTCGCGCTTACGGATCGCGCTGACCGGCAGCATCTGGTCGCGCTCATCGCCCAGCGCGTTGGCGGCGGCGTCCAGGTGCCCGTCGATAATCAGGTGTTTCATGCGGGCATCATACCGGCGGGCGCGTTGACGAGCTCGCCGAACAAGGTGAGGGGCGCGGCCCGGTGTATTTTCACGTCCACGATCTGACCGATCAGGGAGGCGTCGCCATCAAAGACAACGATGATGTCCCCGCCGGTGCGGCCGACCAGTTGCGTGACCTCGGCCGGCTTCTCCCAGCCAAGCTCGACGCCGTTCGCGCCGACCGCCTTCTTCTCGCGGGCGCTGACCGATTCGACGAACAGGCTCACCGTTCGGCCGACGTAGGCGTCATGCACCTTCGTGCTCACCTCGCTCTGTACGGCGAGCAGCTCGTTGTTGCGGCGCTTCTTCACGTCGTCCGGCACATCGTCCGGCAAACGGTCGTACGCCGCCGTTCCGGGCCGTGGCGAATATTTGAATATGAACGAGTTCTTGAAGCCGCCCCGGCGCAGCAGGTCCATCGTCGCCCGGTGGTCTTCCTCGGTCTCGGTCGGGAACCCGCAGATGATGTCCGTCGCCAGCTCCGCGTCGGGCAGGTATTCGCGTACACGCTCGACCAGGTCCATGTACTGCTCGACGGTGTAGCCCCGGTTCATCATCTTCAGCATCCGGTCGGAGCCGGATTGTACGGGCAGGTGCAGGTATCGGCAGATGCGCGGCTCGTCCTTCATCACCTGGAGGATGTCGTTGCCGAAGTCGCGGGGGAAGCTGGTGACGAAACGCAGGCGGAGCAGGCCGGGCACCTCGTCGCAGATGCGTTTCATCAGGCCAGCGAAGCTGGTGACGCCCTCGCCGAACACGGGGCTTGGCCCGCCGGTGCCGCGGTTGGGGCCGATGACCGACCCGACCTGCGGCTGGAGGTGCCCGTGCAGCTCGACGGCGGCGTTGGCGTCGTAATGGTAATGGTTGACCGTCTGCCCGAGCAGTGTGATTTCCTTCACGCCGGAATCGACCAGGCGTTTGCATTCATCGACGATGTGGGCCGGCGGGCGGTGGACCTCTGCGCCACGTGTGCGTGGAACGACGCAGTAGGTGCAGAACTTGTTGCAACCGCGCGTGATGCGGACGTACGCCGAGCCTTCGTGGTCGTCGGGGGAAAAGCTGCGGCTAAGGTCCAGCATCTCCAGCTTGTCCTCGGCGGCGGAGAGCGTGGAGCTGCGCCGGTGGGTGTCACCCTGCAACGCGATCTTCGCCGCACGCACACCTCCGCGCTCTTCAAGTGAAGTCCTAACCGCGTTGTCGATCAGCATCGGGAGCTTGTCGAGTTCGCCCGGGCCGCAGAGCAGGTCGACCTGCGGATACTTGCGCACGGTGTCCGCGCCGTCGCGCTCGGCCATGCAGCCAATCACGCCCAGCAGCACCCCCGGATTATTCTTCTTGTGTACACCGACCTCCCCCACCCGGCTCCAGACCTTTTGCTCGGCCCGCTCGCGCACCGAGCAGGTGTTGTAGAGCACCACGTCCGCACGCTTCCAGTCGTCGATGAACTTATAGCCCAGCCCGCGCAGCTGCCCGACCACGAGCTGGCTGTCCAGCACGTTCATCTGGCAGCCGAACGTCTCTAAAAAGACCGTCAGGCCCGGGGTCTGATCCTTATCCGCTGCTTCGCCCATAGCCCGGCGATTTTACCCGATCCGGGCCCGTCCGGCATCCCCCGGAATGCCTGAAAATACCCCCACCTCCCCTACCGCGTCGCCGCATGCTCAAGCTTGATTTCCTCGAAGCGGGCGGATGTCAGGCACTGGTTGTTGTGACTCAGGACCGCCATGCCCACTTGTAAATCATTTCCCATCCCATCCAGTTCGACCGGCTCACCGACCGGGTGCCACACGGCTCCGTCGGTTGAGTATTCACCGGTAAACGTCTTGCCGTGCCGTGTCAGGCGCAGGTGGATCGGCCAGGTGTCGTTGTCGGCTTGTGACTCTCGCATCGCGGCGTCCGCTGTCTGTCGCCAGCCCAGCGCGACCGTGCCGGAGGGGAACGCGTGGACCATGACGTGGGCCGACCCGGGTGACGTGTCGGTCCGTGCCATCAAACCGGCCTTGGCGTAGATGTTTGTGTCGGCGAGGGTGGCGAGCGTGGTGGTGATCGTGAAGTCGCCCGAGGTTTCTTGAGCGATCAGGCGGAACTGGTCAGTGCTATCCCAGATGTCGTTACCGCCGCCGTAGATGACCATCGTGTCATCGTCGATGACTTGTTGCCCGCCCGTTAGTGCGCCGCCGATATCCGTTGCGTTCCAGCCGGTGAGTTTGTCGGTGTGCGGCGGTTCGGTGAGCCGGGGAGCGGGTTCGGGGAACTCGATCGCCACGGGGGCCGACCGCGTCAGCGCCTCGCGCATCGGTTCGTCGATCGCATATTCCATCGTGCCGAACCACTTGAAGAACGCCTCGATCTCGCCCGAGGACACGGTGGCGAAGTCCGGCCGGTTCAAAGGTTCGGCGTTGCTGACCATCTCCCAGTTGTCGTTGATGTTGCCGCCCTTGACCTGGAGTATCTTGTAGGACCAGATGGTGGCCGCCCAACCGCGTCGGCCGTACTCGTCGAAATAGCGGCGCATCAGGTTGCCGCCGCCGAGCCTTTCGAAGACCGGGTTCCACTCGCCGATATACAGCGGCGCGTCGGCCGCTTCGAGTTCGGCCTGCTTGGCGGGCAGGGTCTGGTAGATGAAGTTGCCGTGCGTTTTCATGCTCGGGTCGCTGCCGAAGAGGCCGGGGTAGTGGTGTTCGGTAAAGGCGACGTTCACCCAGCCGTTTTCTTTCGTGTTCCCATAGAACCCGTGTCCGCCCCAGAGCGGCGCGGGGGCGAACACGATGTGCCTTTGGTCCACGGCCCGGACCGCGTCGTAGATTTCGACGAAGATCTCGCGCAGGCGCGGACGGATATCGCCCTTAAAGTCGTTGTAGGGTTCGTTGATCAGGTCGTAACCGGCGATGGAGGCCCGGTCCTTGTAGCGGTTGGCGATGTGTTTCCAGAGGTTGGCAGTGCGTTTGGCGTAGATCGGGTCGGCCCAGAGCTTGTTCTGCCCGGCCCGGCCGGTCGGGTGGTCGATGCTCTGGCCGCCGGGCACGCCGTGCATGTCGAGGATCACGTAAAGCCCCTCGGCCTCGGCCATCTCGATCGCCCGGTCCAGCCACTTGAACGCATCCGGCTTCAGCTCGAACGGCTTGGCGTCATCCTCCAACAGCCGGTAGTTAAACGGCAGGCGGATCACGTTGAACCCGAACGACTTGATGATCTTGAAGTCGCGCGGCGTGATCCAGTTCTCCCGGTACACCTCCATCAGCCGGTCCTTCTCGGCCTCGCCGAACCGGTTGGCGAGGTTGGCCTCGAACTCGTACTGGTCGTGAAACTTGTTGTGGTCGATCCGGAGCATCCACATCTCAAGCAGCAGCCAGTTGCCGACGTTGCAGCCCTTGAGGATGACGGGGTCGCCCTGCTCGTCCACGATGTGCGTGCCTTGCGTGCTCAGCCAGTGGTATGCACCGGCTTCGTTGGCTGCGCCTGCGGCAACATTCCTGATGGTCAGACTCATGATGGCAACCAAACACGCGGCAAGAGCATATGTCTTTTTCATGATTAAGCTCGGATCATTTCGTTTAGACGGGAAACAGATACGCACGGAGACACCCGCCCGATGTATGCGATGATACTGCAAACAGCACGGATTATCAGCCTGATTATGCGCATGAAACGCCCGAAACAGTATGAAACTGCGTAACGCCGTTACTTGGTTTCGCGGAGAAGTCTACTGAAAGATCGCGTCGGGGTTGTCGAACTCGAAGCTGGGCCTTGCGAGCATCGCGGGCCGGCGGGACGCGAAGTTCAGCGTCAAGCCGATCATGATGAACGTCGCCAGCAGGCTCGACCCGCCGTAGGAGATAAAGGGCAGCGTGATGCCCGTAATGGGCAACAGGCCCAGGTTCATGCCGACGTTGATCACCACCTGCGTGAAGATCATCCCGGCAAAACCCACGCACGAGAGCTGCGCCAATGGGTCCTTGCTGCGCGCGGCGGTGAGCAGGAACGACACGATCAGCAATAGGTACAGCGACAACACGCCCAGCACGCCCAGCGCGCCCCAGCGGTTGGCGATCACGGCGAAGATCATATCGTTGTGGACGTGGGGCACCTTGTTGAAGGTCACGATCGTGCCGGAGCGTTCGGCCCCGTAGCCGGTCAGGCCGCCGGCGCTGACGAGGGTCATGGCCTTGTCCTGCTGATAGGCGCTACTCTTGATAAACCGTGTGTCGCCCTGCGCGAGGCTGACCATCGAGACGATCCGCGCCCGCTGGTGGGGCCTGAGTATCTGCATCGAGTCCGGCGCCCACAATGCGACCGCGACGTTCAGCCCGACCATCACGACGACCAGCCCGAGCAACAGGCCCAGGTGCCGTAGTTTCGCCCCCGCCGCGACGAGCATGACGAACAGCGTCGGCGCGAAAAGTGAGCCGTGCCCAGGTCCGGCTGCTTGAGGATCAGCGCGACGGGGATGAACATGATGAAGAACGGGATGAGCAGGCCGGTCAGTGTGCGGTAGCTGCTGCGGTAGCGCGGTACCAGGCCATGGAGAGGACGAACAGGACCTTCATGAGCTCGGACGGCTGGAGCGTGATGTCGCCGATGCTGATCCACGCCCGCGCGTTGCGGACGGGCACGATCTCGCGCGGCATGAAGGAGTAGCCCATCACGACCAGGACGAACAGGACGGCGGCGAACAAGGGGTAGGCCGTGTGCCCGACCCATTTCGGGCGTGGCAGGGTGCAGGCGGCCATCACTATCAGGGCCACAGGCAGCCAGAATCGGGCCATCTTCGAGGCTTCCGTCGGCGCGACCGTGCCGATCGCCAGCACGCCGATCCACGACAGCGCGATTGCCGCGATCAGGGCGTACCAGCCCGGGTGGGGCTTGATGAGCATGCGCAGTCGTGTGGGCAGCGGGATCAATTCAGGTACCCCTCCCGCTGCATGACGTGGATGATCTGGTTGACGATCGGGCCGGCGGTTTGCGATCCGCCGCCGCCGTACTCAACGACGACCGCGACGACATACTTTGGCTTGGTTTGCCCGTCGGGCTGGACCAGACAGATAACCCAGCCGTGGTCTCCTGACTTGACGATCGGGTCGCTGGTGGTGATCCGCCCATCTCCGTCTGTGTCCACGCGGTGCGGGACCGCCTGCGCGGTGCCGGTCTTGGCGTAGAGCTTGGCGCCATGGACGTTGAAGATCGGTTCACGGCCGTCCGGGACACGCAGGTTCCGGCTGCTTATCGACTGTTGACAACGTCATCAGGCCCTGCGGCGCTCACGCACACCTGCCTGATTGAGGTGCAGATCGACGCGCTCACGGGAGTCAAGCCGGTCCTGATCCTTGATAAAGGTCGGGGGCGTCCAGATGCCGCCGCGAGCGAGTGTGGCGTAGGCGTTGGCGGCCTGGATGGGTGTCCAGCGGATGGGGCCCTGGCCGATACCCATATAGGTCGCGTCGGCGATGTCCTGTTCGCCGGCGGGTTTGTGCGGGTCGGGCAGGTCGCCGGTGACATCTTCGGGCAGGCCGCAACGGGTGATGCGTCCCAAACCGAAGTCGCTGTACCACTGGCTGAGCCGTTGCAGACCCATGCGCTGGCCGGCGGTGTAGAAGTAGATATTGCAGCTGTGCGCCAGTCGCTTCGTGACCGAGCAACCCACGCTCGTCGCCGTGCGTTTGGTGGAATTGCTTGTATCCAGCATCGCAGGCCTTCGGGTTTGGAAGGGTCCAGAAAACCGGTACACAATCCGTTCGCCGAGCGAAATCTTGCCCGCGGTGACGGCGGACGCGAGCACGATCGGCTTGACCGTCGAGCCCGGCTGGTACGGCCGTGCGACGATGCGGTTGAGGTAAGGCATGTTGACGTGGTCATCGAAGATCGCTTCCGGAATCTTCGAGCAACGTCTGCAGAGGCATCTCGGGCATGCTGACGGCGGCGAGGACTTCACCGGAATCGATCTCCAGCACGATCGCCGACCCATTGAGTTGCCAACCGGGCTTGCGGTTGGTGTTTTCTTCGTAGGGCTGGTAAGGCTGAGCGGTCATCAACCCAACTTCGGGGGACATCATCGCCTGGATCTGGGCCTGGAGCTGGATGTCGAGTGTCAGGTGGACGTCCTTGCCGGGGATGGGTTCGACGCGGACGGATTCGCCGGTGTCTAGTTGCGTGGTAACCAGCCCGCGTGTGCCGCGTAGGCGTTCTTCCATCGCCTGCTCGATGCCCCACCGGCCGATCTGGTCGCCGGGGAGGTAACCGCGCTGGATTGTCAGCCATAAGGCTCGATGCCGTCGTCACTGGCCCAGATGCCGCGGAGCAGGCCCAGGTGGTGCAGCCCCACGCCGTGGACCGTGACCTGGATCGGCTCTTCGTGGCGCAGCGGTGACGGGAGCGTGGAGCGGTCAACACTGACGGTGAAGGTCTCGTTGGGGTAGCGGCGCTGCGGCTGGCGGACCTCGACCTCTTTCCAGGCGGCGAGGTTCGGGTCGGTCTCGGCGCCGGTGATGAAGCCGAGGATGCTGATGCGCGTGTTGTCGGGGATGTCGTTAAGCACCGTGTGCGCCCAGGTCTCTTCCATAACCTTCTCGCGCGCCTCGGCCCAGCTCACGGGCTCGTCGTAATCCGCTTCGCGTTTCTCGCGGTTGCGCAGCGTCTGGCTGGAGATCACGCGCTGGACCTGTCGGCGGATCACGTCCTTTCGGCGGGTAAGTTCCAAGGGGTCGGCACCGCTCATCTCGGCGAGCAGGTCCCACATCTCCCCGGCCTTGGCCTCGAATTCGGGCAGCCGCTCGTCGGTCAGTCGGTTCTGCTCGGCCGAGTCGATCTCTTTCCAGCGATCGGGGTCTGATTCCTTCGCGGCGGCGCGGGCCTGTTGGTACGCCCACTCGCCGGAGATCAGGCGGTAGTTCACGGCGACCTCGTAGCCCGGCTCGTCCAGCGCCAGCGGGCGGTCGTAGCGGTCCAGCACCTTGCCACGCACGGTCGGGATCGGGTGGGACTCCTGGAGCGCCCGCTCGGCGGCGGCCTTGCGGCGGGCGTGCTCGGCCCCGACGCTCAGGCGGACGGTCTGAGCGCCCAAAATACACGTCACCACCACCGCCGACCCGGCCAGCAACAGCAGCCGCCGATGGAACATGCTCGGGATGTGTCGGCGGAGTGTGCTGCGCATTGGAGTTCGCCCCTGGCTTAAGGGGTTATCGGCGTCATTGTAGGCCCGTCTGGATATTGGGCGCGCAGCCGATATTCCGGGGCGCAGCAGACATACCACCGCGTCGGATCGGCTCCGATAGGTCTGGTACGTTCAGATGTGGGGGCAAGGTCAGTGGCCGGCGGCCTTGAGCATTGCTTTGGCGCGTTCCAAGTCACGGCGACGGCGTTCGGACTGCACGGGGTCCTTGGGCGAAAAGGCTTCTGCTTCCTTGAGGGCGGCCTGGACCTCAGTGACGTCGATCTCGCTGACGGGTTTGGCCTCGTCGGTGAGCAGGGTCAGCCGGTCGCCCTTCATCTGGGCGAAGCCGCCGCCGATGAAGAGCCGCTCGCTGCCGCCACCGGCCGCGTCCAGCCGCATCGTGCCGAAACCCAGCTTGCACAGGATCGGGGCACGCTGCTTGAGCAGGCCGATCTCGCCGTCCCAGGCGGGGATGACCGCGGCGGTCACGTCCTTGTCCAGGACCTGCTTGTTGGGGGTGATGACGGTGCAGCGGAAGGTCTTGTCGGCCATATCGTTTCTGTCTCCGATCCGGGGTCCAAAGTGGGTTGGCCTGGCTTATAACGGTCTTGGGGCCCGTATCCTAGGCCCGGGGCGGGGGCTGTCAAACCCGGGTGATGGAGGGCTAGGGAGTCGCCGACGGGCCGGTCAGCGTGACTTCATCGTCGTAGACCCGCCGTTCCCAGCCGGTGATCACGCCCTGCTCGTCCATCAGGGGGAAAACGTACACGGGGGTGAGCACGGCCCGCCACAGGCCGGCGTCATCGCGGGTGACATTGACCTCCAGGTGGCCGTAGTGCTTACCGCCGGAGACCAGACGTGGGCCGTCCCAGACCTCCGGGGCGTCGTTGTGGGCGAGGAAGGCCTGGTAGGGGTTGCCCTCGTGGCCGTCGTGTGCACCGCCCGGCCCGAAGTAGGGCCCGCGCAGGCCGTCGCCGGCGATGCCGACATCGTAGACGTGCAGGCTATGCGGCCTTGTCCGGTTATCTTCGCCGGGCAGTTGTTCAATGCCGTCGGGGATCAGCGAGTGCTCGTACATCTCGTCGTGCCCGGCGAACACGGCATCGACGCCGTAGCGCATGAACAGGTCGGTCAGCGCACGCATCGGCACGCCGGACTGGTTGTCCTGGCCGTGGTCGTGGCCCTGGCTGCCGGGGACAAAGCCGTGAGGCCCAACTGAGTACGGGACGTGGTGGAACTGCACAAAGGTGAACGCGCTATGCTGCTGCGCGTCGGCTAGCTGCGCTTCCAGCCAGCGGTACTGCGCGGACCCGGGATTGAAGTCGTGCTCGGCGTCGCGGCCGGTCAGGAGCCAGTTGGTGTCGTGGTCGGTGTTGTCGGGCAGGCCGTTGGTGCTGTCGATGCTGATCAACGTGATCGGGCCATAGTCCAGGCGGTGGTAGCCTTGGGGCGGGTGATTCGGGTCGGTTGTGGTGGTGAAGTAGGTGCGGAACTTGGCTTCGGCGCGCCGGCTGGCGTCTGTGCCGAAGCCGCCAAAATCTTTCGGTCCGCCGTAGGCGTCATGGTTGCCCGGCGCGGCAACAATAGGTGTGGATGCGCCGATGTCGCCGAGGTCTCCGCTCAGGTGCCGCCAGAGCTCGTCCCAGTCGCGCTGCTCGCCGCCGGACTCAACGATGTCACCGGCGAACGCGAGGAAGCCCGGCTTGCGCGATTTGATGACCAGCAGGTTCTGCTTGAAACCTTCGGTCTGATCGACGAGGTAGACGCGCTCGCTATCGACCACGCCGGGTTCGGCCCAGCCGGTGGGTTTACCGGTGGATTCAGGCTCGGTCTCGGAGTCGGCGAAGACGATGAAGCGGACCTTCTGGTCATGCCGGGGGCCGGCGGTGAGCAGGTTGTCATACACATCGCCGTCCTGATGCACAACGTACAGGTGCGTCCCACCGGGATGCAGGTTTTTGAGTTGGACGACGTGTCTGAAGGGAGCCTGTAGCGCAGCGCCCTGCGGCAGATTACCGACCTCGGTCTCGTGGTACGCCAGCGCCTGGGCCGGCTCTGGTGTGGTTACATACGTCTCAAAACCGCCGTTGATCTCCAGGATCAGCTGCCCAGGTTCCGAACTATCCGAGAACCACACGACCGTCGCCTTTCCAGGCTCGGGGTTCAGCAGGTACGGCCGGACACGGAAACCCGCAAACAGCGGAGCGGAAAACACATGCAGCAACACCAGCATCGAAGCACTGAGGCAAGCTCTTTTCGTAGACGATGTCGGCATTACGATCCCCGTATTCATTTCAAATTCAAACACAGAAGCGGCGTCTCACACGCTGACCAGTTCCCCGAGGTGTTGGCGCAGGTACTCGCCGGTGTAGGAGCCTTTGGTCTCGGCGACCTGTTCGGGTGTACCTTGTGCGACGATGGTGCCGCCGCGGTCGCCGCCTTCCGGGCCGAGGTCGATCACCCAGTCAGCGCACTTGATGACGTCCATGTTGTGCTCGATGACCAGGACGGTGTTGCCCTGATCAGCGAGTGTGCCGAGCACGCCCAGGAGCTTGGCGACGTCGGCGAAGTGCAGGCCGGTCGTCGGCTCGTCGAGGATGTAGAGCGTGTGGCCGGTCGAGCGTTTGCCCAGTTCGCTGGAGAGCTTGACGCGTTGCGCCTCGCCGCCGGAGAGCGTGGTCGATGCTTGTCCGAGCTGGACGTAGCTCAGGCCGACGTCGTTAAGCGCGGTCATCAGGCGTTTGACATCCGGGAAGCTATCAAAGAACTCCAGTGCCTCTTCGACGGTCATCTTCAATACGTCCGCGATGTTCTTGCCCCGGTAGCGGACTTCGAGCGTCTGACGGTTGTACCGGCTGCCCTTGCAGGCGTCGCATTCGACGAACACGTCCGGCAGGAAATGCATCTCGATCTTTTTGACACCCTGCCCCTGGCAGGATTCGCAGCGGCCGCCCTTGACGTTGAAGCTGAACCGCCCGGGTTTGTAGCCGCGGACCTTGGCTTCCTTGGTCTTGGTGAACAGGCTGCGGATGGCGTCGAACGCGCCGGTGTAGGTCGCGGGGTTGGAGCGCGGGGTCCGGCCGATCGGGGATTGGTCGACCTCGATGATGCGGTCGATGTTGCTCACGCCGGTCAGGCGGTCGTGAAAGTGCCGGGTTTGTCGCGTGAGCCGAGCAGTTCCCGCTTAGCGGCCGGAGCAGGATCTGGTTGACGAGCGTGCTCTTGCCCGAGCCGGAGACGCCGGTGACGACGACGATGCCGCCGAGCGGATCGTGACATCGACGTTCTTGAGATTGTTTTCCCTTGCGCCTTTGACGATAAGAGCCTTGCCGTGCTGAAGTGTTCGACGTGTTTCGGGGACGTCGATGACCAGGTCGCCGTTAAGGTACTTGGCGGTGAGGGATTCGCCCGCCTTGATGACGTTTTTGGTCGGGCCTTGCGACGACGCGGCCGCCGTGACGCCCGGGGCCGGGGCCGATGTCGATCAGGTGGTCGGAGGCGGGATGGTATCTTCGTCATGCTCGACGACGACGACGGTGTTGCCGATCTCGGTGAGGTGACGGAGGGTGGCGATGAGGCGGTCGTTGTCGCGCTGGTGCAGGCCGATGGTGGGCTCGTCCAGGACGTAGCAGCAGCCGACCAACCCGGAGCCGACCTGCGTGGCCAGGCGGATGCGCTGACCCTCGCCGCCGGAGAGCGTGGCGGTCGCGCGGTCCAGGCTCAGGTAGCCCAACCCGACGCTGAGCATAAAGCCCAGCCGGGCGCGGACCTCCTTGAGGATCGGCGCGGCAATCAACGTCTGCTCCTTGCCGAGCGAGAGCTTGTCGAAGAAGTCGGCCGCCTGCTCAATCGTCAGCGCGGTGACGCGGTCGATCGGGAACAGGCGTGCCTTGGCGCTTTTCTTTTCGGGGTCCTTGAATTCGTCGAGCTTGCGGCCCACATCCTTGCCCGCGAGCGGACCATCGGCTTCCAGGAAGACGTGCACCGCCTCCTCTCGCAGCCGGCTGCCGCAGCATTTTTCGCACGGCGCTTCGGAAAGGTATCCGTGCAGGCGGGCCTTGACGTATTCGCTGTCCGTATGGTCCCAGCGGCGTTGGAGGTTGGGGATCACGCCCTCGAAGTGTGAGTCGTACTTCTTTTCGTCACGGTCACTGGTGCCGTGCATGAGGATGCGCTGGATCGGCTTGGGCAGCTTCTGGAAAGGCGTGTCCGCATCGACGCCGAAGTTCTTGCAGAACTGGCGGATCATGCGGGCGTAGTAGATGTTCATCCGCTTGCCGTGCTTGCGCCACGCCTGGACCGCGCCGTCAGCCAGGCTCAGGTTCGCGTCCGGCACGATCAGGTCCGCATCAAACTCGAGGATATTGCCAAGCCCGCCGCAGGCCGGGCAAGCGCCGTAGGGCGAGTTGAACGAGAACAGCCTCGGCTCAAGACCTTCGAGGCTGCACTCGGGGTGGACCGCGCAGGAATACTTCTCGCTATAAAGCGTGTCGATCCATGCACCGGCCTTCTTCTCATCGGCGACGCTGATCACGACCAATCCCTCGGCCAGCTTCAGGCTCAGCTCGACCGAATCGGCGACACGCGAACGCACGCCGCTGACCTCCTCGTCCTTGCCCGTTTCGTGTTTAACCACGATCCGGTCCACGACCGCCTCGATCGTGTGCGCCTGGTAACGCTGCGTCTTGGTCGTGAAGGGTGTGCCGGCCTTGCTGGAGACGACCTCACGCAGGTCCATCACTTCACCGTCCACGCGGGCACGGACGAAGCCCTGTTTGACCAGGCCGTCGAAGACTTCCTTGTGGTTGCCTTTTTTGCCGCGGACAACGGGGGCGAGGATCATGAGCTTCGCGCCCTCGGGCAACTCGAAGACTTTTTCGATGATCTGTGCGGCGCTCTGGCCGGTGATCGGCCGGCCGCAAGGTTTCCCGTCGCCCTCACGGTGCCAGCAGCGGGGCTGGCCGGCACGGGCGAAGAGCAGCCGCAGGTAGTCGTAGATCTCGGTCGTGGTCGCGACCGTGGACCGGGGGTTGTGCGAAGCGGATCGCTGTTCGATGGCGATGGTCGGGGGCAGGCCCTCGATGGATTCGATGTCGGGCTTCTGGAGCTGTTCGAGGAACTGGCGGGCGTAGGCGGAGAGCGACTCGACGTACTTGCGCTGGCCCTCGGCGTAGATCGTGTCGAACGCCAGCGAGCTTTTACCCGACCCTGAGAGTCCGGTGATGACGACGAGCTTGTTGTGGGGGATATCGACGTCGATACCCTTGAGGTTGTGCTCACGGGCGCCGCGTATGGAGATCGTGTCTAGTGGCATGGCGTAGCAGCCTTCTCCCGTTCCAAGGCCCGCGGTGGGCGGGATGGGTAACGGGTTGAGGCTGAATGATAGCTCATCGATCTGACGGGTCTAGCCCGAAGCGGTTTGATCCTTAACACCCCGGGGCCAGGGGTCAGGGGTCAACCACACCGATCAGTCAAGCCGGCTGAAACCGAAGTCCTGAGTGATCTTGTCGAGACCTGATCCGCCGACGATCGTATCCTCACCCTCGCCGCCCTGGAGGATGTCGTTGCCGTTGCCGCCGAAGATACTGTCGTCGTCGTAATTGCCGTGGATCGTGTCGTTGCCGTTGTTGCCAAAGATGGTGTCAAGGCCCAGCCCGCCGAGGATAGAGTCGTTCCCGCTGCCGCCGGAGATGATGTCGTTGCCCTCACGGCCGTCGATCGTGTCATTGCCGGCGTTGCCGGCGATGTTGTCGTCCGACGAACCCCCGACGATCGTATCATCGCCGGTGCCACCCCTTATCGCGTTGGGGTTATCGACCCGGAAACGGAAATCACCCTTACGAGTCTTATAGGTGTTATCCCGGCCGTAGATGGTGTCGTCACCGTTGTTGCCACGGATATCGTCCGCCCCGTTGTCGCCGAAGATCAGGTCATCGCCGCCGCCGCCACGGATGTTGTCGTTGCCCTCCTGACCGCGAATCTTGTCTTGGCCCGCACCGCCCTGGATAAGGTCATTGCCTGCCTGGCCTAGCAGCAGGTCGTCGCCGAGGCCGCCATCGATATTGTCCGCGCCGCCGCCGCCACGGATGGTATCGTCGCCCGCCCCGCCGGTAACGGTGTCGTTGCCCTGGCCGGCACGGATGTTGTCATTGCCTGTGCCGCCATCGACGGTGTCATCCGCGCCGCCGCTTAGGATCACGTCGTCGCCGGCATCGCCGGTGATGTGTCGACCCTGCGCTTCGCCGGTGATGTAATCATCTCCCGCACCGCCGGTGATGGTGTCGTCGCCGTTACCGCCGATCAGTTCATCGTCGTCGTCCCCGCCATCGATCGTATCGTTCCCGTCACCGCCGACGATGCCGTCCACACCCGCGCCGCCGCGCAGGTCGTCGTCGCCTTCACCGCCGGTGATAGTGTCGTTGCCACGGCCGCCGTCACCAGCACGCCGATCGGGACGCCGGGCAGGTCGAGCACGTTATCCCCGATGAAGACATCGTCATCGCCGCCGAGGGCATTGATGGTGATGTTGTTGACATTGCTATAGAGCGTGCCGTCAGCCACCCCATCGACGCCGTAGACCAACACGTCGCCCTTGGCGTCGCCGTCGAGAACCATGATGCTGTCGGCGTTTTCGGTACCGGTAAGCGTCAGGAGGTTACCGACGAGTGAGGCCGAGAGCAGCATGCGCTGTTCCAAAGCTTCGAAGACCGGAGAGCCGCCGCCGGCAAGGCGATTCGAGATTTGCTCGCGACGTAATAAGTCCTGATCGTGGTACTGACGGCTCATGGAAAACTCCTGGATTTGGCCAAAGGCCCGGCCCCGATACATCTGGTTCGTGGACCGCCATTGTAACGCCCCCGGCCCGGATTGGCCAAGTGGGGCGACCCCGTCGCCGGAATGTCGTTGTGTGTATGGGCGCCGGATACCGTCATCGCGTGTGATCGCCCGGTCATCACGTGTAAATGACGGCCCAAGTCCGCTGAAACCGGGTTTCCCGGCAGCAGAACCTGTCACGATGTGACTTCTACAGCGTCGGTAGCGCCTCAACCAGCCGCGATATCGTCCCACAAACCCAGCAGGCCGCCCGAGCCTTCCTGTTCACCGTCGCTGAGCAAGTTCCCGTTGGGCGTGTATCCCTTGAACGCGGAGCGGCCCGCGAGCCGGTGTTCCCGAGCAGCCCACGCCGCAACCCCGTCGCGGGAGTGGTGGCTGGTTACCGCCTGGTCGGCAGCGTTATCAGGCCGCACACACACAGCAGCGCGAGGCTTGTGGGCTCAGGGATGTTCGCGCCATCGGTGGGCGGTGTGCCCGCGTTCCAGTTGCCCAGGACGATGTTCAAGTCCTCGATGCCGACGAAGCCGTCGCCGGACGGGTCGGCCATGGCGTTGGCGGGCGGGACGGTTTGGTTCCAGGCTCCCAGCACCAGGTTCAGGTCGCTGATGCCGACAAAGCCGTCGAAGGTCGGGTCGCCCTGAAGTATGTCCCCGGGAGCGACGTTTTGGTTCCAGTTGCCAAGGACGATCGTCAGGTCCGTCACGCCGACAAGCCCGTCGTTGTTCAGGTCGCCTGCCAGCCCGGTGACCTGGAGCTGATAGCGGCCCAACCCGTTGCCGAACGCGGCGACCTCGACGTAATAGGTGCCGGCCTCGGGCGAGAGCCAGCTGGTGAAGGATGCCAGCCCCGGGCCGCCGTCGTCATCGAACGATACGACCTCGATCCCGTTCTGGTCGTAGACCGTCAGGACCGAGTCCTCCAAACCGTCCAGATAGGCTCCGAAGCTGTATTGGACGCCTTTCTCGGCATCGAAGGAGAACCAGTCCAGGTCGCCGTAGCTCTCGATATTGCCGATGATGGTGTCGTTGACCTCGAGGTGGGTCGCGTCAACGATGCCGTCGCCGAAGTCGTCGTTGAGGAAGTTGCCGAAGTCGATGTCCTCGACGATATCACCGCGGTTGGCGATGGTGACGGTCCAGGCCCCGGCGAGGGAATTCAATTCACCATACAGTGTCTGGATGGCCGCAATATCGTCCGGGAGAAGGAACGCGGACCCGGCACCGGTGTAGCGCCGGCCGTAGATCGGGTTCATAATTGCATCTGTTACAAACTCGTGCAGCAACCCCAGCGCGTGCCCGATCTCGTGGACGGCAACCTCTATGAAATCGATCCCGCCCGCGGACGGGCCGATCGTCCAGGTCTCACTATCGTCGAAGTGTATATCCCCCGCCAGACCAAAGGTGTTGGGGAAATACCCGTGAGCCAGCGTGCCGGAAGGGCCATCAAACATGTGGTGTCCGAAGCGGATCATGGGGTGATCGGCAGCGTCGTAAGGCGTGTCGAAATCGTCCGGCATGGGACCGGAGTCAATGACCTTCACAAACTTAAGCGGCGCGTAAGTCGCCCACAACGCCAGGGCCTCTTCGATCCCTGCGATAATATCTCCTGCCGAAAGAGAACCGCCGAGGTCGCCATCAAGCAGGTTGCTGAAGCTATAGGTAATTGTGACGGTCGATCCGAGACCGCCGGGCTGTGGCCAACCGTTGGTGAGGTTGAATTCACCGGCATCGCCGTTGGCGTTCGCCAGCAGTCCTCCCGCATCCGGGCCGAGCGCCTGGACCACCGAGTTATGGATCAGCGAACCATCGATGCCGATCCCGGCGACCGTGTTACCGATCAATGCCTCCATACCCTCTTCCGTCGGGAAGGTCTGCTCCCAGCCGGGCTTGATCTTCTCGGCGATGGTATAGGTGCCGGGGCGCAGGCCGGTGATCGCGTAGTCGCCGTTAGCGTCGGTGACGGCAAACCTTTCGTTGGCCTCACGTTTACGGTTGTTGTTGGTGTCCACGAAGATGATCCAGCCCTGTAGGCCGGGCTCTTCCGCGTCGCGGACGCCGTCCATATTGATGTCCAGCCACTTGCTGCCGCGGATCTCACCGGTGGGGATCGTGTTGTCCTCGAATGTGATCGAGTAGGACCCGGTCAGCACATCGAAGCCGCGGATCACCAGGTAATAGGTTTCATCCGCAGACGCCGTCCATACCAGCTTGGCCGCGAGGCCCCCGCCGCTGTCGTCGTCGAACGCAAGTACCGTCTCACCATCCGTGTCGTACAAGATGAGCTGCGAGTCAGGCAACGAGAATATTTCGGACGTGAAAGCATAAGTAACCCCCGCTTCGCCCTGAATGCAAACCAGTCATGGTCACCGATGAAATCGATGTTGCCATACAGCGTGGTATCGAGGAATGCCTGCTCGGCGTTTTCGGCATCGTTCCGGTAGTCGTCATCGGGGAACTCAAGACCGTGGGTATCATCGTGCGCGTGCGTATCGGCTCCGACGGTGTCAATCATGTCCAGCGGCTGCTGGTAATCGATAACCGAGGCGCTCAATAACAGCCCGGTTCGAGTGACTCAAAGCTCGTGGGGAGCGTAGCGGGTTGCGACCGCGTCGCGTCGGTTACATCTCGATGCATCTTCCACCTCATTAATGACTGCGGTCTCACTCTCACCTCGGCCCGACCGATACCAGCGTACCACCTACCCGAGGAGGGGCCGGCGGGTCGATCACGGGGGACAGACAACGCCGGCCTCACTAACGACAACGGATCGGACGGCTCACGACGGGACGCCGGGCGTTCACCCGATGTAACTATACCCCGACAGTGTCCCTTATCCGGAAACGGTCGGCATCAGGATTTGCTGTTCCCGCGGATTTTATCGATACAAGGCTATTATGCCCCCGCTTAAGGCGGGTCGTCAAGGGGAATTAAGTTAAGAAGGATAAAAGAGTTGTTTTCGCATCCAGAACCGGCCGCCCCATTTACCCATCTTACTATGACATCAAGCGGCATCGCCTGCCTGAGCCTGCCCCAAACATGGGCTAGTTGTTGGGGCGCAGCAGGCGGAACGACTCGACCAACCCGCCCGCCAGGCCGATGAGCACGGTGGTGACAAAAAAGACCAGCAATGAAAACGCCAGCGCGCTCTCTTCAGTGACCCCGTAGCCGGTCAAAAGCAGCACCGCCGCCCCCTCGCGCAGGCCCAGGCCCGAGACGCTGATGGGGATCATGGTCGCCAGGATCATCGCCGATCGCACCCAACCGACCGTGATCAGCGAGATCTCTATCCCAAGCGAACGGCACAACAGGTACCAACCCAACACCCCCAAAAGATGCGACGCCACGGAGAGCGTGAAGACGGTGACGGTCTGCGTGCGTGAAAGCGTGCGTGACTCGCGCACGGCCTGGCGCACGGTGTGCAGTTTGACGCCGATGAACCGGCTGGACGTGCGCCGGATGAACGAAACCACCGGCCCGGGTGAGCGGTCGAACAGCACCACCAGCGCCAGGATCATGACCAGCATCGATGCGAGGATCGCGACGAGCGCCTGCCAGGAGCCGCTTGGCCTTTCAAGCAGCCAGAACACCGCGCCGACACCGCATAGGGTGACGGTGGCGGCGATGCGGTCGTAGAACATGGCGACGGCGGTGCCCATGTAGTGGCGTTTGTCACCGGTGAGTTTGTAGAAGCGGATGATGATGCCGGTGACGTTCCCGCCGGGCAGGAAGCCGTAGAACCGCGTGGCGAGGTTGATCTGGAAGATCTCCCACGTCGACCACCCGTGCCCGTGCGCCTCACAGAGCCTGCGCAAGCGGTCGGCGGTCGCCCAGTAGATGGCGAACGAGATCACGCAAGCGCCGAACACCGGCAGCGGGTCGGCGCCGCGCAGCGCTTCGACAACGCCCTTGATCGGGATCAGATAAAACAGGACCGCCAGGATCACAAGCCCGATCGAAGTGCGCAACAGCCTGACCCAGAGCGGCTTTTCTTCTTCGGGCCCGGGTCGGTGTGTTTCGGCTCGTCGGTCATGTCGGGGTCACGAAGCCTTTGCCTTGGCACCGGCGTCCTGATTCGCGGGCACGAAGATCGTGTTGCCGGTCATGTGTTCGGCGGGTTCGCGTCCCAGCAGGTGCATCACGGTCGGCGCGAAGTCGGTCAGGTCGGCCTGGCCCGCCATCGTAACGAATCCCTCGTCGCAGAGGACGAGGTAGCCCTTCTCGGCCGGGTGTGTGGGCAGGTGGCCGTGGTTGCCTCGGTGACGCGGGTTGAAGAGCGCGGCCGCAGCAGCGGGTCGGTGACGCCCAGGAACAGGTTGGCGATCGGGTTGAAGAAGTCGTGCGGGAAGAACGTGTGCCCGTGGTCGGCGAAACAATAGAGTTCCCCGAATTTCGGGTCGTCGAAGCAGACGCCGTATTCGTGCATCTGCTGATAGGTTTTCACGGTCGTGTGCTCGACGCCGTTGAGCAGCTGCGTGATCGCTTGGCGCGCCCGCTCGGTCCTGAACCAGAAGCGCACGGCGGAGACCTCGGAGAAGTAGACGTACTCGTCACGCGGCACACCGCTTTTTTTCAGAAGCTTCGCGAGGTTGATCGACGAGGTGATCCGCTCCTGACCGTGGTCGACCAGCAGCATGAGCGCGACCCCGGCGGCCCGGCACTGCTCGTGCAGCCGGCGGACGAAGCCGTCTACATAACCGAGTTTCTCTTTGATCTTCCCCGGCTGGTCCAGGTGCCAGTGCGAATACAGGTCGAACCCGTAGAACTCGGCAAAGTCGAGGCGCTTACCCTTCCGGGGCAACCCGGGCAGAGCGTTTTCCATGTCGGCGAAACGCTTGCAGAATATGTATCCCGCCTCGCGTGGGCCAAGCTCGTTGAGGATCGAGGAGTACCCGCCGATCTCATCCAGACACGTCGGGTCGGTCTCCCGGCGGGTGTATTTCATCCGGTGTAACTTGAACTGCCTGCGTCGGCGCCAGGGTACGGCGGCGAGGTCGCGCTTGCTGTTAAAAAAATGCCCCAGACACTGCACGGTTGTCATCACGACGTCGGGCAGGCGGTCGAACAATCGCTGCGCCGGCGTCAGCGGGTCCGGGTTTTCCTTGAGGCTCACCTGCCAGAACTCGTGCTTGTGTGGGCCGACACCGGAAAGCAGCGTGGGTGTCAGTTCGGTGGTCGGGATCGTCTTTAACTCACATGAGGCGTAGCGGTCCAGCAGCCCCTTGATGTAGGGTGTGGATTCAGCGTTCACACGCCGGCGGTCAAGCCCGGGGATGTAGCAGACAAAAAGTTTCAACTCATCCGACATCGTGTCTCCAGGTCGCCGCGTGGTCCGATAATTAATCGCTCTTGGTAAGCGGCCAACGAAAGGCCTTTATACCAACACCCTCAGGTAGTTCTATCGGTTGCGTATTTGCCTGAATAAACTCGGCCGTGGCCCGGGGAACGAAGTACCCGGCGCCGAAATGAGCGGTTTCGATCACAATCAGGCCCGTGGGGTGCTCGGCCATGACCTTGCGCACCGCGTCGGCGGAGTAGATGATCGGCCGATTGAGCTTGTCATGCACCGCGAACTCCGGCCGGTCCTGGGCCTGACTGACGCTAAGCCCCAGGTCCAGCCGGCCCAGGTGGTAGATCGCCTTGGGCGGTGAAGAGCTGAGGACGAACCCGGTCTGATCGACGATCGGTTTGAGCACCTGTGTCGCCGTGGCCCAGTCTTCGTTCGCTAAGGGCCCCCGCTCCTGCCCCATCAACATTTTCCGGCCGAGCTTCATCGAAGGCGTCACCGTCCACGCGAAAACAAGCGATCCGGCCAACAAGCAACCAATAACGATACCCGCCCAGCGCCTGGACGCGGTTCGCTCCGAGAAGACGCCAGCGATCACCGTCCGGGCTTGATGGCTAAACCAATTCAACAGCCCGTCCAGCCCGATCGCCCAGACGGCGAAGAAGCACGGCCATGCGTAAGACAGGTAGCGTTGCCCCTTGATCGGCAACAGAGAATGAACCACGAAGGCCGTCGAGAATAATACAAGGCAGAACCACGCCGGCCGACGCCGGTGCGCCAGCGCCGCGACCGCGATCAACGGAAACGCCGCCCACAGCACCGGGTAGGTGTCGCTGAAGAACCGGTGGTAATACTGGTACTGATTCCGTGTACCTTCGGTCCAGGGCCGGGAGGTGTTCAGTTTCAGGGCCATGTGGTCCCACGCCCCGGTCAGCTTCAGCCCTAGGATGAAAACCGGCACGCCAACGACCAGCAAGGCGCAAAGGCCGAGCAGTGCCTTTCGGCTCTGGCCGCTTTGGCTGTGGATCAGGTACGCGATGAACAGGCTCCCGGCCCACACACCGATGGCCAGCGCGGCGATCGAGGTCGTGGTCTGCACGTGGGCCGCAAATAGCGCACAGGCCGTGCCCGCTACAAATGCCGCCACCTTGCCGGCCCGACTCAGCCCGCCGCCGATGAAGCCGTAAGCGCACACCCACGCCAGCCAGACAAACAGCATGTGCATCGTGTAGAACCGGACCATCGCCGAGAAGCCGATCATGTGAGGCGCGAAGAGCAGCAGCCCGGCCCCCAGCCACGCCGCCCTTCGCCCGACCGCCCGGTGCAGCCAGGCGAAGACTGACATGATTAACAGCCCGCCGCAAAGCAAAGACGGCAGCCGCCCGGACGCCCAGCTCTCGTCGAACCATCGGTAGCAAGCCGCGACCGAGTAGGTGTAGGCCTTTGCCCGGGTGTAGGGTTCGCCGCCGTCGTATAAGAACAGCGTCCCGTCGTGTACCCATGACCGGGCCGCCAGCACGTGGTAGTACTCATCGATGTACGGCGTCGTGTTCCGGATCAGGGAATAGGCCCCCAGCACCAGCCCAAGTAACGCCAGCGATTCGACCCAACGCGAAATGAGGTTTTTCCTGCTATCACCCATGACTGGTTTGGCCTTGTATCGGCTCAAAGGCCCCGTCCGGACGAAAGCGGGAGTCTGAAACAGATCATCGCGGGGACAGACGGCCAGGACACCGACGGCACCGGGCTGACGTCGCTTAGGGCTGCTCCGATCAAGGCCTGACCCGGTTCACGAGCCTGCCCGTGCATCGGGCCCGGCCGTCTGTCTCCGCGACGAGGCCCGACACAGGCTGCCGGGGCTGTCAACGGACGGTGACGATAACCACCACCCACCGGGCTGGCAAATCTATTGGCCAACGCTTGTTTTAAGCGTATGATTACAGCATATATATCCCCGGGGCGTGCATATCCATAAGGGCCGATATCATGATCCTGTATATCCTGCGTGGGGTTTTCATACTCCTGGCCGCCTCCGTCACGTCGCTGTACCTGCTGTCCAACCAGTGGGGCGCGAACGTGGACTTCCCCCAGTTCGTCCTGCTTCTGTGTGTCACGGTCGGCACCACCGTCGGCATCATCACCGTCGATGCCTGGACACGCCACAAGAAACTCTCGGCGGTCTCGGGTGTGTTCCTGGGCCTGGTCGCCGGGCTGCTCGCGGCCTACGCCCTGTCGTTCGTGGTCGATCTCATCGGCGTGCTCGCCGCACCGGATCGTGACCCGGGCCGAGAGGCGTTCCTGAACCTGCTGCGCGGCGTTAAGGTCATCATCGGCCTGATCACCTGTTACATCGGCATCTCCCTGGTCCTGCAGACCAAGGACGACTTCCGCTTCGTCATCCCCTACGTCGAGTTCGCCAAGGAGACCCGGGGCAGCCGGCCGATCGTGCTGGACACGTCCGTCATCGTCGACGGCCGGATCCTCGACATCATCCACACCCAGGTCATCCAGGGAACACTGGTCGTCCCCCGGTTCGTCCTCAATGAACTGCAGCAGATCGCCGACTCGGCCGACAAGCTCAAGCGGGCACGCGGACGGCGGGGCCTGGACATGCTCCAGCAGCTCCAGGAAAACCACGTCGTCGAGGTCGTGATCGACGACAGCGAGGCCGAGGGCACGGCCGTGGACCAGAAGCTGATCTCGTTCGCGTTGCAGAACCGTGGGCGGGTGATGACCAACGACTACAACCTCAACAAGGTCGCCACCCTGCGGGGCGTGGACGTGATCAATCTCAACGACCTGGCCAAAGCGCTGCGCCCGGTCGTGCTGCCCGGCGAGCATCTGCACGTGAAACTCGTGAAGACCGGCGAAGGCCCGAACCAGGGCGTCGGCTATCTGGATGACGGCACGATGGTCGTGGTGGAGTACGGCCGATCCCACCTGGGCCAGGACGTGGACCTGATCGTCACCAGCACGCTACAGACCTCCGCCGGCCGGATGATCTTCGGCAAGTTCGCCAACGAGGAACACAACAGCCCGCCGCAAGGGGCGGATCAAGAACACCCCCCCGCCGCCGAACCCGTTAAATCCTCCGAGCCGCCGCACGACGAATCACGCCCCACCCGCAGCGGTCCTTCCGGACGCAACCCGCGCCGCTCGAAGTGAATATCCAACTGCGTGGAACGGTTTACTGGATGTACCACCACGGCCAGTCGGGGTAGCGGCTGCCGTTAAAGCCCCAGGCGTACCACCACCACTGCCAGCGCCGATACGCCAGCAGAACCAGCACGACACTCAACGCCGCAATTATCCAGCGCACCGCGCGCGGCCAACGCGCGATCCGCCTCCGCCACACGACCAAAGCCGCCAAAACGAACGGCACGCTCAGCCACCAGACCGTGGAAGCCAGCATCTGGATCACCTCGGGCAACGGCCTGTCGCCCAACGCCCGCCCGTAATTCTGCGTGGCCGGGTTCCAGTCGTCGCCGTAGTGGAGCTTGCCGCGGATGATCAGGCGCTGCCAGACGAAACACACGCTCCAGAGCATCGCCACCGAGTACGACATCACCATGATCAGCCAGGGGTAGTCCAGCCGGTCCCGCCGGCCGAGGATAGCCGACGGGTCGACCGTGACACCGCACTCCGGGCAGGCCCCACCGGTCATGCTGCGCAGGTTGTAGCCGCAACGGGGGCAGGCACAGTCCCGGTTTTTCAGTAACGCGCGGAGGTGTGATGCGTCGTCCATGATGCACCCCGTGCTGATGTCAATCGGCGCTTGTCGTCTGCCTGTGGATCAGACCGCGAGCGCCTTGGCGATCGTGCTGCCCAGGTCGGCCGGGGAGTCGGCGATGTGGCAGCCGGCGCTCTTGAGCGCGGCGATCTTGGAATCCGCGCCGCCCTCGCCGCCGGAGATGATCGCGCCGGCGTGGCCCATGCGCCTTCCGGGGGGGGCCGTGCGGCCTGCGATAAACGCGGCGACCGGCTTCTTGACGTTGGCCTTGATGTAGGCCGCCGCCTTCTCCTCGTCGCTGCCGCCGATCTCGCCGATCAGGATGATCCCGTCGGTCTCGTCGTCGGCGTTGAAAAGCTCAAGGCAGTCGATGAAGTCCATCCCGCGCACCGGGTCGCCGCCGATGCCGATGCAGGTGGTCTGACCCAGCCCGTGGTTGGCGGCCTGCCAGACGGCTTCGTAGGTCAACGTGCCGGACCGGCTGATGATGCCCACGCTCTTGCCGGTCTTGGACTTGCTCGCCGGGACGTGGATATACCCGGGCATGATGCCGATCTTGCACGCTCCCGGCGTGATGATGCCGGGGCAGTTCGGCCCGATCAGGCGGATGCCTGCGTATTTCTTCTCCGCCAGCGCCTTCTTTACCCGCATCATGTCCTGCACCGGCACGCCCTCGGTGATGCATACGATCATCTTGATCCCGGCGTCGGCCGCTTCGAGGATCGCGTCGGCGGCGAACGGTGGGGGCACGTAGATCTTCGTCGCATTCGCCACGGTCGTTTTCACCGCTTCTATCACGGTATTGAAGATCGGCAGCCCGTTGGCGTCCTTCTGCCCGCCCTTGCCGGGGGTCACGCCCCCGACGACCTGCGTGCCGTAGTCCAGGCAGCCCTTGGTGTGGAACGCGCCCGCGGAACCCGTGATGCCCTGACAGATCAGCTTGGTATTCTTATCGACAAGTATGCTCATAGTCGGGGTAGGATAGCGAGCACCGGACCGGGCCACAAAACCATGCCAAAATCGTCGATCCAACGCTGTCAATGGGCCTCAAAAGAGGTCTTCCACGCCTACCACGACACTGAATGGGGCGTGCCGGTGCATGACGACCGGCTGCTGTTCGAGTTCCTGATCCTGGAGGGCGCCCAAGCGGGCCTAAGCTGGGAGACGATCCTCAAGAAGCGCGACCACTATCGGAAGGTTTATGACGATTTCGACGCGGTGAAGATTGCCAGTTACACGCAGAAAAAGGTGGACAAACTGTTAAGCGACCCGGGCATCGTGCGTAACCGCCTGAAGGTCGCGTCGTCGATCGCCAACGCCAAGGCTTTCCTCGCCGTGCAGAAAGAGTTCGGCAGCTTCGATGCTTACATCTGGCAGTTCGTCGGCGGCAAACCGATCAAGAACAACCGCAAAACAATGAACGACCTGCCCGCCCGGACGCCCGAGTCGGACGCGATGAGCAAGGATCTTAAGAAACGCGGCTTCAAGTTTGTCGGGTCCACGATCTGCTACGCCTTCATGCAGGCGGTGGGCATGGTCAACGACCACGAAACCGGCTGCTTCAGGTACAAGCGGGTTTAGGCCAAACTCGACCCGTCTATCAAGCGATGCTCGTGCGCGAAGCCAGGTAATTCCCCACACAAACTAGATGAATGAGCCGTAAGCGGAAGGCTGTCTTAAGCAAATCCCTGATTGTTTTTGAGTGACACCGACACGAACGGTGCTATACTCAGATAGCTTGTGCTGTCTGCATGTAGCGAGTGGAGATTGATGCGGAGGGGACCCCGTCATAGACCTTATGAATCAAATAAGTTATGTTCGCTCCGATTGCGCCTTGCTTGACAAAGTAAGCCGTGTTGTGGTTGCGCTTTTTGCCATACCCGTCACGGCGTTTGCTCACACTTCCCCCACTTTCTCCGAGCAGGGCAGCGCGGTCCTCGGCGTGGTGAATTTCAACACCCGCAGCGTGTCGCTGGCCGACTACGATGACGACGGCGACCTGGACGCGTTGTTTCTGGTCGGCACCGGTTCGCAGAAACTCTACCGCAACAACCTCGTTGAGACCGGCACGCTGGGCTTCACCAACGCCTACGCCCTGCTCCCCTCCGGGCTGAGCACGTCCGCCTGGAGCGCCGCCTGGGGCGATTACGACGGGGACGGCAAGGTCGATGTATTCGTCGGGCAGACCAACATGCCCGGCGACGGGGACCTGCTAAAAAACATCGGCCCCGCCGGCTTCTTAAACGAAAGCGTAGCCACCGGCCTGAACGACCCCGGCTACCACCAGAATGTCGCCTGGAGCGATATCGATAACGACCACGATCTGGATCTGCTGATCGGGATGGAAACGCCGGACCACAAGAACGAGGTCTATCTGCAGGGCGCCGGCCACGTCTTTGCCCCGGTCGGCGCGGCGGTAGGGTTTCAATCGAATAAAGGCTTCAGGTCATACGGCATGGCTATCGGCGACACCGACGGTGACGGCGACATGGACGTCTACATCGCCACCTGTCACGGGACCAATAATTTCCGCAACAACTTCTACGAGAACCAACTTGTTGAAAGCGGCTCACTAAGCTTCATCGATATCGCTGACACCAACGGCACACAGTTCATGCACAACAGTTGGGGCGCCGAGTTCCACGACCTGGACGACGACGGCGACCTGGACCTGTTCATGGTCGGGGCCGACGGCGAGCCGAGCAAGATCTTCCGCAATGACGGCGACAACCAGTTCACCGACATCGACACCGTTACCGGCCACTCCCTGCTGACCGACGTCGGTGGCTCGCTTCACGGCGGCAGGCCCATCGACTACGACAACGACGGCGACCTGGACCTGTTCTTCCACGACGGCATCGAAACCCCCGGCAGCGATCAGGCCCGCAAGCTCTACCGCAACGACGGCAACTGGCAGTTCACCGATGTCACCTCCGCCGAGGGTCTCGCCTCGGAGAACGAGGGCGGCCACGACAGTGTCTGGGGCGACCTGGACAACGACGGCGACCTGGACCTGATCGCCGCAACCGACAGCAGCCGCGTCGAACGTGTCTTCCTCAGCGATGCCAACTCCAACGGCAACCACTGGCTCTTCGTCGAACTTGCCGGCCCGACCTACAACACCACCGGCATCGGCGCGGCCCTCTACGCCACCATCCACGAGGGTACACCGGAGGAGCGCACCCTCCGCCGCGACGCCAATACCAACGCCGGCACCTACAACCAGAGCGATCTGCCCGTCCACTTCGGCCTCGGAGACGCCTCCGTGATCGACGAACTGCGCATCCGCTGGCCCGACGGGACCGAGCAATTTCTCTACGACGTGGATGTAGACCAGTACTTCAAGGTCAACTACTACCCCGGCCTCACCGGCGACCTCGACGGCGACGGCTTCGTCGGTATCACGGACCTGAATATCGTGCTGGGCAACTGGAACCAGTTCGTGACCCCGGGCGACCCGCTCCTGGGCGACCCCACCGGCGACGGTTTCGTCGGCATCAACGACCTCAACGCCGTGCTCGGCAACTGGAACAGCGGCTCGCCGCCCTCCGTCGATGTCTACATACCCGAACCCGCCGCCGGTTGGCTTATCGTGGTTACGGGGCTGGCCACATGCTTACGAAGTAAAAAACCCGGTTTATACGGTAAAATACGGTGAAAGACCGGATTATATATTGAATTCCCCGCGGAATAATGGACAATACGATGGCGTGATCAAGGGCGGATTCGTTATCTGAGGAATCGGGCATGAGGTCAACCAGATGGTGCCTGTTGTCTATTGTGCTAATCACGCTCGGTGAAACGCATACCTCCGCGATCAATATCAACCTCAACTTCAACGCCAACGATAACCAGGCACAGGCGTTCGATCCGCAGAACCTGGGCCTGCACGACCTGTTCAGCTATGCCGAGGGCTATTACGAGGACGTCTTTGAGGACGGCGGGTACACGCTGACGATCAACTACTGGTACGCCGACCTCAGCGATAGTCTGCTCGGCCTGCTGACGGGCGCGGTTAAGAGCGGCGACCGGATCATCGAGGCCGACATCCGCATCGACACGCTCAACGAAGGCTTGCCACGCGACTGGTTCATCGACCCGACCCCCGGGTCGGATGAAGAGTTCGTGATGCAGAAGACCGTCTGGACCGACCTGTCGGTCAACGAAAAGGCTGACTTCACCACGTCGGGCCAGGTCCCGGACGGGATCGAGGTCGGCTACACCGGCGACGCGATCCAGAACGGCCCGGCGTACGGCGCCAGCGACATGCTCAGCGTCATCCTGCATGAGATCGGCCACGCGTTGAACATCGCCAGTGTCGCCAGCCACGAGAACGCCGACGGCGACTACGACATGGACCCCTCGTTCATCTTTGGGGCCGACATCGCCGCCAAGATCGCCACCGACGGCAACAACCAGCCCGACGCGGGGCACGTCGCGTCTGACACGATGCTGATGTGTACGGGTTGCCTGGGCAACGCCGCGCGCCGGCTGCCCACACACGCCGACCTCTTCGCGATGGCAACCAGCGGCGGATTGTCGCAGCTGGACGTCCCACGCAGGGAGTTCTACGGCGGCATCACCTTCGACACCGACGCGAACTGGTCGGGGGCACGGTCCCCGGACGTTGATGACGACGCGTATATCCGCTCGGCCGGGCTGTTGACGATCAACTCGCCGGAGGTGATGCGCAGCCTGCATATTATCGAAGACACCGAGCTGGCTATCGGCTCGAACACGCTACACCTGTCGGACCGCCTGGTGCTTGACGCGTCGAGCGTATTCAGCCCGGCCGACCTGATTGTCGGCCCGTTCGGGCAGGTGCTGACCCAAGACATCGAGATTTACAACGGCGGGCGGCTGCGCCTGGCGGCGGCACGATCAACGCGACCGGCGACGTGTTGCTGGGTGACAACGGCGGCGGCAGCGGCTATGTAAGGCGATCCGAGGCTACGGCACCGTCAACATCACCGGGCGGCTCAGCAACGGAGGCGACCTCCACGCCGTGGCGGGGCCCTCGGTCATCAATGCCGGCGAACTTCGACCTCGACGCGGGCGTCATCTTCAACAGCCCCGCGGATATCATCGCCGACACCGGCAGCGTCACCATCAACGGCACGCATCAACGAGTATCACGGCAACGTCGCGATTCACCTCGCGCAAACCGGTCACCTTCAACGACCCCTGGACACTGGGCAACAAGGCGACGTGGATATCGGGGACGGCGGCTTGATCGTCAACGCACCCTGGCTGGTACACGGCGTGATCCAGATCGAGCACCCCGACCCTGGGGCGGGATCGTCGGTATCGGCGACGGGCGACATCACCCTAAGCCCGCTGGGACGACTGCGAACCCGCGACACCGCCGACATCCTCAACAACGCGCCGATCCAGGGCGAAGTGGCGTGCATTCACCGGCCTTGCACGCTTCCAGCGGTGGGGCCGGTTCGCGGATACCGCTAATATCATATTCGACCCCGGCACCGCGATGGACCTGGTGCTTGATAAAACTACATCCTCCAAGATGGTGCGAGTTTCACTGGCGACGGCCGCTGCGCGTCGGCGACCTGGCGACGGTGTTTCTCGATGTGACGTGGCCAACGATCGGCGTGCCTTTCCAGGAACCGCGGCCGGATGCTCATCGGCGTCCACCCAAGGCGATCGACCCTCCCGGCCGGTTATGAGCAGACGGGCACCGAACCACACTATTCAAGATCGGTGGGCTCGTGCCCGGCACGCTCTTTGACTTGATAAACATCACGGGCGACGCCCTGCTCGCCGGCACGCTGCAACTGTCGTTGATCAACGGCTTCGATCCCGTTGTCGGCCAAAACTTCCAGATCATCAACGCGGACAACATCAATGGCACGTTCGACATCGTCCTCGCCGCAGACCTGGGTTCGGGCAAGGCATTCGAGGTGATCTACAACCCGAACAACGTCACACTCCTTGTCACCGGACCACTTAAGGGCGACCTCAACGGCGACGGGTTCGTCGGGATCGACGACCTGAACATTGTATTAGGCAATTGGAACCAGTCCGTGCCACCGGGCGACCCGCTCGCCGATCCGTCGGGTGATGATTTTGTCGGCATCGAAGACCTCAACGCCGTGCTCGGCAACTGGAACGCGGGCACGCCGCCGTCCTACAACGTCAACATCCCCGAACCGACCACCGGCATTCTGTTGATATATGCAATCATCCCGTTAGCAGCACGAACTGGGAGATACAAATAAGAGCTGGGAGACACCCCGTGATGCATACGATCCGCACTATCCTTTCCGGCCTCAGCGTGCTTACCATGCTGGGAACCTCCACACATGTTTTCTCCCAGACCGTCATCGACTGGACCGCAGGTGACAGCAGCGACTACTACGGCTCGGTATTCAACTGGGACGGCCTGAACGTCCCCAATACCACCACCGAATCCGCCCGGTTCAACCTCGCCGGCAGCTACAACGTCACCATCGCATCAGGCCTCACCACGCAGGTCAGCGACCTCATCATCCAGCAGGGCGATATCAATTTCGCCTCCAGCGGCGCTATCTTCGCAACCTATTCAGCCGCGGATGACCTGATCCTCAACGGCGGCGACCTGACAATCAGCAGGACAGGTGGTTCCGGCAACGTGCGTCTCTCGGTCGGCGATGAAATAAACGTCACCGGTGACAGCAGCCTTTTTGTAGATAACGGTTCCGACATCATCACGGTCAACCTATTCGCGGGTCGTTCCTCGGCGGGCGATGGGTACGTCGAGTTCGACGGGGCCGGCTCAACACTCGAAGTCACCGGTTCGGTCATACTCGGCTCAAGCGGACAGACCGGAACGCTCGTCTTCCAGAACGCCAGCACCGGCAACACCATCGCCGGCACTACCACGCTCGTCTCCGGCAGCAATGTGAACAGCGAAGGCTTCCTGAGCGTTCTCTCCGGCGCGGGCCTGACCGCGGGCAACCTCCGTGTCGGCTCACTCTCCACCGCCGCGTCCGCAGTGCAGCAGGCCGTCATCACCGTAAACGGCGCAGGCTCGGTACTCAGCCAGTCCGGTGCATCAACGCTCACCGTCGGTGACGCCACCAATCCCGACGTTATTTCGAAAGTATTGATCCAACAGAGCGGGACAATGGCCACGGGCACGGGGGATA
>JAWKTA010000023.1:0-70067 GCA_041402025.1 Phycisphaerales bacterium | reverse complement strand
GGCTTAACGGGGATTTTAATATCAACACCGGCGACGGCACCTCGGACGTTCGGCTGAACCAGGTCTACACCTACGCGGACATGAATATCCTCGGCGGGAGCGGGGTCGACGTGATCCAGATGCTCAACACGCGCGTCGATGTGGACCTGGACATCACGACCGGCGGGCAGAACGATAACATCGTGATCGAGCAGAGCGACGTGTGGGACTCGCTGAAGATCGACAGCGGAAGCGGCAACGACAAACTGACGGTGCAGGACGTGCGCGTGGATGAGGACTTTAGCGTGATCGCCGGCGCGGGCGACGACCTGCTTGCGCTGATGAACCTGCGTGTCGGCGACACGATCTTAATCAACGTCGACCCGGGCAACGACAAGGTGTATACATCCAACGTGTTCGCCTGGAACGGCGCGGACGTTACGGGAACGAACAACGGCAACAGCAACTTCTATATCCGCGTAGGGTCGGGCGGTCTGATCATCGTGATCTCGTGACCGGGCCCGGGGTCGGGAGCATGCGACGCCCTCGGCCTTCACATGGCACCTGATAGAAATGCCGGGTTTGATCGGGCACCGGACTCGGCGGGACGGGCGGCCCCGAAACGCTTATGTAAGTCCTTGTGTGATCAATCGTGGGGCGGCACCGCGCCAATTCCACCCGAAACGTCTTATTTTGTGGAGGCCCTGATTGTGCGTGACGGGTTTATAGCTATTTAACAAGTAAGGTATTGACGGGTCGGGGCGGCGTGGTAGATTGATTGGCGCGTTTTCGCAGCATGTCACACTTGTCCTCAAGGCGGAAGGAGAAAGCACATGATCCGTATGATGCGTTGGGCGGTATGTTTGTCTGTGGTTGTGCTGGCGGCGGGCACGTCACACGCGGCGCTATTGAGTTTCGAGGCGTTCATGGACGGCATCAGCGAGTCGCCGCCGAACGCTTCGCCGGGGACGGGGCACGCGACGGCGGTGTACGACGACGTGGCGCACACGCTGACGGTCAGCGCGACGTTCAGCGACCTGATCGGGACGACGACGGTAGCACACATCCACGCGCCGACGGCGGCGCCGTTCACGAGCACGGCCGGCGTGGCGGTAACGCCGGGCACGCTGCCGGGCTTCCCCGCGGGTGTGACGGGTGCGTCTTACGGCCCGGTCGTGCTGGACCTGACGCTGGCGGGCACGTACACCGGGGGTTTCCTGACGACGGGCGGCGGGACGCCTGCGGGCGCAGAGGCGCTGCTGATCGACTCGCTCGCAACCGGCAAGGCGTACTTCAATATCCACACGTCGTTCGCGGGCGGCGGTGAGATCCGCGGCTTCTTCGTGCCCGAGCCGGGGACGGCGCTGGCGCTAATGTGCGGCGCGCCGTTGCTGCTGCGTCGGCGAGGCTGAAGCGAACCACACGATTGTGAATTGCATCCTTGAGAAAAAGCCCACGTTAAACGACGTGGGCTTTTTTGTTGCGCACGATGCGGGGCCGTTGGGCATGGTCAACCCGTTGCGCCGTCGTCCGCTTTGGCCCGCTCCATCACGAGCATCAGGTGCCAGAACCCGGCGGTTGCGATCACGGCCAAAACTGTTGTGACCAGGAAGATGTGTACGCCGATGCCGCCGAACGCGGGCAGGGTCAGGCCCGGGACCGCGTCGGGTGTCCAGCCATAGAGCAGGGTGACCGCCATGTACGGCGCGAGGAACCCGCGCACGCCGGTGAGGGTGACGTGGATGCCCATGTATAAAGGGACCATGCGTCGGTCGGCGAAGTCGTTGTGGCCGAGGTTCCAGGCGAGCGTGCCCCCGCCGCGTGATACGCCGTCGATAGCGCGGGGCAGCGAGAGCAGCCAGACCCCGCCGAACAAACCGGCGACCCACGTGCCGAATTGCGCCGCGATCCAGAACAACCCCTGGCGTGTGCGGAAGCGCGCGATCGGGACGCTGTCGAGGTAGCGTGACCAGGCGGGCACGGTCATCGTCGCCACCGCCATCGGGATCGTCGTGGTGAGGAAGATGCTGGTGACGTATTCGTACGGGATGTTTTCGGTGAGCTGGATGACCAGGCGGATCAGAGCGAAGTTGCCGACGAGGTTGGCCATGCCGCCGACAAACTGCCAGATCATGTACCAGCGGTAGTCGTGGTCCTCGCGGAGGATGGTCCAGGCGGTGTGGCGTCTGGTTTGCGTGCCGTCCGGCTCGAAAGCGTAGACGTGGCCGGGTTCGCCGTGTGGCTGAGGGCGGGCGTCGGGCAGGCGTTCGTAGGCGAGCAGTTGTTTCTCGCCGCGCAGGCGGATGCGCGAGAAAGACACGACACCGACCGCGGCGATCAGTGCCGTCGCGCGTAGACCCAGCGGAAACTCTCGGGCCAAAGGTCCTGGATGAAGAAGCCGATCAGCGGGCCGACCGCCATGATCAAACTTGCTAGGAAGGTGAACCGCCCGGTGATCCGCCCGCGATACTTCTTGCGGTAGTTGTGCCGCCAGACCGTGCTGCGCAGCGTGACCATGCCGGCGATCGCGCAGCGGGTCAGCACCACGGCGATCACCAGCAGCGTCGGCCCGGGCCTGACGGTGGGCAGCAGCGAGATCGTGATAAGCAAGAGCAGCACCAGCGACTGGATGGCGGTGATGAAGGGTATCTTGCGTCGGCCGCGCGCCAGTGACGCCCACATGAAGCTGGTGAGGTTGGCGAAGATCGGCGCGGCCATGATGGTCGCCAGCTCGAACTCGCTGACGTTGAATGATTTTTTCGCCAGGACGCCGACGACACCGGACTCGAGGATCGCGGGCACCAGGGGGAAGGTGCAGGCGGTGACCAGCTCGTGCGCGTAGCTCTGCCGGGCCATCCTGGGCTGGTTCGCGGGCCTGAATTCTTGCAGAGAGCCTGAAAGCATGGACGCCCTATGATGGCGGTTCGCGGTGCGTGTGTCGAATAGTGTGCGGCACGGCTGTAGAATGGCCGTTTACTATATAGATCAGCCATTGAAAGGGCGGATATGAAACGGATCGGTATCTTGTATACAGCGGCGCTGCTGGTAACTGTGCTGTGCCAAACTGGTTTCGCGGGCACGGGCTCGGCGACGGCGCACGACGGGATGGTGGCGACGGTCCACCCGTTGGCGACACAGGCGGGCGTCGATGCGTTTAAAAAAGGCGGCAACGCGATCGACGCGGCGGTCGCGGCGGCGTTGACGCTGGGCGTGGTCGACCCGCACAACTCAGGGATCGGCGGCGGGTGTTTCGCGCTGATCCGTTTGGCTGATGGCACGGTCCTCGCGCTGGACGGGCGTGAGATGGCGCCGGCGGCGGCGACGCACGACATGTTCATCCGCGACGGCAAGGCCGATCCGGCGCTCAGCCAGACCGGCGCGCTGGCGATCGGTGTGCCGGGGTCGCTCGCCGTATACGATCAACTGCTTAAACACGGTGGCAAACTCACGCTCGCGGACGTCATTACCCCGGCCGCAGATATCGCTGACAACGGTTTTGTCATCGACGACACGTTCGCCAACCGGCTCGCCGGCGCGGCCGAGGAGCTCGCCAGGTTCCCCGCGAGCGCGGCGCTCTTGCTCGATGAAAACAACAAGCCCCGCCCCACGGGCTACCTGCTCAAGCAACCGGAGCTGGCGGCCACGTACCGCGCGATCGCGCGGGACGGGATCGATTACTTTTACAACGGCGCGTTCGCCCAGGCGGTCGCGGACTGGATGACACACAACGGCGGGATCGTGACGGCGGAGGACTTCGCCAACTACCACACCGTGCAACGCGAGCCGGTCCTAAGCACTTACCGTGGCTACGACATCATCGGGTTCAGCCCGCCGAGTTCCGGCGGCGTGCATGTGGCGCAGATACTGAACATCCTTGAACACTTCGACCTTAAGTCGATGAACCCGGCGACGCGCGAGCACGTGATCGCCGAGGCGATGAAGCTGGCGTTCGCGGACCGTGCGTTCTGGCTGGGTGACCCGGACTTCGCGGATGTCCCGCGCGGCCTGGCGGACCCGGAGTACGCGACCGAGCTGGCGATGAAGATCGATATGGGAAAAGCAGTCAACGTCGAGAAGCAAGGCACGCCGCCGCGCGCGGCCGAAGACCTGTTCAGCCGTCACACCACGCACATCGCCGCGGCGGACAGCGCGGGTAACTGGGTCGCCATCACCGCGACGGTCAACACATCCTACGGCTCGAAAGTGCTGATCCCCGGTACGGGCGTGTTCATGAATAACCAGATGGACGACTTCGCCGCGCAGCCGGGCGTGCCCAACTTCTTCGGACTTTTAGGCGCGGAAGCCAACAGCGTGCAACCCGGCAAGCGTCCGCTGTCGAGCATGAGCCCGACGATCGTGCTCAAGGACGGCAAGCCCGTGATGGCGCTGGGCGCGGCGGGCGGGCCGACGATCATCACGCAGGTGCTCCAGGCGATCGTCAACACGATCGACCTTGGGATGCCGCTGCCCGAGGCGGTCGGCGCGCCGCGTATCCACCACCAGTGGCGGCCGGACGTAATCAATTATGAGAAAGCGTTGGACGCATCGGTGGTTGAATCGCTCAAAGCCCGCGGGCACACGGTCGAGGAGCAGGACTCGATGGGGATCACGCAGGCGGTCGGCGTGACGGAAGACGGCCAACTGATCGGCGTGCACGACCCGCGCGCGGGCAACGGCGCGGCGGCGGGGTTTGACAATAAATAAAGCATTCTCAAGTCAACCGTAGTGCATCTATTGAAATAGTGCGTGCCTTACGCCTGTATCTTGTTGGCGGCGGCGCGGGCGCGTCGGTGGCGGACGATCTCGCCGCGTGCGAGGTAGATCACGTCCTTGGCGATGTTGACCGCGTGGTCGGCGATCCGCTCGATGTGGCGGGCGGTGATCTGGATGCGGATCAGTTGCGGGATCGAATCGATGTCGTCCCGGATGCTCTGCTCGACGATGTTGTAGACCGCGCGGTGGCGTGCGTCGACCTTGTCGTCCATCTCCCGGACCTTCGCGGCGAGGTCGGCGTCGACGGAAACCAGGGCGTCGAGCGCCTGTTTGACCATGAGCTGGGCGTTGTGCGCCATATCGAGGATGGCGAACGGCCCGATGTCGATCGGGGGCATCCCGGACAGGGCCGCGCCCTGCTCGGCGGTGTTGGCCGCGAGGTCCCCGATGCGTTCCAGGTCGCTGTTGATCTTCAGGACCGAGACGATGAACCGCAGATCGTGCGCGACCGGCTGGTGCAACGCGAGGGTCGCCAGGCATTCCTCCTCGATATCGATCTCGGCCAGGTCGATCTGCAGGTCCTGGTTGACGACCTGGGCCGCCAGCTCGGGGTCGCGATCCTCGACCGCGCGGATAGCCCGCTGCAACGCCTGCTCGACAAGCGCGCCCTGTGACAGGACCATACGTTTGATCTTTTCAATCTGCTTGTTCAATAGCACGGACATACCTTAGCTCCAACCCGGTTTTGTATTTTACCCGAACCGGCCGGTGATATAGTTCTGGGTCTGCTCGTTGTTGGGGTTCGTGAATATCTTGTGGGTCGGGCCGAACTCGACCAGCACGCCCTGATACATGAAGGCGGAGTAGTCCGAGGCACGGGAGGCCTGCTGCATGTTGTGGGTGACGATGGCGATGGTGTAGTCGTTGCGGAGCTCGGCCATGAGGTCTTCGATAGCGGCGGTGGAGCGGGGGTCCAGCGCGGAGCAGGGTTCGTCCATGAGCAGGACGCTGGGGCCGACGGCGATGGCGCGGGCGATGCAAAGCCGCTGTTGCTGCCCGCCGGAAAGGCTCAGCGCGGGGGTGCGCAGGCGGTCCTTGACTTCGTCCCACAGCGCGGCGCTACGCAACGAACGTTCGACGACCTGGTCCAGTTCGGCCCGGCTCATCTTCAGGTGCAGCCTGGGGCCGAAGGCGACGTTGTCGTAGATCGTTTTGGGGAAGGGGTTGGGTTTCTGGAAGACCATGCCGACGTGGCGGCGCAGCTCGACGACGTCGGTGGATTTGTCCAAAAGGTCCTGGCCGTGGAGCTTGAGCGTGCCTTCGGCGCGGGCGCTGGGGACAAGGTCATTCATGCGGTTGATCCAGCGGAGGAAGGTGCTCTTGCCGCAACCGCTTGGCCCGATGAAGGCGGTGACGCGTTTCTCGGGGATGATCATGTTCAGGTCCTGCAGCGCGTGGAAGTCGCCGTACCAGGAATTGAAATGAGCGACCTCGATAGCGGGCGCGGCTTTATCCACCGGCATGCCGTGGCCGTCGCGGGCATGCGTGTCGGACGGCCTGGGTGGTGGATCGAGTGTCGGGCTTGTCTGGTTCATCTTGGCGGGTCCGCTGGTTGATGAAAGGGTCGCGGTCATGTCGTGGCACCCCTGTCGGTTAGCGCTGGAATTTCTGGCGTATGATGACGGCGGCGGCGTTGAAGGTAAGCAGGATGGCCATCAGCACGAGGATGCCGCTGGCGGCGACGCGGTGGAAAGCTTCCTGGGGCCGGCCCGCCCAGTCGTAGATCTGTAAGGGCATCGCGGTAAAGTCGTCCATCAGGTGGTCGGGGGTAAAGGTGATGTAGACGATGCCCGCGATGATAAGGATGGGCGCGGCCTCGCCGATGGCACGGCTCATGGCCAGGATCGTGCCGGTCATGATGCCCGGGATCGCCGCGGGCAACGTCGTGTTCCACACCATCTGGCACCGCGTCGCGCCCAGGGCCAGCGCACCGTGGCGCAGCGAGTTGGGCACCGCACGCAGCGCTTCCTGCGAGGAGATAATGATGATCGGCAGGACGACGAGCATGAGCGTCAGCCCGCCCGCCAGCACGCCTCGGCCGAAGGGAAGCTGAACGTAGTACCAGTTGTCCGTGGTGCCCAGCGTCCAGATCGGGTCGCCCGCGTTGCCCAGGAGCTTGAACATCTCGACGAACGCGGTCAGGCCGAGGATCCCGTAGACCACGGAGGGGACGCCGGCTAGGTTGGTGATGTTCAGCTGGACGAACCCGTGGAGTCTGGCGAGCGTGCGGTTGCCGGGTTTGAACTCTTCGAGGAGGACGGCGGTGCCGATCCCCAGCGGGATGGCGGTGAAGGCGCAGACGCTACAGATGTAGATCGTGCCGATCATGGCGGGGTAGATGCCGGCCTTGTCGGGCTTGCGTGAGGGCGGGTTGGAGAGCAGCCGGCCGTCCAGGTGTTCCACGCCCTGGATGAGGATCGAAGCGAGCAGCACACCGAGGGTCGCGATGCAGACGCCTGCCGCGAACAGGCAGATAAGCACGAACAGGTTATCGCGGAAAAACCTGCCGCCGCGGGGCTGGGCGTGTTTGATGGCTGTATCGTTCATTCGTACACCTGCCTGTACCGCACGCGGATCTGGTGGCCGATGACGGTCAGCAGCAGCGTCATGACGAACAGCGTCGCGGCGACGGCGTAGCTGGAGTAATACTCGGGGCCGAAGTTGCTGGCATCACCCAGGAAGATCTGCACCATGTACCCGGTCATAGTCTGGACCTGGCTGCGTGGGTCGACGGTCATGCTCGGCGCGTTGCCGGCGGCGAGCGAGACGATCATGGTCTCGCCGACCGCGCGGGCGATGGCGAGCAGGAAGGCGGCGATGATGCCGGAGAGCGCGGCGGGCGTGACGACCTTGATGGAGACCTCGAACCGTGTAGCGCCCAGGCCGTAGGCCCCTTCACGGAGGCTGCGCGGCACGGCACGCAGCGCGTCTTCCGACAGGCTGGTGACGATCGGCAGGCACATGACGCCGACCGCCAGCCCGGCGCTCGCGGCGTTGTAGACGTTAAAACCCTCGTGCAGCCATCGCAGGCCGGGCGTGATGACCGTCAGCGCGAAAAACCCGAACACGACGGTCGGGATGCCCGCAAGCACCTCCAGCACGGGCTTGATGACCGCACGCACTTTGGGTTTGGCGTATTCGCTGAGCCAGATCGCGGTAATAAGCCCCAAGGGCAGCGCGAAGACCATGGCGACGGCGGTGACCAGCAGCGTGCCGGAGACCAGGGGCAGGACGCCGAAGTGTTTTTCCGCGCCCAGCAGCGGGCTCCACTTGGTTCCGGTGATGAAGTCCCAGAAGGAAACCTCGTCGAGCCGGAAGAAGTGGAATGCCTCGACGCCGAGGATGACGATGATGGTCAGCGTGGTGGCGATGGAGAACGCACCGCAGCCGATCAGCCCGGCCATGATGAATGTTTCACGGACGCGGCGCGCGGCCTTGGACCTGGGTCTGCCGGCGGGCCAGGCGCTGGGCGGGGTTGTCGAGATCGTACTCATCGGTGTGTCGCCGGCGGTAATAAAGGTGTGACGCCACGGTCAGGCGGCGTCACACGGGAAGAATCATGTCGGTACAAAGCACCGATTATTTGTAAACCTTGGCCAGAGGGCCGTGAACCTTTTCACCCTTCTCGTTCAGGAACTGGGTGCCGGTCTTACGGCTCTGGTAGTTGGCCTTGGCCAGTTCGGTGATCTCGCTGGGCAGGCGGACGTAGCCGACTTCCTCGGCGAGCGCGGGGCTGTTTTCCAGGTAGAACTGAACAAAGGCATTGACCTCGGGGCGATCAGCGGCCTTGGCGTTGACGTAGATGAACAGGGGCCGGCTGAACGGGGCGTACTCGCCGGACTCGATCGTGCCCTTGTCGGGCAGGACGCCGCCCTTGCCGCCGTCGATGGCGACCGCGCGGAGCGAGTCGGTGTTCTCGAAGTAGTAGGCACAGCCGAAAAACCCGATCGCGCCCTTGTCGCCGGCGACGCCGCGGACCAGGACGTTGTCGTCTTCGGAAACGCTCATATCGGAGCGGATGGATTCACCCTCGCCGGCGACGACTTCCTTGAAGTAGTCGAACGTGCCGGAGTCGGTGCCGGGGGCGTAGATCTTGATGGCGATGTCGGGCCAGGCTGGGTTGACTTGCTTCCAGGTCTTGGCGGCGTTGCCTTCGACGAAGATCTTCTTAAGGTCGGCAACCGTCAGGGTCTTGACGAAATCGTTGTCGTGGTTGACGACGATCGACAGGCCGTCGTAGGCGACGGGGATCTCGATGAACTCGACGCCGTTCTCGGTGGCCTTGTCCAGCTCGGACTTCTTGATCGGGCGCGAAGCGTCGGAGATGTCGGTCTCGCCGACGGTGAAGCGCTTGAAGCCGCCGCCGGTGCCGGAGATGCCGACCGTCACGCGGACGTCACGCTGCTCGGAGCCGAACTCCTCGGCCACGGCTTCGGTGATCGGGTACACCGTGCTGGACCCGTCGATCTTCACAGCACCGGACAGGTCCCCGGCCTGGACGGCGCTGATTCCACCGAAAAGGCTCAGCGTGGTTACGGTCAGGGCGGCCAACGCGCCCGGCTTACGATTCAACATGACTCGGCTCCTTTGTATATGGACTCTGTTCACACGCTCAGTGCAAAACGCAGGTCTCATCGATGCAAAAAAGGTTAGTCATCGGCCGTAAGCAGTATGTGAGGATCGTGTTAGAATCGTGTTAGCAACCAGAAGGATTGTTAAACGGCTGTCATAACTGACTTAACAGATCGGCAGGTGGATGCGGAACGTGCTCCCGACGCCCGGTTCACTGTCCACGCTCACACGCCCGCCATGCGCCTCAGCGACGTGTTTGACGATCGATAAACCCAACCCCGTCCCCCCAAGTTCACGGCTGCGGGCCTTGTCCGTGCGGTAGAAGCGCTCGAACACGCGCGACAGGTGGCCGGCCTCGATGCCCCGGCCCTGGTCGGTCACACTGATCAAAGCCTCCCCGTCCGAGGTCTCGCAGGTGACTAATACCGATGTCTCTCGGTCGGAGTATTTCACCGCGTTGTCGATCAGGTTGACCACCGCCTGGGTGAGCAGCTGTTCATTGACACGGGCGCTGACCTGGCGATCACACTCGCTGGCGAGGTGGATGGCTTTGGCGTCCGCGCCGGCCTGGCAGGTCTCGATCGCGGCGGCGATCACCGGCCAAAGCGGCGACGGCTTGAGGTCCGACAGGCCCCCCTCCTGCCCCTGCTCGATCCGGGCCAGGCTTAACAGGTCGTCTACGATCGCCGCCAGACGGTCCGCCTGACGCGAGATGATCTGCTGGAACCGCTGCGCGTCCGGGTCGTCATGGCCGGGCAGTTCACGCAGCGTCTCGACCGCCGCCTTGATCGCGCTGACCGGGGTTTTGACCTCGTGAGACACGTTGCTGACAAAGTCCCGCCGGACCGATTCCAGCCGGCGGAGCTGGGTGACGTCGTGCAGCACCAGCACCAGGCCGATACGTTTTCCCTGCTCATCGCGGAGGTTGGCGCTCTGCAACTGGATGACGCGCTGGGCCGGGTGCCCGTTGCCCTCGGCATCGCCCAGCGACATCTCCCCTGCGACAGAGGTGTCCCCGGCCAGCGAGCGGCGGATCACGTCGTGCAGGTCGGCGTTCCGCACCGCCTCGTAGACGCTGCGTCCGATCGTCGCCGTCGGGTCCAGCGACAGCATCACCGACGCGGCCCGGTTCAGGCTCAGGATGTTCTGCTCGCGGTCGATCGCCAGCACGCCCTCGACCATCGATCCGTGGACCGCACCCAGTTCGTTGCGCTGGCGGATCACGGTCGAGAGCCGGTCCGCGAGCTGCTCCGCCATCTTGTTCAGGGACTCGGAAAGTTCAGCCAACTGTAATGGCCCGCGCACCGCGATCCGCTTACGCAGGTCCCCGGCGGCGAAACGCTCGGCCCCCTCGCGCAGCACCGTGACCGACCGGCTGATCAGCGCCAATATCACCAGCATCACCCCGGCAAAGATCGCCGCGCCGATCAGGACGGCCAGGACACCGCCCGCCCCCTCTTCCATCGCTAACATGACAGCCAAGGCCCGTGCTTGCATCGTCTAATCGTACCCGCCCGGACACCGGACGATCAATCCGGGACCGGCAGCTAAAGCTTGATATTGGAGGTGTTATTCGCCGAAGCGGTAGCCCACGCCGCGCACCGTCTGCACGCGCTCGCCCACCGTGCCGAGCTTGCGACGCAGCGACACGACCTGCACGTCCACCGATCGATCCGTCACCGCCGCGAAACCGTCGTGGATCGACTCGATGATCTGCTGGCGTGTGTAGACCCGGCCCGGACGCGACATCAGCAGCCGAAGCAGGTTGAACTCCGTCGCCGTCAGGTCCACCTGTTTGCCCCCGGCGATAACCTCGTGACGCTCGGGGTCCATCCGCACGCCCCCCGCCTCGACCGCGCCCTTGCCGCCGGATAATTCCGACCGACGCAGCACCGCGTTGATCCGCGCCAGCAATACCTTCGGGCTAAACGGCTTGGTCACGTAATCGTCCGCGCCGGCTTCCAGGCCCTTGACGATGTCCGCCTCCTCGCCCTTGGCGGTCAGCATCACCACAGGCACTTCGCGCGTCTGGTCGTTGCTGCGCAGCGCCCTGCAAACACTCAGCCCGTCGATCGTAGGCAGCATCAGGTCCAGCACGATCAGGTCAGGCTTCTGCTGGCGGACCAGGCGGATCGCGTCCTCGCCGTTCTCCGCCGTGCGGACCGTGAAGCCCTCACGCGACAGGCTGAAACGCAGCACCTCCAGCAGGTCCTGTTCGTCCTCAACAACCAGTAGAGAGGTCTGACGGTTGGCGGGTGGGTTCATGGCGTTCACGCGGGGCTTTTGAGGGCTGGATATTGGATTCATCATTTCCTAACACGGGCGGACCCGCAAACAGTCCGGCCAAATAGAGGTATACGATACCCTATCCCCGCTTCGTAAGGGTTTGGTCACGGTATGGTTAATATCCGGTTAAGACGCCTTAAAGGCTTGTTTGGCAGGTGTTTTACACGGGCTTTACGGGTTTTGCCGATCAGCGGTGTCCTTCACAAGAAACCCATTACTCCGCTGCCGCGTCAGGTGAGTACCGCAGCACCTCCCCGCCCGGCCGGACCGCCACTGCGCTCTGCCCCGACAGATCGACCCCCGCCACGGAGGTCGGCTGGTCGCCGAAATTAACCGTGATCGTCGTGCCGTCACCAAATGTCGTCCGCTGCACCAGCCGGTCATCCGTCAGCCATTCGAACCCCGTCATCGGCTGTAGCGCCAGCTCCCGGTGAAGCGGGGAAAAAAACGCGTAGTGCTTGAGGATGTGGCCCTGGTGCTTCTTCCACTCGGACAGGTTCAGGTGGTACAGCGGTGGCACGTTATATAGCTGCTCCAGCAGCGCGACCGTCCGGACCTGGTCAGCGAACTTCAAGCTGGCGTTGCCCCAGTGGTGGGTCGCGACGACCGAGTCATGGAACACGGTCTGATACAACGGTAGCCGGGAGCGCGGATCGTAATAGAACGGCTTGTAGGCCGGCTTCAGCGGGGCCTGCTTCGTATAGATCGCCGGGCCGTCCGGCGGCCAGTAGGCGCCGAGGAAGTAAGGCGATGCCTTGTCCTTAAGGTCCGTATCCCCCCATCCGATGACGGGCGTGAGCATCCCGTGTGCGAAATGGATCACCGGCGCGGCGTACCCGCTGCCGCCCTCGCTGCCGACGACCAGGCCGTGAGCTTCGCTCAGCCAGCTCAGGCGGTCCAGCCGGGCGAGCATGTCTTCCTGTTTGGTGGCGGTGTGGCCCGGTGCATAATCATCGAAAAACTCCCCGAAGGCGTCGCAATCCACGAACACCGCGCTGAACGGGATGCGTGACATGTATTCATCGACACGCGCCTCAACATACGGCCGGGCGGCGAGCGGGCTGAGGTGGTAGCCGAGCTTCTTGAATCCGGCGCTCATCGTGCCGTCTTCCCTGACGATCCCGCCGGTCGCGTAAAGCTCGGCCGGGAACTGGGCGGTGTCCCAGGTATTGTTAGCGTCGTATCCCGGATCGCCTTCCGGGGGGTGGATGCTGTGGTACGAATCGTAAGGCCCGAACAGGTAGCCCAGCTCGTCCGCACGCGCCGCCACCTGCGGTTTGTATTGCGCGGTATTCAGATCGCCCAGGCACAACATCATCCGATCGATGCCCGTGTCGTGCAGCTCATCGAGCATCTTCGTCGAGATGCCGTCGCCCCATTCGTCGGCCGGGCGGACGAGGCCGGCAAAGTGGTCGGTGAACTCCTTGATTGCCACCTCGCGCGGGTTCATGTTCGCCAGGTGCTCGATCATGTTTTCGAGATAAGCGCTGACCGCCCCCGCGACCACCTTCTGTGCATACGCGCCGGGCCATTGGTTTTCGACGATCTGCCGGGCCGCCTTTTTTGCTTCGTCGTCAAACGTGAACCAGATCAACCTGCCCAGCGGCGCGGGGTTTTCCGCGGTCGAGGCGGGGGTGTCAAGGCCCACGTCACCCTCTTCGATCAGCTTCGCGCAAAACCCCTTCCAATCGGTCACGTCCAGGTGGCTGAACACGCCGACGTCCCAGAGATACGCATGCGCCGCGCCAAGCAGCCTCGCAGCGTTAGGGTTCGCCTCGATCTTCTGCGCCATCGTGGCCAACTCGCCACGCTCGACCAGGTAGTCCCGGAACTTCTTCGCCGGCGTGATCGGCGAGCCGTCGCCCAACTCAACCACGACCGTGTATTCCCACCTGTCCCAGTTCGCCCGGTATCCGTGGGTAACGGACGCCTTTACACCTTGCTCATCCCGCTCAAATACGACCCGGTTATCAAAGATGTTCCCAAAGATGTACGTCACCGTCTGCTCGCCGTAATCCAGCCCGACGAACGGCATCGACAGGTCCGCCGTCGTGTCCATCGGCCCATAATCGACGAGGTGGTCCATCCATACCTTGTCGTCTATAGGCGCGTACACGCCCTCGAACATCGGGAGGATGTACGCCTTCAGTGATTGCTGCGCCGGGATGACCGGCCAGGTGATTTTGCCGGGGCCTTCGGAGACGAAACGCATCGTCAACCGGCTGCCTTGCAATTCAGCTGTAAAACTCAAACCTTGTTCAGGAAAAAAACAACGAACCGCCCCACCGGATTGCCCTTCAACCTTTACGGGGCCAGCTATTCGAGGTTGTTGCGATGAAACGACATAAATGCCGCCAGCCGCACCCGCCTTAACACCCAAAGACGCGGGGTCGACCGTAACGGTCATTTGCTCGGAGTTCAGAATGACAAACCCGTGTGAATCCGCCTGCCCCAGCGCCGTCGCGCCAGTTACGTGCAACACCAACACAAGCGACGCCGCCCAACCAAACATCGCGTTAAGCCGTGGCCGCATGATCTGTACCTTACTGATTTATGAGCGTTCAGACGTAATGCTGTACCCAGCTGAACTCAAGCGGCTCCCACTCCTGCGTGATGGCATGCGCCTCGCCGAACAGCGCCTTGGCTTCGGCATCAGGCAGCGGCGCGGGGCGGGACTTCAGGATGCGCAGGTTCTGTTCGAGCTGCGCGACCGAGTCGCAGCCGATGACGGCGGTGTCGATGTCCTGGTTATACGAGAAGCGCAGGTAAGGCGTGATGTCCGCGGCGTGTTTGGCACGACCCGCGCCAAGCACCTTCATGCCCATGACCGCCAAACCAAGCTGCCGGGCGACGGGCACGACCTCCTTCACGAAGCTGTAGCCGTAGGCCTCGTTGAACAGGCCAGCCGGCAAAAGGACCGCCTCGAAGGGGAACGACTTGATCGCACGGATCATGTTGTGCTTGAACCAGTGCCCGGACACGCCGATGTGCTTGATGTGCCCAGCATCCTTGAATTCCCGCATAGCCTTGAGCACGCCGCCATCGCTTAGGATTTTGGCGGTGTCTTCGTCGCTTTCAATGCTATGGACGAAGTATAGGTCGATGCGATCGGTGCGCAGACGCTTCAGCGACTGTTCGATCTCGGCTTTAGCCCCGTCATAATCACGCTTGCCGGTCTTGGTGCTGACGAAGACCTTGTCGCGGTGGCCCTGCAGCGCCAGGCCTAAACGTGTCTCGCTCTGCCCGTTCCCGTAGCCGGAGGCGGTGTCGAAGGTATTGACACCCAGCTCGATCGCGCGGTGGACCAGCCTGACCGCCTCGGCCTCGGGGATCTGCGTGTCCCACTTGACCCCGCCGAGCGTGAACACTGAAGCCCGCCAGCCAAAATTGCCGAGTTCGCGCACCGGCATCGGGGCCAGCAACGTGTCCTGTGTATCCGTGGTAATAGTCGTCATGATAGGCGCATCATACCCGCTCCCGACCCGGCGGGGTATGAATGATACGCTACTACCTGAAACGAAGTTTCACACGAACAGCACCACCGTCAGCGTCCAGCCGATGCCGGCGAGTGTCGCGGCGGCGGTGGCGGGGATGAGCTGGGTCTTGACGTGGTCCATCAGGTCGGCGCCGGTGGTCATGGCGCTTAGGACCGTGGTGTCGGAGATCGGGGAGCACTGGTCGCCGTAGACGCTGCCGTTGAGGATGGTGGCGAAGCAGACCATCATGAAAAGCATCGGGTGTTCCAGGCCCTGGCTGTGGGTGATGGCCCAGGCCAGCGGCATGCCCAGCGGGAACGCGATCGCGTAGGTGCCCCAGCTCGTGCCGGTTGAAAACGCGATGATCATCGTCAATACCTGCAGCGTGACGGGCAGCAGCCAGTACGGCAGCTTGTCGCCGAGCAGATCGACGAGGTACAGCCCGCCGCCGGATTGTTTGCTGATCGAGCCGAGCGTGATGGCAAGCATGAGGATGACGGACGCGACGACGACGCCCTTAAGCCCCTCGCCGAAACCTTCCATCAGGTCGGCCAATTCCATCCCGCGCGCCAGCGCCATCGCGGCCGATAGCAGCAGCGCCGCGCCGAACGCCCACTGCACGTTGGGCGAGCCTGACGAAATGAACGTGCCGATCGCGATCGTCAGCAACACCGCCAGCGGCAGGAAGAACTCGATCACGCGCGGCGTGTACCCGGCGGGGACGTGGCTTGCCTGCAATTCCTTTGAGCTAAGCGGCGTGGAGCCGGGCTCGTCGAGTTGGCCCGTCTCACGCGAACGCGCGATGGCTTTGCGGAAGCGCTTGCCCAGGAACGGGGCTTTGTCGAGGGTTAACAGCAGTGTGCCGAACACGGCGAACAGGCCGTAGAAACTCAACGGTACGCTCTTGAAAAAGAACGCCAAACGGTCGGACTCGGTGGCCAGGAATGCTACGCCTGGGACGTAGATCAACCCCTGGATGTAGGCGGGCCAGGCATTGAAGGCGATCACCGACGCGATCGGGCTGGCGGTCGAGTCGACGATGTAGGAAAGCTCCTCATGGCTGACCTTCTGTTCGTCGGCGATGGGCTTGACGGTCGTGCCTACGAGCACGGTGCTGACGGTGCCGCCCTGGAAGAAGACCACACCCAGCGACCACGCGACGAACTTAGCTGATTTCGGACCGCGTACGAAGTGTTTGGTCATGAAGCGCGCGAACGCCTGGGCAGCGCCGGTGCGCGACCAGATGCCCATCAGCCCGCCGAGCAGCCAGAGGTATAAAAGCAGCACACCCGCCGCGTCGAGCGACGCCAGGCTCGGTAGCAGCACCTCGCCGGTAAGGTCGTACATCCTGAGCATCAGTGCGCCGACGACGATCCCCCCGAGCAGAGCGGTCAGCGGCTCCTTGGTCAGCAGGCACAACGTGATCGCCACCGCGGCGGGCATCAGCGACCACGGGCCCCAGTGACGCGCGACGGTGACCAGCTTGTAAACTTTCGTTGCCTGGCCCTCGACGACCTCATCGCCGGCGACGATCTCGGAGGCGACCGCCGGGAGTTCACCCGGGGCGAGCGCCGAAAGTTTTTCCTGTGTGAGCTGCGCGTCGGCGGCGGGCGTGACCGCGCCGAGCCTGACTTCCTTCTTGCGGACGGTGTGAACCAATTCGCCGGCGTCGTTGGTGCGGACGTCCAGCGCGGTGCGCTGGATGCTCCAGTGTGGCTTGGCGTAGATGCCGACCAGCAGCGCGGCCAGCAGCGTGCCGAGCGTGACAATCAGCGCGGCCCGGCTGGGGTGGAAGACCCGCCACAGCGTAGTGGTCTTGGCCTTGTTCATGCTCTCGTCGATGTCGCCGTGCCACCCGCCTGGGTTCTGTTGATTCATGGGTTTAAGCTTAACTTGATGGGGGAAATGGGACCAGCAAACACGGGGCAGGGCCCGCCGAACGGCAGGATAAAAGAGCGCTTACCCCGTTGTCTAATAGCGCCTACAATACGATGTTCAACAGGAAATCACACACCCGCCCCCGGGGCCGCTCAGATGGCCCGGGGCAGACGGAGTCGACCGCCGATGCACATGAAAGCCAGCGACAAGGACCTCGGGCCGGAAATCGTGCCCGTCAAGTTCATCCTCGAAGACCCCGAGCCGTTGACCGGCAAGCATGAGAAAGAGGTCGAGCTCAAGGCCGCGATCGGCGAGTCGATCCTCGAACTCGCGCTCGACCACGGCATCAACATCGAGCACGCCTGCGGCGGCGTCTGCGCCTGCTCGACCTGCCACGTCTACATCGACAAGGGCGAGGAGTGTTTCGACGAGGCCGAAGACGAGGAGCTTGACCGCGTGGACGAAGCGCCGGGCGTCGAGCTGAACAGCCGGCTGGCGTGCCAAGCCATCGTCAAGCGCGAGGGCCACATCGAGGTGCGCGTCCCCGCGTGGAACCGCAACGCGGTGAAGGAAGTACCGCACTGATAGAGGGTGTGGGGTCAATGCAGATGCCCATTCAATAGCCGCCGTGTCACATACGGCGGTTTTTTATTGGACCGCGCTGTAGATCATCCACAATACCAAGACACCGCGCAACGACCACGCAGCAGTGCGGAGCCAGTTGGTCTGCACGAGCCTACGGTGCGCGGTTTCGTTGAAGCCGCTTTCAAGTTGTCGGTGGCGCGGGACCTGTAGGAACGCGGTCGAGATCCAAAGAACAGCGACGAGGGCGAAGCCGGTGTATGTCATCCATAGCGGGACATTCGGAAACGGGAGGATGACCAGCCATAGGGCGCAGACGAGTTCCACGAGCATCGGCGGGCCGACGGCCCAGGTGGTCAGGCGTTCGTGGGCGAGTTGATAGTTGTGGTAGCCTTCCGTGCCGACCTTCGCCATCAGGGGGTAATGCACGAGCTGCACGAACCAGATCAGGCCGGTCATATACAAAGTCGCGGCGGCGTGGATCAACAGCAGCGTCATGATGCATCGTCCCCGCCGAACATCTCGGCCAACACTTTTTGCCGGTGGGTAAAAATCGCCTTGACATCGCGTTTGACAAAGAGCGCGTTGACCAGCGGGCCGCCGCGTGGGCGGTACTCGATGCGGTCGCCGATAAGCGTGCCGTCGCCGTCGGGCTTGAACCAGTGGGTGTGGTACCAGAGGTGGTACGGTCCCTTGAGCTGCTCGTCCGCGAACTTATGCGGCGGGACCCACTCGCAGATGCGCGTGCGCCAGCGGATGGGGATGCCCTTGATGCGGAGCTTGTAATCGATCAGCGTGCCGACCTTCATGTGGATCGGCGTGGGCGTGAGGATGTGGAAGCGCACGCTCGACGGCGTGATCCTTTCCAGGTTGGCCGCGTCGCTGAAGAAAGCGAACACCTCGTCGATCGGCCGGGGCAGGCGCTGCTCGGCCAGGACGACGGTGTTTCGGCCGTGTTTCTCGAATCGGATGGGTTCGCTCATTTGTTCTTCTTGATGGTGTCAAGCGCCGCCAGCGCGCGGTCGCGTGCCTCGCCGTGGTCGACGATCGGGCGGGGGTAATCCTTGCCTAGTTCAATGCCGGCCCGCTTAAGCGCGTCGGCTGGGGCTTTGGTTGGCTCGTGGATATAGCGTGTATCGAGTTTCGCAAGCTCCGGTATCCATCGGCGGACGTATGCGCCCTCGGGGTCAAACTTCCTGCCTTGCAGCGTCGGGTTGAACACGCGGAAGTACGGCGCGGCATCCGCGCCGCAGCCGGCGGTCCACTGCCAGCCGAGCGTGTTGTTGGCGAGGTCCGCATCGATGAGCGTGTCCCAGAACCAGGCCGCGCCGTCATGCCAGGGCAGCAGCAGATCCTTGACGAGGAAGGACGCGACGATCATGCGCACGCGGTTGTGCATCCAGCCGGTATTCCAAAGTTCACGCATCCCCGCATCGACGATCGGGAAGCCGGTCTTGCCTTTTTGCCAGACCTTGAGCGCCTTGGTGTCCTTGAGCCAGGGGAATTTTTTGAACTCCGGGCGCAGCGGTTCGTTGGGTGTGTGCGGAAAGTGGTACAGCAGATGGTAAGCGAACTCGCGCCAGCCGACCTCACGCAGGTAGGCCCAGGCGCTTTGGCGGTCGCGCTCGGACATATCGGATTTACTTCCGGGGGCGAGCCTGTGCCAGACCTGACGCGGGCTGATCTCGCCGAAGTGCAGGTGCGGTGAGAGGCGGGACGTGCCTGTTTTGTCAGGCCGGTCCCGGCCGTCGGGGTAGTCGAGGACCGCTGACTTGCGGAAACGCTCCAGCGCTTTGTTCGCCCCCGCCTCGCCAGGCGTCCACGCCTCACGCATCCCCCCCGCCCAGTCGATCTTAGGCAACAGTCCCAGATCATCCAGCTTCAGCGACTTCGGCCACTTCTTCGGCGCGGGGATCGACTTGGGCACGGACAACGGTTTCCCGGGGGCGGGCCGCTGCGTGCAGGTCTTCCAGAACGGCGTGAACACCTTGTACGGGTTGCCCTCACCGGTCTGCACCTCCCAAGGCTCAAACAGCAGCGATGCATTGAAACTCTTGACCTCGATGCCATCGTTACGAAGATTGCTCTTGATCGCCTTGTCACGCTCGACCGCCGCCGGCTCGTAGCAACGGTCCCAGCAGACCGCGTCCGCGCCGGCCTCTTCGATCAGCTCACGTAAAACCTTTTCGCATGGCCCGGCGCGCAGGATCAACCGCGATCCCTTTTCCTTGATCGACCCTTGCAACGCTTCAAGCGAATGATGCAGCCACCACCGGCTCGCCGCTCCCATCGGCCAATCGCCATCCGCATCGGGCGCATCTATATAGACAGGAATAACTACCCCGCCCACGGAAGCATCAGCGGCGCGTGCGCAGGCCCACGCCAGCACGGGGTTATCCGCCAGGCGCAGCGCCCGCCTCAGCCAGAGAATGGTTATCGAAGCCATCGTGATCCCTGTGAGAATACCAACAAACAGTATTCGCCCGGCCGATCCCACCGGATTCACGAACTTCACCAATACCCGGTCACTATGCTACACGTCGAACTTAATCCCCTGCGCCAAGGGCAACGCGGTGGAGTAGTTGACGGTCTGGGTGCTGCGGCGCATGTAGGCTTTCCAGGCGTCGGAGCCGGACTCGCGGCCACCGCCGGTTTCTTTTTCGCCGCCGAACGCGCCGCCGATCTCCGCGCCGCTGGTGCCGATGTTGACGTTGGCGATGCCGCAGTCGCTGCCGGCCGGGCCGCAGAAGAGTTCCGCCTCGCGTACGTTGTCGGTGAACACGGCGCTGGAAAGGCCTTGCGGGACGTTGTTGTGGATCGCGACCGCGTCCTCGAACTTGTCGTAGGTGATCACGTACAGGATCGGCGCGAAGGTCTCGGTCTGCACGACCTCGGCATCATGGGCGATCTCGATGATCGCGGGCTTGACGTAGACGCCGCCGTTGGGGACGCCGCCCCCGGAGGTGCGCCCGCCGCCGGTGATGAGCTTGCCGCCCTGTGCCTGCGCCTTCTTGATGGTGGCGTCCATCGCGTCGGCGGCGGCCTTATCGATCAGCGGGCCGATGAGCGTGCCGGGCTGGGTCGGGTCGCCGATCTTGATCTGTTCGTAGACCTTGACGAGGCGCTGAACGATCGTGTCCTTGACGGACTTGTGTGCGATCAGTCGGCGGAGGCTGGTGCATCGTTGGCCGCACGTGCCGACGGCGGCGAAGGTGATGGCCGGCAGCGCGAGGTCGAGGTTAGCGGTCGGTGTTAGAACCATCGCATTGTTGCCGCCGAGTTCGAGTAGCGCCCGGCCCAGGCGAGCGCCGACGGCCTTACCCACGGCCTTGCCCATCGGGATCGACCCGGTCGCGGAGACCAGCGGGAGCTTGTGCGAGTTGGAGATCGATTCGCCGGTGTCGCGCAGGCCGATGACGACCGCGCTGATCCCCGCCGGGACGCCTTCGGTCTCGGCGATCACTTCATTAAGAAGGTTCTGGCACGCCAGCGCACAGAACGGCGCTTTTTCCGAAGGCTTCCATACGAGTGTGTTGCCACAGACCAGCGCGAGCGCCGCGTTCCAGGCCCACACGGCGACGGGGAAATTAAACGCGCTGATCACGCCGATCGGACCCAGCGGGTGCCACTGCTCGGTGAGCCGGTGCTCGTAGCGTTCGCTGGCGATGGTCAGGCCATAGAGCTGCCGGCTCAGGCCCACGGCGAAGTCGCAGATGTCGATCATCTCCTGAACTTCGCCCTCGGCCTCGGCGGTGATCTTGCCGACTTCCCACGCGACCAACGCGCCGAGCGTCTGTTTGTGTTCACGCAGCTTCACGCCGAAGCGTCGGACCAGTTCGCCGCGCACGGGCGCGGGAACCGTGCGCCACTTCTTGAACGCCTCGGCGGCGCTGTCGATGGCTTTCTCGGTGTCGGCCGGGGTGGCGAGCGTGACGCTGCCGAGCTTTCGGCCGTCGATCGGGCTGTGGACATCGAAGGGCTTGCCGCCGGCGTTGTGGGTCTTGCCGTCGTAAGCCAGGCCGGACATGGATTCGGTCAGCCCGAGTTTGGGGAAGAAGTCTTTGGGTTGCATGTCGGGCCTCGTGTGGGGTCTTTATATAGTTAGGTCGGGCGTGTGTGCCGCGGGCCGAAGATTATAGAAGATCGTGTGGGGGATGGCACGTGCGGCCGGACGGATTGGATAACGCTAAGCCGCAAGCGGTCTTCGCGGGCCATTCGCGTTGCTTTTATGCGGTTAAAGTGCCCCGACGATCACTCGTACAGCAGATAGGGCTTGCGGGTTTCGCGGAACTGTTTGCACTGCTGACGCCAGCGGGCGAAAAGGCCCTCCAGCGGCGCGCCCTCCATCAAGAGCGTGCGTGGTTCGTTGGAGCCGACCGCGATATCGAACGAACGGTCCCGGCTGCCGTCACCGAAGATAAACTTCCCGCCGAGTGCCTGCGCCAGCTTGAAATTGATCTCGATGAGGTTCACCTTGTACTTCGGATCGATGTGGACCTGCACGCCCTGGCAGACCTCGCCGGCGAACCGGCTGTAGAAAGGCTTGAACCAGACGGGGCGGAAGGTCAGGCCCACAGGCGCATGCACCGCATCCATGCGCAGGACACGGTGTTCGGACAACCTCAGGTAGAGGTCGCGGGGGTCATCCCACTGCTGGTTGAGCGCACGCGCCAGGTAATCACCCTCAACCCCCGGTGCGCCGAACATCTGGAAAGGTAATGTGTAGCCCACGCCGATCGACACCGTATTTAATTCACCCACGATCCCGGTCGCCACGTAAAACGCACACGAATCGGCGTTGGGGATGTGCGGCGAGGTCATCACCCACTGCAGGCCGGTGTCCTGCCAGGTCATGTAGCGTTGCCAGCCCTCCATCTTGATGACTTTAAGCTTCTTGTAGCCCGGGGCGTATTGGTCACGCACCAACTGCGCCAGCTCGCCCATCGTCATCCCGTGCACATAGGGCACGATGGGCAGATAGGAAATGAAGGACTCAAAGCCCTCCTCGACCAGCCCGCCCTCGATCCGGTCGCCGCCGAGCGGGTTAGGCCGGTCCAGGACAATGAACTCGATGTCTTCTTCGGCACAGGCCTCCAGGCAGGCGCGCATCGTGCTGACAAAGGTATAGCTGCGTGCGCCGATGTCCTGCAGGTCGAACACCAGCGCGTCCAGGCCGTCAAGCATCGCCGTGGTCGGCTTGCGGTGCTCGCCGTATAGCGAGTAAGCGGGCAGGCCCGTGCGCGGGTCGTTGCGGTCCGCGATCTTGTCACCGGCATACACGTCGCCGAACACGCCATGCTCCGGCCCGAACAGCGCGACCAACTCCCCGACCTTTGAGTGATGCAGCGTCAGGACCGTCGAAACGAACTGGCTGTCCACGCTCGCCGGGTGCGCGACCAACCCAAAACGCTTGCCCCGGATCGCCTCGAATTTACCCTCCCGTAGCATGTCGATCCCGAGTTTCACCGGTTGTCCGGCCACCGGTACACAGCACACGACCACAGCCAATAAAACAACAACCCGGCGTGCAACCAATGAAGCAACGTGTGGCATGGATCGGAACTCCCTGGACCCGTTGAAATGGCATACCCTGCATATAGCATACAGCAACCGCCGCCAATGCGGTATCATCCGCCCATGCCCAACGAAACACCGACGATCCACGTCCCCGTCATGCGCCTGCCCGGCAACGACGATGTCCCTTTACCCGATTACCAGACCGAACACGCCGCCGGCATGGACCTGCACGCCACCGTCGATGGGTCTATAACCATCCCGCCGGGCGAAATAAGAATGATCCCCTGCGGCTTCGCCATGGCCGTGCCCGTCGGCTTCGAGGCGCAGGTCCGCCCACGCTCCGGACTCGCCGCCAAGTTCGGCATCTCCATGCCCAACGCGCCCGGCACCATCGACGCCGACTACCGCGGCGAGGTCATGGTCCCCCTGATCAACCACGGCACGCAACCCTTCGAGGTCACGCGCGCAATGCGCATCGCCCAGATGATCATCAAACCCGTGCCCAGGACGCAGTGGGTCGAAGTCACCGAACTGCCCCCAACCGAGCGCGGCGCCGGCGGTTTCGGGCATACGGGCAGGTGAACCGGTTGTGCATAAACGGCCGGATCGGTCATCAAACGCTCATGTTACACGCCGTTTTCACCGCGGTACGGGCCTCTGCATTAGAAGCCGGTGAAACGGATCATTTACCTGTTGACTAGCCCGCAAAGCAGCTTAAAAAGGTAGCCACGATCGGCCCGGCCGCCGCAACCCAAACGCGGTAAGGCCGACGCCGGGAGTGGGGAAGGGTTCACCAATGTCCGACGGAATGGCGAATCAACCGGCGGCGCGATCGGTGCGCCCTATGGCTGTGAATCAATAGACGCTCGGCGTGTGCCGGGCGGTAACGTTTCGGGTTCAGATTTTAAGGAGTGAAGAAAGATGAAAACCAAGTCCCTGGCAACGGCGGCAGCGGCCGGCGTGACCCTGATGATGGCGATGACCGGCACCGCGCGGGCGGGCCTGATCATCACCGGCGTGTTCGACGGCCCGCTCAGCGGCGGCATCCCGAAGGTGGTCGAACTGTTCGCCACCAGCGACATCCCCGACCTGAGCAAGTACGCCGCGGGCTCGGCCAACAACGGCGGCGGCACCGACGGTGTGGAACTGACCCTCTCCGGGTCCGCCAGCGCCGGCGACTTCATCTACCTCGCCACCGAAACCGCTTCCTTCCCGACCTACTTCGGGTTCACCCCCTCGCTGCTGTTCACCGGCGGCGCCAGCGGCGGCCCCGCGTCGATCAACGGCGACGACGCCATCGAGCTGTTCTACGACGCCACCGGCGCGTTCTCCGGCAGCGAAACCGTCGTCGATGTCTTCGGTGAAATCACACACGCAGGCCCCGGTGCGTGGAACTACCTCGACGGCTGGGCCTACCGCAACGACAACACCGGCCCCGACGGCTCGGCCTTCGTCATCGGCAACTGGTCCTTCAGCGGTATCAACGCCACCGATAACCAGACCAACAACAACAGCGGCAGCATCTTCCCCATCGGCACCTACGTCCCCGAACCCGCAAGCCTCGCGCTGATGGGCCTGGGCGTCCTGATGGTCGCACGCCGTCGCTAAGATTGAAATACGGCAGGCGCGGGACCGGCGGTAACGGGCCGGCCCCACACAACATCTGTCTTCTTATAAAACACAAACCGGACGCCCGTCCCACGGCGTCCGGTTTTTATTTACCTACTGCACACGATGTCATTGCGGCGCTCGGCGCGGGTCTCCCGACCCCGCCGTTGTGTATTGGATAACCAGAGGATCAGGAGACCTTCGGTCAGGCGTGTCGGCGGGGTCGGAGACCCGCGCCGAGCGAGGGTGTTGTTGTCAGGTACAGCACCAGTCAGAGTGTGAGAAGTGTTGATTCACGGGGATGTGATCTTCCCCACCAGATACCGCCCCACCGCCAGGTTGTACCGCAGCGCTTCATCCAACAACTCAACCGGCACACGGCGTAGCCCCGAGTGTGTCTCGAAGGTGAACGGTCCCGGGAAGTTGATCGCTTTTAAGCCGGCGCAGACGCCGTCCCAATCTACGCCGGGGGCTTCGATGCTGAAGGGCAGGACGTGGTCGTCGCGGTCAACGCCGGAGCGGGATTCCTGGATGTGGATGGCTTTGAGGCGTTTGCCGAGTTTCGTGATGCCTTCGCGTTGGTCGATGCCGTTCATGTGGGCGTGGCCGGTGTCCCAGCAGGCGCCGATGAGGGGGTGGTTGAGTTTGTCGATCAGGGCGCACTGCTCATCGGGGATGCCTGCGAAGTAGCGCTGACAGCCGCGGGTCTGGGCGAAGTGGTCGAAGATGTTTTCGATGGCGATGCCGACGTGGTGCTTTTCGCAGTCGGGGATGAGCGAGGTGAAGAAGTCGGCGTTGCCTTTCATCAGGGCGGCGACGTGGTCGGGGCCGAAGTCCCCCGGGAAGATGTCGGGGTGCAGGACCATCCAGGGGATGCCCAGCCGGCCGCAGACTTTTATTGCGTACCGGCAGGCCTGGCGTTGGAATCGGGCTTTGTCGTCCTGGCCGAACATATCGAAAAACGGGCCGTGTGCCTGGACCCATTCGAGGCCGGCGTCTATAGCCCATTGCTTGCGCTGGTCGGCCCACTCACAGAGCGTCTTGTCGTCGGCCCAGTTCACCGTGTCGCGGTGTTCATAGAACGGCAGGTCGATCCCGTCGATCCCGGCCCCGGCCAGGGTGGCCATGAGCTGCGGCTCGGAAACGCCCTGCGGGCGGATATTCATGCTGGTGGCGATCTTCATCAATCAAACCTTTCTGTAACTGCTATTGAACCGCCAAGACGCGGAGGACGCCAAGCAGAATAGCCGCGAATGAACGCAAATAAACGCGGATGGGATCGGTGGTTTGGCTCGCCTGGATTGGCGTTGATCCGTGTTCATTCGCGGCCTGATCCCATCTTCTCCGCGTCCTTGGCGTCTTGGCGGTTGTCACCATTCCCCCCCGGATTATCGGCCGTTGTAGCCGCCGGGCGGTTCTGTCGCAACGGCGGGCGGGATGCCGATAACAGACGAACGCGGCGCGGTCGGTATGCGCCGGGTTGACCCGAGGTTTTTAACGGTAAAGCGAGCACCATGGCCAAGAAGTCACGCAAGCAGGATCAGGACCCCAAAGCCCTCTATTTAGCGATCCTCTGGGCGGTCGCGGCGGGGTTGTGGCTGCTCATGTTGGCCTCGCTGGCGAGCTACGACGCCGCCGACCACCCGGCGCATGCCTTCGGCGTGCCCAACGAGCACATCCACAACTGGGTCGGCAAGGTCGGGGCGCTGTTCGCGCACAAGGTGTACCTGATGATCGGCCCCGGCGTGTGGGTCGGGCTGCTGGGCGTGGGGCTGATGCTGCTGATGGCCGGGATCGGCCGGGCCGTGAGCCAGCCGGTGATCCGGTTTGTCGGGTTGATCGTGATGACTGTGTGCAGCAGCGCGCTGGTCGGCGTGGCCGTGCCCACCGCGGTCCACGGGTACAGCGGCGCGCCGCAAGGCCCCGGCGGCTTACTTGCCATGCTGATCGACGACCAGCTCTCCGCCCGCTTCGCGGTCCCCGGTACGGTGATGATTCTCGTCGTCGGGTTCTGGGTCGGCGCGGTGCTTGCAGCAGATCGGCTCGTGCTCGCGGCGCCCAAGGCGCTCGGCGCGGCGATCCTCAAGCTCACACACCTCCCTCTGCCCGGCATCAAGATGCCCCAGCTCGCCGGCCGCTTCCCGGGTATGACCCTGCCGTGGGGCCGGGGCAAGCAGGAGAAGGAAACCAAGCCTTCCGAACGCTTCGGCAAGAAAAATAAACGCAAGGAAGACGACACCGTCATCGACGAAAACACCGGCGGCCTGGGCGCGACCCAGTCGTTCGGCCTGGAAGAAGAGGTCGATGAGGACGAGTACGAAGACGAAGAGGACGTATACGAAGAAGAGGAGGCCGAGGAGGAGGAAGCCGACGAGCAGGAAGAGGAAGAATCCCCCGGCGCGCCCGGCGCATACAAGCAGGAGAAGAAACACTTCTCCACCGAGGAACTGCGTGCCAAGATGCAGCAGCTGCCGATCAACTTCGCGCCCAAGGCCAACGCCGCCAAAGCCGCGCCGCCGCGCGAGATCGACCTTACGGGCTACGAATTCCCCACGATGGACATCCTCATCGAGCCGGAGTCCAACTTCACCGCCGAGATGGAGCAGATCGTCCGCGACCAGGCGCTGCAACTGGAATCCGCGTTGCAGCAGTACCGCATCGAGGGCGAGGTGGTCGGCATCGACTCCGGCCCGGTCATCACGCTCTTCGAGGTCCGCCTCGCGCCGGGCACGAAGGTGTCACGCCTCAGCGCGGTTGACTCCGACCTGGCCCGCGCGCTTAAGGCCCAGAACATCCGCATCGTCCCGAACATGGCCGGCAAGGACACCGTCGGCATCGAGGTGCCCAACCTCAAGAAGGAACGCGTCCGGCTCAAGGAGCTGATGTCCGCGCCGGGCGAGGGCTACCAGAAGATGAAGCTGCCGATGTTCCTGGGCAAGGACGCCAGCGGTAACCCGCTCGTCCAGGACCTCGCGTCCATGCCCCACATGCTCATCGCAGGCACGACGGGCTCGGGCAAGAGCGTGTGCATGAACTCGATCATCATGAGCTTCCTGTTCACCAAGCGCCCGGACGAGCTGAAGCTGGTGCTCGTCGACCCGAAGATGGTGGAAATGGCGATGTTCAAGAACATCCCGCACCTGATGTGCCCGGTCGTGACCGAGATGAGCAAGGCGACCGCGATCCTCGAGTGGGCCGTGACCAAGATGGACGAGCGCTACGAACTGCTCGCCGAGGCCAGCGTCCGCGACATCGCCAGCTACAACGAGCTTGGCTGGGAAGAGATCAAGGAGCGCATGGAGCCGGCGACCGAAGAGGAAGAGGCCCGCATCCCCAAGAAGCTGCCCTACATGGTCTTCGTGATCGACGAGCTTGCCGACCTGATGATGACCAACAAGGAGGTCGAAAGCTCGATCGTCCGCATCGCACAGAAGGCACGTGCGGTGGGCATCCACCTGATCCTGGCGACGCAGCGTCCGCAGGCGAACGTCGTGACCGGCCTGATCAAGTCCAACATGCCCTGCCGTGTCGCCTTCAAGGTCGCGTCCGGCATGGACTCGCGCATCGTGCTCGACCAGAAGGGCGGCGAACTGCTGCTCGGCCACGGCGACATGCTCTTCCTCTCGCCGCGCTCGAGCAAACTCACCCGCGCCCAGGGCACGCTCGTGGACGACGTCGAGGTGCGCAAGACCGTTAAGTTCCTCAAGTCGATCGCGCAGCAGAACTTCGAGCCTTCGCTGGTGCAGATCAAGACCTCCGGCGCGATGAGCGAGGACGGCGAGAGCATGGAACGCGATCCGCTGTTCAACCAGGCGGTCGATATCGTCATCGAGACACAACGCGGCAGCGTGTCGCTCCTGCAACGCCGGCTGACCATCGGCTACTCCCGCGCATCGCGGCTGATCGAGCAGATCGCCGCCGCCGGGCTGATCGGCGAATACAAGGGCTCGCAGGCCCGCGAGGTCACCATCACCGCCGAGGAATGGGAAGCCATCAAGGCCCAGGCCGAAGCCGACGCCGCCGGCCTCGCGCCCCCGGTCGATGAAGAAGACGAAGCCGATGACGAAGCCTACGAGGAAGATGCTTACGAGGATGATAGCAGCGAAGACGCCGATGAGGACGAGGAATACGAAGAAGATGAGGACGTGACCGAAGACGAGGACATGGCGTACGAAGAAGAGGATGGCGACGAAGAGGAGTACGAGGACGAGTATGAAGAAGAGGAAGAAGAGGATGACGACGACACCCGCTGAAGCCGTGCCGGTGTTTAATACCCTCTCCCCGATCTTCTCCGTGTCTCCGCGTCTCTGCGCCCTCCGTGATACTGTCTTGCCGGATATGAAACCCGCAGCTTAATCACATGCCCACGCACACCCCCACCACCACCGAAGGCTTCTGGCACGACACCCGCCAGCGCGACGCCATGCTCGTCGATGTGCTCAGCGCGCTGCTGCGCCACGGCCCGATGGATGACGAACGCATCGCCCGCTTCTGCCTCACCCCCCAGGACCTGCTGGGCCTGATCCCCGACGACATCAAGACCCGTAATTCCAGGATCATGGTCGAAGCCCTGATCAACTACCTCGACGGCCCGATGAGCATCAACAGCTTCGCCGAGTCCCTGCTCAACTGGCGCGAGAGCGCCCGCACCGCACGCGGGTCGCTCGACTGGAACAAGCTCCCCCCCGTCACGCACCGACTCGCGCTCTGCTACGCCGGCGAACTCACCGCCCACGCTTTGCAACAAGGCTGGCTCATCGCCTCGGAAAACCCCAAAGCCCCGGGCTGGCGTCTCACCGAATCCGGCATGGCCGCGATCGAGACGCTCAAAAAACAACTCGCCTGACGCCGATCGGACCCCGCCGATCCTCTACTTTTTATCTGTTCATCACAAACCCGCCCGATTCCCACCGCACACCAGTACATATGCGGTGTGCGGGCCGCTTTTATCCCAAGCCGGACCAGGGTGAACCGTCTTGCGGGTTGCTACGTCTATACGGTGGATGGATACTACACACTCCCATTTCCTTATAAGGAGCGAGCCATGCGTCCGCACCCCACGATGACAGCCGCCCTGTTAATCACGCTAGCGCTTTTCTCCGCCGCGCCGAACAGCGTCCAGAGCGACCACCCCGACAAAGATGCGCAGATCGCCGAACTTACTGAACGTGTCGCCGCGCTGGAGACGCGCCTGGCCGAGCTGGAGGAGCAGGCGATGCCGCTGATCGAGCAGGCCCGTAGCGAGATGCGACGTGAAAAGGCACAGGCCGCCGCCCGCGCCAGGATGCGGCAGGACCGCGGCAAGTACAGCCCGGAGGTGCTCGGTGAAGTCGAAGAACTCTATCAGACCGCTAACAAAGACTGGCGCAGCCCCGCCGCCATCGCAGCTCTGGAAAAACTCATCAACGAATACCCGGACCTCAACCGCACCGGCTGTGCGACGATGTACCTCGGGCAGATGTCCCAGGGGCCGGAGCGTGTGGAGTACCTCACCCGAGCCATGACCGACTTCGCCGACTGCTACTACGGCGACGGTGTCAACGTCGGAGCCTACGCCACCTACTACTTGGCCTGTTACCACATGCAGGAGGGCAACCACGAGGACGCGCAGAAGCTCATCGACAAACTCAATACCCATTACCCGGACGCCATCGACCACCGCGGCCGAGCGCTGTCGGACCTGATCGATGAACTGCAGCCCGGCGACACGGCGGCGCATGAACCGGCCGATACCAACGACACGCCGTAATCCGGTTTTACACCGGCAACCTGTCCAGCTCCTCGCCGATCGCGGCCATGAGCGGTTCGAGCGTCGCGCGGGAGAAGTCGAACTTTAATCCTGCGGTCTCGAACAGTTCAGGCAGCGGGCGTTTACCGCCTAATCGCAGCGCGCTGCGGTAGGACGCCAGCGCCTTGACGGGATCATTTCTGTAAGCGAGCCAGAGCTGCAGCGCGCCGAGCTGCGCGATCCCGTACTCGATGTAGTAAAACGGCACATGGTAGAGGTGAAGTTGTTTCTGCCACATCGCGGCCCGGGCGTCGTCCAGGCCGGACCAGTCGACGTTGGCACGCTGGAACCGGTCGAGGATGCCCAGCCAGGCGGTGGTGCGCTGCCCGACCATGTGACCCGGGTTCGTGTAGATCCAGTGCTGGAACTGGTCGATCGTCGCGATCCAGGGCAGGATCGTGATGATGCCTTCAAGCAGGGAACGCCAGGCGCGGGCGCGATCGGCAGCGTCGGGGTAGAACACGTCGTAGTGGTCCGCGCCGATAAGCTCCATCGACATGCTCGCCACTTCGCAGAACTCCTCGGTCGTATGACGCATGAACACCAGGGGCTCCTCTGCCGCCGCCCACATAAAGTGGAAAGCGTGGCCCGCCTCGTGCAGCATGATCCGCACATCGTTGTCCAGCCCCGCCGCGTTCATGAAGATGAAGGGTTCACGGCTCTCCTGCAACGACGCCTGAAAACCACCCGCCCGCTTGCCCTTTCGGCTCTCAAGGTCCAGGTTCCGCCCCATCTTCAGGGTCGAAAAATCCTTGCCCAAGCCCGGATCAACCCGGCGGAATACCTCGGCCGACTTGTCCACAAGCTCCTGGGGCGTGTCGCGGTCAAACGGATTCAGCGGCGCACGGCCCTTCACGTCCACACCGAGGTCCCAAGGCCTGAGCGTATCCAGGCCAAGCGATGCCTTGCGCTGCGCATCCATCTTGTCGATCACCGGCAGGCAGACCTTCTCGATCGCGTCCGCGAACTGGTGGCAGTGCTCCGGCGTGTAGTCGAACCGATCCTTGGCCTTCCACATGTACGCGCGGTAGTCCGGCATGCCTGCGTTGTCGGCTATCTGTTTACGCAGCACGAGCATCTTGTCGAAGATCTCATCGAACCTGGCCCGCTCCTCCAGCCTCCGGTCGGAGCTTAACCGCCAGGCCTTCTCGCGCGTCTCACGGTTCGGCTCTTCGAGATAACGCGAGAGCTGCTGCAGCGTCAGTGTCTTGCCATCGAACTCGACGGTCATCGCACCGATCGCCTTGTCGTATTCGTTGTTGAGCTTGGCGATCTCGGTCTGCAACGGCACGTTCTCCGGGCGGAACAGCTCGACCGACGCCCGCCAATCACGGATCATCACGCCGAAACGCTTGGCGTCCAGCCCGGTATGGGCCGGCGAGGCCAGCAGCTTTTTCTGCAGCTCGAAGTAGATCGGCTGGATCTTGGGCGCGATGTTCTCGATGTAATGCAGGAACGCCTTTTCGATCTCCGGGTCATCGGTGTGGCAGGCGGAGTCGATATTTTTGCGCGACCCATACTCGTAAACCGCGGCGGACAGCTCCGAGAAATCGGCGAGCCACTGCTTAAGTTGTTCAAGCGAATCGGTCGGGCGGTCCAGCAGCGACTTGTAGATCGGTTCGAGCTGGACCCAGTCCGAGGGGTCCAAGTCGGTGGGGACGAAGCGGCGTTGGGCAACGGTCATGGTGGTCATGTCGGCCTCGTGTGAAATTCGGTATCCATGAAGGGGCTAAGGATACCGCATCGGGCCGGGCATGTCCGTTTGGTTCAGGGTTCTGCGCGGAGGCGGACGAAGCTGATGGTGCCCGGGCCGTACCCGCCCTCGTCACCGGTGACAGCGATCAGGTCTTCGCCGTTGGGGATGAAGACCAACCCCTCGGGGCGGTCCCCGACCTTGCATCGGCCGATGAGTTGCGGCTTGACCGGGTCGGTCATGTCCAGCGCGACCAGGTAATCGCCGCGTTCCGTGGTGGCAACGGCGATCGGCCGGCCGGCAAAGCGCGTGAGCTTGACCGCCTCGGGGTCACGGCGGGCGTTGGGGTCTTCCGGCTTGGTGAGCATACGCATGTCCAAACGGCTGACCGGCGTCGCGGCCACGTCGAGCCGGTCGGGGTCGAGCCAGTGGAACGATACAGCGTGCCCCAGCACCTGGCCGTACTTGTCGAGCTTGCCCTCCTCCGCCGCGCCAATGAGGCAACCGGTGCGCCCGTCCGGGCCTTGTACATTATCAAGCACACACACGCCGTCCGGCTCCGCACCGGCGCTTAAATAGATCGGCTCGCCAAACTGCGGCGAGGTTCCCCGCAGGTCCAGCGTCAGCAGCAGGTTGTTCTCCTGGCAACTGATGATTGCGAAACGTGACTGCGGGTCGAACCCGACGAACTCCGGCTCGATGTCACACAAAGGCATCCGCAATGTTTTCTTAAGCCCCGGAACCTCCCACGCGGGCAATGCGCCGTCCCGTGCATAACGGTCGGCCGTCAGCCCCGACAGGTCGATCACCCACACCGCACCGGGCGCATCGGGGTCACGCTCGGCCTCGCAGGCGATCACCGCATACTGGCCGTCGGGCGAGATCGCGATGCTGTCCGGGTGCGCCCCGACCGGCTGATTCAGGATCATCCGGCCCAGCGACCCCTCACGCAGGTCGAACCCGAATACCGTGCCCGCATCGCCCGGCCGCCTGCCAAGCACCGTCACCAGGGCAATAGGCAGTGTCGGATGTACCGCTACACTCGTTGGTTCACGCACCATCGCGATGCCCTCGGCGACATTCGGCGTCTCCTCATCGAAGTCGATCGCCGTCAGCCTCGGCGGGTCCAGCGACTCGACGCGGAACACATCCACGGTTTTCCAGTGCGGGTCCGTCACCAACAGCAGCTTCTGCGATGCGCAATAGTCCACGATCTCACAGGACAACCCGGGGACGTCGATCGTGTCCAGATAATCCAGCCTGATCGTGGGTGTCGGGCCGTCGGCGTAAGCGAACGTACCGACGAGGCAGGCGGTGATGAAAACGGATGCGTGCTTGATCTTGTTCATGTTATTCGGCCGCCCCTTGCGTTGCGGGCGGGCTATGACTTAGTAATCGATCGTGTCAGGACATGCGTGATGCGAGGCTGTCATCTCGATCACTTAATCCAGCGCAGGCCCCAGCGGGTTCCAAGTCAGCGTGTCGGTGTTCCAGTCTCCGCCGGCCTGATTGGGATCGCGGGTGCCTTGTTTGTTAGTGGTCGCGACCTCGTAGTTGATACGCTCGCCGTGACCATCGGCGAAGAGGTAGTTGCCGCCGTCGCTGTGTTTGGCGGCGACACGTTTCCAGTTGGCTTTGGCGCGGGCAAGGTCGGTGACTTTGCTGTCGTAGAACGGGTCGTCCGTGGGGACTTCCGTGTTGATGGATCGCATCTCGAGCATCATCACGGTCTTGGACGTCCGGGTGATCTGGTCCTCCCGGATGCGGGGTATCTTGGACACGATGTCGCTGTCGCTGCCGGGCAGTTCGTCCGTGAGTTTGGAGTTGATCACATAGCAGAAGAAGAAGGTCGGCTTGAGCGGGTCGCCGCTTGGGTATCCGCCGTTCTGAAGCACCTGCTGGTCCACCTCGGCACTGTCATCGACGAAGATGCTCCCGTCGCCGGGCAACGGGGTATGGTCCAAGTCGATGTACCGGCCGTAACCGACGTAGGGCGGCAGCGCGTTGGCCCACCACTCCTCATCGGGGAAGTTGTCACGGACCTTGTCGACGCCGTCCTTGGGGATCAGCCCCTTGTGATCGGTGGTGAAGGCCGCGTTGGCGACCCCCCACTGACGGACGTTGGACAGGCAGACCAGCCCGCGTGCGGAGTTGCGCGCCGCGCCCAGCGCGGGCAGGAGGATCCCGACCAGCAGCGCGATGATCGAGATCACCACCAGCAGTTCGATCAGCGTGAACGCCCTTGCACTCTTGTTTTTCATCACGGTGTCCATACCCCTGTTGATCTTGACGATCGATCTATATGAAAGAGAGACGGCGGGGCCTGTCATCAAGCTCCGCCGTCTCCCCTCCGTTCTATTGGTTCACCCGGGCATCGATCACCCGCGGCGGTTCATCAGCACCAGACCACCCAGACCGGCGAGCAGCAGCGAAGCCGGCTCGGGCACGACACCGGGCGAACCGATGAGGGTCGCCTGGTCGTTAGGCAGGTTCAGGTTGTCATTGAAGAAGGTTGCCGACGCGTAAGCGCCGTTGACGCCGAGGACCGAAAGCGGAGCGATGCCGTCACCGTCGGAGTCATCGAAGGTGGCGAGGTCGCCGCTGCTGGCGTAGGCCAGTGAATCGATGACATTGTTGGCCGCGTCGAGCAGGTTGATGACGTCGCCGCCCTGACCAAGACCGCCGCCGCCGTTGGTCAGGCCGACGTTAGCGACCGGGCCCCAGATGGCGAGGAACTCTTCGATCGCGGTGGCATAGGTCACGCCATCGGCCGGGCCGTCGATCAGGAAGATCGCCGATTCACCGGGCGCGAGGATGAAGCTGTCCAACTGCCCGCCGGAAGCAACCGAAGCGCTGTCATCGTCATAGTAGTAAATGCCGGTGTCGATCGGACCGGCGCCGAAGTTGGTGATCTCGATCCAGTCACCGGTCCCGTCCTCACCGCTGAGGCCGGTCCATGCCTCGGTGATCTGCAGGTTGGCCTGCGCGGTGGCCGCGAACAGGCCGGCCGTCGCGATGGCGGGGAGCATCAGTTTGGTCATCGTATTCATCTTTCTCTCCTCGGTGTTAAGTCATCTTCAACTGGCCGCGGCATCCGGCCACGACCGAAGTAAAACATTCGTTACGTGGATCACGCACGACGCCGCAGCAGGCCCATCCCACCGAGTGTGAGCAGCGCCAGCGTCGCCGGCTCGGGGATCGCGGCGGAGCCGGTCGGGGGCGTGCCCGCGTTCCAGTTGCCCAGCACGGCGTTGAGGTCCTCGATGCCGACGAACCCGTCACCCGACGGATCGCCGTCGAGCCAGACGCCCGCCGACACGTTCAGATTCCAGTTACCCAGCACGATGTTCAGGTCGGCGATGCCGACGAAGCCGTCGCCGTCGAGGTCGCCCGTGAGCGTAGCGGTGAACCATGCACGCAGGGCACTGAAGTCCTGCAGGCCGGTCTGGTCGTCCCAGTCGTTGGGCGCGCCGAAGGTGCTGCTGTCGGCGTCGTCATAGTTGCCAAGCGCCGCGGCGGAGGAGGGGTTGAGTTCGAGCCGGGCGATCTCCTGGCTGTTGATGCCGCCGCCGGTCCAGCCGAGCAGGCCTTCGCCGATCGGACCCTGGATGACGTTGCCCAGGTCGTCCTTGATCGTGCCTTCCCAGTTGTCGTTGTCGACCTTGAACGAGCCGGTGGTGAACAGGCTCGCATCACTGAGCCAGGCGTTGACCCACCAGTCGCCGGCACCGGGATCGAAGCTGAAGTCGGTATTGATATTGAACGGCGTGCCGATCGTATCGACCGTGCCGTTGAAGTCGGCATCCTGAAGGTTGGCGACCTCGGGGACCAGGTCATCGACCGATTCGATGATGGTGATGATCGTGCCGCTGCGGAGGTCGGACCAGCGTGCATCATTCGAGAAAGTCGTGATACCGGAGTCGGGATCACTGTTAATCCACTCGAGCGTCCAGCCGCGGATGTCCAGGTGGTCACTGGTGACGACGAGTTCGATCCAGTTGCCGCCGTTGCCCTGGATGCGGCCGAAGTAGCTGTCCTGGCCTTCCCAGGCTTTCAGCGGGTCGAACTCGAGGAACTTGGCCTCGCCGACCGCGTTGTATTCGTTGATAATCAGTTCCCCGGCCGCGTGGGCCTGGCCCGCCGCGAGGAGGCCGCCAAATAAAACCACACCCGTCCCGATGCCGCGATAATTCATCGTGTTTCCTTTCCCCGGGCCGTGCCGCCGAACATTCGGCCGCACCGACCGCGTCCTGGTTGGCGGGCATTCTGGCGGGGGAATGTTAAGAACGGTTACACGTTTGGTTAATGCGGCGTTAAAAGCGGGTAAGGAATCGGCGACGGTCGGTGTAAAGCACGGTGAAGAAAATGCTTGACGGCCGGTGTGATGGTGCGTTAACATCAGGGTGTATGACAGCCACCTTCTGAACAGCCCGTGCCGCGCCCCGTTCACCCGAACGCGGGCTGTCGTGCGCCGACGTATCCACGCCGACGACGCGGCAGGGCTGACACCCAGGACAACCGGATAACACCGCACCGACCGTTGTCACGTCGGCCCCGTAACGCGCAATGCCTGCGCACCGGGCCGACCGGGTCTGATTTCCTATGTCTCGAAGAAGCAAACAACACTCCGAAGGCTTCCGCTGCATCCGCTGCGGCCTGGAAGCACGTTCCGGCTCGTTCGGCACACGCCACCGAAACCACTGCCCCTACTGCCTGTGGTCACGACACGTCGACCAGACGCCAGGCGACCGCGCCTGCGGCTGCCGCGCCGCTATGCAGCCGATCGGCATCGATGTCCACGACGACGGCGAATGGGCCATCATCCACCGCTGCACCGGCTGTGGCACGCTGCGCACCAACCGCATCGCCGGCGACGACCAGGAGCTGGCGCTGCTGCAACTGGCGCTGCGCCCGCTGGCCAACCCGCCGTTCCCGCTGGACGGCCTGCCCGTGCCGGGGCGGTACGGATGATCCCGTATCAATCAACGGCTTGTGTCGTATCCGATCGAGCGGCACTTTGGATCACACAACGAAGTACTTTTACCCAGCCCCCACACACGCAACTATCGCAGCCGACCCACAATTGCCCCCCCGGGGGGGCCACCATAAAGATCAGATATAACTTATATCTTATCTTTTATGAGCCGGGAGGGTAAGGCCGGACCGGGCGGGTGGCGGCAGCGCGAAATTGAACGTGAACGTGGGTTAAGCGATGGGTGAGTTACTGCGCCGCGAGGTGCCAGACGATCCCGATACCCGCAGCGACGGCGAGTGTGCGGATCATGCCCCAATGGAGCTTAAATAGTGCGATGAAGGCGCCGGCCGCGATCAGGGCCGCGCCGGGGTTGGCGGTGGACAGGTCGGGGCGCAGCAGCCGGACGCCCATCAGGTGCGATTCATCGACGTGCGCGAACACGACGTGCAGCGCGAACCATACCGCCAGGTTGAGGATCACGCCCACGACCGCGGCGGTGATGCTGGATAGCGCCGAACTGAGCAGGCGGTTGCCGCGCAGGCGTTCGATGTACGGTGCGCCCAGGAAGATCCATATGAAGCAGGGCACGAACGTGACCCACGTCGTCACAATCGAACCCAGTACCCCGGCGAGCAGCGGGTTAAACGGCGCGGGGTTACGGTACGCGCCCATGAACCCTACGAACTGCACGACCTGGACCAGCGGGCCGGGCGTGGTCTCCGCCATGCCTAAGCCGTCGAGCATCTCGCCCGGACGCAGCCAGTGGTAAACCTCGACCGCCTGCTGCGCGATATACGCCAGCACCGCATACGCGCCCCCGAACGTCACCACCGCCGCCTTGCTGAAGAAAAACGATTCGATGAACAGGACGTGGTCAGGCCCGAACACCAACGCCAACAGCACCACCGGCCCGAACCACAACGGCAACCCGATCGACAAAACGCCAAGTGCCCTGCGCCAGGTCGGCAGCGCATGGCCCGACCCGTGGTCGCTAAGCGCCGCCGCCGGGCCGTCCTCGACTTCGTGCCCCTTAATGACCTGAAACGAACCCGGCCACAAGCGCCCGCCCAACAAACCCAGCAGCCCCGCGCTCAACACCAACACGGGGAAAGGCACCTGAAAAAAGAAGATCGCCAGGAAAGACGCCCCCGCGATCGCGACCATCACCCGGTTCTTCAGTGACTTCTTCCCGATCCGGATCACCGCCTCCACCACGACCGCCAGCACCGCCGCCTTGAGCCCGAAGAACAAGCCCTGCACCAGCGTCATGTCCTGATACACCGCGTACAACAACGACAACGCGAGGATCGATAAGAACCCGGGCAGGATGAACAGCCCGCCGGCGACCAGCCCACCCCGCCAGCCGTGCAGCAGCCAGCCGATGTACGTCGCCAGCTGCTGCGCCTCCGGGCCGGGCAATAGCATGCAGTAGTTAAGCGCGTGCAGGAAACGGTTCTCACTGACCCAGCGCTTTTCATCCACGAGTATCCGGTGCATCACCGCGATCTGCCCCGCCGGCCCGCCGAACGACAGCGCCGCCACCCGGCACCATACGCGCAACGCTTCGCGGAAGCTCACGCCGTGACCGTCAGCCCCCGCAGTATCGTGTGACCCATCAGCCATCCGCTTCCTTATCACCGGGACCGGCGGCCGAAAGTTTACCCTGTGAACGTCGCCGCGTATCGCCCCCATGGATAGCTCGATATCATGCGCCGAATAGGCTCCTTACATATAGAGCCTCGTGCCGATCCTCGTAACGCCTTTAACGGTTCAAGAATGCAGCAAAATACCCACGCCGAACCGATGCAAACGGACAAGTTCGAGCCGACGTGGGAGTCGCTGTCGCAATATCAGACGCCCGCCTGGTTCGGCGAAGCCAAGTTCGGCATCTGGGCGCACTGGGGTCCGCAGTGTCAGCCCGAGCAGGGCGACTGGTACGCCCGGCTCCTGTACAGCCAGCACCACCCGAAGTACGACGCACACATCGAGCATTATGACCACCCGTCGAGGTTCGGGTTCAAGGACGTGATCCATGCGTGGCAGGCGGAACGATGGGACCCCGACGCGCTGGTTGCGCTCTATAAACGTGCGGGCGCGCAGTATTTCTTCGCGATGGCGAACCATCACGACAACCTCGACCTGTGGAACAGCACCTATCAGCCGTGGAACTCGGTCGCGGTCGGCCCGAAGCGGAACATCATCGGCGGGTGGGCCGAAGCCGCGCGCAAGCACGGCCTGCGTTTCGGCGTCAGCGTCCACGCGGCACGCACCTGGCTCTGGTACGAAACCGCGCAGGATGCCGACAGCGACGGCCCGCTCGCCGGCGTGCCCTACGACGGCAAACTCACCTTAAGCCGACGGCCAAGGCACCTGGTGGCAGGGCCTGGACCTTGCGGGACCTCTACGAACAGAACCACCCGACGGCCCCGGACTTCCAGTACCCGGCAAGATCACGGGCCGATGGGACTGGGTCGATGACGCCAGCGTGCCCGACGAGGCCTACTGCCAGAAGTTCTATAACCGCACGGTCGACCTGATCAATAAGTTTAACCCCGACATGATCTACTTCGACGACACCGCGCTGCCGCTCTGGCCCATCAGCGATGTCGGGCTGAAGATCGCGGCCCACTACTACAACCGCGGCATGCAGCGAAACGACGGCAAGCTCGACGTGGTGCCTCTTCGGCAAAGCCCCGGACGAATTGCAACGCAAGTGCATGGTCTGGGACATCGAACGCGGCGTAAGCAACCGGATCGAGCCGCAGCCGTTCCAGTCCGAAACCTGCCTGGGCAGTTGGCACTACGACCGCGCCGTGTACGAAAAGGATAAGTACAAATCCGCCGCGACCGTGATCCATACATGCTCGCCGACATCGTCAGCAAAAACGGCAACCTGCTGCTGAGCGTACCCCTGCGTGGCAACGGCACGATCGACGAGAAAGAACGCGCCATCGTCGAAGCGATCGCCGACTGGATGACGGTGAACCGTGAAGCGATCTTCGGGACCAGGCCGTGGAAAATGTTCGGCGAAGGCCCGGCCTGCGAGGTCGTGGTCCCGATCGAGGGTCAGGGATTCAATGAAGGCAAAGGCAAACCGTTCTCAGCGAAGGATGTGCGGTTTACCACCAAAGGCAACACGATCTACGCCATCACCCTTGGCCTGCCGACCGAAACGCTCCATATCAAGTCTATGGGTACGGACGCGGAACTGCTCGGCACCCCGATCAAGACGGTTGGCCTGCTTGGCAGTGATCAAGAACTAAACTGGTCGCAAACAGCAACGAGCTTGACCATCGAACCACCAACACAATACCCAAGCGGGCAGGCGGCGGTGTTCGTAATTAATACGGCAGGCTGAACCCAATCACGCGCCCAGCGCCGACTGCTCGGCGACGATCCGGTCGAGCAGAGTATCCGTCTTGGCGTCGAATTTACTTGCGTCCTGCGGGAAGAACTCCGCGACCAGCCTCATCCCCTGCCACGGGTCGACTGGACAGTCGAAATCGCCAACGACGGACTTGATTTTTGTGTTATCAAAGATGACGGACGCCGCCTTGTCACCGTATAGGGGGCCCGACCAGTCGGGGTTGTAGCGGACCAGCGTGTCCGTGGGCACATGGACGAACCGGTAATCCGCCACCTTAAGCGCTGCGGCGACCGCTTCGAGGATCTCGTTCCAGGACCACTGCCGGTCGTTGGTGATATGGAAATCTTCGCCGATCGCCATCTCGTTGCCCAAAAGTTTCACGAAAGGCGGCGCGAAGTCGCGCGCGTGGGTGATGGTCCAGAGCGATTCGCCGTCGCCGTGTACAACGACGGGCTTGCCGCGCAGCAGGCGTGACACGTCCATGTTCCCGCTCAACGGCGTGGGCATGTGCGTGCGGTAGGTATGGCTCGGCCGGACGATCGTGTAGGGCAGGCCGGCCTGCCCGCGCAACAGCTTTTCCATCTCCGCCTTGGCCCGGGAATAGGCCCAGTACGGGTTCACCAAAGGCGTGCGTTCCGTGATCGGCAGGCCGCGCACCGGCTTGCGGTACGCCGAGGCCGTGCTGATGAAGACATACTGCTTGCAGTGCCCGGCAAACAGCTTGATGTCGCGCTTGATCTCGTCGGGGCTGAACAGGCGGAACTGACAGACGACATCGAAATTTTCATCCGCGAGCTTGGAATATGCCGCGTCGTCGTGGATATCGCCCGTGATGAAGTTCACTTCCGTGGGCAGGCCGACGTTGCTGTTGCCGCGGTTAAAGACCGACACGTCGTGCCCGAGCCGCACCGACTGATGGATGCAATCAAAGCTGATCTCACCCGTCCCGCCGATGTAGAGGACTTTCATGGTGCCATTCCAATAAGAACGCCCTAAAACTCAAGAATAGATTAGACCCATATGTAAGGGCCCCTTATACATCGATTCGGAACTAACTACTATATCACCGAGTGGAATATTGAATCCTGCCGATATTCGAGGCGGCTCGTAATTAATACCAAGCACCTTGTTCATAACCGCCCAAATATATAGACGGCAGTTCTTTCCACATCCCACACACGAAGATTAATCCAGATGACGCTCAAAGTCACCGATTGCATCCAATCTACCATGAGCTATCCGATGCCGAATATAAAGAGAATCCCGGCCACCCGATCTACTGAAATAACAGACGCGCACCCTGGAATCCGCACCGAGAACATGCCGCACATGCCTCTAATGTCTTTCGAATGCCTACTATGCAATCAAAATATGCTGTCTTAATGTAGCCACAGGATCGGAATCCAACGTAATGTCGAGAGTTGAGCCGAATACAATGCTGAGTATCACTTTTCTTTCCGCCTTGCTTCTAGCGTCTGTAGCAAGTGACAACAATACAGATGCATTCGGCCTCATTCTCGATGTAAGTCAACGATTCAATCGCTAAGATCGACGCCAAAAAACTTCGCAGGCGGGTCGCTACGTACGGATTGAGATAGCCAGCCAAGACTTCGCATGATTGCCTTGCGGATCAGAATCAGCACATCATCGAGACGACTAAGAACGTCACTAAGCATATCTAGATGCGTCTCCTCAATATAAGATGCCTTTTTTCAGTATCGGCATAGCCATATTTGGGGTACCAACGGAAACGAGAACGAGTAAAGTGAGCAGAAAGAAGCTAGTGACTCATCTATCGTTCTGATGGCACGTCGTACTCCATCGTCATCAATTTGATCTAGACTCAACCACCCGTCATAGATAAAACGTGCCGCAGAATTCATAGCCCGTGTTCTAAGGGCCAGAGCATCTGACATATTTACTTCAGATGATTCATCTAAAAACATGGTACGATCCAAACACCACCCGCGAGCTGCTTGGCTTTAGAAATACGACAATTTGATAACACTACAAATTCAATGCCCTTTGCATCCAGTAAGAAAATGGTGATATAGAACCGCTTGCTCATATTGCGTAAGGTCCTTGCGCGCTGGTGCGGCTATTGCTTTCTGGTATGTCAATTCATCTGGCAGTAGGAGCGGTTTCTTTTCGCACCAATCGTTGAACCTGCCTTGTGGTTTAGATGGCACCCCCACCGCAAAAATGCTCCGATAAGTGGCCAACCAATCAACTTACACCTTCGGCTTATGCTTCAGCCCGCGGACCTGCATGGGCAGGCCGAAGAGGTCGATGAAGCCGCGGGCGGCGGTGATGTCGTAGCCTTCCATGGCGAAGCTGGCGAGGTCCAGATCGTACAGGCTCTTGTCGCTCTCGGACGAAACGGCCTGCGCCCGGCCCTTGTAGAGCTTGACCGTGACGGTGCCGGTGACGACCTTGTTGGTCTCGTCGACGAAGGCCTGCATCGCCTCGCGGAGCGGGTGGAACCACTGGCCGTTGTAGACGAGCTCGGCGTAGCGGAGCGCGACCTGCTGCTTGTAGTGGTAGGTGTCGCGTTCGAGGCAGAGCTGTTCGAGCGCCTTGTGGGCTTCGTAGAGGATGGTGCCGCCGGGCGTTTCATAGACGCCGCGCGACTTCATGCCGACCAGCCGGTTCTCGACCAGGACGGTGGTGCCCACAGCGTGCTGCCCGCCGATGTTGTTAAGCATCTGTACAAGGTCGTGGCCGGCCATCTTCTTGCCGTCGACGGAAACGGGCACACCCTTGTCGAAACCGATCTTGACGTACTGCGGCTTGTTCGGGGCCTTGCTCACGGGCAAGGTCATGACCAGGCAGGCGTCCAGCGGTTCGTTGGCGGGGTTCTCGATCTCCGCGCCCTCGTGGGAGATGTGCCAGAGGTTTCGGTCGCGCGAGTAGATCTTCTTCTTGGACTGATCGACCGGGACGTTGTGGGCCTTGGCATAGTCGACAGCCGCCTCCCGGCTGGTCAGCTCGAAGCTGGGGTCTTTCCAGGGGGAGATGATCTTGAGCTTGGGGTTGAGAGCCTTATAGGTCAGCTCGAAGCGGACCTGGTCGTTGCCCTTGCCGGTCGCGCCGTGGCCGACGGCGTCGGCCTTGGTCTGTTTGGCGACGAGGACCTGGTGTTTGGCGATCAACGGCCGGGCGATGCTGGTGCCTAACAGATAGTCCGTCTCGTAGACCGCGTGGGCCCGCAGCATCGGGAAGCAATACTCCTCGGCGAACTCCTTGCGCAGGTCCTTGATAACCACCTCGTCCGCGCCGGATTCGTAAGCCTTCTTCTCGATGCCCTTCAGCTCATCGCCCTGGCCCAGCTCGGCGGCGAAGGCGACCAGCTTCACGCCGGGGTAGCGTTCCTTGAGCCAGGGGAGGATGACGGAGGTATCCAGCCCGCCTGAGTAGGCGAGGACGATTTTTTTCGGGTCTTGGGCGGTCTGCTTGGCCATGGCGGCGGTCCTTCGGTTTGAACTGACAAAAAAAGCGTGCGAACCGCGCATGATAACACGCCCGGGCGGCGGGCTAAAGCAGGCGGGGGAAATGGATGCCCCCAGGATGCCGGAAGCCCGCAAAGGTTGATTCAATGGTGCGGGCCAATCACGGGGGAGCAGGCCGGGGGGCAACCGGACCATCCCCCGGCGGGTCCGAATATAAGTCGGCCTAATACAAATACGGCATAAACAAGGATTTACCGATCAAACAATACCCCGTTTTCGTGTTTAATCTTCGTAAAAACAACAAACCCCTATTGCTATTCGCCCCCGGATCGATGATAATGAGATAACTCGTGGCCGGAGCAATCCGGTTCACATCTGCGAGGTGGAGAAAGACTACATCCAAAGGGTGAGAAAGATCGGCCCGGCTTGTCCGTGCTGATTCCGATGTGTTTACGCATCGCGTCGATGGGATCGTTTCCCGTCACGCGCTTGTTCTTATCGGCTCACTGGATCAGCGGTCAGGGAAACGTATGTTTGCCGCCGATCAATAAGGAAGAAGGAGATTCTCTTATGCCACGCATTCGTTCCGCCGGGCGCTTTCTGTTCGGCCTCATGCTCGTCATTGCACTGACCGCCCATGCCACAACCGCCCACGCCGCGGCGATTAACTACGGCGACTTCTCAGACATCCCCCCCGGCTCCGTCATGTACCTGGACGTCACCGAATCGTCCGGCACAGACGCCGCCCCCCTGTTCAGCGCCCCCTCGATAACCGAGGACACGCTGGACTTCGACCCCAAGGGCTTCGTCGCCTTTGCCGGCAGCGCCGGCTCGGATATCACCGACGGTCAGCTCAACTTCTCCATCATGTCGGCACCCGGTACGGGCATCAGTTCGATTCTGTTCAGCGAGGGCGGTGACTTCAGCCTCCTGGGCACCGGCTCCGCCGCCACCATGATCGCCGGCGGCATCTCGGTGCGTGTCGAGATCATCGAGGTGGACGGCGTCGCGCTGCCCAGCCCGATCGACGTGCTCGCCACTGTCAGCTTTACCGCAAACCTTGCCAGCAGCCCGACCGCCCTGTCACCCTGGGCCAACACCTTGTTCGTCGACTTTGGCCCGTCTCTCGTGAATGTCCCCCACAACCTCGGCGTCACGAAAGCCAACGTCGTGCTTGACGACCTGCTCGTCGCTATCAGTGAGCCGTTGTCCACCGCGTTAATCGCCAAGAAGGACTTCACGATCATCCCGACTATCGAAGGCGACAACATCCCCGAGCCGGCTTCGCTAGGCCTGTTCATGCTCGGCGCGGCCTGCGTGATCCGTCGCGGCAACCGCTGAAGCCAGTCACCAGCTGTAAGAGAATCCATATTGATTTGTAACGGCCCGCGGCGCAGAACCGCGGGCCGTTTTTATGCGCAAGGTCGGGTGAACTGTATACCGGCAAGCACGCGCTAATCCGCTTTACGCTCGGCCTTGCCGGCGGCTTCCGCCGAGCGGGCCTCGATATGATTCATCGCCCCCATCGGGTCGCGGAAGAAATGCGGGCTCCAGACGTATTGCAACTCCCAGCCGGTCCAGCGGAGGATGCCCTGGCGGTAAAGCTCCCACTCCACGGGGTCGGGCGCGCGGTCGTAGCGGGTGAAGTCGCACATCAGGCCGACGGTCACGTCTTCCGGCCGGGCCGGGTGGTGCAACGCGACATCGACGCAGAACGCCTCGTTGCCCCAGTGGACATCGCTGCCGATGCGTTTTTGCTTCGCGAGTTGGTCCCCGAGCGCAAACCCGAACGCGGACATCGGCGCGATCGGGCGTCGCACCACGTTCGGCGTTTTCGCTAGTGAAGTGCCACTCGATTCATCACCCCCACCACCATCGCCTGACGATGCCTGTTCCAGGATGCGGTTGTTCTCCTCGTAGAGTTCCGCGAGTTGCTCGGCGTATCGCAGGTATGCGAACAACAACCAACCACCACCGGGAGTCGCACCCGTAGGCAGACCCTCGACCGCAAGGTAAGCGTCACGCGGGATCGACGTGACCAGATGCACCTCTTCCGGGCACGGGTCACCAGCACGTTCAGCCGACGCCCCCCGCCGACGCGCCCCAGCGGGCCGAACCGGCGATAGAACTTGCCTTCTTTCGTTGGGCCGTAGGTCGTGCTGATGATGATGTGGTCGCGCTCGTCGCCCTGCACGTTCTCAAGGTTCTTAACGAACAACCCCTCAAAGGAAGATTCACCGACGCGCGCCCGCGCCTTGGCGAGCCGGCCGGCAAACACCTCATCATCCACCGCGCGGTCGTCGAGCATGTCCACGATCAGGTCACGCTGCGTGATATTGAAGCACGCGATCCCGATCGAAGGCGGGTCCGCCCGTTTCAACAGGTCGTCCACGATCTGTACGACGCGCTGCGCCTCGATCCGGTTGCACCGTTCCTCGTAGACTCCGTCCGCCCGATCGAGCCGAAGTGGCGGCAGGACCGCGCGGTGTTTGGGATGGCCGGGGATCGATTGCAGACGCTTCTTGTAAAAGTATTCGTTGGAGAACTCGATCAGGTCCGCGTTCCGCGAGCGGTAATGCACATCCAGGTACGCCTCCTCCACACGCAGGTTCAGCGCCGCCGCGAGCAGGTCCTCGACCTCCGACTGCTGCGCCTCGAAAAGGTCCTGGTCGGTCTCCAACTCCTCGTCCTCGCTGACGCTCACCGCCGCCTCGAAGAACCGCGTCGGCGGTAACTGCTTCGGGTCGCCCGCGATCACGACGCGCTTGGCCCGGGTCAGCACCGGCAGCGCCTCTTCGAGCCGACACTGCGACGCCTCGTCGAAGATCACCACATCGAACAGAGCCGTGCGCGGGAATACCTGCGCGACCGTCTCCGGGCTGGCCATCCAGACCGGGCACATATCAAACAGCGCATCGGCTTCGCCCCCGGTTTTTCCCCCGGTATCGCCCCCGGTTTCTCCCCCGCCGCCGGCCTTCTGCCCGGCATCGATCACCTGACGCAGCCGCATCGCACGCTTACCGCGTACAAAAAGCCTGCGGCGCAGTTCCGCGCCGGCGCTGTTCAGCCGTGAACCCGTACCCGCAAGCAGACTACCCTGCTGTTTGCCGACCCACAGGTTCAGGACGTAATCCCGGACGTGCGTTCGCTTCTTCGCTTCCAGGTCGTGGTATCGATCAAACAGGTGCGCCAGCCGCTGCGAGTCCAGCCGGTTCAACTCGGGCGTCTCCGTCAGCCTGCGTCGAAGCTCGCCCGACAACACGCCCCGGCACAACGCGTCCACCGCCTGCTTGGGCTCAAGTCCCGAACGCAACGCCGCCCGCACGTTCTTGGCGAGGTTCTCCGGCAGCCGCGCAACGCTGTCCTGCACACGCAGCACCGATTCGAGCGTATCGAACCCCTGCTGCAAACGCCCGAGCGTCTCACCCGCCTGCTTGCCCTCGCGCAGCTGCTTGAACGCCGCGTCCATCCACGCCGGGCTGAACAGGCCGGACCCACGCATCGACTGCTCCAACGCCTCGAGCGCCCCGGCCCGCGCAGCGCTGCGCTGCAGGCCGTCGATCAGTTTCGCCCGGCTGTCATCGTCACGGATCGCCCGCGGCAACACTTCAGCCAGACTCGTATCGTCACGCACCAGCTCGACCGCGCCGACCACAGCCGAATACCCATCGATCAGACGCGCCAACTCATCATCACGCAATAGCGCCGTTGTCGGAGGATCGGGCAGCAGTTGCCGCGCCGTGCCCGAAAGCACCAGCCGGTCACGCAGGCCGCGCTGGAAGTTTTCGAGCGTTTCAGCGTCGGCATCGCTTACCCCCAGGCCGTACCCGCCGAGCAGGTCACGCGCCTTGCGCTTCAGGCCGAAGGCAAACAGCCGCGTCCAGCTCTGTAGCTTCTCGCGGTAGCGCTCGATCGTCACGATCCCGTCGTTCACCTCGCGGAGCTGCGGCGGCTTGTCCCCCACAACCATAAGCAATTCACTATTGAGCGCCTGATCAAGCGTCGCTCGGCGCGTCTGCGCATCACGCAGCAGCCCGGACATCCGGCTGACCTCGCCGCCGTCCAGTGACAATACATGCGTGCGGATCGCCGCGTCGGCCTTGCCCGTGCGTTCGAGCAAACCGATCAGCTCGTTCCGCCGCGCGACCTGCTCCTTCAGCGGGTGCTTGTCATCGAACGGCGGGATGTTCTCGTGCCGTGTCCCGTCCGCCACCCGCGCATCTTCCACGCACGACGCCAGCACCCGCCGCGTCTCGTCTACCGGGCGGGTCAGGTAGTCGTCCAGCGACATCCCCGCACACCGCCCCCAGGGGTTGACGTCGTATCCCACGGACGCCGCTCGCTCGAAGGCGACGCCAAGGTCGTCCCGGTGCTTCTCAAACACCTCTGTCCCGATCGTGCCCAGCGCCTGCTCGTCCAGCCCGTCGATCCCCGGCACATCGATCGAAAGCCAACGCCCCATCAACTCGTGGAAACTCGGGCCGTCGCCCGTCTCCTGCATGATGAGTTTGTGGAACCTCGAAAGCTCTTCATACACCTCGGCCAACTGCGCGTCGGTCTTGTCAAGCCCCGCACCGACCCGGCTGTGCGTTTTAATCTCGTCGAGGTCTTCGAGGTTCGCGCGGATCTTCATATAAAGGTCACGCTGATCCTTCCGCGCATCGTGGACCAGCGCGCACAGCCTGCCCAGGCCCAGGTGATCGAGCCGGTTGGCCACGACGTCCAGCGCGGTGCGCTTGTCACACACGAAAAGCACACGCTGCCCGCGCGCCAGGTGGTCGGCGATGATGTTCGTGATCGTCTGCGACTTACCCGTCCCCGGCGGGCCGTGGATCACCACCGCCCGGCTCTCCCGCGACCGCGCCACCGCACGCGCCTGGAACGGGTCCGCCAGTGTGACGAAACGCTCGTCCGCGAAGTCCCGCCTTCGGGGCGTGAGTCGCACCTCTTCATCGGGCATCCCGTGCTCGCTCGGCTGCATGTCCGCATCCACTTCCACGAACGGCGCAACCTGCTCGGGGACCGCCTGGGCCTCGATCATCGCGCGCGTGTCACGCAGCAGCCCCTGATTCGTCGCGGGGAACAATCCCAGCACCGCGCCGCCGAGGATCACCGGCGTATTCGGCAAATCCTCCGCGCGCGGGATCGCCGTGAGTTGCATAATCTGCGGGTCGGCCAGCGCCGCGTCCGGCTCGGGTAGCCCCAGCGCGTTACAGACATATTGAATGAGTTCGAGCACTTCGCGCCACGGCTCGACCCCCTCTTCATCCTCAAAAAGCTCCTCGGCAGGCTTGCCCGTCTCGCGCTCAAGCCACGCCATCAACGCGGGGTTCGGCGTCACCAGGTCTACCCCGCCGCCCCGGCACGCCAGCTTCACGCCCGGGGTCCGGCCCGCCGCCACCTCCATCTGAACCGGGATAAACGCAAGCGGCGCGAGGATGCGCCGCGACGATCCCCCGATCGCCGCCGGCGGCATGCTCAATATCGGATACCCCAGTTGCAAAGCCGGCACACCCGTGTCCTGCTCGTACGTCCGCGCATCCTCCGACAAGTTGCGCAGCTTGGTCAGGAGCGATTTCTGCGCGTTCCATGCCTTGACCGCGGCGCGTTCCTCGGGCGTAAGCTGTTCAGGCTCGGCATCACGGTCAGCGAAGTGAAACCCAAGCGCACGGTCACGTTTCGCAAGTGAAGCCGGCACCGGAACGGAAGCGGTCAACGCGCACGCCTGCTTCTCACCCAACAGCTCGACCAACACGCGCCGGGTATCCTCAACGCCCATCGCGCTGAATGTCGTGACATCGACACGCTGCCTGCTCGAGTGCGGCCGACAGTTCAGGCTCGGCCCGCCGATCAGCGCGGCGTACAAACGGTCGAGCATCTTCTCTAATATGCGGTTCGCGGGCATGGCATCGCCTCGGAAGGACAGGGACGCCCCAGTATACACCGGCCGACGCCGGACCCTCCCGGCTTACCGTAGCCAGAAGCTGAAATACGCGTACACGCCCAGCACCAGCCCGAGCACCACGGCCGTGAGCAGGATGTCAAACCCCGTCCAGCTCTCGCGTATCTCCCGGCGGTCCTCCTCGCTGCCCCCGCCCCAGGTGAGGCTTGCGATCCGCGCCTCGTCCTGGCGCTGCGTGGCGAGCGTCGTCACAACGATCACGACCACGCTGACAACGAACAGGGCCGAGGAGAAGTAGAGGAAATTAAAGTCACCCAGCCAGGCGAGGAACGCCGGGTCGTGGAGCTTCCCGTCGCCTTTGCCATAGAGCGCTTGCACGATCGTCTTGCTTAACCCAAGCGCAAAGCCGACGAGCAGACCGACAACGGCGGAGGTGTTGTTCGTGCGCTTCCACAACAGACCCAGCAGGAACACCGCCGTGATCGGCGGCGCGAGGTAGCCCTGCACCGATTGCAGGTACTGGTACAAACCGCCATCGGAAATCTGCGCCATCACCGGGATCCACGCCAGCCCGGCCAGCACGACCACCACCGTTGCCACCCGCCCGACACGCACCAGGTGCTTCTCCGATTGCCCGGGGCGCAGCTTCTCGTAGATATCCACCGTGAACAGCGACGCGGAGGAATTGAACAAGGACGATAAGGAACTCATCAGCGCCGCCAGCAGCCCCGCCACCACCAGCCCACGCAGACCCGTCGGTAATAGCGACATCACCAGCGTGGGGAAAACCTTGTCGCCGTCCAGCGCGACACCGTCACTCTTAAACGGGATGTGGATGATGCCCTTGGTGTGCAGCGCCCACCCGATCATGCCGGGGATCAAAAAAATAAACACGGGCCATACTTTCAACACCCCGCCCCACAGTGCGCCACGTCGCGCGTTACGCAGGTTCTTCGCCGATAAGGTGCGCTGCACGATGTATTGGTCCGTACACCAGTACCAGATCCCCACCACCGGCGAGCCGATCAGGATGCCCAGCCAGGGGAAGTCCGGGTCGTCGATTGATCGCCAGAACGAAAACGCTTCCGCGTTCTGCTTCGCAAGCGCCTGCAATTCCCCCCACCCGCCGAGCTTCTCAAGCCCGATCGCCGTGATGCACACCGAACCGATCAGCAATAATAGCGCCTGCGCCGTGTCCGTATACAGCACCGCGCGCAGCCCGCCGAACACGGTGTACACACCCGTCAGCACCACAGTCAGGATCGCCCCGATCCAGAACGCGTTCTCCGGCGAGCCGAACGTGTCCGGCAAGAGCGCCGAGAACACCACCGCACCCGCGTACACCGTCACCGACACCTTCGTGAAGATGTACGCGATCAGCGAGACCAACGACAGGATCCAACGCGCCGTCGGCCCGAAACGCTTCTCCAGAAACTCAGGCACCGTATACACACCCGTGCGGTAATAAAACGGCACGAACAGCCACGCCAGCATCACCATGATCCAGGCGTGCAGCTCGTAGTGCGCCATCGCCATCCCCGACACCGCCCCCTGCCCGGCAAGCCCCACCACGTGCTCGGACCCGATGTTCGACGCGAACAACGACGCCCCGATCACGAACCAGCCCATGTTCCGCCCGGCCAGGAAATAGTCCGCCGTCGTGTCCTGCTTCTTCGATGACCACCACACCACCGCGACCAGCAGCGCGAAATACCCCGCGATCACCGCCCAGTCCGCCGGCGCGAGGCTAGCGACATGCTGTGCCAGGAACATCGGATTCAACGGCAACAACGGCGAAGCACTCATCCGGGCCTCCAGTGTTGATGATCGAAATGACGCGAAACCAGAAACGGACGAAACTGGGCGGTAGATGCCCAATCCTCGATCGTGCATTTACCGTAACCTGTAACCCTTGTTACAGCCAGCCCCGGATATCCGCTACGGCTATCCCCAGTCCGGCGCGGGCCGGCCACCCGCTACTCACACCCGATCGAACATGGCCGGACCAAGGCATCGGCGTTATAAAGTGTCTGATGAGTGACGCCGTGACAAACGGACCCGATACCGGCGCCGAATCCAGGCTGGAGATCGGCGGATCGCGACAGTTCAACGACTGGCTCGCCGAGCAGCAGGTCAGCCTGGCGTTCACCACCTACCAGAGTGCCAAGCTGTTCCTCATCGGCCTACGACCGGACGGGCGGCTTTCCATCTTCGAGCGGACCTTTAACCGCTGCATGGGGCTTTGGGGGGACGGGCAGACACTTTGGATGAGTTCGCTTTACCAGCTCTGGCGGTTTGAGAACGCGCTGACCCCGGGCCAGGAAGCCAACGGCCACGACAGGCTGTACATCCCCAAAGTCGGGTACACCACCGGGGACCTGGACATCCACGACCTCGCCGTCGACCGCAACGGCCGCGTCGTTTTCGTCAACACGCTCTTCGGCTGCCTGGCAACCTACAGCGTGCGCGACAGCTTCGCCCCGCTTTGGGTTCCACCGTTTATCAGCAAGCTGGCGGCGGAAGACCGGTGCCACCTCAACGGATTGGCATTAGATGAGGGGGAGGCCAGGTATGTAACGGCTGTAAGCAGATCGGATGTTGCCGACGGCTGGCGAGAACACCGTGATGACGGCGGTTGTGTCATCGACGTGACGACCAACGAGGTGGTGTGTTCGGGTCTTTCCATGCCGCATTCGCCGCGGGTGTATCGTGACCGGCTCTGGCTGCTCGATTCGGGCACGGGGTTTCTTGGTTGGGTAGATAGACAACGGGGGGTTTTGGAGCGGTTGACGTTCTGTCCGGGCTATGCGCGGGGGCTGGCCTTCATCGGCGATTACGCCGTCGTCGGACTATCCCGGCCGCGCAAGAATAAAGCTTTCAACGGTCTTCGGCTCGATCAGCACCTTGCCGACCGGAACGCCGAAGCACGCTGCGGGTTGCTTGTGATCGACCTGAGGTCCGGCGACATCGTTCATTGGTTGCGTATCGAGGGGATCGTCAGCGAGTTGTACGACGTCGTGGTGCTGCCGGGGGTTCACCGGCCGATGGCGCTGGGCTTTAAGAGCGACGAGGTCCGGCGGACGATCTCCGTGGGCGACGGGCAACCGCTTTAAGATAAAAGGCTTAAACCGCCCGCTATTTTTCGTCACCCCGGGATTTTTCCTTGTGATGGCGCGGCTGCCGTGTTAAATTGGTCAAACCAAGGCCAGCGGGCTATCTTATCTTCTGATAAACCCGTGTGACACAATGAGCTGTGTTTTCACGCAGCCGGGCCTGCCGTGGGGCAAAGGCTGACAGTACCGGGTGAGCAACATGAACAGCACTTCTGAATCACACGCAAAATTCCCTACCGGGGATTTCAACAACCGGTGTGCGTACCGGCGCGGGCCGGGCAAACAGCAAAACCGCACCCAGGCCCGCTTCACGGCAACACCCTCGAACCGCTCGAACCACGCCTGCTGTTGTCCGCGTCCAGCCCCTTCGAGCTGGCCCGGCCTGCCGGCGGAGAACGGCGGGGACGGCTCGGCCGGGTTCGTGCTCGTCGATGGCGACGAGTTCCCTCTTCCATCAGCAACGCAGGCGATATCAACGGCGATGGGTTCGATGACCTGATTATTGGCTTTTCCAGCAACGGCCGCGACCGCGAGGCAAGGCCCACGTGCTTTTCGGTAAGCCCGACGGGTTCAAAGCCACCACCGACCTGACTAAAATCAACGGCCGAAACGGGTTCACACTCGTCGGCAACAACTATGTCGGCTTGGCCGGCAGTTCGGTCAGCATGCGCAGGGGACATCAACGGTGACGGCTTCGACGACCTGCTTGTCGGCGGCCATGGTCGTTTCTATTACTCCAGCCAGACATACGACGTCTCCGGCACCAGTGGACGCGCGTACATCATCTTCGGCAAAGCCGGCAGGTTTGACGCCGAGATCAGCCTGGACAACCTCAACGGCAACGACGGCTTCACCTTCTTTCCTCAAAGCAGCCGGTACGACTACATCACCAGCGTCAGCAGCACCGGCGATATCAACGGTGACGGGTTCGATGACGCCGTGCTCACGGACAACACCATAAGCTTTGTTGTCTTCGGCAAGACCGATGGGTTCCAGGCATCGATCAGTGAATATTCACTCGACGGCACGAACGGGTTTGTGATCGACAACGTAGGCAATTCAGTTACCGGTAACAAGGATGTTAACGGCGACGGCCTCTCCGGACCTGGTTTTCACCGAAAACCATACGTCTACCGTCATCTACGGCAAAACAACCGGCTTCAACGCCGAAATCGATGCGAACACGCTTGATGCCACGGACGGGCTTAGGCTTGTTGATACCGGTGAGGAAGACATACGGACCACCCGTCTGATCGGGGACGTCAATGGCGACGGGTTCGAGGACCTGGCGATCAATACCAGTGAGCGTTACACCGTGCCGACGGATAACGGTGTCCAACATAAAACCCGACGCAATAGCTATGTGGTGTTCGGGAACCAGGATGGCTTGCTCACGCAGATTGATCTTGCCACGATTAACGGCGTCAACGGTTTTGAACTCTTGAACCCGGACGAGGAATATACAATCGGTATTGTCCCGGCGGGCGATGTCAACAACGACGGCTTTGCGGACATGGTCCTGGGCACAGGCGGCGCGGACCCGCACGGCATATTCGACGCCGGCCGGGCCTATCTGGTATTCGGTAGCGCAGGCGGTTATGCCCCCGTGATCGACCTGACCACACTCGACGGCGCAGGGCATCCTCTTCAACGGCGACCAGCCCCGGGAGGGCGCGGGTCGGATAGTCAACAGCGTCGGTGATATCAACAACGACGGCTACGACGATCTGGCGATCGCCGGCAGGGAAAAAACCTACATCGTCTACGGCGGCCCCTCCGTCGACGACGGGGTAAACACCGGGACCGACGGCCCCGACACACTCATCGGCACATCACAAGGCGAACTCTTCCTCGGCGGCCCGGGCGACGACACTATCATCGGCAACGGCGGCGCGGACACCCTGCGCGGAGACGAGGGTGACGACCTGATCGCCGTCTCCGACCTCGACTTCATCAGGCCCGACGTGAGGAACCCAAATAAATGTACTCATCCCCTTTTCCGTCCTCATCCCCTTTTCCGTCCCCTCATCCCCTTTTCCGTCCCCGAGCTGATCGACATCACCGGCACGGGCAACAACACGCTGATACTTGACCTCGCAAGCGTTTATAAAGTCACGGATGACGACGACACGCTTGTCATCCACGGCGATACCGGTGACGCGATCTACATGGGCACGGGCTGGATACTTGATAGCAGCGAAGTCATTGGCGCAGACACATTCCATGTCTACCGCAATGGGGGGGCCACGCTCAAAGTCGATACCGATATCACCATGCTCCCCGACCACGTGCCCGCGATCGATGGCGACTTCACCGGCGACGGCAAGCCCGACATCATCTGGCACAACACAGCCACCGGCAAAAACCTCATCTGGCAACTCGACGACACGACGCTCCAAAGCTCGTCCCCATTGCGCACGCTCCCGAACACCGACTGGAAACAGGTCGGCACGGGCGACTTCACCGGCGACGGACGGAACGACATCCTCTGGCGCAACATCAAAAACGGCAGAAACCGCGTCTGGGAAATGAACGGTACCGAGTTCGTCCAACGCCACGACTTCAAAACCATGCACAGCTTGAACTGGCAGGTCGCGGGCGTCGGCGACTTCAATAGCGACGGCCACGAAGACATCCTCTGGCGTAACTTAAGTAACGGAAGAAACGTCGTGTGGCAGATGTTCGGAACCGCCTTCTTGGAACCACTCGCGCTTAAAACACTCAAGAACCAGGACTGGCAGGCAGCCGCCATCGGCGACCTCACCGGCGACGGGCTGGACGACATCCTCTGGCGCAACAGCAAAAACGGGCGAAACACCGTCTGGCGGCTTTCCGGCTCAGAAGTGCAGGGCAGCTACGCCGTCAAACAGATCAAGAACCACGCCTGGCAGATCGCGGGCATCGCCGACTATACCGGCGACGGTGTGTCCGACATCCTCTGGCGGCACACGGGCAAGGGCCTGAACTCCGTCTGGGAGATGAACTACACCACGTTCCGGGTCGGTATCCCCCTGCCTTCGCTCTCCGATCTATGGCAGCAACCCGCAAGCCCGCTGCTGGGGCTGTGGGAAACCTGATGTCATCCGACAGACTTTGATCCGTGCATCCGTCGGCGCGAGGTGAACAGGCCCGCCAGCGTGCCGGCCAGCACCAGCGTCGAGGGCTCGGGCACTTCCCCCTTGTAAAGATGCACATCATCGAAGTAGATGCTGGTGCCGCCGCCGACCTGATCCGGATCGATCAACGGCCCGGAACCGGCACGCAACTGGATCTGGATGGGCAGGCCGTCCATCGCCGCGGTCGCGACAACCGTCGCGGTGACCCGCGTGAACGTGTCATCGGCCGGTACGGGCCCGCTGCCGCCTGTCGATCGAAGTATCGTGTTCGCGTACAGGCCGATCACAAAGCTCGACGGGCTGTAATCGTCCGGGTCGCCCACCAGCGCGGTGAGTGTATAGGTTTCACCCTCGACATACGTTTCGCTGAGCGTCTGCCCGAACACCGCGGAGTTGTAGGACACGAGCACGCCGGCGTTCTCCCCTTCGGGCGCTTCGCCTGAGAACTGAGTCGTCGTCGGGTTGACGATCCACGCGCCGTAACCGACGCCACCGCTGTTGCCCCACCCGGGCGTCACCAGGAAACCGCCGTTGTGCCCGTCCAGAAGGGCCGGGGTCTCAAAGCCGGGATTGGCGAGCGGGATCTCTACCGCGCAACAAACACCAGCGCACGTCAACGCGACAAACGTTCCAACAGACCAAGTTTGGTAAAGCATCTCCGCCTCCTGTCACGGGTCAGATGTGATCCCGGGCCCCTGCCCGTCGCCCGCCCACATGATACGGCATGAGAGCGGGATTCCAAGCCTGTTTCGGGCGAAAAAGCCGCAAAAAGTGGGCCATCAGTGTCGGCGTGAGACCCTGGCCTTGCGTCAAACAACTCCCCGGCCACGTAATATCCCACATGATGGGGCCGGAAAACCGGAAATGTAACGCGCACCGGGCCTAGGAAATCAAAAAAGGCGACGGCACCTGAAAGTACCGCCGCCCGGAGGGAAAAGAGAGACGCCTTGTTTGCGCCGCCGCGACGATAAGTAATCGTTCGGCGGGGGGCCGCTTTTCGCCGGCGGGCCGGGCCGGGGCGTTTGCCCGCAAACGGGCGCATCAACGCCGAGTCATACGAGCATCGTTGTTGCGTTACGCCGACTGGAACAGGGCCTTGGTCTCTTCCAGCGCGCCGGGCAGTGACTCGGCGACCTGGTTGATGTGTTCCTGGGTGATATTCAGGAACTGCAGCAGGGCCGGGTCGAACTCGGTCGTCTCGGTGCCGCGGGCGAATCCCAGATCGAGCTTGGCGACCAGCACGTCGGCGACGTGGACCAGGCCGGTCAGCGTGCGGTTCTTGTCGTTGAGTTCCATCGGGTTGTGATGGAAGCCGGTGACGTACTGGAAGCTCTGCGGGAACTTCCACAGCTTGCACAGCGCCGTGCCGAACTGCTCGTGGTTCGCACCGAGGATTTCGGCCTCGGCCTGACGCAGGGTGATGTTGGGCTCTTTTTCGAGTTTCTCCATGACCTGCACGAACTTGGGTCGGCGTGCCTGGATCTCGACCATGATGCCGATGTTGTGGATCAGCCCGGCGAGGAACGCCTCGTCCGGCAGGCCCAGCCCGGCGTGCTGCGCGAGCAGCTTGGTGCCCGTCGCGCAGGCGATGGCGTGTGTCCACAGGTCACGCGCGTCGAAGTTGTTGGCGATCTTGCCGCCGCGGAACAGCTTCGCCAAGCTCGCGGCGATGGCGATGTTCTTCACGGCGTTTAAGCCCAGCAGCACGATCGCGCGGTTGATCGATCCGATCTGACCGGGCAGGCCGTAGAACGCGGAGTTCACCACCTTGAGGATGCGTGCGCCCAGCGCGGGGTCGTTGCTGATGACTTTGTTCAGGTCGTTGGCGGTCGAGTCGGGGTCCTCGACGAGCTGGATGATCTTCATCGTGACCTCGGGGAGGGTCGCGATGTGGCTGATCTCCTGGACCGCCGACTGGACGATCGCTTCGATCTGCTTGGCGTCGGGTGCTTCGCCCTGCCCGGCAGCAGCCGAGCCGATGGAGGCAGTTGGGTCTGGCATAATTCTCTCCGCTCCTTGAATACGGTCCTTAGGAGTGATATCGACCCCGCCCGGCGGGGACTTAAGGCGTGACTTAGCGATAAAAAAGCTATCCGGGCAACCGGTGCGTGAGTCGGTGCGTTATCGGATCACCGGCCCCGTGTGTGCGTTGTCCGACGTCCGCGGGCGGCCTAAAATGCAGGCATGAGCTGGCAAGTCCGATTCGAGGAAGAGGTCCGCAAACGCCACCCCCGCGCCGGCGTGTGGGTCTCGCGCGTCAGCCAGCAGCCCGGCTGGGTCACGAAAACCGCGCTGGCGATCACGTTGTTCGTCGTGGTCGTGCCGATCGTGCTGCTCACGCTGGCCGCGGTCGCCGTCGGGCTGATCTGCTTTGTCATCCTGGGCCTGGTCGCACGCGCCGCCGCCTTTTTCTCGGGCCTGTTCAACGGCACCCGCCGAAAACGTGACGACGGCCGACGCAACGTCCAGGTCATCGACCGCTACTAAGCCGCGATCACGACCGGCAAGATCGGCACAACCCCTACAACCGTTACAACCCTCACGCCGGGTACTTCGGCTCCTGCCCTTCCAACACCGCGAGAACATCACGCACCACCCAGCTCATGTTGTCCAGCGCCTGGTGCGTCCGGCTGGCGATGTGCGGCAGCAGGCGGACGTTCGGCAGGCCGTGGAGCGGGTAATCCGGCGTCGGCGGTTCCGGGTCGTGGACGTCGAGGATGGCGTGCGCCCCGGGGTGCGCCTTCGCCCAATCGGCGAGGTCGTCCGCATCGATCAGCATCCCGCGCGCCGCGTTGATGAAAACGCAATCGTCACGCAGGTGCTTGAACGCGGCGGCGTTGAGCATCCGCCGGTTCTCCGACCGGCCGTCCACGTGGATGGTGACGATGTCGCTTCCGGCGTAGAGCGTTGCGTGATCGACGAACTCAAAGGGGTAATCGACCGCCTTGCGCAGCTCCTCTTCGGGGAGGATGTCACAGACCTTCAGGTTCATCCCGATCGCGTGCGCGGCTTTGCCCAGGCGTTTGCCGATCCGCCCGAACCCGACGATGCCCAGCGTGAGCTGGTCGAGCTGCGTGCCGACCTCGGTCTTGCGCAGCTGATGGAACGTGTCGGCGCTTGCGCTGGCGGGCAGGTCGGTGCGCGGCCGGTAGTAGTCAAGCATCAGGGCGATCACGTACTCGACCACCGCCTGCGTGTTCGCGTCCGGCGTCGAGACCACACGCACGCCCCGCTGTTTGCACGCCTGCAGATCAATATTATCAAGCCCCACCCCCGCCCTACCAACCACCTTCAGCTTCGGCGCTTTATCTAAAAACGCCCCATCCACGATCGTGTACGTCCGGACGATGAGGCCTTCGGTTTCGGCGAGCTGCGCGTTTAATTCCGGGGGAGGAGCGTCGTACGCACACCACACCACGTCCGCACGCTCGCCAAGCCACTGCGCCGCGGCCTCGGACAACGTCTCGGTAATCAGCACTCGCGCGGGCATGGAGGCGGTGTTTAGGGTGTAGGGTAAAAACGCTAACGGCTAATGGCTAACGGCTAATGGCTAATGGCTAATGGCTAATGGCTAATGGCTAATGGCTAACAACTGTACCCAACGCCGGCCTTGAGCGAAGCGAAAGACCGGATACCCCCGGCAAGCGACCAACCGACAACCACTCCCCTCAAAAAAAGAAAGCCATCAGCCCTCAGCATCACGCCGAAAGCTAATGGCTGACCGCTGACGGCGAACGGCTGACTTACGCGAAGTACGCCGCGTTCTTCTCGATGTATTCCGTCCACTCTTCGGGCAGGTCTTCCTCGGGGAAGATCGCCTTCACCGGGCACTCGTCCACGCACAGGCCGCAGTCGATGCACGTCTCGTTATCGATATACAGCTGCTCCGCCGACTCGAACTCCGGCTCGTCCTTCGTGGGGTGGATGCAATCGACCGGGCACACATCCACGCAGGCGGTGTCCTTCGTCCCGACGCACGGCTCAGTAATAATATGGGGCATAGCAAGACTCCAATCGCTTCACGGCGGGACCATCCCCGCCGGTGTTACCTAGCCTAGAGTATAGACACGCCCCCGGCCAGTGCAAAGCCCAATTATCGCACAACTTGCGCCCGAGCCCGGCCCACCAGACCGGCCCCGGGAACCCCCGACCGATAAAAAGCTGAGCCCCGACAAGCGACTCCCCAAGGCTTACGGCGCGCCCGGCCCGACATCTTTCTTCGTCAAACGCCTGGGCGCATACCCCGCCTCGGCTAGCCCCGGGAAATCCGTCGGCACGACAAGGCCCTGGGCGTCCGTGGTCGTGGCCACACCCGCCACCCGCTTCGCCCGCACAAGCCCAGGCGCGTCCCCGCCCACCACCACGTTCCCGTCCGCGGTGATCCCCTCGGGCTCCGCCAGCACGGTGAATTCGCCCGGCCCGGGCTGGTTGTAAAAAAGATTCCCGGCCAGCGTCAGGCCCTTAGGCGGCAGCGTGCGGTCGCGGTCGCCGGCACCGGTGCCGATCGTCAGCGGGTGCGTGCAGTTGATCACGACGTTGCCGATGATTCTCGCGTTCTCGACACGTGGGTAGCCCGACAGCTCGCTATCGGGCTGGCCGTTCATGATCGACAGCGCCGCGCGGTAGTCGTCGTGGCAATCAAGGTCCTGCATGTGGTTGCCGGTGACGACGTTGTCCGGACCGATCACACGCACGCCCCCGCCGCCCTGCTTGCCCCGGCCGATGAATACGTTGTTGACCACCGTGCTCCGCCCGCCGTGACGCAGCGTGAGCATCCCGGCGCAGTTGTCGAAGGTGTTGCCCCGGTAGATGTTGTCGAAACTCTTGCTGGAGATCACCTCGATCTCGCCGTCGCATTCATCGAAGAGGTTGTTCTCAACAATCGTCGCCGAGCTGGTGAGCGAGTTCTCGCTCGCGCCGACGCGGATTGTCTCCCCGCCGTTACGGCCCAGGTCCGGGCGGTGCCCGAAGTGGTTGTGGTCGATCAGGTGATGGTTCGGCTCGCCATCCAGCCAGACGACCAGCGTCGCGCCCTCGGTGGTTTTCCCGGCGATGTAGCAGTGGTCCACACGGTTGCGCTGACCGTAGAGCGATATCCACTTGCCGCTGCGGCCCTCTGGCGAGTTGTAATCAATGATCGAGCAACGCGTCATCCGGCAGTCGCGGGCAAACTCTTTCGAGTTCCGCCTGAACTGCACCAGATCGGACGTGCTTGAGTACCCGTTCACAAAACTGAAACCCTGCACGGTCACGAAGCTGCCCCAGAGCCGCAGGTTCGACGCGCCGGTGATCCGCACCCCGCCGACCGTCTCGGCCCGCACGAGGATCGGCGCGCCTTCTGCGCCCTCGCCCCGGATGGCAAGCGCCGCGTCCCGGTATTCCCCGTCAACAAGCACGACCTCGTCGCCGGGCTTCGCCTTGGGCGCTGCCGCATTGAGCGCTTCAATCGAATCTACACGGATCGTCTTAGCCAACGCGAGCTGCGCAGCGCCCAGCACCGCCACGCCGAGCAACACCGCCGACACCCGCAACGCCCAGGCCATACTTGGTTTCGACATCACCCGTTTCCTCCAATACTCGCGAAGAATCAACACCCGCCACGAAGATATGTTACCCCGCCGGGGCCGCGATCTTGCGCCAAACCGGCGCGCCTGCTACAATCGCCAACTTATGGCCAAAACCGCAAAGAAATTACCCACCGGCACCATCGCGCAGGGCGATTGCCTCAAGCTCATGGCCTCCTGGCCCGAGGCGTCCGTCGACCTCATCTTCGCCGACCCGCCCTACAACATCGGCTTCAAGTACGACCACTACGACGACAACCGCGAACACGACGACTACGTCAAGTGGACCCAGGACTGGATCGACGCCTGCGCGCGCCTCCTAAAACCCTCCGGCAGCTTTTACATCCTTATCGGCGATGAGTACGCAGCCGAAACCCGCCTGCACCTGCGCAAGCTCCAGGACAACAAACAACTCGTCTTCCGCAACTGGATCATCTGGCACTACACGTTCGGGCAGAACTGCAAACTCAAGTTCAACCGGTCCCACGCGCACCTGTTCTACTGCGTCGGCTCCGCGACCGCGACGATCAAGGCCCACGAGAAGATCACCAAGAACCCGCCCTTCACCTTCAACCGCGATAGCATCAGCGTCCCCAGCGCGCGGCAAACTACATACAACGACGCGAGAGCAAATCCGACCGGCAAACTCCCCGACGATGTCTGGTACCTCCGCCCCCAGACCGCCGAGGGCGACTACTTCAGGCCCGGCGAAGACACCTGGTACCAGTCGCGCCTGGCGGGCACATTCAAGGAACGCCAGGGCTGGCACCCCTGCCAGCTCCCCGAAGCGCTGCTCGAACGCATCATCAACGTCAGCTCCAACCCCGGCGACCTCGTGTTCGACCCCTTCACCGGCTCCGGCACCACCCTCGCCGCCGCCGCCAAACTCAAACGCGACTGGCTCGGCTGCGAACTCAGCAAGGACTACGCCAAACGCGCCACCGAACGCATCCAGCACGTCGCCAAGACCGGCGAGACGATGCAGACCACCCAGGCCGACAAGGGCATCGAACGCGGCAAACCCAAGAAGAAAGCCGAGCCGCACCGGTCCAAAAAAGACAAGAACGGGAAACTGGTACGCAGCGGGAAGGGATGAACACACGATGGAGACGCGTCTATGATCGCAATCCCTTTCCTGGCATCACTTGCGGCTCTATTTTTCTGTTTTCTTTCAATCGCTTTCGGCAGCCCGAACGGCGCTATCATCAACCTGCCGCCCGATTACAACACCTTCGGCTGGGTTACCCGCGGATTTGGCGCGGTACTGGCTGTCATAGCTATAACCATACTCGTCAGCATGCATAAGCATATTCAGAAGGGCACTTTTGCCTCGTTTATAGGCAAACTCTGCATGGTGATATCCATCAGCTGTGTTGTGTGGGAGATAGCCATACTCGTCGCGGTATTCGCCGTCATTGGACTTGCGTTATATGGTTTTGCGTCGGGTGACGGTATCGGTATAGATCTGTAAACGTGTGATCCGATCCGCGTCGAATCTACCACCGCCTACCCTTACTCCCAAGTTGTGGCTGGTCGGAATAATTTCCCCCTCACCCCGATTGACTCTTCCAGCACCCCGCCTACACTTCCCGCGTAGGGCGGAACCGTGAAACCCGCTTTGGCTTGTGTTAACGCAACGCTAACCCAAGGAGACTCCCGATGGGCTTCGATATCCAGGGCAAGACCGCGCTGGTCACCGGCGCGAACCGCGGCATCGGCAAGGCGATCGTCGAATCGTTTATCAAGAACGGCGCGGCCAAGGTGTACGCCGCGGTCCGTGACCCCGGCTCGGCCAAGCCGTTGGTTGACCAGTTCGGAAGCAAGGTCGTGCCGATCAAGCTCGACTTAAGCGACGCGCAAACCATCCTCGACGCCGCCAAGCAGACGACGGACGTGCAGGTCGTCGTGAACAACGCCGGCATCCTCAAGCCCGCCTCCCCGCTGGACGACCACGCGATCCAGACGCTGCTCGCGGAGTTTGATGTGAATGTGTTCGGGCTGCTGCGCGTGGCGCAGGCGTTCGCCGGCACGCTCAAGGCCAACGGGGGCGGCGCGTTCGTGCAGCTTAACTCCGTCGTCTCAATCAAGAGTTTCCCCGATTTTTCAACCTACTGTGCATCCAAGGCGGCGGCGTACTCGCTGACCCAGTCGCTCCGCGACAAGCTCGGCGAACAGGGCACGGCCGTGCTGAGCGTACACCCCGGCCCGATCGCCACCGACATGGCCGCCACCGCCGGGCTACAGGACGTCGCCGACCCGCCTTCGGTGGTGGGTGACGGCATCGTCGCCGCCCTCAAGGCCGGGGACTTCCACCTGTTCCCCGACACGATGGCCAGGCAGATCGGCGGCGCGTATCAGAGCTTCGCAGAGAGCATCGTGGAAGCGAATCTGATGGAAGCGTGAGCCGAGAAAACACAATCAAACATGCCATTAAACAGGAAGCCCACGTTTTGAAAACGTGGGCTTCTTTGTTGTATGTAAACGGATTATTGATACTGACAAACAGGGCGCGTTAGCGCTCACACCAGCATCCCACCCAGATTTTCCAAGCCAACGCGGGCCGACTCCATCGGGCTTTCTTTCCAGTTACTGTCCTGCTCAACAATGAGGTACTTCACGCCGCAACCCTCGGCGGCGTTGAGTATCGCATCGAAGTCGATCGTGCCGGTGCCGACCTCCGCGAAACCCTTGGCCGGGGTGTCGGCCATATCCTTCATGTGCAGCAGCGGCAGCCGACCGGAAAGCTTGCGCATCCAGTCGACCGGGTTGTCCCCGGCCTTGCTCACCCAATACACATCCAGCTCACTGTTGAGGCCCGTGCCGTCGAAGATGATATCCATGCCGCGCTTGCCGCCGTCGGCGGGCTGCCACTCGAAGTCGTGGTTGTGATAGCAGACGGTCAGGCCGTGGCCCTTGAGTTTCCCGGCGGCCGCGACGAGGCGGTCACGGATCGGCGTGTAGCTCTTGCGTTGCGTTTCGTCGAGGTAGGGGCAGACGACGTACTTGTGCCCGAGGATTTCCGCCCGCTGGATCGCGACGTCGGCATCATCGATCTGTTCGTGCGACGCGATCGCGGTCAGGCCGTGCTTGTCGAGCAGCTTCTTGAACTGCTCGGGCGTCTTGCCGTACAGCCCGGCCAGCTCGACGTACTGATACCCGATCGACGCGACCTGCCCCAGCGCGGCATCGACATCCTGGGCGAGGGGGTCACGGACGGTGTAAAGCTGTAGCGCGATGGGCAGTGTCATGGCGGGCTCCGAGGCGGGGTGCGGGTGGGTCTATCGGGGGTACATCCGGGGTAAATCGGGGGGTCTCCAAGTTATCCACACCGGGGCCATCCGGCAAGCGGTGTTGTGTCATGTAACACCATTTCATTTTGATTTGTCGCGAACTCAACCCGACGCGGCATCAGTGGGCACCCCGGCCAGCGCGTGATCGATCAGCAGCCCCGCCGCCTGCTTCGCCGCCGCCGCCGCACACCCGCGGTTGTCATCCGGGCAGACCCGCGTCATCACGATCGCGCCCTCCATCAAAAGACAGAGCTGCGCCGCCAAAATCCCGGCTCCGGGTTGACCCGCCCCCGCACGCTCCGCCAACTCACGGACGTATTTCTCGACTAACCGTTTGTGCTCGGCGCACGCCGCGTGGATCGGGCAATCAAGCTCGGCGTACTCGGCCGAAGCGTTGATGAACATGCACCCGCTGAACCCCGGATCGGCAAACCAGTCCGCCAGCTCATCAAACATCGCCAGCAGCCGGCCACGCGGGTCCTTCGCCCGCTTCTCCACCCCACGCATGAACCGGTTGCGCCACCGCTCGTCCCGCAGCCGAAGCGCCGCCAGGATCAGCTCCTCCTTCGACCGGAAGTGCTTATAGAGCGTCATCTTGGCCACCCCCGCCGCCTCCAGGACCCGGTCGATCCCGGTCGCGTGAAAGCCTTCCCTGCTGAACAGCGTCAGGGCCGTCTCGACGAGTTGGTCACGTTTTTTGGACATTGCTGGAGGTTGGGGTCTAACCATTCAACGCCGGTCCTGAGCACAGCGAAGGGCCGGGTAAACAGCCCTTGCATCCATATTATACGATATTGTCCATCAATATTCTCTAATAATACCCGATTTACAAGCCAATAAGACTATTTTTAAGATATTTACCGATCTATGAAATATACAGATCAGTATACATGTTAGTCATGGCGTGAGCGGACCGCCGCTCCCTGAAACCACCCCGGCCGACCGGCCCCAAAAGAAGGAACACGCACCATGGCACGCATCCAGCCCCTCGAACCCCAGAACGCACCCGAAAAGAGCCGGCCGATCCTCCAGAACCTGGAAAAGGCCCTGGGCTTCGCACCCAATCTATATAAATCCCTCGCCCACGCACCGTCGGTCCTCGAGGGCTTCCTCGGGTTCGGCAAGGCACTGGATGCCGGGTCACTCTCGGGCAAGCTCCGCGAGCAGATCGCCCTGGCCGTCGCCGGGGCCAACACCTGCGACTATTGCGCCTCCGCCCACACCGCTATCGGCGCGATGCACGGCCTGTCCGCCGATGAACTCGCCGCCAACCTCCGTGGCGAATCCGCCGACGCCGCCACACAAGCCGCACTGACTTTCGCCCTGGCGATCAACGCCCGTGAAGGTTTCGTCACCGATGATCAGGTTCAGGCCCTGCGCGATGCAGGCTACACCGAACAGCAGGTCGTCGAGGTCTTCGCCCAGACCATCAAGAACATCTTCACCAACTACTTCAACCACCTGGCCCGGACCGAGGTCGACTTCCCGCTGGTTGAAACCGGCGAAACCGCCGCGGCGTAAGCCCAAGTACACGCAACCACGGGAACGTAAACGGATAAACCACACAAACGCCAAAAGAAAGGAACCCCACCATGGCAGGCCAAAACACATTGCAACTGACCGAACAGAACTTCCAGCAACAGGTCTTGGACCACGATGGCACGGTCCTGGTCGATTTCTTCGCCGACTGGTGCCAGCCGTGCAAGGTCGTCGGCCCGGTGGTCGATGCGCTCGCCGACAACTACGCTGGCCAGGTCCCCGTCGGCAAGGTCAACGTCGATGACAACCCCGCACTGGCCGCGAAGTACGGCATCCGCTCGATCCCGTCGCTGCTGGTCTTCCGTGACGGCGAGGTCGTCAACCAACTCGTCGGCTACCAGTCCAAGGACAAGCTGGCCGCCGCGATCGAAGCGGCACGCAGCCAGCCCACCGCGTAATCACCCTTCCCACCCCCACGCCCGGGTCGGCCCAAACGCCGATCCGGGTTTTATGAATGAACAACCAGCTCCCGACTACGACCCCACCCCCAATGACAAACTTTCCGGGGGCGGGGGCAACGACCACGCCGAGACCTGGGACCACCTCTGCGGCCCCAACCCGAACTGGCTCAAGGCACTGGGAAACCACGATGACGACGCACATCTTCCACGAAGGTGAATTGGCTGTGCAGGCCCGGGCCGGGGTGTCGGCGGCGGCGCAGAAGGTCGGCAGGATCATCACGCCCCATCTGCCCAAGGGTGCCGATGCTTTCCTCGACAACCTGCCGATCCTTTTAATAGGCGGCACGGATAGCGAAGGCCAGGTTTGGGCTTCCGCCCTCACCGGCAGACCCGGTTTCATCCGCGCGGCCGGCCCGCAATCCGTCGAAATCAACGCCCACCCACAACCCCAAGACCCGCTGGCGCAACAACCCGACGACGCCCCCGCAGGCTTCCTCGCCATCGACCTCGCCACCCGCCAACGCTTCCGCTTCAACGGCACCGCGACAAAGACCGGCAGCACCCTCCGCGTCCACGTCGAACAGGCCTACGGCAACTGCCCGAAATACATCCAGCTGCGCGAGGTCGTCGCCTACGAACCCACACCACCGACGGAGGTTGCAACGCCCGCGGTCGGCACAAACCTGTCCGATGAAGACGCCGACCTGATCCGACGTGCCGACACCTTCTTCATCGCCAGCACCGCCGACGGCCACGGCGCGGATGTCTCCCACCGCGGCGGCCCGCCCGGCTTCGTCCGTGTCAACGAGGACAACACCCTGAGTTTCGACGACTACCCCGGCAACAACATGTTTCAGACCCTGGGCAACCTCACCACCGACCCCCGGGCCGGGCTGCTCTTCATCGACTTTAAGACCGGCACGACCCTGCAACTGACCGGCCGGGCGGTGGTTGATTGGATGCCCCCGCACCCCGACGACCGCTTCCATACAAGGCGAGCCGTCACATTCATACCCTCGCGGGTGGTCCGCACCCCGCACGCGCTGCCACTGCGCTGGGTGCTGCGGGCGTATTCGCCGTTCAACCCCGAAGAAAAAAATCGCTGAATCTCCCGGGCCGTTTCTCGGCGCTCAATCCGAAGTCAATCGTAGACTTACCGGTTTCCACCGCCGATTCTGCGCCTAAAATCGCTCTCGACACCCCAGCGCCTGCTCGGTACATTCGGCTACTGTATAAATAGATCAACCCCTCTCCCCTATGGGGAGAGGCCGGGAGAGGGGGCAGGCGTCAGAGATCGTTCAACCCGAACCATCAGGTTTGCACGAGCGTTACCCGCGACCCTCCCCCGTCCCCTCCCTGAAAGGGAGGGGGGTTCACAATAGCACGTTAAACGAATCCACCCATAAGGGGACCGGCCAGGGATGGCGAGCAGCACCGAAACCAAAGCCAGGCCCTTCGTCCACCTGCACGTGCACAGCCAGTATTCCCTGCTGGACGGGGCGTGCAAGATCGGGGACATGGTCAAGCGCGCCAAGGAGCTGGATCAGCCGGCGCTGGCGATCACGGACCACGGCTGCCTGTTCGGCGCGATCGACTTCTACTCCAAGGCCGTCGCCGCCGGCGTCAAGCCCATCGTCGGGATCGAGGCCTACATGGCCGCCGACTCCCGCAAGAACCGCACCGCCACAGGCGTCAAGGACGGCGGGTACCACCTGCTGCTGCTCGCCCAGAACCACGCCGGCTACCGCAACCTTCTCAAGCTCGGGTCCATCGCTTACACCGAGGGCTTCTACTACAAGCCCCGGATCGATAAAGAGGTCCTCGCCCAGTATTCCGACGGGCTTATCTGCACCAGCGCCTGCCTCGGCGGCGAGATCCCTAACGCGCTGATGAAGGATGACCGCAAGCGCGCCAAGGAGATCGCGGAGACCTACCTCGAACTCTTCGGCCCCGACCGGTTCTTCATCGAGCTGCAAAAACACATCCCCGAGCAGGACCAGGTCAACCCCGAACTGATGGACCTGGCGGATCGATTAGGTATCGGCTGCGTCGCCACCAACGACGTCCACTTCCTGTTAGAGCACGACCACGGCCCGCACGATGCGCTCTGCTGCATCTCCACCGGCAAACTCGTCAGCGACGAGAGCCGGATGAAATACCCCACCCAGCTCTACCTGAAGAGCACCTCGCAGATGTACGCCGCGATGGACCACCCCAAGTGGATCGAGGCCTGCGAGAACACGCTCCGCATCGCCGAGATGTGCGAGCTGGAGCTGGACTTCTCGACCAGCCACGCGCCGGTGGTGAAGATCGAGCACGTCGCATCTTCCAAAATCAGCGATCAGCAATCAGCAGTCAGCGATACCGCACACCCCGTCGGCTCCACCGCCTGGTATCAGGACTTCTGCGCCGGCTTCGACCTCGAGCCTTTCGATGAGATCAACGACAAGGACATCACCGCCGACGACCTCAAGACGCAGTGCGATGATGCGTTGCGCAAGCTCTGCGAGGCGGGCCTGCTCTGGCGTTACGGCCAGGACGGGATCACCAACGACATCCGCGCCCGGCTCGATCGTGAACTGACGATCCTCGCGGACAAGATGATCTCGGCGTATTTCCTGATCGTCTGGGACTTCGTCAACGAAGCCCGCCGACGCGGCATCCCGTCCAACGCCCGTGGTTCAGGCGTCGGGACGATGGTCGGGTATGTGCTTGGTTTATCCAACGCCTGCCCCGTGAAATACGGCCTGCTCTTCGAGCGCTTCACCGACCCCGACCGCTCGGAATACCCCGATATCGATATCGATATCTGCCAGGACGGCCGGCAGGAGATCATCGATTACGTCCGGCAGAAGTACGGGCACGTCGCCCAGATCATCACTTTCGGGACGCTCAAGGCCCGCGCGGCGATCCGCGACGTCGGGCGCGTTATGGATATCCCGCTTCCCGAGGTCAACAAGGTCTGCGAACTGATCGGCGACGGGCTGGGTGTCACGCTCGAAAAAGCGCTGCAGCAGGAACCCGACCTCGCCAAGCTCTACCGAGACAACCCCACGCACAAGCGGATGATCGATACCGCGATGCGCCTGGAAGGTCTGGCGCGGCACGCGGGCGTCCACGCCGCCGGCGTCGTGCTGGCGACGCAACCGCTCGACAACATCATCCCGCTCTACCAGCCGCCGGGCACCGAGCAGGTCGT
>JAWKTA010000022.1:0-70991 GCA_041402025.1 Phycisphaerales bacterium | reverse complement strand
AGACCGGATCGATTACGCTTACGCACGGCGATTCGGCTATCTGACGGCCTGCCCGACCAACGTGGGCACGGGGCTGCGCGTCAGCGTGATGCTGCACCTTCCTGCGCTGAAGATGACCGGCGAGATCGACAAGGTCCGCCGTGCCGCGCGGGATATGCACCTGGCGGTGCGCGGGTTGTTCGGGGAAGGTTCCGACGCGCTGGGTGATCTCTACCAGGTTTCCAATCAGACGACGCTTGGCAAGAGCGAGGAGGAGGTGCTCGCCGACTTCCAGAACACGATCGTGCCGCAGATCATCGCCTACGAGCAGCAGGCGCGGCAGGCGTTGATGAAACACCGCGAGGCGCAGTTTGACGACAAGCTCTGGCGTGCCTGGGCGATCCTGACACACGCCCGGGTGATGGGCGGCGAAGAGGTGCTGTCGTTGCTGTCGCAATTAAGGCTGGCGGTGAACCTGGGCAGGATCAACCGCACGGACATCCGCACGATCAATGAATTGTTCCTGCTGACGCAGTCGGCGCACCTGCAGAAGATCAGTGGTTGCGAGATGGACGCCCCGACGCGTCGGGCGGCGCGGGCACGGCTGCTGCGGCAGCGGCTGGGCGGCGGCGCTGAGCAATCTTGATCGGCGTGATCATTTCATAATAACCGGGGTGTTTTTTGTATTCGATTCGGATTTGTGTGTTTGTTTCTGCGTTGATACGGCGGCTGAAGCCGCCTGAGCCGGGGGAGCGGGGGCGTGTGATGGTCTTTGTGGGTAGTGCCATTGTTTTCCACAAGGCATCAAGGTCTCTTTTTTTCTTGATTCCGGCGTGAGAATCCCTAGACTGGATGTGCTTGTCATGTCTTGTCTAAGGTCTCCGGGGGGCCGGGGACGTGCGCCATCGGTGGATGGTCGTAACGCAGGAAGGTCAGGTGAAGTATGGGTCTGCGCGAATACATTACCCACGAGACGGTCGCGGACATACCGTTGCGCCCGGCGTTGACGGTTACGCCCGACACGACGGTCGCTCAGGCGGTGAAGCTGATGCGTGACAACGCGCTGGGCTGCGTGTTCGTTGTGGACAGCGAGCAGCGGCCGATGGGCAAGTTCACGGAGCGGCAACTGGTGAAGATGCTATGCGGGTGTGTGCCGCTGGACGAGCCGGTGGTCAGGCACATGGTCGCGCTCCCCGAAGCCGGTCGCGTCCGTATGTCTGATACGGTGCTGAAGCTGCTGGAGAACATGCGTCAGAATCGGCTGCGGTTTATCTGTGTCGTGGACGAAGCGGGACGAGTGACGGGCCTGACCGGTCAGAAGGGGCTGATGGAATACGTCGCGGAGCACTTCCCGAGGCAGGTAAAGGTCCAGATGATGGATTCTAAACTACATATGAACACACGGGAGGGGGCCTGACTATGGGACGCAAGCGCAACCCCGTCGAGCCGGGCGAATTCGAAGACCCGCTGAGCAACTACGATCCGCCGCGGTACGCGGACGAGTTGGAGCGTGTGCTGTGTGAGACCGAGGTGTCGCAGATGCCGATGACGCCGGTGGCGAGCGTGGGGCGCGACGCGAAGGTGCAGGACGCTCTGGACCTGATGGCCAAACACGAGTGCTCGTGCATCGTGATCGAGGATGGGGGCAAAGCGGTCGGGGTCTTCACCGCCCGGGACGTGCTGAACAAGATCGCCGACAACCCCGCGGCGCGTGCCGAGCCGATCACGACCCACATGACACCCAACCCGCGCACGGTCTACGCCACCGAGTGCCCGGCCAAGGCGCTGAACCTGATGGCCATCGGCGGATTCCGGCACATCCCCGTGCTGGACGTCGATGAAAGAACCATCGGCATCCTCGGGCCGATGCGCGTGACGGATTTCCTGGAATCACACCTGATGTGACGGCGTGCCGTCACGCAATTCACGTTGCGCCGTTTAGCGGATGGGGAAACAAGTTCCCCCGCTAAACGGGGGCGGTTCAGGTCTATTGGGATTCATCCAACATTTTGATCGCCGCGCGTTGCGGGTTCGGCAGCGGCAGGTCGTTCAGGTCCGTGAGGCCGCGCCATTGCCCGGTCCCGGGGCGCAGCCGGCCGGAGGCAACACGCATCCGCCAGACGTGGAAGCTGATCGTGCGGTGCGTGGTCTGGTGCTTGAATGTGCCGACGGGTTTGGGGGTTTTCGTGACGAGACCGGACTGCTCGCGGACGCGGCGGGTGACCGTATCGGTATCAACCTTGGCTTTCCAGTCTTCCACGGTCGGCAATTGCCACATGTTCGACCACAGGCCCGTGCTGGGGCGCTGTTGGAACAGGTATCGACCCGCGTTCGATGGCCAGGATGTGGTGATGCACGGCCACGGGCGGCTTTTGCGAATCACCGGCACGGGCACGGAGCCGACGTGGTCGGCCTTAACCGCATCACAAACCCGATAACGGGCACGCCTCGCACGACGGGTTCACCTTGGTGCAGACCAGCGCGCCCAGTTCCATCACCGCCTGGTTGAAGTCACCCGCGCGCTTGTCGGGGACCAGTTGCTCGGCCAGTTGCCAGAGCGTGTTGCGTGTTTTGGGTGCGTCGACGGGCTGCTCGATGAGGAACAGGCGTGCCAGGACACGGGCGACGTTGCCGTCGAGGATCGGGGCGGGCCGGCCGTAGGCGATCGAGGCGATGGCCCCGGCGGTGTAGCGCCCGACCCCCGGGAGTTTCAGCAAAGCCTCGATCGTGTCGGGCACCTTTCCGCCGTGTTCCTGTTGAATGGCCTTCGCCGCCGCGTGCAGGTTCCTCGCCCGGCGGTAGTAGCCCAATCCCTGCCACAGCCGCAGCACGGCCTGTTCGTCCGCCGCCGCCAGGTCATCCACCGTGGGCAGCGCCTCGATGAACCGGTTGAAGTAGGGGATGACCGTCGCCACCTGCGTCTGCTGGAGCATCGCCTCGCTGACCAGCACGTGGTAAGGGTTGGGCGTCTCGCTCTTGTCCGCCCGCCAGGGCAAGTGACGACGGTGCGCGTCGTACCACTTCAGCAGCCGTTGGCGCACCTTCCCGACACGCGGGTCGGCGTCGGGTGGGCGAGGATTTGAACGTGGTTCAGTGGCTGTCGTTGCTTTGGCCATGGTGGTACGGATTGAAGGTCACAACGGTTATCGTCCGATCATCATAGGGTCGGGAGCCGGGGGCCGCCCGGCGTGCGAGGCGTTCAGGACAGTCCCGTATCTTTTAGTCAGTGAGGCCCGTGAGCATGGTAGCCAACCGTCAGACCCTCTCCCCGGTCCGCGAATCGGTCACACACAAGTTCCAGATCATGGGCCACGAGGGCTACCTGACGATCGGGCTGTTCGATACCGGCATGCCCGGCGAGGTGTTCATCAAGATGGCCAAGGAAGGCTCGACGCTCTCCGGGCTGATCCAGGCCTACTGCCGGGCCTTCTCGCTGGCGATCCAGTACGGCCTGCCGCTCGATGAGGCGGTGCGCCGCTTCAAGGGCATGCGTTTTGAGCCGATGGGCGCGACCAGCAACCCCGACATCCCCGAAGCCCTGAGCATCATCGACTACGTCGCCCGCTACCTGGAACTGCACTACATCGCCGACATGACCTCTCAACGCCTGCACCTCACGGACGCAGACGCCGCTTAAGGCGGCTTTGGTTGCTGTCACCGTCTTACTCTGATTATTCCCTTCAGACCGGCCTCGCGGGTGTTGCCCGCGGGCTATGACTTCATTTTCTGCACGCTTTCTTGACCCTTCGCGCGGTCCCCGCTAATGTCTGGTCTTAGCCCCCCAGGCAACCGATCCTCCATGGATGACCAGACCAAACATAAGTGCGGCGTCTTCGGAGTCTGGGACGATCCGGACAGCGCCCATAAGTGCTATACCGCCCTCTACGCCCAGCAGCACCGCGGGCAGGAGTCGGCCGGGATCGCCGTGGCCGACAACGGGCAACTCAACGCACACACCGGCATGGGCCTGGTCGCCGAGGTCTTTGACGACCAGACGCTGGCTAAGCTGACCGGCCGGGCGGGCATCGGGCACAACCGCTACTCCACCACCGGCTCAAGCCGGTCCTGCAACGCCCAGCCGCTGCTGCGCGAATATATCGGCGGGCAGGTCGCGCTGGCCCACAACGGAAACCTCGTCAACGCAGACCTGCTGCGTAGCGAGTACGAATCGCGCGGGCACATGTTCCAGACCTCGACCGATACCGAGGTAATCCTGGTCCTGCTGGCTTCGCATCACCTTGCCAAAGAAGACCCGATCGCGGAGGTGCTGCCGCACCTTCAGGGGGCGTACTCGCTGGTGTTCCTGTTCCACGACCGGATCGAGGCGGCGCGCGACCCGTGGGGCTGGCGTCCGCTGGTGCTGGGGCGCACCGAATCAGGCGCGCCGTGTGTGGCGAGCGAAACGGTGGCGCTGGACGCGATCGGGGCGACGTTCGTGCGTGAGGTCGAGCCGGGCGAGATCGTGACGCTGTCGGATAAGGGCGTCGAGAGCCGACGCTTCGCGCAGCCGCAGCCGCCCGCTCACTGCATCTTCGAGCACGTCTACTTCGCTAACCCCTCGTCCGTCATCTTCGGGGACACCGTGCAGGTCGTCCGCGAACGGCTGGGCGAACGGCTTGCCAAGGAAGCGCCGGTCGATGCCGACTGCGTGATCCCGATGCCCGACTCCGGTCGCAGCTCGTCGATGGGCTACGCACGGGCTAGCGGCTTACCCTACAAAGAAGGTATCGTCCCGAACCGCTACGTCGGTCGGACCTTTATCAAGCCAGCCAGGCGCAGCGTGAGGGCGGCCGTGCGGCTCAAGCTTAACGTCGTCAGCGAGATCGTCCGGGACCACCGGCTGGTTGTCGTCGATGACTCACTCGATTGTGCGCGGCACGACGACGCGCTACAAAATGGCGCTGCCCGCCGGGCCGGCGCGAAGGAGATCCACCTGCGCATCAGCTGCCCGCCGATCCGCCACGGCTGCTACTTCGGCGTGGACTTCCCTGACCCGCAGCACCTGATCGCCAACGGCCGCAGCGTCGAGGAGATCGCCAAGTTCCTCGGCGTGGATTCGCTGCACTTCTTGTCGCTGGAGGGCATGCTCTCGTGCGTGAGCCTGCCGCCGGAGAAATACTGCACGGCCTGCTGGACCGGCCGATACCCCATCGACGTTGACCGCCCGGTCAACAAGCTCGACCTGGAACGGCACCAGTTGAAGATGTTCTGATCCCGGTTATTTCACCGGATTGGTCACATCTCCCAGTGGGGCACGCAGCTTATCGACATCCGCGCGATCGAGCGTAAACCAGGCGGTGTGATCCGCACCGGGCGGGGGTTCGATGGAGACGGTCAAGGTGTCATTCCCCGCATCGAATACGCGCAGCATGCGTGTTGTGTTGTCGTCTGTGGTCATTTCGATCGTGAAAGTGACCTCGCCGGGCGGGGTCTGCATCGGCGGGATGTAGCGCCTCACGCGCAGCCCCGCGAGCGTGTCGAACACGGCCGCCGCCATCGGTTGCGTGACCTCGCCGAGATCGCTGACGTACTGTTGGCCGTTGCGCGTGACCGTCAGGTTGGTTTCGTTGCTCGCCAGTTTCACCGATTGGATCCGGTCGATCTCGACCGCCAGCACCGTGCGGTCGCGGTATTCGGCGTTGAGCTTCTGCAGCAGTACTTGCGGCAAAACGAACGCCGAGTTAACGCCCATCACGGCGTTGCCGGTCTGCGGGTCTGCCTTGAGCGTGATCGGTGCACCGCCGACCGGTTCGATGGTCCACTCGATCCATCCGGCAGAGGGGGAGACCGGCTCAGGGAGCCATCGCTCGGCGCGCAGCGGGCCGACGGTTTTAACCAGCGCGGCGATCGCGTCGGTTTCATAGTTTTCGTGCCCTGTGAGCCGCCATGTGACGGCTTTGCTCTCGCCGGCGGCGGGCTTCGGCTCGAAGGTGAAGGTGACGCCGTCGTCACGGACCAGCGTCATTTTCGCGATCGAGTCGGGCACGATGTCCAGCACCGTGCGGTCACGCAGGCCAAGCGATGTGTCGAGCAACGTGTCCAGTTCGCCCGCGGGGACGAGGTAAGCGATCGATTCGCCCTCGCTGACGATGGCGAGATCATCGCCCTGGTTGTAGACGGCGAAATTCAGGCCCGCATCGTTGCTGGCGAGTGTGAGGTGAATATCAGCGATCGGATCGCCGTTGATCTCATTGACAGGCATATGCCGTTCAGAGGTCAGCCCACAGAGCTGAGTGACCATCGCGTGTGATGCGCTGTAATCGGCTTTGTATCCCGGATCATCGCCGCCGAAGCTGTAGCCTTCCTGCGGGTCGCGAAGGAGGCGGAGCGTCGTCTGATCGCCTTGCTTAACGATGAGTCCGCGGACATCGGCGGCGTCGGCTGCGATCACCTTCGGGTCGGTCAGGTCGTTGATCGTCCGTGCCAGCGCCTCGGCACTCGCTGAGTTGATGGTGAAGACGACCGTGATCGGGTCGGCGCCATCGGTCCAGGCGGCGTAACGGTTAGCGCCCTTGAGGTCGGTGTCGCCGATATGCAGGGTATGTTTGACTTCGTTCCCCTCGGCATCTTCTTCTGTGAACTGGATACGCAGGTAGTCCGCATCCAGGCCGTACAGGGCGAGGTTGTCCGGCTTGTCTTTGATGAACCCGCTGATCCAGACCCCGCCGGCGGACGAGAACCACGACTCGATCGCGCCCTGACCGGCGCGTTGCACCGATTTGGTATCGAATCGCCACCGCCCGTCCTGTTTGACCAGAAAGATGTCGGAGCCGTCCGCGCTGAATATGGCGACGCCGCTGGCCTTGGACGCCTCGGGTATCTCCAGCGTGGTGCTGCGCCAGTCGGTGATGTCCGCGTCGAGCACGGACCCGAAGAGTGCGGCATCGACGATGTAGGCGTCGGTCTCGCCTTCGACCTGCACGTAGCCGTTGCCTCCGAGCGTGAGCTTGCCGAGCTTCAGCGATGTTTGTTGATCGTCGTGCCAGGCGGTGACAACGGCGCGGGGGTTGTCCAGGCCCATCTGTTCGGGGGTAGGGGCGTCAGTTTTTCCGGGGGTAACACGTTCGAGGTAGCGCAATTCGGCGAACTGCCTGGCCACAGCCTGCGGCGTGTAGTCGTTCAACGGGAAACGCACCGGCTCGGTCTGGAGCCAGCGGTCGGCTTCCTTTATCACCGTGAATGACTGGTCGCCACGCACGACGTCGAACCGCTTGATCGCGTCGGTCTTCCCGATCAGATCGGCGAACACAGGCTCGCCCTCGGGCTGGTTGGTTTGCTGTGTCGCCTGTTCGTGCGCCTCGTACCCACTGATCTTCCCGGATTCGACAAAGTAGAAGTACCCGCCGACCAGCGCCAGGAGCAATACCAGTATCAGGGTGGTTTTGTAATTCATCGTAAGCTCCTTAAGCCCGGCGTCGGACCCACCAGACGCTCAGGCCCAGGATCAGCGCGGCCGACGGCAGGCCGGCGAGCATCGTGGTCTGGTTCCACCACAGCGCCTCGGCGCTCATGGGCTTGACGCGGGGCACGTCCTGCGAGCGTGGGCTTGCTGCGATCAGGTCTTCCAGGCCCGAGAGCCAGAAGATGCTGTTGACGAATAGTTCGCTGTTGCCGGGGAAGGCTGCGCCGGTGAGTTCGGCGGTGCCGGGCCCGAGCAGGCCGTAGCCGTTGATGTTGTCGCTGGCCCAGACCTCGTCGGCGACGGCGATCAGGCGTTCATTGTCTTTCTGCGCCGCGACCGCGATCATGAACGTCGGGGCGCTGTCGGGTTCGCTAAACTTGGCGTTGCGGACCGCGTCGAGGGACGAGAGGTCGCCGTGCGCCCACAGGCGGTCGCCCTTGAGTTCGACGAGCGGGAAGTGTTTGATGCCGTTGTCGTCGCCGGTGATGATCGGGCTTGCGGCCATGAACATCGCCTGCATGCCGCTGAGCGCGGTGGTGACGGGCAGGGCGGTGGGCCAGTTGGTGACCGGGAACTGCATCTCGGTGGCGGTCCGGCGGTTGGACTGCTGGACTTCCTGGAGGATGAGTTTGTCGGTCTGCGCGGTGATGCCCCAGTCGCTTAAGAGGTCGGCGATCGGGTTAGCGACGCCGAAAGTCGCCGCGGGGTCGGCGGCGAGCAGGACCATCGCCGAGTCGCCGGCGGCGAGGCGTTCTTTGAGCAGGTTGGCGATCTGCTGACGCGGGTCGGCGGCCATCATCATCGGGTTGCCCTGCGGCGCGCGCGTGGGCAGGACGACCCAGATGGCCTTCTGTCCCGGCTCAGGCTCCGGGCGCGGCGCGGGCGGGGTCGGCTGGCCCATCGCGCCGACCTGGCCGGCCGGGTTCCACTGCGTCACACGGAAGTCGGCGCTCTGCAAGCGTTGGGCGACGATGTTGTATTGCCCCTGCTGCCCCAGCGCCGCGCCGCCGCCGGACAGGACGAACACGACCAACGGCGGCTGGTCGAGCGTCATGCTCAACAGTGCGCCGGTGATCTTCTCTTCGATCAGGTACTGCTGCTTGACCTGCTTGGTCTCTTCGTAGTCGCGCGCATCCTGCCGCCACATCTCGCTGACGGGGACGACCTTCACATGGCCCGGGCCGATCGCCACGACAGACGCGCCGCCGGTGAGGTTGTAGAGCACCTGGTTGTAGCGGGGCGCATCCTTGGCGTTTCGGATCTTGTCGAGCGGGGTGGTCAGCTCGGTCTGTGCTTTTTTGCAGAGTTCCACGGCTTCGAGCAGGCGTTCCTTGTCGGCGTTGTCCGTCTCGGCCGAGCGCGTCAGCGGCCCGGCGCTCTGGATGATCACGCCCAGCACGGCGTCGTAGTTCGTCAGCGTCTGCTCGAAGGTGTCCTTGATGCCGGCGTAGTTGATCAGGACCTGGCCCATCAGCTCGTCGGCCTGCTTCGCCGCCTGCTCGGCGGTCTGCTGGAAGGTCGTGCATTCGCTCGCGGCGGCGCGGAAGAGTTGCTGCGTGCGGGACTGCGGCTGGTCCGACTCGGTGTTCAGCCCGGCGGTGAGGGTGGCGATCAGTTTTTCGTTGATCGGCTCGACCGCCTTGAGCGCCGCCCGGCTCTCCTTGACCGCTTCGATCACGGGGGCGAGTTCGTCCTTGAACGTCTCGGCGATCGCGGCGTTAAGGCTCTCCGCCTTGGTGATGTCGCTGCGCGGGTCCAGGTGCTCGACCGTCAGCCCGTCGGTGTAGCGCCCGTATTCGTCGGCCAGGTCGCTGACGCGCCGGTAGACCAGTGCCGTGTCTTCATCTGCGATGCGCGAGTCGTCCGGCAGGAGGGTGATCAGCCGGTAGCCTTTGTCGAGTTTGTCGAGGACAGCCTTGGACTGCGCGGACAGGCTGTAGCTGCCGCCGCTGGTCAGGTCCACGCGCAGGTACTGACGCCCGGCGATCCAGTTGATGAAGATCACGATCCCCAGCGCGGCGACCACGGCGACCGCGACGTTCAGCCCGAACTTGATCCGGCGTACGGCGTGCGAATCGGTCTTTGTCTCGTGCGTGCTTGCCATGTCTTATCCGTATCGTTCAGACGCTCTTTAGCTTTAGCGCCAGCGTTTGCTTTGCAGGGTGAGGGTCGCGAAGAACAGGAACAACCCGATCCCGCTGACGAAGAACACGACCCGGCCCAGGTCGATGATGCCCTTGGCGAAGTCGCCGTACTGGTCGTAGATGTTCACATAGAACAGGCCCTGCTTCGCCCAGTCGGCCAGCCAGTCGGTCCGCGCCAGGTACGGGCAGAGATAGACCATCGACAGGATGATGAAGACGGTCACGAGGAAGGCGATGATCTGGTTCTGCGTGGTGGCCGAGGCGAACGCGCCGATGGCGAGGTACAGCCCGCCGACCATCAGCAGGCCCAGGAACCCGGTGAGGATCGGGCCGAAGTCCGGGCTTGCGTTAAATGAGAGCAGGGCGGTGAGGATCACGATCGGCACCATGAGCGTGACGAGGAACCCCATCGCGCCCAGCCACTTGCCCAGCACGACCTGCGTATCGCTGATCGGCAGGGTCATCAGTGTTTCGATCGTGCCCGAACGGTACTCCTCGCTGATCAATCGCATGCTGATCGCCGGGACGAGGAAGATCATCAGCACGGCGACCGACCCGAGCACGCCGCGCATCTCCGCCGGCGCGCCGGGGCCGAACTGCGTAAAGAAGATCAACGCGGTGGCGAAGCCGAAGACGCCCAGCACGACGTAGGCGACCGGGCTGAAGAACAGGCTGGTCAGTTCACGTTTCGCGATGGTGAGGGTGTGTTGCATCGGGTCTGGGGTCTGGGGTTTGGTTATCGTGATCGGTTTCAGCTTAACGCCGGCCCTGAGCGAAGCGAAGGGCCGGGTATCTTTCAGTTATTCAGACAATCAACTCAAGCCGTCGCCTTCTGCTTCTTGTTATTGCCTTCCTGGAACAGTTGCAGGTAGTAGTCTTCGAGGTTGGGTTTGCGGTGCGAGATCTCGCGGACGGTCCAGCTCTTTTCGTTGGCCTTTCGGGTCGTTGCATCGCGGAGGTCCTGATCGCCTTGCGGGGCAACCTCGACGTGGCACCAGCCGTCGCAAGCGGCATCCACCTCGCGCACGCCGGGGACCGAGCTGCAGCGTCGCGCTCACCGCTTCGGCATCCGCCTGGATGTCCATTAGCACGCGGGGCGCCGCCGTCGACTTTCGCGCAGAGAGCTGGTCGGTCGTGCCATCGGCCACGAGTTCGCCCTGCTTGAGGATCAGCACCTGGTCCACGGTCTTCTCGATTTCGCGGTGGAGATGTGGCTCGATAGCAGGATCGTGTGCTTGCGGCGGAGTTCGCCCAGCAGTTCGCGGAAGTGCTTGATCTGGTTGGGGTCCAGCCCGGCGGTCGGCTCATCGAGGAATAAAACGTCCGGCTCGTGGATCAGCGCCTCGCCAGACCGACACGCTGGCGGTTGCCCTTGGACAGTTGCCCGATCAGCCGACGGCGGATGTGTGACAGCCCGCAGCGGTCGCAGACCTCGCCGATCCGGCGGACCCGGTCCACCCGGGCCATGTCCAGCAGCTTGCCCCGGTAGTCCAGGTACTCCTCGACCCGCATCTCCGGGTACAAGGGCGTACTCTCCGGCAGGTATCCGATCGACGACCGCGCGGCCTCGGACTCCTTGAGCACGTCGTGCCCGGCCACCTTCGCCGAGCCGGCCGTCGGGGGCAGGTACCCGGTGAGGATGCGCAGCGTGGTACTCTTGCCCGCGCCGTTAGGCCCGAGGAAGCCGACGACCTGGCCCTTCTCAATAGAAAACGTCAGCCCGCCCACGGCCCGGGTCGGCCCGAACCATTTCACCAACTGTTCCGCTTGAATCATGCCAATAACCCCTGCCCCCCGGCCCCCGGATGTCCGCCCCCGGGATGTGTCCAAGTTCCGCCCGGTTCCACCCGTTGCGGGCCGTATAGTTTGGCTTACGCCGCCGGTGGGGTCAAGGTTCGCCGGGATCAGGGGTTAGCGGCGCTCTTTGATCATGTACCGGTCCCCGTGCTCGAATTTCCAGTCACGCCATCCCAGTCGCCGGTAGAAGCCCACCGCCCGGTGGCGCTCGTCCGTGTCGGTGGTCAGCCAGATCGATTCATGCCCATGCTCGAAGAGCCAGTCCTCGACACGGGTCAGTAACCCCCGGCCGAAGCCACGGTTTTCGTATGCCTTAAGCACCGCGATCACCCACACCTCGCCGTTATCACGATTACCCATCGCAAAGCCGACGGTGCGTTCTTCGACACGCACCACGAAGCCGTGATGGTTCGTAGCGAGCCGCTCCCGGACCGATTCAGGCGTGATCCCCAAGGCCTCAAGCTCCTCGGCCCCGCGCTCGTTGTCCCACGTGGCGATGCGGACGGCGAAGAGGTCGGGGATGTCACTTTCGATAATGGGGCGGTAGGACACGGGGGGGGCGGACATGATTGTGATTTTAACTACAGAAGTGGGTACGCACCTGCCCGGATGGGTTGTGGGTTGACGCACAGATGTCCGGGCAGGCCCGGACCTACAGAGCTGTTCCTACGGTTATAACGGCGCACAACCCGCGGAAAGAAGTCGATCCACCAACTCGCCCCAACGGGGCGAAGGCATGTAGCCACGGGTGGAGCGAAGCGCAACCCGTGGAAAACTAACCCGCCCCCGGCGGCGGAGGGAACACCTTTTAACAACCCCGTCATTCAAACACATAACGCTTCATCAAACTCCGCAACCCCAGCAGCCGCAGCAACCGCAACAACTCTGTTTTAAAATCCTCCCCGCATGATGTTGCGCCTGATTCGCGATGTATTTTGACCGCCGGCTCCTGCGACGGGCTCACCGAAAAGGGCGCTATACCCCTTCCTGCCACGCGAAGGTGTTCAATTCCTGGGAAAAGTCTCGTGTACCCACCGAGTGACTGCTGATTTAACCGAGTGCATCAGGTCAGAGACCGTCGCTTCGCCGCCGTGCCGCAGATACAAATGCATGATCTTCTATACCCCGATGTCGTAGAGCACACCCTTCTCCGCCGGATGATCCCGCCCATGTAGCCGTACAGGCGTTCCGGCGATGTCGGTCGTGATCCAGGGCTCGCGGTATTTCGTCGAGAAAACGACGCAGGAGGATCTGTGTGTACGTCCCGGACATGTGGTTTCCCCGCCCCGCCCTCCGGGGCGGGGCGCTAACTGCTCATTTCCCACGGTTCCGCGCGCTCCACCCGTGGCTACAACCTGACGCCGTCCGGGGGCGGGGTGAGACTGATTTGCAGTCCCGCGTCGAGCACGGGGCATGGGTGCGTTAGTTTATAACAGATTCAAGCGTGCCCCGGTGACGCCCCGGATTTTGATGGTTACGGTCACCGTCAGAGGCTCCGAAGGAGCCATATTTTGTAGCCACGGGTGAAGCCGCAACTCGTGGAAGCCGATGGGATATGAATCTTCCCGCCCCGGCGTGGTGGAGGATAGTGCGACTATCGCCACTCCGCCCATCATACCGAAGATAGACTAAGGCTAATACGTCATATATGGTCTTGCCCAGCAGGAGGCTCAATACGGGTGCTTAAGAATTTGATGTATTTGGAGTTTTCCTGGGCGAATATATCCCGCCCGGCACCCATATATGCTCTAGCTAACTCATCTGCGGCCAAATCTTCGTCGCCTGATTCAAAATAGGCTTCGCCAAGTCTGAGATGGATAAAGGGATTGCCCAAGCCACCAGGACAGCGAATCGCATTTTTTAAAGCAGTAATCGCCTCAGCGTATTTGCCTGTCTGAAAATGCAGATCACCAATTGCGACAAGTATCCATGTGCCAGTCTCCCACTCCTCCACTGGTTTGGGAACGATATTTAGCGCATCGTGATAGTGTTTAAGTGCTTTCTCGTAATTATGCTTTTCAAAGTGAGAATCGCCCTGAGCACATAGATCTTGTATTCTTTGATAGGTGACTTCATCTAAAGATTGGGGTTTCATTTAACAATCTCACGAAAAGATCGCAGCCAAGTTATTAAACAGCACACGACTCGAATGTGATGCTGGCATTAACTCGCACCTCTGATCACCCCCATAAACACCGCCCCATACCGCTTGAGCTTGGTCTGCCCGACGCCCGGGATGAGTAAGAACTGCTCGTCGGTGGTGGGGCGTTGTTGGGCCATGGCTCGCAGGGACTGGTCGCCGAAGACGACGTAAGGGGGGACGTTCTGGTCGGCGGCGAGTTGGCGGCGGAGCGTGCGCAGCTCGTCGAACAGTTCGTGGTCGGCATCGGACAGGGGGAGGTCGTCGGGCTTGGCGGACTTGGGCGCGGTGCGGAATTTACGGTCGGCGACGGCGCGGGACTGGGCGAGTTCGACTTTTTGTTCGCCCTTGAGGATCAGCATGCTGGCGGGGGTGAGGTGGGCGGTGCGGTACTCGTCGGCGGTGAGGGCGAGGTTACTCTGGCGGATGAGGGTGTCGGCGAGCGTGCCCCAGTAGGGCTTGGGCTTGTCCTTGCCGATGCCGTGGACGCTAAGTTGATCGTGGCCTTTGTCGATGATTTTCTGTGCCATGGAGCCGCGCAGGACGTCGATGACGTGGCCCAGGCCGAAGCGTTGGCCGGTGCGTGCGATCGCCGAGAGGAGTTTCTGTGCGTCTTCGGTGGCGTCGGTGAGTACGGGGGGCTTTCGGCAGTTGTCGCAGTGGCCGCAGTCGCCGGGGTGTGTCTCGCCGAAGTGCCCGAGCAGGGGGACCAGGCGGCAGCCGGTGGCGTGGGCGAACTTGGCGACCTCGTCGAGCTGTGCGTAGGCGTGCTCGCGTTCGGCTTCGTCGGGCTTCTGCTCGATGAAGTATTCGATCTTGGCGCGGTCGGCGGCGGAGTAGAAGAGGATGCAGTCGGCGGGCAGGCCGTCGCGTCCGGCGCGGCCGGTCTCTTGGTAGTAGCCTTCCAGGTGCCGGGGCATGTCGGCGTGGATGACGAAGCGCACGTCGGGCTTATCGATGCCCATGCCGAAGGCGATGGTGGCGACGATGACGCGCGTGTCGCCGTAGATGAAGTCGTGCTGGTTCTTGCGTCGGACCTCGGGTTCCAGCCCGGCGTGATAAGGCAGCGCGTTGATGCCGCGTTCGCAGAGCTGCTGCGCGACACGGTCGACGCGGGCCCGGCTCTGGCAGTAGATGATGCCCTCGTCGCCCGGATGGTCGTGGATGTATTGCACGATCTGCTGGAAGGATTGCTGCTTGGGGCGGACCTCGTAGTGGAGGTTGGTGCGCTCGAACCCGCCGTGGTGTGTGGCGGGGTCACGGAGGTTGAGCATGCGGACGATGTCGTCCGCGACGCGCGGGGTGGCGGTGGCGGTCAGCGCGATCAGGGGGTATCCGGAAGCGTCCGCCGTAGCCCGCGCGGAGCGTGCCGAGCTGGCGGTACTCGGGGCGGAAGTCGTGGCCCCACTCGCTGATACAGTGGGCCTCGTCGATGGCGAAGCGGGCGACGTTGAGTCTGGATAAGAGGCGTTTGCCGGCGGCGCTCATCAGGCGTTCGGGGGCGAGGTAGATCAGGTCGTATTCGCCGGCAAGCGCGCGGCGTTCGCGGTCCGCGGCTTCCTGCGCATCGAGCGTGGAGTTTAAGAGCGTGGCGCGGATGCCGTTGGCGTTGAGCAGCTCGACCTGGTTCTGCATCAGGGCGATCAGCGGGCAGATGACAACCGTGGTGCCCCCGGAAGTCCCCTCCAGCACGGCCGGGAGTTGGTAGCACAGGCTCTTGCCCCCGCCGGTGGGCATGATGATGAAGACGTCCCGGCCCGCGAGGACGTCGGCGATGGCCTGGTCCTGGATCGGGCGGAGGCGGTCGTGGCCAAAGTATTGCTTTAAGGGGCCTGACAGAGCGTTGTCGGTAGTTGTGGGAGCGGTAGTTTGGGGTGAATGAAGCGGCGGCGTCATGCCCGAAAGCCTACCCGATCCGGGGAATCCTCACAGGCCACCGCCCCATCTGCCGATGATAAGTTCCGTCCCCGCCTTGCCGCACGGCGCCGGCACGGGTATTCTTCCCCATTCGTTCGTTCCTCAGAGAGTGTGAGGGTTGATCGTGCGGCTAACCGATATCCTGCAACCCGATTGCGTGAAGGTTCCCTTGGAGGGCGACTCCAAGCAGGCCTGTATCTACGAGTTGATTGACGTCCTGGTGGAGCACACCGCGATCCAGGACGCCGAGGGCCTCAAGCAGGCGGTCTGGCAGCGTGAACTGACCCGCACCACCGGGATCGGCCACGGCATCGGCATCCCCCACGGCAAGGCCGCGGGCTGCGACGAGCTGCGGATGGCGATCGGCCGGCCCGCCAAGCCGCTGGAGTTCGCCGCGATCGACGGCAAGCCCGTCAACCTCATCATCCTGCTCGCTTCCCCGCTCGACAAGACCGGCCCGCACATCCAGGCGCTTGCCAAGATCAGCCGGCTGCTGGTCAGCAACGACCTGCGAGACGCCCTCCAGGAAGCCCGCGACGCCCAGGACCTCTACGACCTGCTCGTCCGCCACGAGAACCAGGCGGCGGTGTAAGGAAAAGCAGGAATCGCAGGAAATTTGGAATCGCAGGAAATAAAGCCCTCGCGCCCGGGTGCGTGTGTCTTGGATTTCCTGCTTTCTAAATTTAGCGTTCCGCTGTTGAGACCATCCTGTGCTTCCTGCTTTTCCCACTCAACCCTCGGCGTTAAACAAACTCATCGTCTTGCCGATGCCGTGTTTGAGCCAGCTTTCGATGGCGTCACAGGCGCGTTCGAGGGCGGGGTTCAGGTCGGCCATCTGCTCCTCGGTGAACCGGCCGAGGACGAAGTCCTTGCGTGAGGCGCGGGTGGGGGACTCGACGCCGATGCGGAGGCGGGGGTAGTCCTGCGTGCCGAGTTTTTCTTCGATGTCTTTCAGGCCGTTGTGCCCGCCGGCGCTGCCGCTTGCGCGCATGCGGATGGAGCCCAGCGGCAGGGCGACCTCATCGACGACGACCATAATGTCTTTGAGTTCGAGCTTGTAGAAGTTCACCGCTTCGCTGACGGTGGTGCCGGAGAGGTTCATGAACGTCATCGGCTGTGCGAGCAGGCAGCGGTGCCCGGCGACCTGGCCGTCGAGCACGCCGGCGCTGAACCGCGACTTCACGCCGGTGATCCCGTGGCGTGTGGCGAGCCGGTCGAGGACCATGAACCCGGCGTTGTGGCGGGTCTTGGCGTATTCCGGGCCGGGATTTCCCAGGCCGACGATCATGTGCATAGCGTGGTCGTGGGTTTAAGGTTCAGGTTTGGGGCCGGTAAAGCACGAATGCACGGGTGTCGAAGTAGGAATCCGACACCCGTGCATTCATCGATCGTGCATTTACGTGTTCCATCCGCGGCGGGATTATTTCTCGTCGTCTTCTTCCTTGGCCTCGGCCTTGCCGATGACTTCCGGCTCGTCCGCGCCTTCGCCGGCGGCTTCCTCTTCCGACTCTTCCTTGGTCACGCTGATGTGCGCGACAAGCGTGTCCGCATCGCTCACGGCGGTGACGCCGTCGGGAAGCTTCAGGTCCGAGACCAGCACCGAGTCGCCGACCTCCAGGGCCGATACGTCGTGGGTGAGGAATTCGGGGATGGCGTTGGCGCGGCACTTGACCTCGATCGTGGCGGCGGCCTGTTCGAGCAGCGCCCCGGCCACCTTCAGGCCGACCGGCTCGCCTTCCAGCTTCAGTTCCAGCTCGATCTCGACCTCTTCGTTGAGATCGACGCGGGCCAGATCGACGTGGATGATGTGCTTGCTGAGGTGGTCCCACTGCACGTCCTTGACCAGGCAAGGCTCGGACTTGCCGCCGACCTCGACCTCGATGACGTGGGCGTTGTGGTGCAGCAGTTCGACCAGCTCCTTGGCGTTGACGCTGACATGGATCGGGTCCTGCTTGTGGCCGTAGATCACGCCGGGCAGCATGCCCTTGGCGCGGTTGCGTGCGGCGTAACGGCTGCCGGTGCGTTCGCGGACTTCCGCGTGGATCTTGGGTTGGGTTGCTGTGCTCATGGTTCGATTCTCCGATTCTGGCGTTTTTGCCTTTGGGTTTATGTGGTCGGTTCGTTCGTGTGTTTATCGTTTGCTGCCGCTTTCGGGCCGAAACAGGCTCGAAACGGATTGGTTGTGGTGGATGCGCCGGATGGCCTCGCCCAGCAGCTTGGCGACGGACAGTTCGACGAGCTTGTCCTGGACCGGGGCGCAACGCGAGCCGCAGGGGATCGTGTCGGTGACGATGACCTTGCTGATCGGCGCTTCGGCGAGCCGTTCCATCGCCAGCCCGACGAGCACGGGGTGCGTGCAGGCGGCGATCACGTCCTTCGCCCCCTTCTGCGTGACGAGTTTCGCGGCCTCGCAGATCGTGCCGGCGGTCGAGATCATGTCGTCGACCATCAGCACGGTCTTGTCTTTCACGTCGCCGATGATGTTGGCGCTGACGACCTCGGTGCCGCTCTTGCGTCGTTTGTCGATGATGGCGATCTCATCGCCCAGCGCGGTGGCGAACTGGCTGGCGGTCTTGACGTTGCCCACGTCCGGGCTGACCACGCACATCGGGCCGGTCTGCCTGCGCAGCTCGCGGATGTAGTCGAGGATGACCGGCGCGGCGGAAAGATGGTCCACGGGGATGTCGAAAAAGCCCTGGATCTGCGCGGCGTGAAGGTCCATCGTCAGCACGCGGTCGGCGCCGGCGGCGGTGATCAGGTTGGCGACCAGCTTGGCGGTGATGGGCGTCCGGCCCTCGTCCTTGCGGTCCTGCCGGGCGTAGCCGTAGTAGGGGATCACGGCCGTGATCTGCCGGGCGCTTGCGCGCTTCAGGCAGTCGATGTAGATCAGAAGCTCCATCAGATGGGCGTTGACCGGGTGGCAGGTCGACTGGACGACGAAGCAGTCGCGGCCGCGCACGTCCTCCTCGATCTTCACCAGCACCTCGCCGTCGGGGAACATCTCGGTGTGCCCTTGGCCCATCGGCAGGTCCAGAGACCGGCAGATCGACTCGCACAGCGTCCGGCTGGCCCGGCCGCAGAAGATCTTCAGTTGGTCCTTGTCCACCTTGCTCATCAGGAAGGCACTCCCACCGATTCGCGCGACAGCCGGCTGCGGAGGATCGCGTCCACGGTTTGCAGTTGCTCTTGCGTGTTGATGCTCAAAACGTCCTGAGGCGGCACCGCTTCGACGACCTCGACGCCCTTGCCCTGGTGCTTGAGGATCGAGGGCACGTCCGTGATGTAGTACTCGCCCTGCTGGTTGTGCGGTTTGACCTGCGCCAGCGCCCCGAACAAAGCGGCGCTATCGAAGCAGTAGTAGCTGGGGTTGACCTCTTTGATCTGAAGCTGCTCGGGCGAGGCGTCTTTCTGTTCAACAATGCAATCGAGCGCGCCGTCCTTGGCGCGGACGATCCGGCCGTAGCCGGTAGGGTCGTCGATGATGCTGGTCGCCAGGGTGGCGGCGGCCTTGCGTCGGCGGTGTACTTCCAGGAGCCGGCCGAGCGTCTTGGCGCGGATCAGCGGCCCGTCGCCGGCGAGCACGAACAGGTCCGTCGCCGGCTGGTCCTCGAACAGCGGTTGCGTGACCTGCACGGCATGCGCGGTACCCTTGGGGTCGTCCTGCAACGCGAACTCGACGCCCTCGAAGCCTTCAGCGATCGCTTCACTTCCGTCGGCCTTGTAGCCAGCGACCACGACACCGCGAGACGCCCGCCTCCGGCAGGCACGGATCACCCACCAGAGCATCGGCTGGTCCGCGACGGGATACAGAACCTTGGGCAGGTCGCTGCCCATCTGCGTGCCCGCTGCCGCCGCCATGATGACGGCCTGGGGCGCGGGCCGGCCGCTAGGTCCACGTTGTTCTGGGTATCACTCAAAACAGTCCTCCGCCGGTCCGTGTCGATCAGGGAATCGTGATGGAATAGGCCCGCAAGGACTCGAACCTTGAATACCAGTACCAAAAACTGGGGTGTTGCCAATTACACCACGGGCCTATGGGGTCTGCGTGGAAGCCGTCCAGGCTCGGCATCCCACAGGCGGCGAACGCGGGGGCGCGGCTGCGAGGAAGAGGGGTGCCCGGCCTTTCCGACGAACTCGAAGGGGCACGCCGCCGGTCGGCCGTTGCTAAACCTTCTCTTGTCCGCGCCCTCGGCCCAAAGGCCTCGTCACGGTCGGCTCTGCCGTAAAAGTCGATAGTAGTGTAGGGGCCGGCCCGAAAAGTGTCAAACCCCGGCGAGGATCAGGCTTTTGTAGGTCCGGGCCCGCCCGGACACAGTTCGGGGATGATTTATCCGTATTCGGGCAGGTCCCCGGATCCGTATGTTTTGTTAGCCGCTGACAGTTGATTACATACCCTGTTGAGCACGCCGCAGATTGCAAACTCTTCATCGGAAACGTCACAATTTTCGTAGTCCTGCTCATCATGTATCTGCCACGGCATGACTGATTTGATTTTGTGTTTTGGCCCGACCGCCACGCAATTCGGAAGGTACACCTTCTGTATGAATGGCTGCGACTCACAGCTTTTTTTGATGTAAATTTCTCCAGCCACACCTGTGATAAACCATGGCTGGGGGCCAAAGGCGGCCTTAAAATTGTATGCCAACGATATTTTGAAGGCTCTTGATCGCATCGAGCGGCTACAATAATGGCCGATCGTTACGATCTACTTCAGGGCGAAAATGTATCGCGTTATTCCTTAAACCTCGAAGCACGCGATACTCCTTCACAACATCGGGAAGCAGTACTTGCCACGCTTCAAGGGTGTCGATAGCCAAATCCCAGTTGTCGAATGAATCTTTGCCATATACACGCTTGTATTCCTTATGGCTTTTGAAATCATCTCGAAGTGTGAGGATTAAGTGGTTGAGGATTCTTTCGCCGAGCGCACAAGCGGAAGTGAGCGAGGGGTAGTATGCGCCCCGTGTAAACAATTCAGATCTGTTCAAGGAAACAGTTGTGAAAAGCTAGTACCGATAATGGCTTCGGTCCCAGATCGATGAAATTTTGCCGTTTTTGTTCCGCCGCTAACTCGCCAAATTGTCAGAATGAGCCTTTTCGGTTTACCCTGTTTGCCTGATGGGATTCTTTTACATGCGCTCCCAGTGTTCTTGAATTTCAATTGTCAGCGAATGGACGCGTGTATCGAAGTCGAAAGCTAGGACGCGGTAACGTTTCATGGATATCTAATAGCCCTGTCAAGCATATACCAACAGCGGTCCCGTGTCCGGGCAGGCCCGGACCTACATGATCTCACCGGTTCATCTGCAGCAGTTTCCCCGGGCTTTCGGGTTGGCCGGTGCGGACGCTAAGTAAGCAGGCGAGGCAACAGGCCATAGCTTCGGCTTGTTGCCGGCCGAAGGTGCCGGGGCGGGAGCCGGGGGAGGCGGGTTGGTCGAGGAGGCGACGCCACTGGAAGGCGAGCATGTCTACGAAGCCTGCCGGGCCGGGGTCGCGGGTCATCCGGTCGAGTTCCTCGCCCTGGGGGTTGTGCAGGCTGTAGGTCGCGTCGGTGATGCGCAGCGATGCGCCGTCACCCTGCACGCGGAGGGTACGGCCTGTGACGGCGGAGGCATCTGAAACCTGTAAGAGCGCGGCCTGAGATTCGGGCATGCGTGCGAGCACGGCCAGGCCGCCGGTTAAGTCCATCAGTGTGTCGGGGGCTTCGTCGTGCGGGCCGATGAGGGTGGCGTCGATGGTTTCGGGCATGAGGGTGAAGCCTAGCACGGTTATCCATGCGTCGAGCAGGCGGGCGAAGAGCGAGCCGTGGCCGGGTCTGCCGGAGCTTGAGAAGCTGACCAGTCGGCGGTCGCCCAGGAGTTCGTTGGGGTCGGCTGCGGCGAGGTAGCCGGGGGACTGGGTGAAGACGGGGACCTGCACGATCCGGCCGGGCACGTCGGCGGGGGAGCCGCCGTTCTTGACACCCAACTGCTCGGCGGCGGCGAGGCCCTGCAGATCGGAGGCGATCGGTTCGAGCGTCAGCACGGTCGTGCCCTGGCTGACCAGCGCGTTAAGATCCTCGGGAGAGACGCCCTGGAGGGTCGCCAGCAGCAGGTACGCGGCCGGGCGGTCGATGCACATCTTGCGCAGGTCGTCGTGCTTGTCGCAGTTGAGTTCCTTGGCGAGCTGGTTGACCTCGGCGACGGGCGGGCCGCCGACGCCGATGGGCTTGAGGGCGGACCCCATGAGGTTTAAGAGTTCCCCGGCGAGCGGCGCGTAGGAGGCATCGGTCCAGAGTGTGGCTTCGGGTGAGAGGCTGCGTTTGGCCATGCACAGAAGATACCACGACTGACGGAACGCGTCGGGGGTGTTGGGCGTACAATGGGCCGGTTGGTGTGCGTGCGCGGCCGCGGCGGGCTTTAGGCCCGACGAGGAAAGTCCGAGCACGGCAGGACACGGTGGTGGGTAACACCCACCCGCCCGGGGCGTGAGCTTTGGGCGCGGGAAAGTGCCACAGAAAAGATACCGCCGATGGGCCGGCTCGCCGGTCACAGGTAAGGTTGAAATGGTGCGGTAAGAGCGCACCGCCGCGCTGGTGACAGTGCGGGCAGGGCAAACCCCACCGCGTGCAAAACCAAGCAGTGTCGTCACGGGTCGGTCCGGCCCGGGCCTTTTTATTAAGGCCGCGGCACGGGTAGGTTGCTTGAGCGCGTCGGCAACGGCGCGCCTAGAGAAATGGTCGCGCCCACGGCTAGCCGTGGGGACATAACTCGGCTTAAAGCGCACGCCAACGACAAAGCCCACGGAATAAAATCCGTGGGCTTCGTTTTTTGGTTGAGATTTTAAGGCTTGCTTACTCGGTCACGGTCAGGAGCTTCACCGCGTTGGCGGTGGGCAGCGACAGTGCGCCGTGTGCACGGGCGGCGGCGATGGCGAGGTCGCCCGAGCTGGCCTGGACCAGCTCCAGGATGCGGTCGGTCTGGTCGGTGCTCAGGTGGTTGCCGAAGTAGGTCGCCGAATCCGCGAGGCTGGCGAGCATGGCCAGTTGCAGGTCGCCCTCGGTCGAAAGGGCGGTCTCGGCCAGGGCACGTTGCGCGTCGCCGTTGTCGATCAGTGCCAACACATTGGCGGCCCCGATCTTCACCGGGTCACGCTCGTCGGACAGGGCCTGGGTCAGCGCCGGCTGGGCGTCGGTGACCTGGAAAACGTTGCTGTCGATCGCAACGTCACGCAGCAGGGCCAGGGCGGACAGCGCGAATTCGTTACTTTGCGTAGCGCCGATGCTTTCACCGGTGTAGGACGCGGTCGCGGATTCCACGGCCGCTTTGAGGGCTTCGGTATCGTCGCTCATAAGGGCGGGGCGGACACGTGTATTGTCGTCGCCGAGCGAGTTTTTTAGGCGGATGTTCTGCTCTTCACTTTGAATCGCGAGGATCGGGACCGCGCTGGTCTTGTAGTCGTTGGCGGTGTCGTTGCGGAGACGGATGGCCGTGTCTGCGTCGGTCGCGGCGACGATCAGGTCGATGCCGGGCACGAGGTTAAGGTCTTCGCTGACATCGGCCATCGACAAGCCGCCGAACGCCTCGAAGCCCAGCTCGCGGAGCACGGCCTTGAGTTTGTTCACGGTTTCCTCGTCGTTGGCGATGACCATCGCGTAACGAGCGTCGCTCTGGCGGACGGCCTCGGCGAGGACGGCGGTGACGCGGTGCGCGCCGGTGAAGGTTTCGGAAGGCCGGACCTTCGCCAATGCTTCGGCCGCACGGAAGCGGACGCGGCGGTCGGGGTAGGAAAGGGCGTTAAGCAGCGGCTGCTGCGCGGACCCGCGGTGGACGAGTGCTTCGGTGCCGGCGGTGGCGGACAGCGCTTCGATGGCGTCGAGGGCGAGTTCGGCGTCGGCGTCCTGGATCGCACGGGCCAGCACGTCGTGCAGGCGGTCCGGGCCGGCGAGCATGGCGTAGAACCCGGCGGGCTGCAGCTCGCTGGGGTAGCTGGGGTCGAGGGTATCGGCCGGCAGGCGGTTCTCCCGGCGGAGGTTGGCCATCAGATACAGGCTCAGCGCCTGGTCGAGTCCGTCGTTGAGTTCCAACGCGCGTTTAGCCGAACGCATCGCCAGCACGTCACCGAAGATCTCGCCGGGCACGACGATCGGGATCAGGCCGATCTTCGGGCCGTAGGTCCAGACCAGGCCGGACTCGATGGAGGCGTCGTAACCGGGGAGGGTATCGCCGGCGCTGGTGCCGGTGGTGTATTGGGTCTGGCCGAGTTGCAGGAGCCATTCGGCGGCGCTGAGGTCGGCGGGCTGACGGGTGGAAGCCATCAGCGCGTTGTAGGCGACCTGCACGACCTGGCGGGCGCTGGCGTCAACGGTGGGCGATTCGAGCACTTCCTTCATCGCGGGCAGCGCCTGCGGGTAGCCGATCTCGGCGAGCACCTGCGCGACGTGGCTCATGGCGACGGGGTCGAGCTGGGGCAACGCGGCGGAGAGCGGCGCGACCAGCGGCTGGCCGATCGTCACCATCGACGAAAGGATGTACGGGTGAAGACGTGACTGGTTTTGATCCAGCAGCGTGGCGAGCATGTGCGGCGCTGCGTACTGGCCGGCGGCGGCGAGACGTTGGGTCGCGTTGCGGTAAGCGCGCTGGCCCTGCGCCAACAGTTCGATGTCCTGCTGGATGCGTTGCGGGTCACGGCTGAGTTCGACGCGCGCCGCCTGGATGCGTCCGTCAAGGTCCCTGGCGACGGCGACAAGGTCGGCGTACTGTGCGTCGGCTTCGCCAAGCTTCGACGCGCGGGCGAGGACGTTGGCCCACTCCTTGCGTTCGCTTGATTCGACGGTTGAAAGCAGCGTCTGGTTGTCCGTCTGTTGAAGCAGCGCCTGGCCGGTCGCCAGCGCCAGGTCGGGCTTGGCGATCAGGACGTAGTGGTTGAAGTCTTCCCAGAGCGAAGCGGGCGTCTGCTCCTGTGCGACAACCGCACCGGGCAAACAGGCCAACACGGACAGCCATAGACCCAACAACAAGCGTTGCGTTCCCGACATTGGATAACTCCAGTGAATACAAGTCTGGTAATCACATCAATCTATCGCTGACCGCCGGGAGCGTCAACCGTTCGCCGGGCGGGGAGGTGCCCGGAGCAGCCGTAGCGGGACCATCGGCCACAAGTGGGGTGATCAGCCGGGGATGGGGTAACCACGACCGGCAGGCGAAAAACGCTTGATAAGGGTGATAAATGCTTGATTTGTAAGTATTACAGCGTTATGGTCGGCTTGCCTATCCGATCCACAGGCCCTTCCGGAGCACGCACGATGGACAGGAAGCCGAATCACGCGCTATTGGCCCGAACCGATGGGAGCAAGCCAAGCGGTCTGGAAGCCTTGGAAGGCCGGTTGCTGCTGAGCGCTTCGTGGGTTGATCCGGCGGTGCAGCCTGGCGGTGATCCACTGACGGCGGATGACGTGGTGATCGAGGCCGGCATTGAGCCGGTATACGCGGCCGCGGAGTCCGGAACGTCCGGCATATCTTACGAACCGCTTGCCGCGGTTCAGCCGGCCGGATTGGCCACGCTGCCCGACGCGGCGGTGGGCCGGTACCGCATCTCGGGGACCGCCCGGGCAACGCCGGACGTGGTCCCCGCCCAGAACTTCAGCGCGGGCCTGCGTGTGACACAGGCCGGGGTGGTGATCGGGAACCTGCCGAGCAAAATCTCCAATCTCAAAGTCACACACAACACGCTGCCGGGCACGGTGCCTTTCGTTTCCGCGAAGGCGGGCAAGTACCGTTTCAAGGCGACGGGCACGGTGGGCCTGCGCGGGTACGGCGAGCGGGTGACGGTCCAGGTCCGCATCGGCGGCAAGGTCTTCCAGAACGATAATAACCGGTGGAAGATCGCGGGTCAGATCGTCGGGCAGGCCAACGTGCTGGGCACAGACATCGTGGTGAAGGCCCCGGCGAGCGGGCGCTGGTTCCGGGCGCTGTGAAAGTGCCGGGATGGCCTGTTTTACGCCCGGATAGAGCGGTTTCGGGCCGCGCTGGCACCTGATCGGGTCGAAGTTTTTTCCGCTAGTGCTGTGAAAAAGCTTCCATTAGGCGGCGGCACAATGTAAGTTAGCTTCTATAGGGCGGCACTTCTTTTCTCCGCTCCCGCGTATATTTCGTGCGTTTCGTGCAAAACACAGGGGAGGAAAAACATGTTGAACCGTGTGGCAATTGTATCGTGCCTGGGGCTTTTTCTTGCCGCAACACAGGCCCTTGCGGTGGATGAGTACCGGCTGGACGATGGGGTAGGTGAGCAGAATATCGGCGTCACCGGCGGCGGGGCGAACAAAGCCACGGCCTGGCTGAACCGTTTCGTGATCGAGCCGGGTAAGGACACGATCACCGAGATCAGCGTCGCATTCGGCGACATCCCGATGAACACGCTCGTCGAGGTCATCCTCTGGGGCGACTTCAACAACGACGGCAACCCGATCGATGCCTTCGTCCTGTCTGCGACGCCGGGGATGATCACCAATCCGAATGTGCTGTCCACGCATAACGTCTTCCAGACGTTCGACATCCCCGACGTGACGATGCCGATCGGCGCGGTGTTCTACGCCGGGGCGGTGGTGCAGAATTATGCTCAAGGCAAGGAACCCGCCCGCATCGACAAGGACGGCACGGACAGCATCCCTGTCTACCTGCCTAACAACCACAGCTTCATCGCGTCGCAGACCTCGGCGGGTTTCGCGAGTGTGGACCCGAACAACATGGCATCGGCGCAGCTGCCGATCGTGCCCGTCGCCACGGCGCTAGGGTCCGACGGGACCTGGTTGATCCGTGTTAACGCGGTGCCCGAGCCGGCGACGGCGGGGCTTATGCTGTTGATGGGCGCGGCCGTATTGCGCCACCGCGCCCGTTGAGGTCGGCTCATGCATCGTTAAACTGAAATGGCAGGCCTGACGGGCACCTGTCAGAAACTGCCCTCCGGTGGTTGCACCTTCGGGCGGCTGTCATATTCCATGGCCGGTCACGACCACATAAGGGGGTGTGGGCTATGATCTTGCCATGTGGGATACAACGCTTCTAGTCACGGTTTCGATTCTGCTTCTGCTGGTGAACGCCGGCGGGGTGGTGCTGGTGCTATTACAACTGCCGGGGACGTGGCTGATGCTGGCGGCGACGGTGGCGATGGCGTGGTGGCGGTGGGAGCATCAGTTGATCACGGTCTGGGCGTTGATCGCGCTGACGGTTCTGGCGCTCTTGGGTGAACTGGTGGAGTTCCTCGGCCCGGCATGGGGAGCGGCGAAGGAAAAGTCCTCGCGTCGGGCGGTGGTGCTGGCGGTCATCGGCGCGGTAGTGGGGGCGATCGCTGGGACAGTGCTTTTGGCGTTCTTGCCGGTTCTGGGGACTTTGATCGGCGCGGTGGTGGGCAGCGGCGGCGGATCGATGCTGGGGGATATGTGGGCCGGGCGTGAGTGGGAACCGGCGCTGCGTGCGGGCAAGGGCGCAGCGATCGGGCGTTTCTGGGGGGCGTTGGGCAAGCTGGTGATCGCGGCGGCGATGTGGGTCGTGGTCGCGGTGGCGCTGCTTTGGCCTTAAGCGGTGGTCAGCCTTCTTTAAGCCAATCGTTGCATTGTCGGCGACAAACAGCCATAATCGACAGCCATACAATACGTTGCATCGATACCCCGGCTGTTCGGCGGGATGGATTCATAGATACCTTTATCCGCGAATGTTGGTTTTTTAGCGATGCTGAAGTTTCTGGTTTTTGACAACGGCCGACCGGCCGACGATTGGCCGTTGCGCAACGCCTACCTGGTAGGCGCCGACGGCAGCGCTGTGCGTGCGGATATCAACACCGAACACGGTGCGATCGTTTGTGAAAAACGCGAGAGCGGACCGGCGGCGTTATGCCTGCTGCATCCGGTCGGTGACCTGGGGGAATTGTCGATCCAGACCTGCCTGCTGCCGGAACGGATCGAGCCTTATCTTCTGACGATCGAGCTGGCCCGACACCGGCTGATGACACTTTATTCCAAGCTCGAAGAGTGGACGATGTTCGATCTGGACCCGGACCATCCGGTGACCAGCAGGGGCAACCGGGCGAAGGAACTGTTCATCCAATCGCTGTGCCTCCAGGCGGACGACCCGCTGAAGGCGTACAACACGGCCCAGGAAGCGCTCGCCCTGGCGCTGGACGCCAGCGAAGAGTTGGCGTTGGCGCACTCCCGGCTGCTGCTGGACCGTCGGGTCGCGACCGGGGCACTGCCCAAGGCGCCCATCGGCTGCGGCGTGTGCCTGACGCATACCCACGAGAACCTCCGCGCCGGGCTGGCGGGCAACTTCGATTATGTGCAACTGCCCATGCCCTGGCGTCAGCTCGCGCCGCAGGAGGGCGACCAGCGATTCGAGCAGACGGATGACTGGGTGAACTGGGTGGCGCAGTCGCGCACGCCGGTGATCGCCGGGCCGCTGGTCAGTTTTGAGCCGAGCAACCTGCCGGACTGGCTGTATATCTGGGAGCACGACTACGACACCGCCCGGGACATGGTCTACGAGCACGTCGAGCGCGTAGTCAGCCGCTACAAGGACCGCGTGTTCGTGTGGAACGTCGTGTCGGGCCTGCACGTCAACAGCCACTTCACGTTCAACTTCGAGCAGCTGATGGACCTGACGCGGATGACCACGATGCTGGTCAAAAAGCTCCAGCCCAACGGGAAGGTGCTGATCGAGCTGCGTCAGCCTTTCGGCGAGTACTACAGCTCGAACCAGCGCTCGATCCCGCCGCTTATGTACGCGGACCTGATCGTGCAGTCGGGGATCAATTTCGATGCGTTCGGCATCCGGCTGCTGATGGGCCAGTCGGTGTCCGGGCAATACACACGCGACATCATGCAGGCCAGCCAGTTGCTGGATCAGTTCTCGATCTTCAACAAGCCGGTGCACCTGACGATCGCCGCGCCCAGCGGGCCGGTGACGCAGATGATGATCCCGGCGTCGGAATCGGGCGAACCGATCGACCCGGTGAGCGGGCACTGGCGTCGGCCGTGGTCGCCTCAGGTGCAGAGCCACTGGCTGGAGGCGCTCTACCAGATCGCGGTGAGCAAGCCCTACATCGACGCGGTGGCGTGGCAGGAACTGGCGGATCACGCGGACATCGAGCTGCCGCTGTCGGGGCTGCTGGATGACGAGTTCGTGCCCAAGCACTCGCTGCGTCGGATCATCGGTTTCCGTCGGGGCCTGCTGTCGGGATCGAACGCCGCGCCGGAGCCGAAACCGCCTGTTTCCGCTCCGCCGACACCGGAGCTCGCGGCAGACGCGGACGATGCGGCGGAAGTGAACAACGGCGAGCACATCTGAGCTGCACATTGTCAGGGGCCGAGTATGACGGCATCGACGCAAGCTTTCGCGGGCCTGTTGGGCGTGTTCTTCCTGGTGGTGTTGTTTTCGGCGCCGGGTCCATCGGATGCCGGGGGCGGGGCGGTCCTGTCGACCGGGATGCGGGTTGACCCGAACACGTCCGATGCATCGACGCTGGAGTTATTGCCCGGTGTCGGCCCGGGGATCGCCGAGCACATCATCGCCGCGCGGGAATCGGGTGTAATCTTTCACAGCGCGGAAGACCTTGAGGCGGTGAAGTTCATCGGCCCAAACCTGGTGGAAAGGGTTCGGCCGTGGACGGTTTACGGTAAAAATCGTTTAGCGGGCGAGCTTGCACGCCCCAACGCGGAGCAAGCTCCGCGGCTAAACACGGGTCCAGAACATCGCGAGTAACAATTCACGGGTCAGCGCATGAAAAAGGCCGTGCCTCTTGGGGAGACACGGCCTTGAGCTTTGCGCGAACAAATCTCGTCCGTATTGATAATCAAACGATCGGGCGGAATCCCTTGGGGCTGACCGCGGCGATGCGGGGGATGAGCCTGCGCGCGGGGCGTTCGCGGAGTTTGCCGGCGGCGGGACCGAGCGTGGGCTTGGGCCGGATATTGGCCTTGGCTCTTGCGGTGGCGCCGTGCTGGATGCACAGGCTCTTGCCGCTGAGTTCGCCGATGGTGTGGCTCCCGCCGGTCAGGGTGATCTGTCCGTAGACCACGGCCTGGCCCTCGAAGCGGCCCGAATTGGTGAACTTGCCGCAGACCAGCCGGCCGATCATCTCGCTGGGATCGGACAGCTCAACGTGCCCCATCGTGGAGACGTCGCCTTCCATGCGCTGACGCAGGGTCAGGTCCTTGAACTCCAAAGGACGCGTGCACGATGGGCAGCGCACGGACATGGCCCGTGTGGATACCTCAAAGGCACGCCCGCAGTGGGGGCAAAGGACCCGGCGCATGTTCCGCGGAGCGGGCTCGCGCGGATGGATCGAAGCCAGGGCCGGTCGCAGTGGCATGGGTCAGGCTATCCCGGTTCAGCCGATCCCGTTGCCGTTGCGTGCCGAGATCATCTTCGGCCGACGACGCTGGAGGATCTGGTTGACCGATCCGGGCATCGTGGTGATCGAAGAATGTTCATCGTGGTCGTCGTCCTGATCGTGCGAGATCGAGGAAGAGGGGGCGGGCTTGCTCGGGGCCTGGCTGAAGCTCTGGGCCTGGGCGTCGTCGCTGTGCTTGAGGGCTTCCTTGGCGGCCTGGATGGCCTTGGGGCCGACGCAGACGTCGCCCTGGAAGGTCGCGCCTTCGACGATGTTCAGCCGGCTGGTGTATAGCTGGCCGGAAAGCTGGGCACCGGGGAGCAGTTCAACCGCGTCCTCGACGACCACATCCGCCTCGGCCTGGCCCGCCAGACGCAGGGCACCCGCGATGATCATCCCGGAGACCTGGGACGATTCGCTGAGTTCCAGCGTGCCGGAGACCCGCAGGGTGCCGGTGAACTGGCCCATGATCAGTGCGTCATTGTCCAGGGCCAGCTCACCGCTGATGCGGCAGTCAGGGCCGAGGACCGTCTTGCTTGTTCGCGCGTCGCTCATCTTCAAAACTCCTTCTAGGGTAGCCGCCGAACCGCTTCGGCGGAGCATCCCCTTCATCGGGCAGTTGCTCGGATTTATCCAAAACAAATTTCAGGGCTTATTAACGGTCAGGCTCGCCGGTATTTTCGGACCCGCAGGCGGTTTGCCGGGCATTGGTGCCTTGGCGGGGGAGTCGTTATCGTGACCTTCATGGATGCGATGCGACGGATGCGGATACTCAAACAGCACCTTAAGACCGACCGCCTGCTGGGCGTCTCGGCGGTGCCCGTGGGCGATGCCGCGGCCACCGCGACGATGGTTCAGGCCGAGCCGCAACCGGGTCGGGAGGCCTTCTCCACCGCTTCATTACCCGTGATGAAACGCGACCAGAAAATCCAGGCTTTGACGCAGATGGACGAGCAGGAGGTCCGCGGCTGCACGGCGTGTGTGCTGTGCGAGAACCGTATCCAGACCGTCTTCGGCGAGGGAAACCCCGACGCGTCGATCATGTTCATCGGTGAAGGCCCCGGGCAGAGCGAAGACGAGCAGGGCAGGCCTTTCGTCGGCCGGTCCGGTGATCTGCTGGACAAACAGATCCAGGCGATGGGCTTTAAACGCTCGGATGTCTACATCGCCAACGTCGTGAAGTGCCGCCCGCCGAACAACCGCACACCGCTGGCGGACGAGGTGGATGCGTGCTCGGGGTATTTACGCAGGCAGATCGAGATCATCCGCCCGAAGGTCATCATCACGCTCGGCGGCCCGGCGGCGAAGCTCGTGCTGGGCACGGCCGAGGGTATCACGCGCATCCGTGGGACCTGGCACGAATACACGGCGGTCAACCCGCCGGTCCCGGTCATGCCCACGTTCCACCCGGCGTATCTGCTGCGGCAATACACGAAGGAAAATCGCGCGAAGGTCTGGTCCGACCTTCAGGCCGCGATGGAACGTCTGGGGCTTGGCCCGCGGGGCTGATTCTGCCGCACGGCAATAGCATATATAGGACTAATCAGTTTTAATGTGTGCGAGACATACATCGATCGGACCCGTCCGGGGCGATTTCGGGTATGTGGCGATCGGTTAATCCGGCGGCGGGTGATAGCAATTTGTATTGCGGTGCCCCATGTCATTTGGTAATCTCGAATGATGGCTTGGGCGATAAAAATAAACACGGGCAAGGAATCGATTTAAACACGTTATAGCTGCGACTGCAGGCCTGCTTTTCAACTATTTTATCAGGGGCTACTTCAGTTGAAATTTCAATTCGACGGTCTTGAATATCGTCTGAGTTTAAGCGCGGGATCTTTTGAGGAGGACGAGCGTGTCAGGTACTCGGAAAGCATGCGCACCTTCGAGATCGACGAGACCCTCAAGCCCCCCCAGCGTTTAAGCCGGCTCGGGGGCGAGATGCTCAGGCAGTTTCAGCTGATGTCCTACCAGAAAGCGGTAACTCCGTTGCTGTTTTCGGATACCTACACGGACATCAAGTTGTTTCTGGGTGCGGGCTCCGAGCGGAGCGAATACGCATACAAATTGATTACCAAGCCGTTGGACCTGGATGCCCGGTTTGGCGCGGCGCCCGCGTACACGCCCCCGCGCGTGGTCGAGCCCGGCGGCGAGGGCCTGGTCGTGCTGAAAGCCGGAAACATGGTCGTTCCTTTCACGGCCACCTGGCTCGGCCTGTCGCATGGATCGGATTCGGTTATCCGATTGAATGATACCGATGAAGCGCTGGACAAATCGACGTACAGGTGCCTGGTGCCGGCGACAGGCTGGTTCAATCTGCGGCCACGGGAACCGATGCTTTACATGTCGGCGACGTCTTCGCTCGTGGCGTTCGCGGGCATCTGCGAAGAACTGGCGCTGCCTTATGGCCGCAAGCGGACGGTCTATACGATACTGGCGGATACGCCTGAGGACGGGTCGAGCCCGATGCCCGCACTGCTCTCGCCCGACGAGGTCGGCCCCTGGCTGGACATGAGCCTGAACACGGGTGAACTGATCGAGCAGGTATGTGCGCCATGGCCCCGGTACGACTTTATCCGTTTGCCGCTAGCCTGATCACCGGGGCGGTGATGTCCTGGGTATTGCTGAGCAATTTCAGGAGCTGTTTCCGGCTGGTTACGCGTAGTTTCCGGTAGATACTTTTGACGTGGACGTGTACCGTGTTGGGTGATCGACCCAACGACAGGGCGACCTGCCGCTCGGTTTCGTTGAGGCGCAGGCGCTGTAATACCCGGTGTTCGGTGCTGCTCAACTGGTCGAGCAGTTGTGATATGTCGGAGGTGTTGTGGACGAACTGCAGCGGCGGGCTGTCTATATCAGGGTCATTCTGGTCACGGTAAAAGGATTGCTGAAGGATGTAGCTGGCCTGCGCGGTGAAGCGCATGATGCTCTCGCTGTCGCGTTCTTCGAACGGCGGGCGCGGCGCCAGGCGGACGAACAAGGCCTTGCATATCGGTTTGCATGACAGCGTGAGGCCCAGGCACCTGATATCTTCGTTTATTTCGGGCGCGGCTAATTCCCGCGCGACCTCTTGGCACACCGCTGCGTGGGCTGCGTCTTCCGGCTTGAGCAGACACGCCTGGTCGGTGGACGTGTTTTCGTTGCCGCGCCAGTAGAGCGAACAGGTATTGCTGGGCCACTTTCTCAGCGTGTTGTATCGCGGCGTTTCGAGTCGGCCAGTCCGGCACGCTGCGTAGACGGTTTCCTGGCCCGTGGCCGGATCGCGCATCATGGCGACGGCTTCGCAGGCGTGAATCACGCGCATCAGGACATCCATAACATGAGAAAGTGCCCCGTAAACAGGGGAATCCAGGTCACGACGAATCCGAGTTAAATCAAGCATTTGTTATCCGCCCTTAGTTGGAGGTATGACGAAAAACAACAATGACGAAACGAAAAGACGACTTGCAAAAATGACGGATCAACGAAACACGATCCTGACGGGCTAATCGACTTGCCCGCAGTTTTTGACGGGCCACGGTGTAATGCCTCTGGCACCGGTGCGGCAAAAATCTCTGACGGCGGGCTTGCGTCAAGCCTAAACGTGGCCGATCATACGGTTTACGGCTTGTGAGCCGCGGGATGTTGTTTTGCGATGCATGAAGAAAATGCTCGCTCAGGTAGCCCGCATATTTAATATAGATCAGGGTATATCAAATGATTACGACAAAAACAGGGTGGCGGCTCTGTGGGATCGGACTGGCGTTGGCGTGGGTTAGCCTGTTAGCCGTCGGGCCGTGCCGGGCCCATGAGGTTGATCAATTCACCGTACCGGTCGGGCAGGAATTCGCGGACCTGGGCGATTACTACAATGAGTATTTCATCACCGCGATCGAAGAGGGTGTCCGTCGAACCAACCGACGGATCGATATCGCGCTCGGCGGTGATGGCAGCCAGTTTGACAATCCGGACCCCAAATACGGCTCCGGCGTGCTGCGGACCTACGATACCGGGACCTCCGGGTATTCCGTAGGCTACCTGCATACCAACGAAGCGGTGGCGAGCTTTGTACGCAAGTCGATCCCCGACGCCGTCACACTCATCGAGGGGCTGGAGCGCGAACTCTTTAAGCCCGAAATCACCGACAAGTACCCCGGCAAGATTGTTGCGTTCCACCCGTCGGATTTTGAATGCGTCTACGCCAAAGCACACTTCGTGCTGGACCCGCGGTCGTTGTTCCGCTTGTGGCGCTCGTCCAACACCCTGGCTTACGGCACCTACATCGGGACGGACAAGATCGGACACTTTGTGGACATGGGCTACCATTACTACACCGTCTATAACCGTATGCGCGGTGAAGGCGTCGCTGAACGACAGGCGATGTACGACGCTTTCCATGCTTTCGACAGCGGGTTGCTGTCGGAAAGTTCGGTCCTGGGCTACGCTTCCGCCGGCGCCTATTCCAACGCGGACATGACCTCCAATTACGTCGGCTGCCTTTTTACCGTAACCTGACCGAGCCGGTACGCCGTAAAAGGCAGGCTCCGCCCCCGGCCGTGGTGCGTGACGGCGACTACTGGAAGCTCAACGACCATGTCCGCGGTGAGCCGGGCTTCTTCTCCTGGTTCATCTCCGAACACTACGACGAGGTTCTCAACCCCAGTCACTTCGAGAAGGGCATGCAGAAGGCCATACGCAAGGCGATCGAGGACCGCTGCGAGAGCCTGCGCAACTGGTACGTCGATGAGGAGGGCAACCGCCGCCCGGCCGGGTACTTCGAGGACAAAATGTACGAGCTGGCCACTTATTACAACAGCGATTACGGCCACTCGCGCAAGTTCGACGAGTTGCTGAACCTCGATAAGGTATGCGGGCAGGAAAAGCATTAGGGCCGCGTCGGCCGTTGGTTTGGGGCGACGTTTGGTGGGCAAGCTTGCTCACCGTAGCGGGGAGCAAGCTCCGTGGCTAAACATGGGGCAGGGATACGCCGGAAGGTGCCCCGTTTAACGTGCCCGGACCCGCCCGCCGGGCCGCTCAAGTCCACCCCCCGAAAGGGTCGATAACCTCTGTAAGGGCAAGGCATCCCCACGCCCTCACCGAGGCAATCCCCCATGGGTCAGATCACCACAGGTACCGGCCTGATCAGCGGCATCGATATCGCCGGGCTGATCGACCAGCTCATCGCGCTGGAGCAGCGGCCCAAGCAGCTCGTCCAGCAGCGCAACGCCGTCCTCACCGCCCAACAGACCGCCCTGCAGGACGTCAACTCCCGGTTGTTGGCGCTGAAGTTCAACGTCGATTCGCTCACCGGCTCGACCACCTTCAACTCAACCACCGCCAGCACCAGCAACGAGAACGTCCTGACCGTCTCCAGCGGCGAGGGGGCCGTGCCCGGCAACTACGCCTTCACCGTCGATCGGCTCGTCTCCAGCCAGCAGACACTCACCAAGGGCTTCAAGGACAGCAACTCGTCTTCCATCGGTTCGGGCACACTCACCTTTGAGAACGGCAACGCCCGGCTGGATTCCAAGACCAAACTCAGCGACCTCAACGGCGGGCTGGGCGTCGAGCGGGGGCTGATCCGCGTTACCGACCGCTCCGGGGCCGTCGGGTTGATCGACCTGTCCCGGGCCGTCACCATCGACGACGCCATCAAGACCATCAACAGCGCGACCAACGTCAGCGTCCGCGCCACGGTCGATGGCGACACGCTGGTTATCACCGACAACACCGGGCTGGCCGCGGGTGACCTGACCATCACCAACGCCGGCCTGAGCACCACCGCCACCAGCCTGGGCATCGCCGGCACCAGCGCCACCGGCGAGATCGCCGGCACGCAGATCAATACGATCGGCGAAGACACCCTCCTGGCCTCTATCAACGACAAACAGGGCGTGGGCATCCGTGACTCGACGATCGCCGAGTTCACAATCACCGACCGCGACGGCACGGTACACAGCATCAACCTGCTGGACGAAACCACGATCGGCGAGGTGATCGACACGATCAATACCACCACGGGTGGGGCGGTCGTCGCGTCAATCAGTGGCGACGGCGTCAGCCTGACGCTGACCGACACCACCGGCGGGGGCGGCACACTCACCGTCGCAGCCAATGGCACCAACACCGCCGCCGCGGACCTGGGCATCGCGGGTACCGACGACGATGCCGACGGGGTCATCACCGGCTCGCGCGTCGTCGCAGCCATCAACTCCAAGCTGCTGAGCAAGGTCAACGGCGGCCAGGCGCTCACCGGCGACCTGAGCCTGCTAAAGACCTCAACGCCGCTGGATGAGTTGTTCGATGGCGACGGATTGAATACCGGTGCGCCGGCCGGACTCAACGATATGCGTATCCGGACGCGGTCAGCTTTTTCAGTCGATATCAATATCGATACCGTGTCGACAGTCGGCGAGCTGATCAATTTGGTGGACACCGCTACCGGCGGCAGGGTGACGATGTCCATCGTCGGCAACGCGCTGAAACTCACCGATAACACGGCTGGCGTTGGCAATTTTGTCGTTTCTAATCTGGGTACTTCGGCCGCCGCGACCGAATTGGGCCTGACCATCAATGCCGCGGTCAACGAAGTCACCGGCGTCGATACCAGCCCGGTCGCCCAACCTAATAGCGAGATCGGTTCGGTCTCCATCACCGATGGCGACGGCACGAACTTCACGGTCGATCTGTCTTCCGCGACGAGCGTCAGTGATGTGCTGAATCTGATCAACGATGCCGGCGAAGCGGCCGGCGCGAACGTCACCGCTTCGCTGAACCGGGCCGGCAACGGCATCAAGCTCACCGACATCTCCTCCGGTGCGGCCGGGTTGATTGTTGCAGATGTCGACCGTGCGACCGCGGTGGCGCTCGGGATCGCAGGCACCTTTACCGACGGCGAAGCAGACTCCGGCAACCTCCAGTACCAATACCTCACCGAGGGCACCAGCCTGACTTCCCTGGGCTTCGTCCCCGGCAACTTCAAGATCACCGACAGCACCGGCGCTTCCGCGACCGTCAGCCTGAATCAGGGTGAATCCACGATCTATGATGTGCTCGCCGACATCAATTCACGAGGGCTGTATATCAACGCCCGTGTCAACGACAACGGCGACGGCATTATCATCGAGGACACCAACCCAGGCACGCCCGTCTTCGCCATGAAGATCGAGGAGTCCGGCTCGGGCACGGCCGCGAGCCTGGGCCTGCTCGGCGAAGCGTCCGCCGCGGGCGAGGACTTCGACGGCAGCTTCGAGAAAACCGTTGACTACACCAGCGACGTCATGGACGGCACCACGCTCCTAAGCGCGCTGCGTTCCGGTGACGGCATCGATTACAGCGCCACCAAGACCGACTTCAAGATCACCACGCGAGACGGCAGCGAATTCGAGATCGATATCACTGCCGGCATCACCACCGTGGACGAGCTGATCACCGCGATCGAGACCGATACCGGCGGCAGCGTTTCCGTGGCGATCAACGCCGCCGGCACCGGGCTGACTATCACGGACAACACCGCCGGGTCGGGCCAGCTCTCCTTCGAGGCGATCAACGACTCCAAGGCTCTAAACAACCTCGGGTTCAAGGACGACACCGACGACGACGGCCAGAGCAAGTCCGGCACGCTCGTCACGGTGACGACCCTCCGCGACCTCGCCGACCTGATCAACGATTCCAATGTCGGCGTCACCGCGTCGATCATAAGTGACGGCTCGGCCGGGGCACCCTACAGGCTGATCCTAAGCGCCGATGAGTCCGGGTCCGCCGGGGCTTTTGTTTTCGATGACGGCGGGGCGGGCTTCAAGGCGTCCACCTTCTCCGAGGCGCAGGACGCCGTGGTTTTCTACGGCTCATCCGACCCCGCCCAGGCGCAGGTCATCACGTCGACCAGCAACACCTTGGAGGATGTCATCCCCGGCGCGACGATCAACCTGCTGGCTACGTCGGACACGCCCGTGCAGGTCACCATCTCACGCGACGATGCCGCCATCACCGCCGCCGCCAAAGCCTTCGTCGACGGGTTTAACAACCTGATGACGACGGTCAATAATTACGACAAGTACGACGCCGAGAACGAGGAACGCGGCCTGCTCTTGGGCGATTCCGCGTTGATCCAGCTCAAGAGCCGGCTCTACTCGGCGATCATCGCCCGCAGCGCCGACCTCTCCGGCACGTTCACCTCGCTGGCGCAGGTCGGCATCAAGGTCGGGCAGGGTGCGACCCTGCAACTGGACACCGTCAAGTTCCAGGACGCCCTGGCCGCGGACCGCGAATCGGTCAAGAACCTGTTCACCTTCATCGAGACCGAGACCAACGATGACGGCGAGACCGTCACCACCGCCAAGGGCGTCGGCAAGGCCATCGACGAACTGCTGGAAAGGCTGACCGACGACGAGACGGGCATCATCGAGAGCCGGGTGTCCTCGATCGACAGCCAGATCAACCTCAACAACGACCGGATCGAGCGTCTGGACGCCGCGATCGAGGCCAAGCGGCTTCGGCTCGAGGCCCAGTTCGCCGCTATGGAGACGGCCCTGGCCAACCTCCAGAAGCAAAGCTCCGCCCTGGCGAGCTTCCAGCCGGTCAGCTTCACCAGCAACAATAACAACAGCAATAACTGACGCGGTCATGCATCTGGCTTTCCCGGGGGAGCTCCCGTTTATCAAGCGCGCGCCGGCCGGGCTTATCGGTCCCGCCGCCAACACTTAGCTAACGCACACGCCCGAGCCGCCGATATCATGACACCGGCGGACGTTCCTACCGCCGAAGAGGAAGTGTGCTGCTCGATGAGTCAAAAGCCGGTCAATCCGTACCTCAAGACCAAGATCATGACCGCCAGCCCCGAGGAGCTGCGACTGACAAGCCACGACGCCCTGAAGTTTGCCGGCAGGCCAAGGCCGCGCTGGAAAAGAAGAATTTCGAGGACAGCTACAACAACCTTATGCGTGCCCAGAAGATCGTGCTGGAGCTGTCCACCAGCCTCAACCACGACGCCGACCCCCAGCTCTGCCAACGCCCTTGCCGCCCTATACACCTACGTCTACCGTCTCCTGGTCGACGCCAACATGAGCTACGAGACCGCCATCATCGACGAGGCCATCAAGCTCATCGAGTACGAACGCGAGACCTGGCAGATGCTCATGAAGAAACTCGCCAGAGGGCAAGCCCAGCGAAAACCTCGATCGCCACCGCCCAGCAGACCGCCATCAGCAGCCTCTCGCAGAGCGCCTGACTGTCTCGGCTTATTCGGGCGCCAGAGCCAATCACACATTTCAGTCTGTAACCAACTGCACGACACCAGCATGACAGTTAATCAGCCGGGATCGTTTTCAGCAGGTCCGGTAAACACCCTCCGTCACCACGGCCCCCAAGTCGGGTTGTTTACGAAGTTCTTTGATCAGATTCCGCAGCGGGCCATGCACCGGGCGCGGTGAAGGTCAGCGGGCTGATGGGTTTCTGGATGCTTCATGCGCAGCAGCCGCTGCGTGCAGGGCGGGGTGGCCATGAGCATGTCGGTGCGCTCGGCGGCTTCGGCCTCCATGCAAGCTGGCCCTCGGCCTTGTCGCGAACGTCAGGTGCGGGAGCGAGCGGCGGCGGGCGGGGCGGGTATTTTGATTTCGGTAGCCCACCGGTTCGCCGCCGTAGATGATGTCGCCGACCAGCGGGTGTCCGATGTATTGCATGTACGCGGATCTGCGCAGTGCCCGGTCTTCAGTTCAAGTCTACCAGTGAGTAACCCTCCTTGTAGCGTTCAGCACGCGGTAGATGGTCACGGAGTCGCGGCTGGTCGAGTCGTGGCGCACGGCTACGGCTTCGCGGATCGTCGGGTGCTTGCCGATCGGCTCGTTGATCACGCCACCCGGCGGTTCTGGCAGCCATGCACGACTGCGAGGTACACCTCTTCAGGTTCGTGGCGGTCCCTCGAACCGTTTGGCGAGCTTCCAGTGCCGGTCGTCCTGCTTGGCGAGGATGATGACGCCGGTGGTGTCTTTGTCGAGCCGGTGGATGACGCCGGGGCGCGTGCGGTGCTCCTGGCCGACCTTGCTGAGCGTCCTCGGAGTCTTTTTGCCCTCGCCGGCTTCGGCGTTCTTCGCTTCGGATTGCTGGAAGTGGTACGCCAGAGCGCGTTGAGCAGCGTGCCGGAGAGGTGGCTGCGTGCCGGGTGGACGATCAGGCCGGCCTGTTTGTTGACGACGATGAAACCGTGCTCTTCGTGGAGGATTTCAAGCGGGATCGGCTCGGGCGAGAGGTCCACCGCCGGTCGCGGTGGACTGGGCATGTCGATGATCGCCGCCCTTTTCAGCTTCGTAGCCGGGCCTTGGGTGTTTTTTCTGCTGACGCTGACGCTGCCGAGCGAGATCAGGCGCTGGATCTGGTGCCGGCTGAAGCCCTTGATGCGGTTCTGGAGGAACTTGTCCAGCCGGTGGTTGGAGTCTTTGGAGAGCGTGTAGCGGACGGGCTGCACGCCGGCGTCGCGCAGCTCTTCGGGCAGGTCCTGCGCATCATCGCCTTCGATCTCGTCGGGATCGATCAACGGGTCGATGAACGGGTCGTCATCGGGTGTGGCGTGTTGTTTGGGGGTCATTGTCCCGGGTCGGCCGGCGCGGCGGCGGGTTCGGCCGTCTCAACGGGGGCGGCGGGTGCGTCGGCCTCGGCGGGGCTGTCCGTCGCGGAAGAATCGGGTGCTTCGTTCGCCGTGTCATCGGGCGTGACGGGCGCGGTTTGAGCCGCGTTGCCGAAAACGATCGGCTGCTTGAGTTCATCGAGCATGCCCAGGCGGATCTTCGCCTGCGCGGCGATCGCGCCCAGGCGCGCATCGCTGGCAAGCTTCTCGGCCTGGGTCCAGTACGTGTTCGCCGCGTCGAAATCGCCCCGGGTCTCGGCGACGTTGGCAAGGCCCACGGCGGCGTTGGCGCGGAATACCGGGTCGGACTTTGAGTCGAGTACCTGCTGGTACATGGCCTCGGCGTTCTTCAGCGATTCCTCGAATGTCAGCATGCCGGGGAGCGGGACGGCGGTGTCTTCGTTCTCGTGTTCAATCGCTTTCTGGTGATACTGCTCGGCCCCACGCAGCAACGCGATCTCCTGGATCGCGCCGAAGCCGGTGTCTTCAAGAGCGCGTTCACGGTAGCCTTGGGGCGAGCTGGTGGAGGCGAGGTCGGCCCAGGCGTTCTCGTGGTTGGTCGCCTGCATGTTGTTGTAGAAACGGATGCCGATCCACGCGACGAGGACGACGAGGATGACCACGGAGATGCTGTTGCCGTGCTTGTTCCAGAAGTCGCCGAAGTTCTGTAGAAACTCGGCTAGATCGTTGTCTTTCAGTTCGTGGCGTTCTTTGGCGTCCATAGGTCACGGGGTCCGTGTGTGTCGAGTAATGTTTGGGTGCGTGTGGTCTGCGCCGGGACGGCGGGTTAAGACGCCTGGCCCGCGCGGTAGGGAAAAGCTATATCAGCGTGCGGCGATGTAGGCCTCGATGGTGGTGGTGTTGAAGCGGTTGCTTAAGCGCATACTCAGGGATTCGGCGCCTTTGGTGTAAAATAGCGTGGTGGAGCCGTCCTCATGGGTCTGTCTGTCGGCCTGTTCCCAGCCGAATAGCGGCAACTGCTGGTAGTAGAACAGCACGGCCTCGGCGGCGCGGGCCCGGCCCTGGTAGACATGGGTCACCGTGCGGGCGACGCCGTCGAATGAGCTGGAACACTGCGACACCACGGGCTTGAACCCGATGGGCATCGGGACGTCCGGGATCGGCGACTCGGTCGCGGCGACCAGGCCCGGGCCGACCCGTTTGGGCAGGTATTCGCCGTCATCGTTGAACGCGACGACGGGGACCTGGAAGGGCACTTTTTCGGTGGGGTTGGTGTTGCACCCGGCTAAATACCCCGCCGAGAGCGCGATCAGGACCGCTGCTGTTTGACCTGTTTTTTGCATGGGATATCCCAGTCTAAGACAAGCCTAAGTGTATTCCGGGGAGAGGTTATGGGCAAACCGGCGCGGGGCGTGCAAGAGCGCTAAGCCGCAAGCGGCTTATGCCGTGGAGCAGACTTCAGTTCGGGGAGTAAGCGGTTATTCCTGGGGTTGGGTCAGACCGGGCCAGTCGTCGGTGCGGAAGGGGGAGGCGGGCAGGCCTTCCTTGTTGATGAGGTTGGCCCAGTTTGGGTTGTCGGCCCAGCCGTAGCGGATGCTCTTGGGGTTTTTGTAGCGGTCGCTGGTGACGATGAGTTTGTCGCCGTCGATTTCGGCAAACGCCCAGCGGTAGGTGCCCGGGACCTCTCCGATGACAAGTCCTCGCACCGGCCCGCCGTCACTGGTCGCCAGGCCCGAGCCCGCGTTGTCGAAGTGCAGGATGACCTTGTCGCCCACGAACTCGGCCTCACGGAACATCGGGCCGCAGGGGACGACGTCGCGTTCGTAAGTCGTGCCCAGCGCCCATTGCGCGAGCCGGTCACCGACGGTCTTTTTGTCGGTCGGGTGGATGTCGGTGGGGTTGCCGACATCGGTGGTGACGACAAGCCCGGCATTCGGGACGTTCTGCGCGGTGAGCAGTTGCGCTTCGCGCAGCTCGGGCCAGCTCCAGGGCGTGGGCGGGAAGCGTGGGTCGACATAGTTGGCGAGTTGAACGATGCCGAAGGGGAAGTCGCCCTGCCCCCAGCGGGTGCGCCAGTCGTTGATCATCGCCGGCAGCAATGTGCGGTACTCGTAAGCCTGCCAGACGTTGGATTCGCCCTGGTACCAGATCGCGCCGCGGAAAGCGTAGGGGATCAGCGGGTGGATCATGCCGTTGTACAGGCCGGTGGGCATGTGGCGGTTGTAGGCGCTGAAAGGCAGGGCGGGCTCGGCGGGCGCTTCCTTGCCGGCGGCTTTCGCGGCCTCGGCCTCGGTGCGCCACTTGGCCACCGCTTCGTCGTAAGCGGCCTGTTTCTCGGCTTTTTCAACGAGGATCGGCGCGAGCGCGGGCTCGGCGTCCAGCGCTTCACGGCTGGTCCATGCTTCGGCGGGCGTGCCCCCGTAGGCCGTGTGGATCAGGCCGATCGGGACGTTCACTTCATCGTTGAGTTTGATGCCGAAGAAGTAGCCGACGGCGGAGATATCTTTCGCGTTTTCCGGGGAGTTGGTCCGCCACGAACCTTCACAATCCTCTTGAGGGGTTTCGGCCACGTGGCGTTCGACCTTGAACAGTCGGACGTTCGGATAGTTGACCGTGTCGGCGAGCGCCTGTTCCGCGTTGTCCGCTTTGTCCAGGCGGAAGTCCATATTCGACTGCCCGGTGCAGAGCCAGACATCGCCGACCAGGACGTCTTCGAGGGTGATTGTGGAAGCCTTGCCTTTGACGGTGAGCGTGTGCGGGCCCCCGGCCGGCAGTTGTTTAAGGTCTGTGCGCCATCGGCCGTTTTCATCAGCGGTGGCTTTCGCGGTCTGCCCATCAATCGAAACCGTTACGGCTTCGCCCGGGTCGGCCCAGCCCCAGACGGGCACGGCGGCGTCGCGTTGTAGGACCATGTGGTTCCCGAATACCGCGGGCAGGCGGACTTCGGCATGGGCTGTCGTGATGGCCAGAGCGAGGACCGCGGCCACGATAGAAAGGGTTCGCTTCATCCGGACACTATAAACCGCGCGGTCGGATGTGAACATGGCGGATCAGGACAGCGCGGTTTGCCTTTCCTGCCGGTGTTGTTTGATCGATCGGGCTGAAAATGGCCGATTGAAGGGAGCAACAAACGATTCTCGCATGCGTCCCGGCCCGGATGTGTCCGACGCATTTAAGCGGAGACTTAACAGGTGTTTGAGATGTCTAAGCCTGCTATCATGGTGCCCGTATGACCCAGGAGGCCGACCAGAGCGACCGCAGCGGGCATCCGGCTAACGGGCCTTCGGCCGTCGGACGCCTGGGGGACCTGCTGGGCCCGTACAAGCTGGTGCTGTTGTTGGCCGTGCTGATGCTCATCGGGCTGACCGCCGTCAACATCGTCATCCCCCAACTGATCGCCATCGTCTTCGACGAGGTTTTCAAGACCGGCGACTGGATGCTCCTGTTCCTGGTCCTGGCGTCCATGCTCGGGCTGTACGTCCTGCGGAACCTGCTCTACTTCGGGGGCAAGTCGATCTCCGTGTCGGTCGGCGAGGACGTGTGCTTCAACCTCCGCAAGCGATTGTTCGAGCGGCTGCAGCACATGAGCCTGAGCTACTACCACGAGAACAAGCCCGGCCAGCTCTCCAGCCGGGTGATGAACGACAGCTACGTCATCCAGCAATTCATCCAGAACGAGTTCCCCACGCTGATCCAGGCGCTGCTTCTTTTCCTGGGGATCGTGACCACGACGTACGTGATGAACTGGCAGCTCGCGGTCGCATCGACGGTCGTGCTGCCTTTACACATCACGGCGTACTTCTACCTGCGCCGCCCGATCAAGCAGGCCAGCAGCGCGGCACAGCGGCACCTGGCGGATGCGACCGGCAACCTGATCGAGAAGTTCCTGGGCGTCGAGGTCGTCAAGGGGTTCACCGGCGAAACACGTGAAAACCAGGCGTTTGAGCGGGCGATTGACCTGTCGCGCAAGAGCGAGCTACGCGGTCAGCGTTTCCACGTGCTGCAGAAGGTGCTGGCGGACCTGCTGGTGGGGCTGGGCGTGGTGTCGCTGATCGGGTTCGGTGCGTACCAGGTGGTGGGCCGGCCGGCGGACAAGGCGTTGGCGCCGGGCGACTTCATCGCGTTCTTCTGGTACATCGGGATGCTGTACCCGACGGTGATCGAGATGATGAGCGGCTCGGCCAAGCTGACCAAGGCCAGCGCCAGCATCGACCGGGTTTACGAGGTGCTGGACCTGACGCCTGATGAATCGCAAGAGCAGGCGGACGGGGCGCTACAGGTGCGTGGTGAGCTGAGTTTCCGGGATGTGAATTTCCGTTACCAGGACGGCCCGGCCGTTTTGGAACGTGTGAGTTTCGAGGTCCGTGCCGGGCAGGTCTGCGCGATCGTCGGTGCCTCGGGCGCAGGCAAGAGCACACTGGTGAGCCTGGTGCCCCGGCTGAACGAGCCCAGCGACGGCGGCGTGCTGATCGACGGCGAGGACAACCGGCAGATGCCGCTTAGGCAGCTGCGTCATATGGTGGGGGTCGTGTATCTCCAGGAGGCGTTTTTGTTCAGCAGCACGATCCTGGAGAACCTGCTACGCCCGCCCAGACGCCAGCCGGGACGAGGTGGTCTCGGTGATGCAGCGGATCGGGATGCACGAGTTTGTCACGGGCCTGCCCAAAGGTATGACACGCTGGTCATGATGAGGAAGCCCGAGCTTCTCGCGGGGCCAGAAGCAGATGACCACGCTCGCGCGGGCGATCCTCAAGGACCCTAAGGTGCTGATCCTCGACGAGGCGACCGCTTCGATCGATGGGCGAAAGAAGCCATGATAATCCCGGTGATCCTGGAGTTCATGAAAGGCAAGACGACTTTGCTGATCACACACTGGCCGAGCTGTTGAAACACGTTGACAAGGTCATCCACCCGGAAGGGGGCGTGGTGCATGACGGGTCACCCGAGGGTTTTGATGCCGTGAAGCGTTCACGTCGGCCGAGACCCTGGCATCGACGACAGACACGGGTCGGCTCGCGGACGTCGTCGGGCGGTGGGGCGTTGAACCTGCTTGAGGCGGGGCGTTGCTGTGCGGGATGTCGGTGATCGGCTCCGTGCGTGGCGTGTATGCCGCCGAAGGGGATGCCAAGCCGGAAGCAGCGCCCGCCGGCAAGCCGAGCCTGAGCTGCCCAAAGCGGAAGAAAGCTCGAGCCTAAACCCGAAGCCAAACCTGAGCCCAAGCCCGCTGAGCCGAAACCCAAATCCGAGCCGTCCTCGCGCCAACCGGCAAGCTGATCTGCAGCCGCAGATGTCGCGCGCGCATTGGCGGAGCTTGGTCGAGGTGGTTTCGCCGCAGCTCGCGTGCCGAGATGGGCTACCGGGAGGCGACCGATCAGGCTGCCGCCTATTTAGAGTAACGCGCCCGCTGGGATCAGCGGTGTGCGGACATCAGCGCGTGTGACCTCGGGGGGCTTCACCTGATCCAGCTCGGGTTCCAGTCCTATATCAGCCAGCCGGGGCGGGTCTGGCTTGTGGGGCAGACGGTCAAGAACGGCAAACCATCTGAGAACGTAGAGCTTGGCTAAAGTCGCCGCGATGATTGCAGCGGCCAGCGAGGCAAGCATCAAGCAGGCTGAAAACATCGGCCCGGCGGACCTGAAGACGGGCGCGGATCGAGCTGAGCCATCGAGTCCGACCGCTGTCTGGCCGTGTCTGGTTTCGCATCCAGACGATCGAATACACGAAAAACGGTGACGCCAAAACGTATGTGGGCAACGCTCAACTGATCGAACCGACGGGGAAGGTCGATACGGCGAAACTTCCCGCCGTGATGCTCGTGCCCGGGCCCGACGGCGTGGGGCTGGTAGGGGCCTCTACCACCATGGCGGCCCGTTCCGCCAGTGTCGCGACCCTGACTTGCCCAACATGACTATGCCGTCGCCGATGATGAACCTGCTGGTGTTCTACCACCCGCATCATCCGGAGCAGTACGCCAAGGTGCTGGACCTGGTCCGCCGGTCGATCGACCCGCCCGCCGGGCAGATCGTCATCGAGGCGATGGTGCTGGAGATCTCCGAGACCGGGCCTGCGTCAGCTCGGCGTGGAGTGGGAACTGGAGACGCCAAGCTTTGCACTCGACGACGCTCAACATCATGGACTTATCGCTGGGACGGTTCCTGACGATCACCGGCGGGCCCACGCTGACGCCTCGATCGGCGACATCTATAACCACTGGCGTACGCAGATCAAGGCGTTGGTCACCCTCGGGTCAGGCGGAGATCCTTCTCCCGGCCCCAGCGTGCTGACGCTGGATAACCGGCAGGCGTCGATCCGAGTCGGAGAAGACATCCCCATCGCAACGAACGTCCAGGGAACGGGCGGCGGCGACAAGATCTCGTTCAACTTCGATTACCTGCCCGTCGGCATCCTCCTGAATGTCCGTCAGCGCGTCAGTGCTGATTGTTGCGGTGAAGAGGTCAGCATGCAGATCGACGGGATTGCTCGGAGGTTCCGGGGAGGACCTGATCCTGCTGGACAAGGACGGCAAACGAGCTTGCCAGCGCCCCGCATCGCATCGCGTCGTGTCCAGACCCATACCCGCATCGCCAATAACACCCCGTTTATCATCGGTGGCCTGGTCACAAGGCGACTACGTTCTACAGGAGGACAAGGGTCCCGCTGCTCGGCGAGATCCCCATCGTCGGCCACCTCTTCAAGAGCACGACGACCAACCGGCTTAAGCGCGAAGTGATCATCGTCATCACGCCCTACGTCCTGCCCAAGGACCAGGTCGTCGGACGCAACACCCCCGAGGACGAGGACGCCTTCGACAGCTTCGACAACGAGCTGTTCCGCGACGCCTACCGCATCCGGGCCGAGGACGTGTTCGACCTGCGGTTCCTCTTCGAGAACCTGCAGGTGCAGAAGATGCTGGACATGGCCGGCCAGGTGCTGAAGCGTCGGCCCGACCTGTCCGAGCAGTACCCGTTCGACCGCTTCGCCGACGAACGCATCCCCGGCGAACGCATCCTCGTGTACCGGCAGATGTACGAGGTCATCAAGCGACGTGGCATCGACGACAACGCCAACCCGTCGCGGATGATCTTCTTCAAGGGCGAGCCGGACACCCCGGCGGGCTTCCAGGTCAGGTTCCTGGAGGACTACCTCTCGAAGATGCTGGACGTAAACAAGCCCGGCTTCTGGGACGACGAGAACTGGCTGTTCAAGGGGCTTAAGGACAAGGCGGTGGCGATCACCTTCACCGAGCAGGTCAACGGCGGGGCGATCGACGCGCCGACCCAGCCGGTGCCTTCGGTCACGCTGGTGGACTGCCCGGACCGCGACACCTGGGGCACGCTGCTTTGGGAACTGAACCAGCCGGACGATCAGGGCCGTCGGCGTTTCTCGATCCTGCTCAAGGACGGCCGGGATGTCCGCCGGCTGCGCCGCGCGATCGTGGTCAAACAGGCCGTCACGCTCAACGCCACGCATCAGTCGCTGCGTCTGCGCAACTTCACGCAGGGCCGGCTCCTGCTCGTGCCCACGATCCAGAACGACCAGGTCTTCCTGATCGACGAGGACGTGGCGCAATACTTCTTCTACACGGAGCACTATTACCCGGCGCTGCAGGCCGAGCTGCAGCGCGACATGGAAGCGCTCCAGGCGGCCCTGCGCGACCCGGATTACAGCCACCTGTTGGACGATCCCGCCCAGGTGGACCGGCCGATCCCCTGGCGACCGACCGGCCGATAAGGTGGTCAGTGTGTATAGTTTGCCGGCGTGTTAGCCTCTGCTATCAGGGTTGATTTGCCCTCGATTATCGCTTGTCTTTCGGGCACTTGAAAAAACCGTATATGATCCTATATTGACACCCGGCCTTACCCGATGGCGCAGCGGGGCGGGGTGGACCTATACCCGTGGGTGTTAAGGCCGAAGACCTCGTACCTTTGGTAGATGAATAGGAGCAGATCAAAATGTCCATGAAGAAGCTTGCCGGATCACGTTCACTTGTCGCCTCGCTCGCCGCCGTGGGCCTGTTGTGGCTGCCGGCCCAGACCCAGGCCCAGCACGCTAATTTCGTGCTCTTCGGCGAACCCAACCCCGACGCGGCCCAGGTCCCCGCCGAGCAGAAGCACGTCCACCCGCTGACCTCGCCTTATTTCAACGAGGACTCGTTCGTCACCACCGACGTCCGCGCCTGGTTTGTCTACCACGACTTCCCCAAGTCCAGCGTGATCGGCGGCGGCAACGCCAAGGTCTACGCCGCCCAGGTCCGTCTGGCGCTGACCGACACCCTGCAACTGGTCGCCTACAAGGACGGCTACATCGACTTTGACGCCGGCATCGTCAAGGACGACGGCTTTAACGACATCGCCGCGGGCCTGAAGTGGAACTTTATCCAGGACTGGGAAAACCAGTTCCATATGGCGGCGGGCGTTGGGTACGAACTGTCCACCGGCAGCAGCGACGTACTCCAGGACGACGACGAATGGCGTTTCTGGCTGTCCGCCAACAAGGGTTTTGACGAGTTGCACCTCGGCGGGGTGGTGAATTACTTCATCGCCGATGACCCCAACCAGGGCCTGGGCAACTCGGATTCGGTCAGCTGGCACCTGCACGCCGACTACTATGTTTGCGAGTTTTTCAGCCCGGTTGTCGAGCTTAACGGCTTCCACGTGGTCGACGACGGGGGCGTGGTCCTGCCGTTCTCCGGGCTTGACGTGGTGAACCTCGGCGGCTCTGAGAGTGAAGATGTCGTGACCATCGGCATCGGCACCGAGCTACGCCCTTGTGACAACGTCGCGGCCCGCGTCGCCTACGAGACGCCGCTGACCGACAACGACGACTTGTACGGCTACCGCTGGACCTTCTCGCTGATCTGGTCGTTCTGATCCGTGACCCCGTCGGCACCGGCCGCCAGGGTCGGGTTAACCCGACAGTTCGGACTCCGTTTTCCACACCGCCGCCCCGCGCCAACGCGCGGGGCGGTTGATTAAATGACAGTCTTGCCATAAAAAGATAGACTGCGGTCGTTATCCCGGCCGATAAAAAGCCGGGGCGAGCGTGCCGGGGTGGATGGACCCACAGACAGGAGACATGGGCGGTGACAACAACCTACGCATCGGACAGGCACACCCCGGACGCTGTGGCCTCGGGCTCACTGGAAAAGTTCACCTATGACGACAAGATCGTGCGGATGTTCCTGTTCGCCACGATCCTCTGGGCGCTGGTGGCATTCCTGGTCGGGATCATCGCCGCGATCGAGCTGGCGTTCCCCGCCGCGAACCAACCGGTGCGCGTCATAAGCGATGTGTTGAGTTATGTAAGCGGTGGAAGGATAAGCTTAGACAGCTGGCAGATCGGCATCGAATACCTCACCTTCGGCCGCATCCGCCCGCTACATACCAACGCCGCCATCTTCGCCTTCGCCGGGAACACGATCTTCGCCGGCATCTACTACTCGACCCAACGCCTGTGCAAGTGCCGCATGGCCAGCGACCTGCTCGGCCGGCTCCACTTCTGGGGCTGGCAACTGATCATCGTTTCCGCCGCGCTGACGCTGCCGATGGGCATCACGCAGAGTAAGGAATACGCCGAGCTGGAGTGGCCGATCGATCTCGCCATCGCCGTGGTCTGGCTCGGGTTCTTCGGCGGCAACTTCTTCTGGACGCTCGCCAAACGCCGCGAACGCCACCTCTACGTCGCCCTCTGGTTCTATATCGCTACCATCGTCACCGTCACGATGTTGCACGTCTTTAACAACCTGGTCGTGCCCGTGTTCGGGCCGGGGCTGATCAAGAGCTACCCGATCTACGCCGGCGTGCAGGACGCGTTCATGCAGTGGTGGTACGGGCACAACGCGGTCGCGTTCTTCCTGACCACGCCGTTCCTGGGCCTGATGTATTACTTCCTGCCCAAGGCCGCCGACCGCCCGGTGTTCAGCTACAAGCTGAGCATCCTGCACTTCTGGTCGCTGGTGTTCATCTACATCTGGGCCGGCCCGCACCACCTGCACTACACGGCGCTGCCCGAGTGGGCCTCGACGCTGGGCATGATCTTCTCGCTGATGCTGTGGATGCCCAGCTGGGGCGGGATGATCAACGGCCTGCTCACGCTCCGCGGCGCATGGCACAAGGTCGCCACCGAGCCGATCCTCAAGTTCTTCGTCGTCGCCGTCACGTTCTACGGCATGAGCACGTTCGAGGGCCCGATGCTCTCGATCAAGAGCGTTAACGCGCTGAGCCACTACACCGACTGGACCATCGCCCACGTCCACGCCGGCGCGCTGGGGTGGAACGGGTTCATGGCCTTCGGCATGATGTATTTCCTGCTGCCGCGCCTCTTCCAGACACAGCTCTACAGCAAGAAGCTCGCCGAGACGCACTTCTGGCTGGCGACCATCGGCATCCTGCTCTACATCATCCCGATCTACGTTGCCGGGCTGACCCAGGGCCTGATGTGGCGCGCCCTCAACGAGCAGGGCCAGCTCGCCTACCCCGACTTCGTCGAGACCGTTACACGCATCATCCCCATGTACTACCTGCGTATCCTCGGCGGCCTGTGCTACTTCACCGGCGGCGTGCTGGGGCTTTACAACTACATCCAGACCTGGCGTACCCGCCCGGCGACCTACGAAGAACCTGTGCATCAGGCTCCGGCACTCGCGCGGTCCTTCGATGAAGATTATTCGGCTACCTCGCGCATCCATGCCGTCACCGACCTTGGCCACAAGCTCGACGCCTGGTCGCAGATGAAGTGGCACCGCAAGTGGGAAGGGCTGGTGCTGCGGTTCACCGTCTGGGTCATTATCTCGGTTGTGGTGGCGTCCCTGTTCGAGATCATCCCCACGTTCCTGATCCGTGCGAACATACCCACGATCGCGACGGTCACGCCCTACACCCCGCTGGAGCTGGCGGGACGGGATATCTATGTTTCCGAGGGCTGCTACAACTGCCACTCGCAGATGATCCGCCCGATGCTCGCGGAGACCAAACGCTACGGCGAATACTCCAAGCCCGGCGAGTCCGTCTACGACCACCCGTTCCAGTGGGGGTCACGCCGTATCGGCCCGGACCTGGCGCGTGAGGGCAACAAGCAATCACACCTCTGGCACGTCCTGCACTTCCAGGACCCCAGGCAGATCACGCCCGGCTCGATCATGCCCGAATACTCTTGGCTTGAGAAGAAGAAACTCGATTTCGCATCGATCCCGCTCCGTGTCAAGACGATGCGCATCATCGGTGTGCCCTACACACTCGAAGAAGAGCAGGGCGCGATCGAGCACGCCAAAGCACAGGCCGCGACGATCGCCGGCGAGGTCGCCGAGCAGGGCGGCCCGGCTGACCTTCAGGACAAGGAGGTCGTCGCCCTGATCGCCTACCTGCAGCGGCTTGGCACGGACATCAACAAGACCCCGCCCGCCGACGCCGAAGCCGCGCCCGTCGAGGCGGCCCAGCAGGATCTGGCCGACCCCGCACTGTCCACCGCACGGAGCAATAACTGATGCTCCAGATGGTATTACAGGACGGGAACTACGGCTTCTTCACGCAGGCGGCGCTTGTGCTGTTCTTCGGGTCGTTCCTCGTGATCCTGCTGATCACCTTCACCCGTTCGCGCAAAGAGATCGACCGCTACTCACGCATGCCGCTTGCCGACGACAACGACATGGAACCGATCACCCCAATGCATACAAACGCCCAGCACGGAGGCGAACAAGCATGAGCGACCTCTACTCCAACGAAGCGACGCAGCAACCGCCGGCCGATCCGTTAACCGATCACGAGTACGACGGCATCCGTGAGTACGACAACCCGATCCCCGGGTGGTGGTCGTGGCTGTTCATCGGCTCGATCGTGTTCGCCGTCGTTTATTACGCCGCCTACCACCTGGGAACCGCCGGCACCAGCGTCGCGCAGGCCTATGTCAATCAGGTCAACGCCAACCTGCAGCTTCAGTTCGCCGAGATCGGCACGCTCAACGCCGACGAGGCCACCATCCTCGAATACATGCACAAGCCGGACTGGGTCGCCTTCGGAAAGCAGACCTTCGCCGGCAACTGCGTCTCCTGCCACGGCAAAGAGGGCGAGGGGCTGGTCGGCCCGAACATGACCGACGACTACTACAAGAACGTCAAGACGCTCGGCGACATCGGCACGGTGATCCAGAAGGGCGCCGCCAACGGTGCGATGCCCGCCTGGGCCAACCGCCTGCACCCCAATGAGATCGTGATGGTTTCGGCTTACATCGCGTCGCTTAGAGGTAAGAACCTCCCCGGGCCGCGTCCCGCCGAGGGCGTTGAGATCGCGCCCTGGCCCGATGCCCCCGCCGATGCCGGTAGCGCTCCCGGGGAATCTTCCGGAGCGGTGGAAAACCCGCAGTGACCCGGCCTAGCATTGGCCCCGTGACGATACGAAAGTGATGGCGCAAACCCGTGAGCACACTGCTGGAGCCAGAACAACGCGTCCTCTCGACGCTTGAAAAGGACGGCTCTCGCCGCTGGCTTAACCCGCGCCTGTCCAAGGGGGCCTTCCTCACGCAACGCCGGGCCGTGGCCTACGGCCTGATCCTCATCTTCACGCTTGCGCCCTACATACGCCTCAACGATAAGCCCCTGATCCTCCTGGACGTCATCCACCGGAAGTTCACACTATTCGGTTACACCTTCCTGCCCACGGACACGATCTTGCTGGCGTTGTTTATCGTCGCGATCATCGTGGGCATCTTCCTGATGACGGCGTTGTTCGGCCGGGTCTGGTGCGGCTGGGCCTGCCCGCAGACGGTCTATATGGAGTTCGTCTACCGCCCGATCGAGCGGCTGTTCGAGGGCACCAAGGGCAAGGGCGGCAAGCCCCGCGGCGAGGTCGCCGGCTGGCGCAAGGCGGCGCGGTTTGTCGTGTACCTGATCGTCTCCATGTTCCTGGCCCACACCTTCCTGGCGTATTTCGTCGGCGTCGAGAACCTGGCGAAGTGGGTGACCAGCTCGCCGCTTGAGCACCCGGTCGCGTTTTTCGTGATGGCGGCCACGACCGGGCTGATGATGTTCGACTTCGGCTTCTTCCGCGAGCAGACTTGCATCATCGCCTGCCCCTACGGCCGGTTCCAGTCCGTCATGCTCGACCGCCAGTCCCTGATCGTCACCTACGACAAAAATCGTGGCGAGCCGCGCGGCAAGGCGAAGAAAGGCGATACATCTGAAACCGGGGATTGCGTAGACTGTCACCTCTGCGTCGACACCTGCCCGACCGGGATCGACATCCGCGAAGGCTTGCAGATGGAATGCATCGGCTGCGCCCAGTGCATCGACGCCTGCGCCCCGGTGATGGCCAAGCTCGGCCGGGAACCGGGCCTGATCCGCTACAGCACACAGGCCGCGATGGAGGGCGCGAAGTCCAGGCTGCTCCGCCCACGCGTCATCCTGTACCCGGCCGTCATGCTCGTCGTGCTCTCGCTGTTCGGCTTCCTGCTGGGCACGAAAAAGCCCGCCGACGTCGTGCTGCTGCGCAACCTCGGCAGCCCGTTTATCCTGATGGATGACGGCAACGTCGCCAACTCGATGCGCATCAAGATCACCAACCGCACCGACGCGGCCGTGATGTACCACATCGAACCGGTGGACGACCGGGTCCTGCGGATCGAGCTGGCGGAGAACCCGCTGCCGATCGGTGCGGGCGAGTCGCGGACCGAGGGCGTGCTGATCGTGGCCGATCGTTCGGCGTTCGGCGCCGGCATCCTGATCGTCAACCTGAAGGTCAGTGACGCGGAGGGCTACGAGGAGCTGATCCCTTGCAAGCTGCTGGGCCCTGCGGGAGGGACACCGTGATGCAAACAAACCCGCAGGCTGCGCAGTCAAATAATCACGGGGGGGGCGGGAGAAGCTGGCTCTGGCCGGGCATCGTCATCGGCATCCTGGGCGTGCACGCGTCCGCCTGCCTGATCGTGGCGTACATCGCGACGAGCGACCCTTCGCAGGCGGTGGTCCCCGACTACCACGCCAAGGCCGTCGCCTGGGATGCGCACCGCGCCGAGCAGCGCCAAAGTGCCGCGCTGGGCTGGACGTGTGACATCGATGTGGCGATGAAGGCCGACATGCTCGGGCAACGCAACGTGCGTATCAGCCTGCGTGACGCCGACGGCGCGCCGCTGACCGGGGCCGTGGTGTCGCTGAGCCTGTACCACCACGCACGCGCCAATGATGTCATAGCAGCCGAACCCAAAGAAGCGGCCCCCGGTGAATACACCGTGATGCTCGACATGCGCCGCGACGGCCTGTGGGCGTTTGATGTGCAGGTGCAACACGGTGACGACCATTTCACGACGCAGATCAACCAGCAGGTCGGCCCGCAGGTGTGGAACACCGGGAGTTAGCCATGACCGCGATGCTGATTACGGTATTGATCGCCAGCCTCGTCGGCAGCCTGCACTGCGTGGGCATGTGCGGCGCGTTCGTCGCGTTCGCGGTGGGGACCGGGGTATCCGGGGGGAACGGTGATGGCTCAGGCGTGCGCAGCAAGTCGCTCTTGCTCGCCGCGTATAACGGCGGGCGTCTCGTCACCTACACCGCGTTAGGTGCGGTGGCCGGTTCGCTCGGCGCGGCACTGAATCTAGGCGGCTCCTACATCGGCATCCAGCGCACCGCCGCGGCGCTGGCCGGCGCGGTGATGATTGTCTTCGGCATCGTCACGCTGCTGCGCATCAAGGGCGTGAAACTCCCCAAGGCCCCGCTGCCCAAATTCCTCATCAAAACCGTCAGCGTTGGGCAGGGCCTGGCGATGGCGATGCGGCCCGTGCCGCGCGCGATCACGATCGGCCTGCTCACGACGCTTTTGCCCTGCGGCTGGTTGTACGCCTACGCCGCCGTCGCCGCCGGGACCGCCAGCCCGGTGTACGGTGCGCTGACGATGATGGCCTTCTGGCTGGGCACGCTGCCCGCGCTGGTCGCCGTCGGCGCGGGCATCCAGAGCCTCGCCGGCGTACTAGGCAAGCACCTGCCCACCGCCACCGCGATCGTCATCGTCCTCGTCGGCCTGTTCACCGTCATGCACCGGCTTGAGCTTTCCTCCGCGGTGTACGCCCAGGCCCCGGCCGTGTCCGACGGGGTGACGCCCGAGCAATCCGCCGAGCAGGTCAAGCAACTCGACGCCGGGACGTTACCCTGTTGTGTCGATGGCGATTGAAACCAAAACCCAGCCGAGTGTGCGTAGCGAAACGGATGAAGCCCCGTTAAGCGATATCGCTTGCGCACACTGCGGCCTGCCCGTGCCGAAGGGCCGGTTCGATCCGGAAGCCGAAGGCGGGCACCAATTCTGCTGCGCCGGGTGTGAAGCGGTGTACGCCGTGATCCACAAGCTGGGGCTGACGTCTTACTACAAGATGCGCGAACGCCAGGCCTTGTCATCGCAACCCGCGAAGACGACCGGCGCGGGCTATCAGGCGTTCGACCACCCCGAATTCACCGCACGCTGCTGCGAAGACCGCGCGGACGGCCTGCGCTCCACGAGCTTCTATCTGGAGGGCGTGCATTGTGCCGCGTGCCTCTGGCTGGTCGAAAAGCTGCCGACGATCGTGCCGGGGGTCACCGAGTCGAGGCTGAACCTGAACAAGTCGCTTTTGCGCCTCTCGTGGAAACCGGGTGAGGCGGAGTTGTCGCGGATCGCGTCCGCGCTGGATTCGCTTGGCTACCCGCCGCACCCGGCGCGGGACGTGAAGGCGGACTTGGTTGTGCGGCGTGAGAACCGGCGGGAACTGATCCGCATCGGCGTGGCTGGCGCGGCGATGGGCAACGCGATGATCCTGGCGGTATGCCTCTATGCCGGGATGTTCACGGGGATCGAACGCGAATACGAGACGCTCTTCCGCTGGGTCGGCATGGGCATCGCGCTGGTCGCGCTCGTCTGGCCCGGCGCGGTCTTCTTCCGGGGCGCATGGTCGGCGATCCGCACACGCACGGCCCACATGGACCTGCCCATCGCGTTAGGCCTGGCGGCCGGCGGCATCGCGGGCACGGTCAACACGATCCTCGGCCGGGGCGAGGTCTACTTCGATACTCTCGCTGTGCTCGTATTTCTACTATTGGTCGGCCGAGCGATCCAGCGCCGCCAGCAACGCCGCGCCGCCGACGCCGTCGAAGGCTTGTTCAGGCTTACACCCGTATCGGCACGCCGCATCAATGAAGCGGGCCATACCGCCGAAGTTCCGATCGAGGCGCTGAGCGTCGGTGATGTTGTTGAGTTAAGCGCGGGTGAGTCCGTGCCGGTCGACGGCGTGGTAACGCAAGGCGAGAGCGCGTTTGACCAGTCGCTGTTGACCGGCGAATCGCGCCCGGTGACGGTGGGCATCGGTGGGGCGGTGTACGCCGGGAGCGTGAACCTGTCCTCAGCCGTGCGCATCCGTGTCGGCGCGACCGGCGAACGTACGCGCGTCGGCGCGTTGATGCACCTGATCGAACAAAGCGCATCGAGCAAGGCCCCGGCCGTGCAGGCGGCGGACAAACTGGCGGGCTGGTTCGTCGCCGTGGTGATGGCGCTGGCCGTGGTGACGTTCGGCTACTGGCTTTCGCGCGACCCTATCCACGCGGCCGACCACGCGGTCGCGCTCCTGATCGTAGCCTGCCCGTGCGCGCTGGGGTTGGCGACGCCCTTAACCCTCGCTGTCGCGATCGGCCGGGCAGCGCGGCGGGGCATATTGATCAAGGGCGGCGCGGCGCTCGAACACATGGCCCACGTCGGCACCATCCTCCTCGACAAAACCGGCACCGTCACGCTCGGCAAAACCACTCTCGTCGATTGGCAGGGCGATGAAACCGTCAAGCCCCTCGTCGCCGCGATCGAAAAACACTCCACCCACCGCGTCGCCAAGGCGCTTACCGAAGCGATGCAAGAAACGGATTCACCGCAAGCCAGCGATGTCAGACAGACACACGATGGCGGCATCACCGGCCGTGTGGACAATCACGCCGTCGCGATCGGTTCACGCGAATTCATCACCGCCCACGCCGTTACGATCCCCGGCTGGGCCGAGCAACACGTCACCCAATTCGCCGACCAATGCCTGACGCCCGTATTGGTCGCGGTCGACGGCGAGATAAAAGCCGTTGCGGGTTTAGGCGACGCCGTCCGGCCCGATGCACGCGCCGCGATCCAAGGCCTGCGCATACTCGGCTGGCGGGTCGGCATGGTCTCAGGCGATCACATGGATGTCGTCCGCCACGTCGCCGAACAACTCAGCATCGCACCCGACATGACCCACGGCAACACGATGCCCGAGCGCAAGGTCCAGCTCGTCATCCAATACAGCGCCCAGGGCGCTGTCGTCATGGTCGGTGACGGCGTTAATGATGCGGCCGCGCTTGCCTCCGCCACCGTCGGCATCGCCGTCCACGGCGGCGCGGAGGCCAGCCTTGCCGCGGCCGACATCTACCTCGCCACCCCCGGCCTCGCCCCCATCATCGGCCTAACCCACGCCTCCCGCAAAGTTATACGCGGCATCCGTCGGGGTCTGGCCGTGTCGCTCGCATACAATGCCATCGGCGTGACCCTCGCCGCGACCGGCATCATCAACCCGCTCATGGCCGCCGTGCTGATGCCGCTAAGCTCGCTGACCGTGCTGTCGCTGGCCGTGAGCACACGCGCGTTCGCCGGCACGCCCACCGACACGGAGGCCCAACCATGAGCGTCATCTACCTCGTCCTGCCGCTTGCGATCCTCCTGGCGATCGGCTTCGTCGCCGCCTTCATCTGGGCCACCCGCTCCGGCCAATACGACGACATGGACAGCCCCGCCGTCCGCATGCTCAATGATGAGGATGAGGCCGGGTTTAAATAGCATATCTGTAGGTTTTCCCCATCCTCCCGCTCCTGCGGCATCCGGCCTTTCGATTCCCGTGTCCGGGGTGCCATAATCGCTAAAATACCGCTTGGGCTGAAATTGTTGTGTCACGTTTGGCCTTTGGTTACGTCTAACACGGTATAGCCGCCAAGAGCAAGGGGTGCAGACATGAAAGAACGGCCTACGTCGGTAACGGTTTTCAGCATCATCAACCTGGTCCTGTGCGGCCTGGGTGTCATCGGGACCATCTTCTGGGTCCTGGGCTTGATGGGGATCCGGTTCGGGTCCGCGGCGGGCAACCCGGTGATGGAGATGATGGACAACAGCTCGGCCTACCAACTCTTCACGAACATCGCCTCGGGGGTGGGGGTGCTGGTCACTATCCTGGTGATCTCCGCGTCGATCGGGATGCTCTCGCTTAAGCCTTGGGCGCGGACGGCGACGATCGGGTGGGGGGTGTATTCGATCCTTATGATGATCGCGGCGGCGGCGGTGAACTACCTGGCGATCTTCGGCCCGCTGATCGCGAATTCGTCCGGGCCCGAGCGGGTCGGGATGATCGTCGGGTTCGTCATTCAGCTCGTCATCTTCGCGTTCTTTATGGGTTACTACCTGCTGATGATCTTCATGCTTACCCGGCCGAAGGTGGTCGACGCGTTCACGCCTGACGATCTGGATGGCGGGCAGGGCCGATGGGATGCGCATCCGAGTGAGACCGAGGGCGTCGGTGGAGCCAACCTGTGAAAATCATTATCTGGGTGTCGGTGGGTGTGGTGGTGCTGATCGTGGCGGTGGTCGGGCTGGTCGCGGCGCTTAAGCCCGGTGGGGCGGGCGTCGGCGGCATCGGCACGGCTGTGCGTCTTGAGCCGGTCACGGTCGGGGAGTTGATCGAGACCGTTTCCGCGCCCGGGCAGGTCGAGTCGGTCACCAACGTGGCAATCAGCGCCCGGGTCTCGGCACGCATCACGGAGATCCCTTTCGAGGAGGGCGAGCAGGTCACCAAGGGCGATCCCAACGCCGACCCGCCGATCCCTCCGAGCGTGCTGGTAAAGCTCGATTCGACGGACCTGGAAGCACAGTTGCGCCAGGCGCAGGCCCGCCGGGACGGGCAGGCGCAGCAGATCGAGGTGGACAAGGCCCGCATCCAGAGCCTGGAAGCGTCGCTGCTGGGCACCAAGGCCACGCTCGATGAAGCGCAACGCGACCTGAACCGCCAGCGTGAGCTGGTCTCCACCGGCGATGTCAGCCAGGTGATTTACGAGCAGGCGCAGCGGCGCTACGACGAGATGGCGGCGCAGTACGCCTCGGCCGAGGCGTCGCTGGAAGCGGCCCGCCGGGGGTTGAAGGTGGCCCAGTTCAACCTCACCGCCGCCGACGCGGAGATCGAGCGTGCCCAGGACAACTTAAGCTACACCACGATCGTCTCGCCGATCGACGGCGTGGTGACGGTGGTCAACGTCGAACCGGGCGAGCTGGCCGTGACCGGCACGATGAATAACCCCGGCACAGTGCTGCTGGAGGTCGCGGACTTATCGACGATGCTGGTCGTCGCCGAACTCGACGAGGCGGACGTCGGCCAGGTCCACGAGGGCCAGCCCGCCAAGGTGCGCATGCTTGCCTACCCCGACCGCATCTTCGACGGCAAGGTGCGCTCGGTCGCGCTCTCGGCGACCCGCAGCAACACCAAGTATTTCAAGACCGAGGTGCTGCTTGAGACCGACGGCGACAACATCTACAGCGGTCTGACCGCCGACGCCGAGATCGAGGTCGCCCGGCACGAGGGCATCTCGATCGTTCCCAGTCAGGCGGTGCTCGGCCGGCCGATCGAGGAACTGCCCATCGACATCCGTGACAACAGCGAATTCGTCGACAAGGACAAGACCATCGCGACGGTGGTTTATCGTTTCATCGACGGCAAAGCCGTGGTGACGCCTGTGAAGATCGGCCCTTCTGACGTGACCCACACCGTGATCCTTGGCGGGCTGAAGGAAGGCGAGCAGGTTGTCGTCGGGCCTTACAAAGCGCTGGAGGGACTCAAGCACGATCAGTCCATCAAGGATGAGCGCAAAGAGAAAGAGAAGGCGGACGGGAAAGACAAGGATAAAGACGCCGAAGCCACGGCAAACGAAGGGCCGGCTGAGGATGAAGCCGCACCCGACCACGAGCAAGCCCCCGCGCCCGATCCGTCCACGAAATCGGATTCATAGTGACCGATGCTGATCCAGATCAAAAAACTGACCAAGGTCTACAAGGTCGGCGTGGAGCGCATCCACGCGTTGGCAGGGGTGGACATGTCGGTCGGCGAGAACGAGTTCGTCGCGATCATGGGCGCATCGGGTTCCGGCAAGAGTACCTTGATGAACGTGCTGGGCTGCCTCGACCGGCCGACCGCGGGGGATTACATCCTCGCCGGGCAGAACACCAGCCGGATGGCGGCCTCGGCGCTTGCCAAGACACGCAACGAACGCATCGGGTTTGTGTTCCAATCTTTTGAACTGATGCCGCGTTTAAGCGCGCTGGGGAACGTGGCGCTGCCGCTGACCTATTCCCGTACGGGCTGGCGCGACCGGCGGGCGCGGGCGGTGGACGTTCTCAAGCGTGTCAGCCTCGATGACCGCGCCAAGCATCACCCGAATCAGCTCTCCGGCGGGCAGAAGCAGCGCGTCGCGATCGCCCGTGCGCTGATCAACAACCCCAGCCTGATCCTCGCCGACGAGCCCACCGGCAACCTCGACAGCAAAACCACCCGCGAGATCCTCGACCTGTTCGTCCGTCTGCACGAAGAGGGCCAGACCATCATCATGGTCACCCACGAGAACGACGTCGCCGCGCACGCTAAGCGCATCGTGCGCATGAGCGACGGGAAGATCGTCTCCGACCTGCCTTCGGATCAGGACCCGGAGGTGCGCGAGCTGCACGCGCAAGTCATGGCCCGCCGGGAAACGGTGAGCGCCGTGGAGACGGGGGAGGGTGTATGACGATCGCGCGCGCACCGATGGCATTGCTGACCTTCCTGTTCCAGAGCGTGCTGCTGGCACTGAGTCAGATCTGGTCCAACAAGGTCCGCTCGCTGCTGACGACGATGGGCATCATCATCGGCGTCGCGTCGGTGACGGCGGTGATCGCGGCGCTTACGGGCCTGAAGGCGAACGTGCTGGCCGACTTCGAGACGATCGGCAACAACCTGATCGCGGTCTACACACGCATGCCGGAGTCGGGCAGGCACCGGCACGCGTCCTGGCAGAGCATCCGCCTGACACCCTACGACTTCGATGGCATGCTCGAGCACTGCCCGTCCGTCAAGGCCTTTACGCGCATCACCGGCACCAACGACGACGTCACCGCCGGCGATCAGTCCATCCAGGGCGCACGCATCACCGGGATCGAGCCTTCCTGGCACGAGGTCAACGGACGCAGCGTCATCATGGGCAGGCCATTCAACCTGATCGACGATGCCGCCGCACGGCCGGTCTGCCTGATCTCCGAAGCGACGCGCGACCAACCCGCTGGACCGTGACTGCATCGGGCAGTCGATCTATATCGGCCGCACGCGCTATATGATCGTCGGCTCGCTGGAACCCCCGGCCGAGTTCAACATGATCGGCGCGGGCGGGCCTGAGCACGAACTGTTTATCCCGTTCCGCACGATCTGGCGAGCGCAGCCCGGGGTGGGTGTTTGTCCTGGTCAGCGCCAAGTCGCCGGAAATGTCCGAGGACGCCAGCGCGGAGATCCGCTTTTTCCTGCGCAACCGCAAGGAACTCCGCCCGGAAGACCCCGACACGTTCGGATCGATTCGGTCGGGGCATTCGTGGAGACGTTCAACAAGGTCGCCCGCGCGATCACGATGGTCGCCGGCGGGATCGTGGGGATATCGCTGCTGGTCGGCGGCGTGGGCATCATGACTGCGATGCTCGTGTCCGTCTCCGAACGCACACGCGAGATCGGCCTGCGCAAAGCGGTCGGGCGCGACGCCCTCGGCGATCCTCATGCAGTTCCTGATCGAGGCGGTCACCCTCAGCTCGGTCGGCGGGCTGGCGGGCATCCTCGGCGGGCAACTGCTGACAGTCGTCATGGGCGTGATCCCCGGCGCGCACCTGGAGCCGCGTACATCCCGATCTGGGCGATTATCATCTCGATCGGCTTCTCTGCGATCATCGGTGTGTTCTTCGGTATCTTCCCCGCGGTCAAGGCCGCCCGGCTGGACCCCATCGACGCGCTGCGGCATGAATAACATGAACCTGAAACAATCGGTTTTGTTGGCGAGTCTGGGGGTAACGCTTGGGTTACAGGGTTGTGCCGGGCCTTTCAGTGACGACCCGCACCTGGGCATGAACGTGCCACGCGAAAAGCTGCGCGTCATCGAACCGATGCAACTAGAACCCGCCGCCGATCAGAGCGACACCGCGGACACGGCCGTACCCGAGCCGCCCGCCGAGATGCAGCTCACGCTCGAGGACTGCCGGGTGATGGTCATGGCCAACAACCTGGACCTCAGGGCCGAACTGCTGGGCCCGACGATCGCGCAGCAGAGCATCACCGAGGAGCAGGCACGTTTCGAGGCGCTGTTCTTCGCCAACGCCAGCCTGAACAAGACCGACACACCCACCGCGACCACGCTCAGCGGCTCGCAGACCGAATCCAGCGGCAGCGACTTCGGTGTGGACATGCCCCTTCGCACCGGCGGGAACCTGCGCGTCGACCTGCCCTCCAACCGGTTCAAGACCGACAACCAGTTCTCGACGCTGAACCCGGCGTACACCGCCGACTTCGCGGTGTCGCTGAGTCAGAACCTCTTGCGTAACGCCGGCACGAAGGTCAACAGCCACGGCATCCGCATCGCGCACTACCAGAGCCAGGCCGCCGAGGCGCGCGCGAAGCTGGAAGTCATCCGTGTGGTCGCCTTGGCCGACCGTGTCTACTGGCGGCTCTACGCCGCACGGCAGGAGCTTGAGGTCCGAAAGCAGCAGCACGAGCTTGCGACCACACAACTCGAACGCGCCAAGCGCCTGCTCGAATCCGGCGCTAATGCCGAGATCGAAGTGACCCGCGCCGAGGCGGGCGTCGCAGAAGGTCTGGAAGCCATCATCGTTGCCGAGAACAACCTGCGCGACCAGGAACGCGAGCTTAAGCGCATCCTGAATAAGCCCGGCCTGACGATGCTCAGCCCCACGGTCATGATCCCCGCGACCCCGCCCGACCCCGTGCGCTACGAGCTTGACCCGGGCACGCTGGTGGACGCCTCGATGGACGGGCGGATGGAACTGCTGGAGCTTGAGCTGCAACTCGCCCAGGACGCCAGCACCGTGGACTACCAGCGTAACCAGACGCTCCCCCTTGCCGTGCTGGATTACACCTACACGTCCAACGGCCTGGGTACGTCCTACGGCAGTGCGTTTCAACAGGTCGAAGACCGCGACTTCGAGGACCAGCGCGTGTCCGTGCGCATCGAGGTGCCGCTGGGCAACGAAGCAGCGAAGAGCCGCCTGCGCCGCGCGATCCTCACCCGTCTGCAACGCTCGGCCACACGCGAGCTGCGCCGGGCGCAGATCGAGCAGGAGGTACTTAACGCCGTCGACCAACTCGAAGCGAACTGGCAACGCATCCTCGCTAATCGACAGCGCGCCATCCTCGCCGGCCGAACACTCGCCGCCGAGCAGCGTCAGTTTGATCTCGGTCTGAATACCTCTACCGACGTATTGGACGCGCAGGCCCGCCTCGCCGACGCCCAATCCGCCGAGGCCCGCAGCCTCGCCGATTACCAGATTTCCCAGATTGACCTCGCCTACGCCACCGGCACGGTTTTGGGCGCCGCGAACATCCACTGGGAACCCAGCGAGCCGGAACTTAATGATTGATGTTCACCGGGCCGTTTGCGAACCAACACACATGACAGGCTCGAAAAACCCGCTTTGCCTGGATATGCTGTTGTCGTATGGATTTCAACGACGCGGCACAACTCGCTAACGAACTGATCGCCGAACACCGCCTGCGCGGGTGGGTGTTCAGGTACAACCGCGGCAAGCGTACGCTTGGGATGTGTGACTACACGCGCAAGCGGATCGAGCTGTCGCAGTATTTCGTGGCGCACAACGACGAAGAGGCGGTCCGTGACACGATCCTGCACGAGATCGCGCACGCGCTGGCGGGTGAGCGTGCCGGGCACGGGCCTAAGTGGCGGGCCGTGTGCGTGCGGATCGGGGCGGTCCCCGAGCGGCTGGACCATACGGCCGTGATGCCCAAGGGCCACTGGGCCGCGACCTGCCCTGGCTGCGGCACGGTGCACCGGCGTTTCCGCAGGCCGATGCTGGGCCGGACCTATATCTGCCGTTCCTGCGGGGTCGAGAAGGGCACGCTGCAATTCGGCATCCCGGCCGGAGCGGGCATGAAATCGACGGCGTAAAGCGCAGACGGTTTTTCCTATAAAGGATCGCTCGCCGCCCGGGATACGATTCGGGCAGGTTTCGGTCATGCCGGCTGGTGAATATGGGGCGTATTTTTCGGCCCGAATGGGGCTTAAGATACCGGTTTTAGGGTTAATTTCGCCCTAAACCCCAAAGAAACGGCACCATCAGGTTGCCCGCGCCGGGGCGGTGGTATACTTGAGAGCCAGTGTGGGTGGGGCTCCGCGGCCATGTGTTAGAGCCGTAGGGTGGTATCGCACTAGCCGGTATGAATGTGTTGCAGGCTGCCCGCGCTTGTGGGCGTGTTTTACACACATCCGTCGGCGGTGTTTCCGGATGGGTTCTTATGGTTAGGAGAAGGCTCGATGTCCGATCAAACGTCAGACCCACGGCAAGTCAATCGTAAGTTCAAGAGCATGCGGGCACGCCGGCGCTGGCTGAAGCGGCATGCCGAGCCATCGCCTAACGCACTTTCACCTGACTTACGCAGCGGGCTTGAAGCGCTCGAGCAGCGGACGCTGCTTTCGGCCGCACCCGTCTTCGAACTGTCTGACCTGCTGGCCGCCAACGGCGGTAACGGCAGCGAGGGCGTGGTCATCAACGGCGTCACGCTGGGCGACCGCGCCGGCGTTTCCGTCAGTTCGGCCGGCGACATCAACGGCGACGGGTATGACGACATCATCATCGGCGCGTTCCGTGCCTCGCCTAACGGAGCGGACTCCGGCGCGAGCTACGTCATCTTCGGCAAGGCGGGCGGGTTCAGCGCCACCCAGCAGCTCTCCACGCTTAACGGCACCAACGGCTTCAAGATCAACGGCATCGCGGCCGGTGATTTCTCCGGCCGATCGGTCGCCGCCGCCGGTGACGTCAACGGCGACGGTTTCGACGACCTGCTCATCGGCTCGTTCGTCGCCTCACCCAACGGCGCGGAGTCCGGGCAGGTCCATGTCGTCTACGGCAAGGCAAGCGGCTATACCGCCACGCTCGAACTATCCTCGCTCAACGGTTCTAACGGCTTTACGATCAACGGCGTCGCGGCGGGCGACCGCCTGGGCTTTTCCGTGCGTGGCGCGGGCGACGTCAACGGCGACGGCCTGGACGACTTCATCCTCGGCGCTTCGCTCGCCTCACCCAACGGCGGGGCCTCCGGCTCCGCTTACCTCGTGTTCGGGCAGACCGGCTTCGGCTCCAGCTTTAACCTGACCACACTAAACGGCTCCAACGGCTTCAGGATCGACGGCGTCTCCGCCGACGACCAGCTGGGCATCTCCGCCAACGGCGCGGGCGACGTCAACGGCGACGGCCTGGCCGATATCATCGTCGGCGCGTTCCAGGATGATCCCAACGGCGGCGAGTCCGGCGCGGCCTTCGTCATCTTCGGCAAGACCAGCGGGTTCTCCTCCACCTTCAACCCCGCCACGCTCAACGGCACCAACGGCTTCACCATCAACGGCGGCGCGGCCCTTGACAACGCCGGCCGCAGCGTCGATTCCGCCGGCGACTTTAACGGCGACGGCTTCGCCGACCTGCTCATCGGCGCGCCCGACGCCAACGGCTCCAACACCGACTCCGGCAGCGCCTACGTCGTGTTCGGCCACAGCGGATCGTTCGTGTCATCGATCAACCTCGCTTCACTCAACGGCGCAGACGGCTTCAAGCTCAACGGCATTGATACCGGCGACCGCACCGGCCTGGCCGTCAGCAGCGCCGGCGATGTCAACGGCGACGGGCTGGACGACCTGCTCATCGCCGCAGACCGCGCCAACCCCAACGGCACACGCTCCGGCGAGACCTACCTCGTCCTCGGACGCTCCACCGCCATGCCCGCCTCGATCAATCTCTCCGCGCTCAACGGCGCCGACGGATTTGTCCTTAACGGCGTCGCGGCACAGGACAGTTCCGGCACCGCGATCCGCGCCGCCGGCGACGTCAACGGCGACGGGTTCGGCGACTTCATCATCGGCGCGTTCCTGGCAGACCCCAACGGCGGCGAGTCCGGGCAGAGCTACCTCGTCTTCGGCGGTGACTTCTCCGACGCGGTCACACACCAGGGTTCCACCGGCGGCGAGGCGCTGACCGGCACCACCGGCGCCAACGTCATGGTCGCCGGCAGCGGCAACGACCTGATCACAGGCAACGGCGGGGCGGACGTGCTGCTTGCCGGGCAGGGTGACGACGAAATCACCATCAAGGACACTACCTTCAAGCGTATCGCCGGCGGCAACGGCACCGACACCCTCACGCTCATCGGTACAGGCATCACCCTCGACCTGACCACGATCGCCGACTCCCGGCTCACCGGCATCGAGAAGATCGACATCAGCGGAGGCGCGAACACCCTCACGCTCAATCTACGCGAAGTCCTAAACCTCTCCGACACCAGCAACACGCTCACCGTCACGCTCGACATCACCGGCACCCTCAACATGGGTTCCGGCTGGACCCAGACCGATTCGCAGGTCGTCGGCGGCAACCAGCAGACCACCTACACCCAGGGCCGGGCCACGCTCATCGTGATCGAGTTGGCGGGACATCATCGACCCTGTCGTGACTATCAACCCGCTGAAGACTGGCACACGCCTGCCCCAGCTTACCGGCACCGTCGTCGATCTTGACCCGGCCACGGCATGGCCCTGTCACCGTCAACGGCACCGAATACGCCGCGATCAACAACGGCAACGGCACCTGGACCCTGCCCGCCGGCACGATCACGCCCGATCTTGCCGACACGGCGTCTACAGCGTCCTGGTTGTCGGCACCGATTCCTCCGGCAACACCGGCAACGACCAGACCAGCGGTGAATTGCTGATCGACAACGCCGCCCCGGTCGTCACCGTCAATACACTCAGACCACCAGCACCTCGCCTCAGATCACCGGCACGGTCGATGATATCGACCTCGTCGACGGACGTCAGCGTGATGGTCAACGGCAATATCTACGCCGCGATCAACAACGGCAACGGCACCTGGACGCTGGCCGCCGAGGTCATCAGCCCCGCACTCAGACGGCGTGTACGAGGTCTCCGTCACCGCCACCGACACGGTCGGGCACGTCGGGAAACGACGCCACTACCGACGAGCGTGCGCATCGACACGATCGCGCCCCTCGTTACCATCGATGCCGGCACGAAAGATTCCGGCTCGCCGGAACTGACAGGCACTGTTACTGATGCTGACCCCGACACGCTATCGAGGCCGGTTAACAGCAACATCTATGCGGCGACCAACAACGGCGATGGCACCTGGACACTGCAGCCGGTGTCATCGGACCCTGTGCTTTCTGAAGGCAATTACACCAAAACATGGCCCGCGCGACCGATGTGCCGCGGGCAACCAGACATTAATTGACGAGCCGGCCCAACTCGTGATCGATGGCCCGCCCGTCGTCACGATCAACTCTGACCACCAGTGACCAGACCCTGAACTCACCGGCACCGTCGTCGATGCCGACACCGGGCGGGCCACCGTCGTCGTCACCGTCAACGGCATCAACTACAACGCCACCAACAACGGCGACGGCACCTGGACGCTCGCCGACAACACCATCCTGCTGGCTATCGCGCTGTCGGACGGCACATACGACGTGACCGTCACCGCGACCGACTCCAGCAACAACGTCGGCACAGACACCACCACCGACGAACTGATCATCGACACCAGCGTGCCCACCGTCACAGTCGATGCGCTGACCACCAACGACGCCACACCGCGCTGACCGGCACCGTGTCAGACCCACTCTGCCGAAATCAAGGTTACCGTCAACGGAACCGAATACACGGCTACCAATAATTCTGGCGACGCACCTGGACGCTGGCCGATAACACGATCACCCCGGACTGACGGCACATACGAGGTCTCCGTCACCGGCGACCAACGCCGCCATCGTTCCCGCCGTCGCGGCACCGACCAGACCACCAACGAACTGAAGATCGATACCACCAACCTGGTCGTCACGCTCAACAAAAGGTTGACCGGAGACACGACGCCGACGCTCACCGGCACCGTGACCTGATAACGATCCGGCCACCGTCGTCACCGTCACGATCATCGGCCAGGGGCAGTTCGAGGTGACCAACAACGGCAACGGCACATGGACCCTGCCCGGCACGGCCTTCACGACCCCGCTGCCGTTCGGCGTCTACGACATCACCGTCACGGTAGCGGTGCTGGATTCGGCCGGCAACCTGGGGCTGGTCCAGGTCAGCCTGGCGATGAATATCAATGAAACCCTCGTCTTCGACCTGGCCTCGACACGTTGTCTACAACCGACAGCTCTCCGCAACTCACCGGTACCGTCGAAGATACGGCCGCCACCGTCACCGTCCGGGATCAACGGCACGCCCTACGCGGCGACGAATAACGGCGACGGCACGTGGACGCTCGCCGACAACACCATCACCGTCCCGCTGGCCGACGGCGTGTATGACGTGTTGGCACAGGGCACGATCGCCGGACCGGTCACGCTCGCCGACGATACCACCAACGAGCTGACCATCGACACGACCGCCCCCGTCGTCACGGTCAACCCGCTGAATACCTCCGACACCACGCCCCAGCTCACCGGCACGGTCAACGAAACCACCGCCGTGGTCAGCGTCACCGTCAACGGCAACGTCTACGCCGCGACCAACAACGGCGACGGCACGTGGACGCTCGCCGACAACACGATCAGCCCCGCACTGCCCGTCAATACCTATAACGTGCAGGTCAGCGCGACCGATGCCGTGGGCAACGTCGGCTCGGACGCGACCACCGACGAGCTGATCGTCACCGCGCCGATCATCCCCTCGATCGACCTGGACGATTTACACGCCGCTAACGGCGGTGACGGCACCGAGGGCACCGTGTTCAACGGCGTCGCCGGCGGCGATTGGGCCGGCAACTCCGCCAGCAGCGCGGGCGAGATCAACGGCGACGGGTTTGACGACCTGGTCATCGGTGCGAACAACGCCGACCCGCTCGATAACAACGACGGCACCGTCTACATCGTATTCGGCCGGGCCGACGGCTTCCCCGCCGAGTTCGACCTGTCCACGCTCGACGGCACCAACGGCTTCAAGATCAACGCGCAGGTCTCGCGCGACAGCCTCGGCGTCTCCGTCGCCTCCGCCGGCGACGTCAACGGCGACGGCATCGATGACCTGGTCATCGGCGCCGACCTCGCCGACCCAGGCGGCAACCGCTCGGGTACCGCCTACGTTATCTACGGCAAGACGTCGCCGTTCACCGCGACGTTTGACCTCTCGACACTCAACGGCACCAACGGCTATAAGTTCAACGGCGCGGCCACCGACGACCGCACCGGCTTTAGCGTCAATACCGCCGGTGACATCAACGGCGACGGCCTGGCCGACGTCGTCATCGGCACCACCGCCGCGGACAACGGCGTCGTCATCGACACCGGCAGGGCGTATGTCATCTACGGCTCCTCCGCCGCGATGCCCGCCGTGCTCACCGTCGGCGCACTCAACGGCACCAACGGATTCATCCTCACCGGCCCCGACGCCGACGGCCAGACCGGCTTCAGCGTCAGCTCCGCCGGCGACATGAACGGCGACGGCATCGCCGACCTACGCATCGGCTCGCCCGGCGCAACGGTCGGCTCCGATGCGGGCGCGGGTAAGACGTTCGTTGTCTTCGGCAACACAGCGGGCTTCGGCACCGAACTGAACCTTTCCACGCTTAACGGCACCAACGGTTTCGTCATTGAGGGCAACGCCGCCGACATGGGCCTGGGCTTCTCCGGTTCCGCCATCGGCGACGTCAACGGCGACGGATTCGCCGACCTGCTCGTCAGCGCACCGGCCTCAGCCGACCCCGCCAGCGCGGGTTCCGCCTTCGTCATCTTCGGCCACGCCGGCGCGTTCCCCGCCACACTCTCCGTCGGCTCGCTCAACGGCACCAACGGCTTCGCGCTGCTCGGTGTTGATGCGGGCGACGAAACCGGGTTCAACGTCTCCGGCATCGGCGACGTCAACGGCGACGGCTACGACGACCTGCTCGTCAGCGCCCACATGGCCGCCGGCGGCACCTTCGAGAACGGCGAGACCTACCTGCTCTTCGGCCGTGCCGGCGCGTTTAGCGCTGCGATCGACCTTTCCACCATCCCCGGTAACGGCGGCATCGTCATCAACGGCGCTAATGTCCTCGACCATGCCGGGCGTTACGTCAGCATGGCAGGCGACGTCAACGGCGACGGCTACGCCGACTTCCTCGTCGCCGCGCGTGACGCAGACGTCAACGGCAACAACGACGCGGGCCGCACCTACCTCATCTACGGCCGCGACTTCTCCGGCACCGTCACACAGGCCGGCGGCGCGACCGGCACCACGCTCACCGGCACCGCCGCACGCGACGCCATCATCGCCGGCGCGGGCGACGACACCGTCGTCGGCAACGGCGGCCCGGATATCCAAAGCGGCGGCCAGGGCGACGACACCCTCGCCATCTCCGACACCGCCTTTAAGCGCCTCTCCGGCGGCAACGG
>JAWKTA010000021.1:0-71423 GCA_041402025.1 Phycisphaerales bacterium | reverse complement strand
GGCGATCGAAACGCTTTACGACAAAGACGGCTCACTGGACCCGCTCTCCGGCAAGACCGTGGCCGTCCTCGGCTACGGCAGCCAGGGACACGCACACGCCCAGAACCTCCGCGACTCCGGCGTCTCCGTCATCGTCGCCAACCGCAAGGACTCCGCCAATGGCAAGCTCGCCATCGAGCACGGCTTCGACCCGCTGCCCGTCGCAGACGCCGTCAAGCAGGCCGACCTGATCGTCATCGCGCTGCCCGACGAGGTCCAGCCCGACGTGTACGCCAAGGAAATCGCCCCGAACCTCAAGGCCGGCAAGACCGTCCTGTTCACGCACGGGTTCAACATCCACTTCAAGACCATCGACCCGCCCGCCGAGGTCAATGTCATCATGGTCGCGCCCAAGGGCCCCGGCCACACCGTCCGCTGGGAATACGAACGCGGCGGCGGCGTCCCCTGCCTCATGGCCGTCCACCAGGACGCCGACGGCAACGCCAAAGACCTCGCGCTCGCCTACGCCATCGGCGTCGGCGGCGGCAAGGGCGGCACACTCGTCACCACCTTCAAGGACGAGTGCGAGACCGACCTCTTCGGCGAACAGGTCGTGCTCTGCGGCGGCCTCTCCGAATCCATCAAGAAGGGCTTCGAGGTCCTCACCGAAGCCGGCTACCCCCCGGAACTCGCGTACTTTGAAGTCTGCCACGAACTCGAACTCATCATCAACCTCATCAAACGCGGCGGCCTGGACTACATGCGCTACAGCATCTCCAACACCGCCGAGTTCGGTGACTACTACACCGGCCCGAAGATCGTCGACGCCGACACCAAGAAGCGCATGCAGGCCGCACTCAAGCACATCCAGGACGGCTCCTTCGCCAAGGCCTTCCGCGACGACTTCGCCTCCGGCTTCAAGTGGTTCAAGCAGCAGCGCGAAGAAAACGCCGGCCACCCCGTCGAAAAGGTCGGCAAAGAACTCCGCCGCATGATGCCCTGGCTCAAGCCCGTCGAGATGTAAATCCAATAATCGACGGCCCCGCAACGGCCGCTTGTTTCTGAATACTTAGCCCCCGGTCGACGACCGGGGGTTTTTCTTTACCCCGATCGTCCCGACGGATATGGTAGGTCACACACCAAACCCATCGGACAAAGAGTCTTAACACATGCCCACAAAAACCCCAAAAGTCGACGGCTTTATCCGCAAGAACAAAGCCTGGCGGGAAGAGCTCGAAACGCTCCGGGCGATCGTTCTCGATTGCGGCCTGACCGAAGAAGTGAAATGGCGTGTGCCTTGCTACACAGCCGACGGGCGCAACATCGTCCTGTTGGGCGCCTACAAAGAAGCCTGCGTGATCAGCTTCGTCAACGGCGCTTTGCTGAAAGACACCAAACGCATCCTTTCCAAGCCCGGTGAGAACTCGCAGGCCGCCCGCGTGATCCGCTTCGCGAACGTGCAGGAGATCGTGAAGCTCGAGCCCACCCTGAAAGCCTACATCAAGCAAGCGATCAAGGCGGAAAAGGCCGGCCTGAAAGTGCAACTTAAAGACATATCCGAACGCGAAGTGCCCGAAGAGCTTCAAACCAAACTCGATAAGATGCCCGCCCTGAATAAAGCATTTAATGCCCTGACCCCGGGCCGACGCCGGGCGTACTTCCTTCATATCGCAGGCGCCAAACAATCCAAAACCCGCGCATCACGCGTGGAAAAATGCATCCCACGGATCCTTGATGGCAAAGGGTTGAATGATTGATCGTGCCCGTTGCCGTACCACGTCCGACCCCACGGGTCGTCGACCCGGGGCTAATTACACAAAAACCGATTCCCCGCCTTATATTTAGCCCCCGGTCCACGACCGGGGGTCTTCCTTTTTCATATCCAAACCGTCGCGCATCCCTTATGATCCGTTGTGAGACACCCATGCAACACGCCGCCCCGCACATCGAAACGCTTAACGCCGAAGGCAAGCAACGCCTCGCCGCGTGGAACAACGCGGTGTGGTGCGACACGGTCTGCCGGGCGCACGGCGTGCCGGGCGAGATGCACGCGAGCTGCTGGGTCAACCCGCACGACGTCCCGCCTTTCCATTCCAACATGACCACGCTGCTGGGCAAAGCGGGCGTCGCCTCACAACGCGAACAGATCGCCCGGCTCAACACCGCACGCGCCGGGCGCTTCGGCCTCAAGGACGGCTTCTGTTGCCTCGACCTTGCAGACGACGGATTTGAAATACTCTTCGAGGCCGTCTGGCTCTGGCGCGACGCGGACACGCAAACCCCCACGCAGCCCGGCGAAACGCTTGTGTGGTCGATGGTCACATCCACGAAAGAACTGGACGCATGGGAAGCCGCGTGGCGCGGCCACGAGGTACACGCGGGCGATGCGCTCCCGCCCCGGCAGTTCCCCGTGTTGTTACTGGATGAACGGGGCGTCACCTTCTTCGCCGGACGCGCACCCGACGGCCGCATCGCCGCGGTGGGGATCGCCAACCGCACCGGCCCCGTCGTGGGTTTATCCAACGTCTTCGCGTGCGACGAAACCCAAGGCCCCTGGTGGCCCGGCCTCGTCCGCGCCGTCACCGAACTCCACCCCGGCCTCCCCCTCGTCGGCTACGAACGCGACGCCGACCTCACCCGCGCCCAATCCACCGCCTTCAAACCCATCGCCCCGCTGCGCGTGTGGCATAAGGCGACCCAATAAAACCCCCTGAATACAAAACCGCCACCCGCCGAACAACACTCGCGACCTCTTACATTATTTAGCGCCCCGGTCGACGACCGGGGTGGGCCTTCTAAACCGTGCCCATAACAACAATGGAAATGTGACCCACGGGATGAAATACAACAAGGTCATCCGCCACATACTCGGCGGCGATAAAGGCGGCCTGATACCCAGCAAACACATCCGGCGGCACGGGCGTCAATACGGTTTGATCGTCGATGGTTAAACGTGTTGACGGCAGGGGTGGTACTGGTTTTGTGTTGGGTTTGGATCAACAACCAGTTGGGCGAGTTGTTCTGCGTGATCTTCGATCACGATCTCGGAGAAGTTGATGTCGTCCCAGTTATAAAACACCTCAATGGTCCCGCCGTTTGCGGGGATCGGGAAGCCGCCTTGTTGCTCAGAGCGATAGGCCGGGGAGGCGCTGCGATAAATCGGCAACGGCCCACGCCTGCCCGCCGGGCCTAGGGTGCCGATCGGCGTGATTTTGATGGGGTTACCCGTGTTGTTGGTGATATGGATGTCGGTGATGAATGCAAGCTGGAACGGGTTATGTGGATTATAGAGGCCGCTGAGCAGAAACACGCACCCACACGGCAGCAACAGGACATTCAAGACAATCAAGGCTGTGAGAAAATGCTTCATTCAGATCAATGGTATGATCAAAAACCATACGGCGCAACCCATAACACACCAATGCCCCTTCACGCCGGGAAAAACGGCGTCACACCCGCCGGCCCACGTAAGCGGAAATCATGTTCCCGGCTCGTCGGCGCGCGCAAATCCGGCCGGAACCGTATTAATGAAGGCTTGTTTTTTAAGACTGAGAAAATCGGGCGGGAAACCGAAACGGGCCGGGCATGACACCGCACATCACCAGGGATCAAGCCGCACAGCAGGCAAACCATTTCCGGTACCGACAAATCATCAGTCATGCCCCGGATCAGAGGCGGGGCGGGGGATTTTGCGGAACTCCACACGCGACAGCGCGATGGGACATAAGCAAAACAACATCACACATCATGCGCACAGAAGCGGCCTGTCGATGCCTAACCCAAGGCGAGCGAAAGGGATCGGGGGTCAGCCCTCGCCGATCTCTTCCTTGTATTCATCGAACTCGCCGTTGCTCTCGGCCTCGTCCAGGTATTTCTGGAAGTCGCCCATCTTGTAGCTGATAAAGCAGAAGGCGTGGTGGAGGGTCAGCCATTCGATGTCGGTCGGGTCCTTGTCCAGGTCCTGACGCATGCGGTTGAGTTCGGCGAGGAAGGGTTCGATTTTCATAGCGTAGGTTTGAGGCTTGGGGTGTGAGGCTTGAGGTCCGAGCCGCCGTGCCCTCACGGCGGACCGCGTCGGGGGTGACGCGGCTCGGATCAGTTTATGCGCGATTGCCCGCGAGTCACGCCACCGCGGCGGTGATCTTCTTCGCCGCGTCGGTCAGGTCACTGCCGACGATCATGGTGGGGATGTCGGCCTTGGCGGATTCGAGGATCTTGCGGGCGGGCTCGACGTTTGTGCCTTCCAGGCGGACGACCAGGGGGACCTTGAAGCCGACTTCCTTGGCGGCGGTGACGATGGCGTTGGCGATGGTGTCGCACTTGGCGATGCCGCCGAAGATGTTCACGAGCACGCCCTTGACCTTGGGGTCGGCGAGGATGATGCGGAACGCCTCGGTGACGGCCTCCTCGGTCGCGGAGCCGCCGACGTCCAGGAAGTTGGCCGGTTCCTGCCCGTGGAGCTTGATGATGTCCATGGTCGCCATCGCCAGGCCCGCGCCGTTGACCAGGCAGCCGATATTGCCGTCGAGCTTGATGTAGGTCAGGCCGTGCTTGTGTGCGCGGGCCTCGTCGGCGTTTTCCTCGTTCGGGTCGGCCAGCGCGGTGATCTCGGGGTGGCGGAACAGCGCGTTGTCGTCGAAGTTGAACTTGGCATCGATGGCGAGCACCCGGCCGTCGGGGTTCTCGGCGTCGGCGGGGGTCAGCACCAGCGGGTTGATCTCGGCGAGGCTCGCGTCGGTCGCCAGGAACAGCTTGACGAGGTTGGTCATCACCTTCACCGCCTGCCCGACCTGCTTGCCCTTGAAACCTAAGAGGAACGCGACCTTGCGGGCCTGGTAACCCAGCAGCCCGGCGACGGGGTCGATCGGCTCACGCAGGATCTTGTCGGGGGTTTCATGCGCGACCTTCTCGATCTCCACGCCGCCCTCGGTCGAGGCGATCAGCACGGGCACGCCGCCCGCGCGGTCGGTCGCGATACCCAGGTAGTACTCCTTCTCGATATCGACGCCCGAGGCGACCAGCAGCTTGTGGACGGTGACGCCCTCGGCGGTGGTCTGCGGGGTGATCAGGGGCTTACTGAGGATCGCGTCGGCGTTCTTGCGTGCTTCCTCGGCGGACCGGACGAGCTTGACGCCGCCACCCTTGCCCCGGCCGCCCGCGTGGACCTGGGCCTTGACGACGGCGAGGGTCGTGCCGTGCTTGGAAGCGAGCTCTTCGAAGGCCTCGCCCGCGCCGGCGGCGGAGTCGACCACGATCCCGGGCGGGACGGGGACGCCGAACTTCTCGAGCAGGTCGCGGGACTGGTATTCGTGGATATTCATGGTGTTTCCGGGGTGTTTCTGAGTAATGCGTGTGTTTTACGGCCGATCCGTGGGGTTTTTCATTGGAAGCTCCGGATGATATCGCTGACCGGCCCGCAGGCCAACCGTAGGGGATCGTCACCGCGCGTCCGATAATAAATATTTTTGTTAATTCAGGTGGTTTATAGACTTGCGAGTTATCGGATACACAGGTAGATTGAGGGTCGGTCGGTGCCGTTCGGGGCCGGCGGTTAGTTCGGGGCGTTTCGAGCGCCGGATCATTTTCGTTACGGGGATTACACGATGAGGTGGCCCATTTTTAGCGGCAAGCGGCGGACGCGGCGCGGTCGGTCCGCGCCAAGCGTGCAAGCCGCGGGCTCAGAAACACGGCATTTGTTGGAAGTTTTAGAGCCGCGTGTGTTGCTGTCCGCGGTGGGGCTGGGCGATCTTCCCAAGTTGAACAAAGCTGTCGAGATCGACGGCAGCACGTACCGCATCATGTTGCCGGGGGATACCTACCAGAACAGTTTGCCGACCGCTTCGGGCAACGTGTTCCTGGATATGGACGGCGACGGGATGTGGGACCCGAATGAGCACGCGCTGACCGGCGTGAAGGTTTTTCTCGATGCCGATCGAGACGGCGTACACGATGAAAACGAACGGTCCACACTCACCGGCAGCGCGGGCAACTTTGTGGTCCCGATTCTGTCTTCGGGCACTTTCAGTTTTCGTGCGGAAATGCCCAAGGGTTACAAGGCGACACGGCCCGGATCCGATGTCGCCTCCGTGCAACTTACCGGGGGCAAGGGCGTGGGCGGCTTGACGTTCGGATTAGCACGCACGGGTTTTGATGTCGGCGTGGCGTTCAGTGAAGTATCGATGCCCGACAGGTTCCAGACGGGGGCGACCGCGACGATCCCCGTGCTGGTGACCAACCACGGGGACCAGGCGCTGCGTGGGGCGGGCGTGAAGGTTCGTATCTTTATGTCGAGCGATCAGAAGCGCAGCGGCAACGACCTGCGCCTGACGACGGTCGCGCTGGGGCGTGGGCTTGAGCCGGGCGAATCGGTCAAGCTGATGCTGGAGGTAGAACTGGCCGACGCGCTGGCTGATTTCCAGAGTTATCTGCTCGTGGACGTGGTGGGCAAGGGGGTGCGTGGGGATGTGAGCCGGGCGGATAATATCGCGGCGACCGGCGGGCCGATTCTTTTTGTGGGGTCAACCCGAAAACCTGACTTGTCGCAGGATGAGATCGATACCATCGTTACAAACTGGGACGTGACGTCGCCCTACGGCGGGTACAAACCCGGGGGCGGCTACACCGGCACGACAACCATCGGTACGACGCTAGGTAACTGGAATGCGGGCACCGCCATCGGTGCGGCGGCGTCATAATGATCAGTGAACGGGTTGACACCCGCACGCAGCCATCGTGTGAAAGCGGCGCATCTGGCGAGATGTGCGCGGCATATCGGCCACGACCGCAACGCCAGCGGGCATCAGGACACCAACGAGTCGGGCCTGTCCGGCGTGACGGTGTACCTGGACACGAACAACAACGGCCGACACGACAGCGGCGAGCCTTCGGCGATCACCGGGCGCGGGTGGTGTGTATCAGTTTGCCGATACCGACAGAGGTCTCGGTCACGGAGACGCCGCAACTGGTCAACGGGTGTTTGGTCGGTCTCGAAAACGCTTTGACGGGCAAGAACTACACCGGGTGCGCGCGGTCCCGCCTGAGGGCTGGCGTGCGGCATCGGCCTTGTCTTACCCGGTCTTCGATCTATAACGGCATGAACATCACAGACGTCAACTTCGGCATCTACGCTCCGGCCGCAGGTCGGCCGCGGTGACCGTCGAGGGTGGGCATCTTGCATACAACATGCCGACGACCGTGAGCGCGCAGGGCGTGGTCGATCCGGACGGATCGATCGACCGCGTCGTGTTTTACTACGACGGGGACAACGACGGCCTGGTCGATGACATCCTCGGCGTGGATACCGACGGGTCGGACGGGTACTCGGTGGTTGCAAGCGGCCCGGTCGGTGCGTCGCCCGTGGACAGGGCGCGTGTTTATGCCGTGGCGCAGGATAATGACGGGCACTTGGCCGGCGCGGTGACGAACACGGCGCTGCGGTTTGTTGTCGAGGTCTCCGCTGGCAAGTCGCTGGTTTTCCGTGAAGCGGACGGGACATTAGTGACGGTGATGATGACCGGGCCGGGGACCGCGCGGTTTTCGCTACGGGGCGAGGCGATGCGTGCCTGGGACACCGGGGACACGATCGAGCTGACCGGGGCCGCTTCGATCCACGACCTCTATCTGGAAGACACGACCGCCGCGAGCAAGCTGAAGATCAGGACGGCCGGCCGAGGGGAAACGAAGATCGCGACGATGACCGGCAGCGTGTACGGCTCGACGCCGTTGGGTGTGTTGTCCGCGCCTACATTAAAGCTCCCAAACGGCGGCGTCCGGATGACCGGCGGCGGCGCGATCCGGAGTATCGCGGTCACGTCGATCGACGGCGTCGAGATGCCCGGCAGGGCGTTTGGCAGCGGCGTGAAGATCGCGGCGGCAGAAATCACGGGCGACATCACGCTCGGTTCACCGCTGAAACTATTGAACGCCGGGGCGCTACAGAATGTCGACCTGACCGCACCCAGCGCAGACCGCATCCAGGTCAAGAGTGATTACGTCGGCGGGAGCGTGACACTCACCGCCGCGTCTTTCGGCTACGGGCTTGACCTGTTGCGCGTGGGTCAGCAGCTCAAGGGTGTAGAGGTCCACTCGGCCGCATCGATTAATACCGTGCAGGCCGGGTCGATGGTCCGCAGCAGCGTATCGGTCGGGGTGCGGGAGAGTGTGCTAGGCACATCGTCACTGACGCGTGCTTTCGCATTCCAAGGCGCGATAGAAAACCTGGCGATCGGCGGGGTGTTCCAGGATTCGCAGGTCTGGGCCTGGTCGATCGGCTCGGTCAGCCTCGATTCGGTCAGGCGGGGCCCGGTCGGCAGCTTTACCGGCCTGACCTATCACCGCCTGGACAGCTACGACGGGCCGACGGGTATCGAACAGTATGTCGTGTGAAGGTGAGCGGATTTTCTTAGATCGGGTGTGTGATGATGTTTTCAGCGATCAGGATCAAGCGTCGGTTCGGGGAGCTGTTTCGCAAGGCCGGGCGTGACGCCCGCGGCGCGGCGCCGGCGGTAGGGCTGGAGCCGTTGGAGCAGCGTGTGCTGTTGTCCGCGGCGGGGCTGGTCGATCTGTCTCGAACCGAACCACAGGGTCGATATCGGTGGGGTTACCTACAAGATCGATCTGCCCGGGTGGACATCCACACATGCGTCGTCGACGGCGAGCGGGGTGGTCTTCCGCGATACGGATGCCGACGGCATTCAGGACCCGGTCGAGCACGCGCTTAAGCGTGTGACGGTCTTTGCGGATGTGGACGGTGACGGGCGGCTTGGCGCCGGCGAGGCGTCGGTGGTGACAGATGGTTACGGCAGGTTCCGCCTGACCGGGTTGCCGGCTGGCACGTACGACGTGCGTGTGGTGATGCCCGACGGGTATAAGGGTACGGGTGCAGAATATTCAACGGTGACGATCTCGCCGTCCCAAAGCGCAGGCGCCTTGGAATTAGGGCTTGCGCCGACCGGTTTCGACCTTGTCGTCCAGCTCAGTGACGTGTCGATGCCCGAAATGTTTAAGACGGGCACGGTTGTGAAGGTCCCGGTGCTGGTCACCAACCTTGGTGACGCGTTCATGCCGGGGGGCGACATCTCGCTGCGTCTACATCTTTCAGGGAATCAATCGCTAAGCGACGATGACATACGGCTGACGAAAACCGCGCTGGGGCACGGGCTTAAGCCGGGCGAGTCTGTGAAGATCGAGTTGGAGGTGACGCTCGCGGATGCGCTGGCGGATTTCTCCAGCTACCTGATCCTGGACGCCGTGGGCAGGAGCCTGCGCAGCGATCTGGATCGTGAGAATAACGAGGACACCAGCGACAGTTCTTTATGGTTTGAGACCTCGAACAGGCAGCCGACGCTTGGGGACGGGATCGTCGGGATTGTGAAGCAGAATTGGGTGGTCGTCGCCCCCTACGGCGGTTACGCCCCCGGTTACGGTTACGGCGACGGGTTCGTGGGGATCTCCGACCTGAACGTTGAGCTTGGCAACTGGAACGCGGGCACGCCGCCGCGGCCTCCATCAAATATCAACATGGAACCGGTGATCAGGAGCGTCACGATCGCCGGCGGCAGCCTGGTACACGGGCAGACCACGCGTATCACGGCCGAGGGGGTGTACGACCCGGACGGCACGGTCCAGCGTGTGTGGTTCTTCTACGACTCGGATAATGACCGTGTGATCGACGACGTGCTGGGCGTAGATACCGATGGGACCGACGGGTACTCGGTACTGGCCAGTATGAGCGCGGACAGGCGGCTGTCATCGGGCGGCCAAGTGCTCGCGGTGGCGATGGATAACGGTTACGAACTGGGCGGGGCGATGGTGAACGCCTTGCCGAGCCTTAGCGTCACGGTCGGTGCGGGCAATAAGTTGGTTTACCGTGAATCCGACGGGAGCACGGTCGAGGTTTCGCTAGCCGGTAGTGGCGGGGCGCAGGTGCTGCTGCGCGGCAGCGGCATCCGGGCATGGGACCTCGGCGAAACCATCGAGATCACCGGTGACGCGGAGGTCGAAGAGATTGCCCTCAATCGGACCACCGGGCGCAGCAAGCTGCGTATCAAAACCAACCGGGCCGACAAGCACGAACTTGGGACGGCGGTCACGGGCAAAATCACCGGCTCGACCCCGCTTGGGTTGTTGTCGGCCAAGGGTGTGGACCTGACCGGCGGCATCCACATGACCGGACGCGGCGTGATCCGCACGATCGAAGCCAAGTCGATCAACGGCATCGACATGCCCGGCGTCGCCTACAAGCAGGGCGTCACCATCTTGACGGACAAGGTTTACGATGACATCACGCTCGGCTCACCGCTGAAAATGCTCGATGTCAACCAGCTTAATGAAGTCGATATCACCGCGCCGTGGGCGGACAGCATCCTGGTCGGGCGGAGCTACTGGTTCGGCAAGATCAACTTCACAGACGCCGACGCCGGGTTCGGCCTGCGGCAGATGCGTGTCGGCGGGCGCATGACCGCGGTGGACATCCGCTCCGAAGCGCGGGTCGGCACGGTCAAGGCCAATTCCATGAACGACTGCAGCATCCAGGTGGGCGGCCTGTGGTCTATCACATTACTGACCGGGAACCGACCCCCGGCCCGTGAGACGCTGGGGAGGCTGATCGTTACGGGCGATTTCACGGATACCTATGTGGGTGCCTGGCGTATCGGGCAGGTCAGCATCCAGCGTACTTCGACCGACCCGGACGAGATATTCCAGGGCCTGGTCTACCACCGGATCGGCCGGTACGACGGGCCGGACCAGGTCCCGCACTTGGTGGTTTAGGCGGTTGGCCCCGCTTTTGTGCCCCGATAAGCCGGTTTCGGCGGGCTTTCGCTGCGGATCATTTGCCCGGGCGGGTTGGCCGGACGATAATAGGGTGGTGAAACGACGAGGCTCACAGATTATCGGTTCGGGCCAACGTGCCGTCGGCGCACCGGGTATCTCCGGGATTCCGGGGGTGCCGGGGGTTCCTGCGGTGATGCTGACGCTGTCGGTGCTGTTGTGCATCGGCGCGTTGTCGGATGTCTCCGCCGCCGCGGCCGCCCGGAGCCTGCAACGCCAGGCGACCACGGCCGGGGAACGCGAGACGGTCGCCACGCTGATCTCGACGCTGAACGAAGCCGCCCGCAAGCTCTGCCACCACCACACCGGGCCGGCGGTCGCCACGGTGCAGACCCACGCGGACCTGCTGATCGGCGACGAGCCGACGGCCATCAAGCTCTACGATTCCCCCGGGCGCTGCGACACGCACGCCCCGATGCCCGTACACCTGCTGAACCTCCCCCCGCCCGTAGCGACACTCTGACGCCGCGACGATCTTACCGTTTCAAAATCCAAGTTTGTTCTTTCAGTGCAAGCCGTGTGAATTGTTCCCGCGCATTATTGCGTGGTGAACGACGCGGCTCATTGCCGATACCCGAACCCCGATACCCGAGATACGAATCATGGTAGTCCAATACATCAGCAAACCCTTCGTCAAAGTCTTCGGCTCGCGCAACGACCGATTGCTCAAGCGGTACAACCGCCGGGTGATCGAGATCAACGCGCTGGAGCCGGCCGTCAGCAAGCTCAGCGACGCCGAGCTGCGTGCCAAGACGGCCCAGTTCCGCCAGCGTTTCCGTGACGGCGAATCGATCGATTCGCTCCAGGCCGAGGTGATGGCCGTCGCCCGCGAGGTGATGGACCGCGCGGTCGGTATCCGCAATATCTTCAACCCCGAGGCGAAGTTCGACCCGTCGGTGCTGCCCTCGTCGGTTCAGGGTTTATACGAACGCATCAAGGCCGAGGCCGACGCGCTTGAGCCGCAAGAGGTGCTCGGCGGCGACCCCGCGTCGGGGTGGATGCGGGTCGAGATCCCGCTCGAGATGTACGAGGCGGTCCGTGAGCTTTACCCTAAGTCCCGGCCCCCGTTCCGCGCCCGGCCCTTCGACGTGCAGCTGATCGGCGGCATGGTGCTGGGGGAAGGTCGTATCGCCGAGATGAAGACCGGCGAAGGCAAGACCATTGTCGCGCCCTTGGCGTGCTACGTCGCCTGCGTCGAGGAGCTTCAGTGCAGCGTCATCACCGTCAACGACTACCTGGTGCAGCGTGACCGCGACTGGGTGTTCCCGTTCTACTACCACCTGGGCCTGAACGTCGGGGCGATCCACCCGATGCACGCCCAGCCCCCGCAGAAGAAAGCCGAGGCGTATCAGTGCGACGTGCTGTACGGCACCAACAGCGAGTTCGGCTTCGATTACCTGCGTGACAACATGAAGCTCAGCGTCCCCGAGCAGATGCAGAAACGCCGGGACTTCTGCATCATCGACGAGGTGGACTCGATCCTGATCGACGAGGCGCGTACCCCGCTGATCATCTCCGGCCTGGCGCACGACAACGCGCCGCAATACCCGCTGGCGGACCAGGTGGCGGCGCACCTGATGCAGAAGCAGCGCGAGTGGGACGCGATGAACAAGAAGGTCGAGCAGGCCGAGATGAAGATCAAGGGCCTGGAGGGCGACATCCGAAACTCCCGTGACAAAGCCAAGGCCGCGCAGATGCGCGATGAGATGAAATCGCTGCAGGCCAAGCTCCCCTCGCTCGAGGCCGAACGCGACCAGCACGTGCAGTACTACGAAGTCGAGATGGAAAAGAAGGCGGCGCACCTGACCCACGAGGGCATCGCCGAGGCGCAGAAGAAGGCCGGCATCGGCTCGTTCTACGTCGGCAACAACATGGACTTCCCGCACCTTTTGGAAAACGCCATCCGAGCCCACGCCGTCTACCAGCGCGACAAGGATTACGTCGTCCGCAACGGCGAGGTCATCATCGTCGATGAGTTCACCGGGCGTCTGATGATCGGCCGGCAGTGGTCCGACGGCCTGCACCAAGCTGTCGAGGCCAAGGAGAAGGTCAAGATCAAGCAGGAAACGCAGACGATGGCCACGGTCACGCTGCAGAACTACTTCAAGCTCTTCAAGCGGCTCGGCGGCATGACCGGCACGGCCATCACCGAGGCCACCGACTTCATGGAGATCTACCGCCTGGACGTCGTCTGCATCCCGACCAACGTCCCGGTCATCCGCTTCGACCGCGACGACCTGATCTTCCTGTCCGCCAAGGACAAGTGGAACGCCATCACCGACGAGATCAAACGCATCCACGACCTGGGCCGGCCCGTGCTCGTGGGCACGACCAGCGTCGAGAAGTCCGAGATGCTTTCGCAGATGCTCACCAAGCGGCACAACATCAAGCACGAGGTGCTCAACGCCAAGGTCGATGAGGTCGCCCGCGAATCCAACATCGTGCTCAACGCCGGCGAGCTGGGCGCGGTGATGATCGCGACCAACATGGCCGGCCGCGGCACCGACATCAAGCTCCGCAAGATCGACCGCGCGGCGCTCATCCGCCACTGGCAGCAGCGCAACACCATCCCCGCCGCCGCCAAGCCCGAGATGACGGATGACGAGCTGATCGAGATGTCGTACCGCCATCAGCTGCACACCGAACTGAAGCTCAAGCCCAAGGACATCGAGGCGATGAGCCTGGATGAAGTGAAGCTGACACTCTTCCGCCACTGGGTCCAGAAGGACGCCTGGGTGGATGAGAAAAAGGCACAGAAGATGACGCTCGATCAGTGCCTGGCCGTGCTCGACGGCCTGCCCGAGTACCAGCGGCACCGCCTGCGTGTGTATACCAACGCCGAGGACATGGGCGGCCTGCACATCATCGGCACGGAGCGGCACGAGTCGCGGCGTATCGACAACCAGCTCCGAGGCCGTTCGGGCCGACAGGGCGATAAGGGTTCCAGCCGGTTCTTCATCAGCCTCGAAGACGACCTGATGGCCATGTTCGCCGGCAAGACCACCATGACCGCGCTATCCAAGCTCGGCATGAAAGAGGGCGACGCCATCGAGCACCGCTGGGTCACCCGCAGCGTCGAACGCGCCCAGCGCAAGGTCGAGGAACGTAACTACGAGATCCGCAAGAACCTGCTTGAATACGACGAGGTCATGGAGGTCCAGCGTAACGCGTTCTACGGCGTGCGGCAGGACGTGCTCGAAGGCAAGAACGTCGGGGAGCTGATCTTCGACTACATCGCCGACGCGGTGAACGACGCCGTCGCCACCTACATGGCCAAGGATTATGTGCAGCTCCAGGTCGCCGAATGGTGCCGGCAGACGCTGGATATCAGCGCCGACCCCGCACGCATCCGCACGGACGACCTGCAGGAACTGACCGAATCCGTGCGCAAGTCGATGTATTACGAAGTCCAGCAGACGATCGACGTGACGCTCGGCGAGTACATGTCCAACGATATCCCCTCCGAGGACTGGGACCTTAAAGGCCTGTCGTCCTGGGCGATGAGCAAGTTCGGCGTGGACCTGAAGACCAACCGCCTGCGTGAGATGAACGTCGATGATGTCAAAGCCGAGCTGACCGAGAGCGCATTGCAGCAGGCGGAGAAGAAGGACCTGACCGGTCTGGATAAATTCGTCGTGCCGAATTACGGCCCGCGCGACCTGGTGAACTGGGCACGCAACAAGTTCGGGATCGAGCTGACCCCCGAAGAGCTGGCAAAGCTTGATAGTGATGCCGCGGCCGAGAAGATCCTGACCCAGGCCCGCGAGGCGTACCGCCGGCGCGAGGTGACATACCCCGTCGAGTTCGTGTTGGACATGGTCTTCAAGGGCGCGCAGCAGGATCAGAATTGGGCGGTCGAGCAGTTGATCGCCTGGGCGAAGCAGCGTTACCAGATCGAGTGGACCGCCGAAGATGTCACGAAGATGACCGGGCCGCAGATCGCCAAGGTCCTGACCGACGAGGCCGAGCTTTGGATGCACGGCGACAAGCTCACCGAACAGTGTGAAGCGAAAGCGACGCAGTGGCGCAACGATCCCGCCGCGATGTCGGCGTGGATGAAGGAACGCTTCGGCATCATCGTGGAAGAATCGGAGTTTACCGAATCTGAAGACCCGGCCGAATTGATGATGCGCAAGGGTCGGGAGGTGCTGCGTGCCGAGCTGACACAGCTCGAACGGTTCGTGCTTTTGCAGATCCTGGATATGGCGTGGAAGGACCACCTGTATTCGATGGACCAGCTCAAGGACTCGATCGGCCTGCGCGGTTTTGCCGAGAAGGACCCGCGCATCGAGTACAAGCGCGAGGGTTCGAGGCAGTTCGGCGAGATGCAGAAGTCGGTCCGCGACCGCGTGACGGAGCTGATCTTCCGCGCGAGGTTGACGGCGAACGTGCAGACACGCGACGTGTACCAGAACCAGCAGGCCCGGCACGACGAAGCGAAACAGGCTGTCGGCGCGGGTGCGCCGGCCGCCGCAGCCGCACAAGCCGCGCAGTCGGGCACGGACCAGCAGCGCGCCGATCAGGACGCCGCCGACCGCGCCGGTGCGCGTGACGGCGACCGCATGACCCGACGCCAACGCCGCGCCGCCCAGGCACGCGACCGCAAGTCCGACGATGACACCGGCTCCAAGAGCAAGCAACGCAAACGCAAAAGCCGATAGAGCCGTTAGCCATTAGCCTATAGCCATTAGCTGCGGGGCGAGTGATAGCCGTAGCTGTAAGCTTGGCGTATTTACGCGGCAATCATCGGTTTCGCTTTGTTCAGGCCGTAGTGATAACGTTTACTAATGGCTAACCGCTAAAGGCTAATGGCTTTCTCATGCGACTCACCCGCACACAACGCAGGATCATCGCCGCGATCATCGGCCTTATCCTCGGCTGGCTCGCCGCCGGCTGGGCGCAGGGCTGGCTGTTTTAGGCTGTCCGGCGTGATCTGCGTCGTCCGGTTACCACCCAAGGCAGCAACCCGATGAACGCCGCGCTGGTAGGTTCCGGAACCTGACGCGCATCCGAGCCCCAACCGTCCAGGACCTCGTTGAGGTCCGCTATTCCGACGACGCCGTCGCCGTCGAGGTCGCCCATGTCCGAGGCATAGGCCGGGACCTGCCGGTTCCAGTTCGCCAGGATGATATTCATGTCGTCGATGCCGACCAACCCGTCCTTATCCGCATCGCCCAGCAGTTGGATGTGCAGGCCGGCGGTGCCTTCGCTGCTAAGACCTATGCCGTATCGGTGCAGACCCGTATAAGCGTATACGGATAAATCGTATGTGCCCGCGGGCAGTATGCCCTGGTCGATGTGAGGGCCGAAATCGTAGGCGAAGACATTAACACCGTCTTCCTGTATCCATATCAGGGGGAATGTCCCCTTCTCGGATCCCGTACCCGCCCCCGTATGCGGAGGCTTCGTTTCCATTGAACATGACTTTGTATGACATAGGGAAGCCGATCGTCTCGGCCTCGAAGCGGTAGGCGACAGGATGTGAAACGGTGATCCGCATATCCAGCTTGCTGTACCCACCACTGCCGTCGCCGGCGTCATCCGCGAGTGCGTAGGCATGGAAGCTAAAGAATGATTCGCCGGGGCCTGTAGCCTGGTAGTCGTAATCGAAACGGGTGTCAGCCGCCGGCGGAATAGTACCCCCGCCGCCGTCAAATGAGGCATTTATGCTTGATAAGCCGACCGATGTGTATTGATGCTGTGATACCAGAGTTTGGTTAACGAAATCATTTGCGTTGTCAGACCAGACCCAGCCGGTATCGAAAAACGGGTTAAGCATCAGGTCGATCGTGCCCGTGACATCGCTGACGATCTGGCCCTGCGCAAGTGCGGGTGCCAGTGCGCACACAGCGCCGCGGCCGTTCCGGCAAGACGGTTGTAGCTGTGGAGCATCTTGTTTTCCCCCAAATGTAAATGGCTTGCCGTGATCCATCACGGCCGATATTTGCGTCTGTTCAGCGTCAGCGAGAGCAGGGCTGCGAGTGTCATGCCCGCCGCCGGTTCAGGGACGGGTACTACAGAAGCGGCGGGTGGGCGTACATCCGCGCCCCAGTTACCCAGGACTTCGTTGAGGTCGTCGATGCCGACGAACCCGTCGCCGTTAAGATCGCTGGGGCCAGTTTCCGGGCGATCCCGTCTGATTCCACGCATTGAGCACGGCGTTGAGGTCTTCCTGACCGACCACCCCGTCGAGGTCCGCATCGCCCAGCAGTTGGATCGTGAGGCTGGCCGTGCCTTCGGATGCGAGGCCGGGATCACTCGATGATCGGTAGATTGACGAGAGGGCCGAGACCCAAAGGTGATATGTGCCGGCTGGTAGCACGCCCTGATCAACGTAGGTGTCCCAGTCGGTCGGCAGCGGATTGCCGTTGAAATACAAAAACGGGAACGTGCCCTCGAACAGGCCGGTGCCCGCATCGTATCTCGCATAGGCGTATTGATTGTTGAGTGATACCTCGTACCTCAGCGGCGTGCCGATCGCGTCGGCCTCGAAACGGTAGCGGATCGGCGCGGTGACGGTGAAGTCGAACGCGATCGCCGCGCTGCCGTCATTGGCGTCCCCGGCCCCCAGGGATTCGGCGATGGCATGGATATCGAACCTCGCTGCCCCCGGGCTGCCGGACTCGTATCCATACCGGATCTCGCTGAGCCCGCCGGCGGAGTAATACCCGGTGCCGTCGATCGAGGCGGTAACGTCCGCGAACCCGATGGGCACGATTTCAACCTGGCTTACCGTCGGCTCGCCCGTGCCCGGGAAGGTATCGAAGAAGGGGTTGAGCCTCAGATCGATCTCGCCGGCCACATCGCCGACGATCTGAGCGTGACCCGTTGTTGCAGTAACTGCGCAACACAACACTGCGATCGTTCCCGCGAGGCGCGATTGATTCCGGTTCTTCATCATGTAGCCCCCAAGTGGTGTGGTCAGACGTGTTCCGTCCCGTATTGGCCCTGAGTCGAGCTAACACTGGCGTGACGATTATTATTTTAGCGAGTAGGTGGGACACGGGCAACGGTGAAACAGCGTCGATTGATATGTTCTTGTTGCAGGAAGGCTAAGCCGTAAGCGGCCATGGCTCGGGCGCCGGGGTGCAGCTTTTTATCGGCCTACCTACAGCAGCTTGGCGATCACGCTGTCGGCGAGGAACAGGCCGTTGTGCGTCAGGCGCAGGCGGGTGGCGGTGCGTTCGAGCATGCCGATGGCGATTAGTTCCTCGACCGTGTCGCGGCGCGGGTCGGCGGGGGGGATGTGTTCGTCGACCCAGTCAAGCGCCAGGCCTTGGCGCAGGCGCAGGCCGAGCATGATCTGTTCACCGATGCGCTGGCGCTGGGGCAGTTCCTCGTGGTCTGTGGTCGGCGGGGTGGGGGAGCCGGCGAGGTAGCGGGCGAGGTGGGCCTCGTTTTTCCAGCGTTTGCCCTCGACGTGGCTGGCGGCGCTGGGGCCCAGGCCCAGCCAGTTATGGTTGTGCCAGTAGGCGAGGTTGTGCTGGCAGTATCGGGGATCGGCAGATGGTGGATGGGCGATGGCGGATGGGGGATGGGTCAGCCCCGATCCCTGATCCCTGTTCCCTGTACCCTTCCTCGCCCAATTACTCACCTCATAATGCTCGAAGCCGGCGGCGTCGAGGCGTTTGATGACGTGTGCATACATGTCGCGTTCGAGTTCTTCTCCGACCGGGCTGATACGGCCCATTTTCATTTTCTGGGTCAGCGGTGTGTTCGGCTCGAAGATCAGGCTGTAGCAGGATAGGTGCGTGGGGCTGAGCGAAAGCGCTCTATCCAGGTCGTGGTCGAGCGCATCGAGCGTCTGGCCGGGGATGGCGAAGATCAGGTCGAGGTTGAAGTTGCTGATCCCCGCGTCGTGCAGCATTGCTACGGCCTTGGGCACGGTGTCCGGGTCATGCCAGCGTTCCAGGGTCTTCAGTTGATCGGTGTTAAACGACTGTGCCCCCATCGACACGCGGTTGACCCCGCCCCCGGCCAGGACGCCCAGCAGCTCGGGCGTGACCGTTTCGGGGTTCGCCTCCACCGTAAACTCGGTAACTTGCTCCATCACGCCCGCCGCGTGCATCGCATCGAGCAATTTTCGCCAAAGGTCCACCCGCAGCAGCGTGGGGGTGCCCCCGCCGACGAAGAGGGTGGTGGGCTTTGGGCGGTATATTTGCACGTTATGCGTCAGTTCCGCGATCAGGGCGTCGGTGAACGCCTCCTGGCGGTCGGGCCTGCCGGCGGGCTCGACCAGGCTGTAAAAGTCGCAGTAGTGGCATTTGTGGAAGCAGAAGGGCACGTGCAAGTACAGTGCGTGGACCGCCCGCGGGCCGATTTGCTCGTCCCGTGAGGGGGCTTGAACCGCGTGGATGGTGGGGTTACACTCTTGCAATGTCTAGGTTTACGATCATTTGATCAGTCAGGGATGCCAGATGGAAGTCGTATTGGTCATGTTCAAGGCCGACAGCACCCGGCGGGAGTTCCCCGTGAAGCCGGACGGCTTCGTCATCGGCCGCAAAAATAACTGCGATCTGCGCATCCCGCTGTCCAGCGTGTCCCGCCAGCACTGCATCCTCAAGGTCGAGGGCGGCAAGCTCATCGTGCGCGACGCCGGCTCGAGCAACGGGACGTTCCACAATAGTATCCGCGTTACCGAGGCGGTGCTCGCCGCCGGGGATGAGTTGGTCGTCGGCCCTGTCGTGTTCACCGTAGTGATCGACGGCAAGCCCAAGACCATCGACCCGGTGCGCTCGCTCGTGGAGTCCGCCGATGACAACGACGACTCGGTCGTCCTGCCCAGCGACCTGTTAGAGCAGGTGATGGAGCCTGACCCGGATAGCAAGGCCGACACGATTCACGACGATGATGATGACGACGATGACCCGTTCGACGCGCTGGACCGTTTGGCGGAACTGGAAGTCCCGACAGCGACGGCAAGCCGGGGTGATCGCCATCCATGTTTGATCGGTGCTGACGCATAGATCAGCAGCAACCCCGAATCTCAATCAACAGCCCGCGGGCAGCGCCCACGCGGTTGTGTTTTTCATGTGCTTGAGAAAAAGATGTGCTGTTGCGGGCATGGAATCCTACACCCCACACCCCGTTACTGTTCATCTTCCGCCGGCGCTGGCGTCGTGGGGACTGTCGCCTTCAGGGGAATCTGCACACGCATCCCGCAGCCGCGGCAAGCGCACCTTCTTCCCACGCCGAGTCAGGCACGGACAGTACCTTCCGGCACTTGAGATTCGGACAGATCAATCGCACGACATTCGACATCCGCTGGCTCCGATCCCGGACAGAACGGCTGACTCACTTAGGGATTATCGTGTATTACGGCTGCGGACTTGACCACGAACCAGTGCCGGGCGTCCGATAAGCGACAAACGCGGGGTGCCGGCGGCTGGGGCGTCCGGGTGGGGCGTGGACGGCCATGATCGTGGGTTATAACCCACAAAATCCCCGGTGCTGCATTCCGGCTTATGTCTTGTTTACCGCGGCCGCTCCACGCTCTGCTCATGCACGACCGGCAGCAGGCCCAACAACTTTACCACACGCACCGTCCGCCCGGCGATCGGGCCTTCGCCCGGCACATAGGCCGAGAGGATGTGCATCTCCACGCCCACCAGCGGCAGCTTGTAGTGACGCCGAACTTCAACGACATACGCCAATTCATGCCGTGAATCAGAAAGTAGCAGGCCGCCCCCGCCGAGCGATTTCGTCCCCAGCAGTTTATATGTCGCGGTGCATTCCCCGGTCGCTTCCAATGCGCCGTTGGCGTGGTTATAAAGTTTGACGGCACTGGTGAACTCTATCGGCTCACCGGCACGCAACTCGGCAGGCAGCAACGGCAGCGGCGGATCGTACTCCACGCGCCTTTCCTCTGCCGCCTCGACTTCCTTTAACGCCGACACGCTCCCGTCCTGACCACGCACCACGTCCACCACCCAGAAGTTCCCGACCGTCATCCGCCAGACGCCCGGCCCGATCTCGGCCGTGACATCCTGCACATCCAGGGCTTTGCCTTCATCCGTCACCACCACTCGTCCGGCTTGGGCCAGGGTCGGCCAAAGCTCCGTGGCGCGAACCGCTTGCCCGTCGACCGCCCCGAAAGGCGGCTCCAGCAGCGCGGGCTTGTCAGCCGATCCGCAACCGGTGAGTAGGGCGGACACGCAGAGCATCAGGATAGACGGGATGTGTTTTCGCATGGCTTTGTCAGGGGGGCTGGTTTGGATGACTTTTTACTTATCATAGATCGTCAATCCGACAACCGCATCCCGCGGGTACCCGGCATACATTTTCGGAAATTACACAAGCTTATCTTGCCATAGGGAGCCGGTGCGATATACTCGCTGCCGGTTTCGCGGCTTTGTAACCGCGAGGGGATTTTTCCTGAACGGTCGATTCAAGACCGGGCAGGTGAAGGGGAGAAAGATGCATAAAGCCATATCGGGTTTCGGTTGCGCGGTGATTCTGGGCACGGCTAGCACCTCGTGGGCGGCGGTGGGGGTGATTGTTTCCGAAGATTTTGAGAGTTATGCCGACACCGCCGCGATGAGCGCGGTCTGGCAGGGGATTGACGGTGAACTCCGTACGGCGATCGACGACAATCTGGATGGTATCCCCGAAGAAACAGGTAAATTCGCGTTTCACCCCGGCGGCAACACGAACATCTACAACCTGCCTAATTCCATCTCCGCGACCGAAACCGAATGGATCAGGCTAAGCGTTGATATCTACGACAACGATACTTCGCTGGACCCATTCTTCCCACTGAACCCTTTCAATAAACGGATGACCTTGGGGCTGCGCTCCTCAGCACCCGCCAATATCATCGAGTTAGGTATGTTTAATAACATGCCCGAAGCTCATTTCATGTATCGTGCCATCCTTTTTGATTCGATTAACTCGACACCGAATCCCAACTGGGATGGGTGGGATCTCGGGACCGAGGTAGTCGGGCCTGACAGTCTGCCCGTCAATCGGTTCCGTGGCGCGGGTTGGCACCGTTGGATCGTGACTATCAAGCCCGAGTCACTGGTTTTTGAATTTGATTTAGATCGTGATGGGACGATTGACGGTACCGATGTGTATTTCGATATCGCGCATACATCTTTCCCCGGGTTCAACCAACTGCGCTTTGGCGGCCCTTCGGGCGTAACGTCCGGCGGCGGAGGCGTCCACTTCGACAACATCCTTCTCGAAATCATCCCCGCGCCGGAGCCCGCCACATTCGGCCTGTTTACGTTCGGTGGGCTGGCCCTGCTTCGCAGGCGGTGAGCCAGTGACGGATCAGTTTTAGCCGGACAACGCCGACCACCGCCTCGCGAGCTTTTGCTGCGCTTCAGGACCGTCCGGATCGATCAAGACGCAAAGTGAAACGCCCAGGCCACTAAGGTCGTAAAGCGGATCGACGACGTGTTGCGTCGGCACCGCTTTGTCTCGGAATGCTGCATCGGCACGGAAATCTACACGCCTTCTATCTGATACCCGATATGACTTCCGGGATTTAAGTGAAACATACGGCACTAAACGTGACTGGACGCTGAATCTCTAGCAACCGGCCACGACCCGCCTCAGAGTCGGCAAACCTGTCTCTCAAACCACGGGTTTTCAGCCAGATGTTGCTGCGCGCGGCGAGGGGTGGGCAGGGCGATCGTGCTGTCCTTGAGCAGTGTCGTGTAGTCGCGAACAGCGTCGGTAGTGGTTGAGTATCGATCGGGCAGGTAGTGGTTGAGGGCGTACTGGGCCGATCAGGACCGTGAGCCTGACGTTTGGCATGGCCTTGATCAGCGCGGGTGCCAGTGTGGGGCGCACTCCGGGCGGGGTGGAGGTCGCCGGCATTTTGGGGGCCTTTGCCGGGGTAACAAAACCCATGGGCACGCCGCGACCAGGCCGGGGTTGTAGAACTGTTCATCGGTCAGTTGCAGCCATTCGCGCAGGCGTCGGCCGCTGGCGTCATCCCAGGGGATGCCCGAGTCGTGCGCCCTTTGGCCGGGGGCCTGGCCGATGATTAGCAGGCGCGATCGGCGCGAGCCTTGCAGCAGGGGGCGCGGCGCGTTGGGCAGGTGTTCGGCGCAGAGCGTGCAGGCGCGGGCTTCGGTGATGACTTTGAGTTCGCGTGTGCGCGGCATGAGATCATCCGGTATCAGTGAATAGATAAATCCCCGGGCGCTAAGCCGCAAGCGGCCCGTAGCGTCCGGGGATACGTAAGAAAGTTAAAACGGGTTTAGCCGGCGACCTTCTTCCAGTGTGCGGCGGCCTTGGTAGTCAGTGCCCGGCGTCGCCCTTGTTCCACAGTTCGCGGGCGTCGATGTTTTCGTTGCGGAGGAAGAGCATCAGTTGGCCGTCAACGATCTTGAAGGCGGTCGGGTCGACGGGGAACTTGTCCTGGATGCTCATGCCGAACGCGCACCACCCGCCGAACGCCGGGGCGTACTTGTCCGGGTCGGCCTTGAACTGCTCGGCCTGCTCGGCATCGGTGAGCAGGTAGGTCACACCGTTGTGCTCTACGGCAAAGTTTGCGCTGCCTTGCTCGGCATACCCCTTGGTGAAGTACGACACGGGGCTGAAACCGCTGAGCGCGATCCCGTCGGCATCGATATTGTTGTTGTGCACGCCCGGCTGGGTTGGTTATTCAGTGTGCCCCAGAACGCGTCGGCCTTGAGTGCAGCTCGACCTCGTCGCCCTTGTTCCAAAGCTCCAGCGTATCGAGCTGGTCGCCCTGAGGAACACGTTGAGCTTGCCGTTGACGATCTTGTAATTCGTCGGGTCGGCGCCGAACTTACCCTCGACGGCCATGCCGTAGGCGCACCAGCCGCCGTAGACCGGGGCGTATTTTTCGGGGTTTTTGTTGAATTTCTTCAACTCGTCGCTGTTGGCGAAGAAGTAGGTCACGCCCTCGTATGTGGCGTGACAGACCGGCGAGCCGGGCTTAGCCCCGACGCGTCGAAGTAGGACACGGGGTTGTAGCCGCCGAGGCCGAGGCGTAGCGGTTGGCTCGACGTTTTCCGCGTGGGCGGACTGTGATAACCACGACAAGGGAAGCGAGGACAGTGGGCAGAACGAGTGATCGATACATGGTGTTTGCCTTTCTGTTGGCGGTTCATGGGACTAAGATCGTAGAGACAACGATGGGACGTGCGCAGGACATTGCTGCGGAATCGCGGGCAGGCCAGTTGGTTGATTTACGGGCCGATCGGCGAGGCTTGCCGACGGTGTGCGATCATCAGCCCGGGCTAGAACAGCGAAAGCCCGGTACCGTCAAGCGAGGACTGGAACGCGTCTCGGCGGCCGCTTCGGCGTGTATGCTGGTTGGTTCGCAAACGGTCCATAACGCACAACCCCGGGCGCAGGGTTATTCCACGACAGCTGAAAACTGTCCGGGGGAATCCGGGGTTGTCCGGGGGGCCTACCCGATGATCTTCCGCCGGTTGTTGACGTAGTCCCACAGCACGGTAGCGGTCCAGGTCGTGGCCGCCGGTGAAGAAGACCCGTCCGCGCTGGTCGCCTGGGCCATCTGCTGCGCTAAAGCGGACATCCTCCTGCGACTGGCTCCAGCTCGGGACGAGGTTGATCGTGATCGCCCGGCAGTGCAGGCCATCGCCTCACGCATCGTGGCCTCTTCCGTCATCGGGTCGGGCGGGTAGAGCATGTAGAGCATGCCGCCGGCGAAGTGCGCAGGGCAGACCGTCGGTGATGAGGATGATCTGGCGGTTGGGCGTGTCCTGCGCGCTAAGAAACTGCCGGGCGAGCTTGAACCCGTGCTGGATGTTTGTGAAGTGGGGCGGGATGATGGATTCGGTCACGTCCTCCCGGCTCATGTCGACGCGCAGTCGCACGACCGATCGTAGATCGTCGGCATCTTCGGTAAAAAAGTTCCGGCACCTGCGAGATGTGCCGGGGCTTGGCGAACGTGGCCATTTCCAGGAACTGCAAAAAAATCGCTCCGGGTACCCCGGTGGATCAGCCCGTCCCATCGCCATCGCCATACGCTTGGCGTCGATGTACAGCCCGCCGTGCCGCATCGATCCGGACATGTCCATGATGATGCAGCGCACTTGGGTTGCGCGCGTCTGGTGTATTCGATGTCCTCGGCCCGGAAGGTTGATTCTGGATTCTCCCTTTCAGGGAGGGGTTGGGGGAGGGTTAGTTCAGGTGCGTCCGTGCCGCCGCCCCCTCTGCCGGCCTCTCCCCCGGGGGGGGGAGAGGGGTTAGAGGCCTCGCGCAACAAAGCGTTTATCATGGATTTCGGCACATCCATATGCGTCGGGGAATCACCGAACTCGTAGGCTTTGGTGTGCGGCAACTCGACCGCGCCGTCGCCGGTGATGTTGCCCTCGTGTCGGCCGGAGCGCGAGGCCTCCAGGTCGCTGAAGATCTCCTGCAGCAGCTTGTTCTGGAACGTGCGGTAGGCCTGGGGCGTGAGCTGGTAGTTGCCGGCCTCATCCATACTCAGGCCTTGGCGTTCGGCCATGTCACGCATGTAATCCTCGACCTGCTTCTGGAGGTCGCGCAGCTGGTCGATATCCGCATCCTGCACGAACTCGGCGAGCGCTTCCATGTCCACCAGCCCGATCTGCGCGTTCTTCATCGCCTCGCGTAATTGTTCGAGTAGGCGGTCGATCTCTTCGAGTTCCTCTTTGATCTCCAGAGCACGGGGCACATCCATCGGTACCCGGCCGGTGAAGGTGTATTTCGCGTCAAGCTCCTCGACCTGATACTTCTCCCCGAGCCGTTCGTTGATGTTCAGAAGGTCCGCCGCGAAGCGCGGGTCGGAGCGTTCGACGCCGTACCACAGCCGTTCCAGGTCGCGTATCTGCTGGTCCCGGATGATCTCGATAAACGCTTTTTGCAAACGGCGTGGCACGGCGGCCTGTGCGGCTGCGTCCTCGTATTGCTTGGCTGACTCTTCAAGCACGCGCGATGTCTCATAGGTCTCCAGGATTTTTCGCTTGCGTTCTTCGAGCAGTTGGATGAGCGATTCCAGGCTCGGGCCAAGCCCGGCGATCTGCGACGGGTCCAGCTCGATCGCGTTGGCGAGTTCTTCGGGCGTGAGTCGGCGGAGCGAGCCGAACTGCATCATGTGGTCGAACGCGGCCGAGGCGATATCCGGCTCGGGCCTGCGCGGGCTGGGGAAGTGCTTGGGATCGAACTTCTGATACGAATGAATCAGCCCGCCCAGTGGTTTGGATGGATGCTCTTTATCGCTCATACAACACCCGATTCACGTCCATACCTCACACCTCGTACTCGATCCGCCCGTGGCGTTCGGCGCGGCTGATTCGGTCGGTGGCGTACAGGCCGGCCAGCACGAATTCCACACACGATGCACGCACCGACTCATCCTCCGCCGGGTTCACCTCGAACGCTTTTTCCCATGCGGGGGGCACACGCTTCAGGAGCTTGGCGTAGTGCTTGCTCGGCAGCATGTCGCCCACCTCGATCTTTACGCCCTGCCCGAAGATGCCCGCGATCTCGTCTAGCCCGTGCTCGTCTACATAGTCCTCGAACACGTCCTTGATCGCCTCGGCGGCGATGGAGTCGAGCACCTGACGCTCGGACATCTGGTGTGTACCCATCATGTCAAGTTCCAGCTTGCCGACGGCGGACGCGTGGAAGTGCGCCAGGTCGCTGATACGTGGCACGGCCGGGGACTCGCCGGTGCGGATCGCACGCTGCCGGGCGCTGGCGACCATCGTGCGGTAGTTGGCGATGCTGAACCGGGCCGACACGCCCGACGCCTGGTCGACGAACTTGCTCTTGCGGGCGACCTGTGCCATCTGCTCGCAGACCTCGGCCATGAAACGCGGCACCACGACCGGGTACTTCCCGTCCGGACAGACCGCCGCTTCCTGCACCATGATCTCTACGCCTTGATCGAGGCTGCGCGGGTAGTGCGTCTGGATCGTTGTGCCGATGCGGTCTTTAAGCTGCGGGATCACCTTACGCCCGAGCGGTTGTATGTCTGCGGGTTCGCGCAGACATGACGAACGTCGATATCAAAGCTCACGGGAGGTAGCCGCGGATCTGCACGTCCTTTCTTCAAGAATATTGAATGTCCCGTCTGCACGAGTTCGTCCGGGTCGGGTAGCTCGTTCATCGCGAAGATGCCACGGTGCATGCGGGATCAGCCCGAAGTGGAGCAGCTCCTCGGCCGACATGCTCGAGCCTGCGGCGAGTTGGCCGGGTCGATCTCGCCGATCACGTCCGCAAACTTCGTGCCCGGCGCGACATTCTGCGTAGCGCGCTTACGGTGCCACCACGCGATCGGCGTGTCCTCCTCGCTGTGGATCGCTACGAACGCTTTGCCTGATGACGTGATTGGGTGGTACGGGTCTTCATGCACCGGGCATCCGCCGTGGAAGTCGGCGGGGATGTTCAGGTAGGGGACGTACTCATCCAGGAAGTTCGCCAGTAGTCGCATCAGCCGGCTCTTGGCCTGGCCTTTTTCACCAAGGAACAAAATGTCGTGCCCGGCCAGCAGGGCGTTAATCAATTCCGGTATGACGGTGTCCTCGTAGCCGATGATGCCCGGGAACAGTTCGTCGCCGCGTTCGAGGGCGGCGATCAGGTTCTCCTGAAGCTCCAGCTTGACGGGTCGGCTCCGCCAGCCGCTTTGGCGCAGCTCGGCGAGGGTGGCGGGTCGGTTGTCGATCGTGGGCGTGATACTCATGACCGCATTGTAGGCTTGGGTAAGCCGGGTTAGCTACGAATCCGTCGGGGGCCTGAAAAATGTCTGTTAAGACTATTTACTTCCATACATAACATGGTAAAATCCAGCTTGTTAACCGGTTAAATTATAGGCTTGGAGGACTATCCGATGCCGCGTGACTGTGGTTGTTTGTCTGTGCGGGGTGACCGGGCGGGGCTGTGCGCGCTGGCATGGTTGTTAGGCACGCTGCCCGCTTTGGCCCAGGAGCCGATGCAGGTCGGGTTCCTCTGGCACATGCACCAGCCGCAATACATCCCCGGGCAGACCGTCACGCAGACCGACGCCTCGGGCGTCTTCTCCTTCAGCATCACCGATGTGCACAACCAACGGCTCGGGCCTTACACCACCTGGCCCAAAGACGCGATCCAGTCCGGCCTGGCGCTGTCGCACCTGGGCGCACAGGTTTCTTTCTCCGGCTCGCTGATCCAGAACCTCAACACGCTAGAAGCGGCGGGCGTCAACGGCGGGCAGTGGAACAACTGGGAAGCGTCCTACAAACAGGCCGCCCAGTGGGACACGTCGTTAGGCAACCCGCGCCTGGACCTGGTCAACTTCGGGTTCAACCACCCGCTCATGCCGCTTTTGGATGTGCGCGACATCACCATGCAGATCAAGCTGCAGAAGCGCATCCACGAGTTAACGTGGGGCCCGAACGTGCCCTTTTCCAAGGGCATCTTCCCGCCGGAGTCGGCGTTCAGCACGCGGATCATCCCCGCGTTGGTCGCCGAAGGTATCGAGTGGAGCATCGTCGATTCGATCCACATGGAGCGCGCCGTCGAGAACTACCCGCACACGAATAGCTCGAACCTCTATGCACCGAACAAGGCCGACCAGATCAACCCCGCCATCCCCGACAATCAGTGGGTGCAGCTGAACAACCTCTGGGCCCCCAGCAAGGTCGCCGCGCCTTTCGCGTACCGCCCGCACAACGTGCAATACATCGACCCGAACAGCGGCGCGGTCAGCCAGATCGTCGCCGTGCCCGCCGCGCGTTACGAGGGCAACGAGGACGGCCGGGGGGGCTTCGGCGCGCTGCAATATGAATCCGTTATGGAGCAGTACCGCCAGTTCAACACCGACCCGGCCCACCCTATGTTCGTCATGCTCCACCACGACGGCGACAACTACGGCGGCGGCAGCGATTCCTACTACCACTCAAACTTCCAGAGCATGGTCAACTGGGCGCAGAGCAATACCAACTACGACGTGACCACCGTGCAGGACTACCTGGACCGTTACCCCGTCGCGACCAACGACGTGGTGCATATCGAGAACGGCTCGTGGGCCGGCGCGGACAACGGCGACCCGGAATTCAAGAAATGGCTCGGCGACCCCGACCCGAACACGGGCTGGAGCCCCGACCGCAACTCCTGGGCCGTGCTCACCGCCGCCAAGAACCGCGTCTTCACCGCCGATGACATCGCCCCCGCGACCAACCTCGACAACATCTTAAACGCCACCGGCACGCCGACCGAACGCGCCTGGCACTATCTCATGGCCGCGGAGTCCAGCGACTACTGGTACTGGGACGGCACAGAGGTCTGGGATTCCAACGTCACGCGCGGCAGCAATCTCGCCGTCGCCCAGGCCGACCAGGTCATCAACGCTTACTTCGGGCAGGAGACCACACTCGAGGGTGTATTCATCCCTCAGCGCGAGTCCTACAACCCCGGCGGCACCGAGTGGGGACCGGGCGCCGAACCGAGCGATTTCGAGGTCTGGACCTACGCCTACGATGTCTCCGGCCTTACCGACGTCGTGCTCAAGTACCGCATCGATGGTGATGGCTACAACCCGCTCGATTCGATCCAGAACGAGACCTACGCAGGCGGCGCGGAGGTCGGCAACTGGGTCAGCATCCCGATGAGTTCAAGCGATGTCGCGCCGCCCGGCAACATCCTCGCGCCGACGTACCGCGCGATGCGCTACGGCGGGATGATCACCGGGCTGGAGGATGTGCTCGTCGACTATTACGTTGAAGCTATCGACGGCCTGGGCAACATCGGCGCACTGGGATATCCAGCACGTTTTTGTAGGTTCGTCTACGATCAGCCCCGGCGGCGATGCGGTGACCTTCGGGCCGGTCCCGGCGATCGCCGGCGAGATGGTCGATCTCGTTCGACCCCACGGGCGGTCCACTCGACGGCGCGACGCAGGTGTTCCTGCACTACGGGTTCGACAACTGGACCACGGTGCTCGCGGACGTGGCGATGAACTGGAACGCCATCGGACAGACCTGGGACCTGTCCGTGCCCACGCTCGGGACGGCGTCGCAGATCGACGTGGTCTTCAATAACGGCTCGGGCGTGTGGGACAGCAATAACGGCCAGGACTGGCACTTCGCGCTGCAGGGCGCACAGCCGCCGCCTTTCGTGATGGACGGCCAGCTTGACGCCGGCGCGGCAGAGATCGCCGCCAACGGCGGGCAACATCTTTACGCGGCGATCGACGGCAACACGCTCTACGTCGCCACCGATGATGCTGGCGAGGGCAGCGACGTGTTCATCTACCTCGCGCTGGAACCCGGCGCACTGACCAGCGCCAACTGGGCCAAGTCCGGGCAGGTCGCGGCGTGGGACGCGTTTCTGGCGGATGAGAACGACAACGATTACGAGGGCTGGTTCGACGTGACCGGCTTCGCCGAGGCCGCGACCGGCGCGAACGGCGGCGTGCTGGAAGGCATCATCGACCTGTTACAGATGTTCGGTACACTGCCCGACGCGGTCTACTTGGCCGTCGGCCGATACGCTACCGCCGACGGCGGCGCACTGACCGGGCAGACCCCCGGCGCGCTGATCGCCAACGGCAACATCGAGGCCGTCGAATACATCCGCTTCCAACTCGCGCCACTCGAAGGCGACCTCGACGGTGACGGGTTCGTCGGCATCACGGACCTGAACCTGGTGCTTGGCAATTGGAACCAGAACGTCACCCCGGGCGATCTGCTGGCCGGCGATTACAACGGGGACGGGTTCGTGGGGATCGAGGACCTTAATGCCGTGCTTGGCAACTGGAACGCGGGCACGCCGCCGGACGCTCAAGCCAACATCCCCGAGCCAGGCGCCGTAACAATGCTTTTTTCTACACTTGCCGCCCTATTTTCGGCCCGGGGCCGACGTTTGCGCTAAAAAAAGCTTCCCTATCCCAACGCCGTTTGATATAACCCAATCTCCCAGAGGGCGGTTGGGACGATCATTTCGTGTCAGATCAGGTAGCCCCGAATCGAACCTCGATCGCTGATGTGTGACGCACGCACCAGCCCGTGTGGCAGTTGTATGTGCATAAGGCGGCTGGTTGACTCAGGGCTGTCTTACATTTCAATCTGGCGAGGAGGTTGATTGTGAAAACTGATGATCCGAATCGTGCGGAAGGCAAATCGGCGCGTGCTTTTGGTTTGACGTGTCTGCTTTTTTTACTGGTGTCGCTGTTTGCGGTGCCCGTCCGCGCGGCTTCTATCCAGTGGAACGGCGGGTTCAGCCAGTTCTGGCACCAGGAATTCAACTGGGACCCGTTCGGAAGCCCTTTCTCCATCCGACGTATCCCCACCGATATCGACACAGCCACTTTGCTTACACCAGCGGGCGACGATGTCTACCTCGGCGGTAACACCGAGCCCATCAACGGCCTGACCGTAGGCAACGGTATCGAGCTCTACACTAACGGCTTCCTGCTCCAGGTCGACAACGCCGGCGCCGCCACCACTTCCATCGCGGGCGGCGCGCAGATCCATGTTGATCCCAGAGTCGGTGGTGTCGGTTTCGAGACCGACAACCTCTTTCTCACGGGCGGCGGCATCCTCAACCTCGACGGCGGCGATGCCGTTGTCCAGGGCACGACCACGATCTTCGGGAACAGCTCCGTGCTCGGTTCGCTTTTCAGCGAGTCCATCTATTTCGGCGGTAACGTCTCTGTGATCGACTCCAGCGTCCTGCGGATGCTCAACGGCGCGGACGCTGTATTCACCGCCGGGACGACCGTTTCCGCAGAGACTTCATCGATCATCGACCTCTCTGAAACCACGAATATTATTAATGGTGTGACGTTTGAATTCACCACCAGCGCACGTATGGAGGCGGACGACCTTAACATCGGCAACAACGGCGCGGGTGTCGGCAGCACGGGCACGCTCATGCTCGACAAGGCCGGCGGCGCGGGCCTGGTGCCCAGGCTGGATGTTTCGCAGGACCTGAGCGTCGGTGACGACACCACCGGGTCGGCCCTGCTGCAGGCCATCAACTCTCAAATTTCGGTCGTAGGCACGACCACGATCTATGCCACCGGCACGGTCGAACTCGACGGCACACAACTCGGCGCGCACGATGTCATGATTGATGGCGGGACGATCACGGCCGTCAACCAGAACAACCCGATCTTCCTCTTTGAGGACGCTACGCTTACCGCGACCAACGGCGCCCTGGTCGATATCGACGGCGACCAGGAGATACGGGCCAACGGCCTGTTCGAGTTTCTCTCGGGTTCCGACCTGATCGTCAGCGGCGACCTGACGATCGGCACCGACCCGGTCGGGCTGGGCACGCTGTCCGTTGACGGGGCCGGATCGACCCTGAACGTCGGCGGCAAAACCACGCTGGGCGAAAACATGCACCCCGGCATCATGTTCGTGAAAAACGGCGCCGAGGCCACGGTAGCCGACATGGATATCGGCGTCACCGCGGGCGGATCGCTTTTTATCGAATCCGGCTCGACCCTTTCCGGGAATTTCGCGCGGCTGGCGCTCAATAATGGGGTCGGCGGATCGGCCGTTGTCGATGGGCCGGGATCAACCTGGACACTCGGCTCGTTCCTCGGTGTCGGTAGTTCCGGTGTTGGGGCCGTGAACATTATCAACGGCGGTGCCGTCAGCTGCGCCACCGCTTACCTCGGGTCGGACAGCACAGCCAAGGGCACCGTGACGGTCAGCGGCGCGGGGTCCTCCTGGGACGTAACAGGCTTTATCTCGCTGGGCGCGGGGCAACTCGGCGACCTCGGCGGCACGGGCATCGTCAACCTGAACGGCGGCTCCGTTCACGCGGGCATCGGAATCAGGGTTTACTCCAACGGGGATTTTAATTTCAGCGGCGGCACGCTCAGCACGCCCGCCATCGAACTGCATGGCGGCAGCTTCGACTGGCTCAACGGCACGCTGCACGTCGCGTCCTTCACGGGCAACCTCATCAATCAGGGCGGCATCCTGTCCCCCGGCAACTCCCCCGGAAATTCCGCCGGCTCCACCGCCATTACCGGGAACTACGCCCACCAGGCCGGTGCGACACTTGATATCGAGATCGGCGGCAGCGCACCGATACTCGATTACGACCAGGTGAGCGTCTCCGGCATCGTAACGCTCGGCGGCGAACTGCGGCTGTCTCTGATCGACGGTTTCGTGCCCACCACGGGTGGCACGTTTATTATCCTCGATGCGCTGGGCGGGATCAGTGGGCAATTCAGCAACGTGATCAACGGCACACGGCTGGACACCGCCGACGGCAACGGGTCTTTCCTTGTCCACTACGGCCCGGGCAGCCAGTTTGATCCGGATTCCGTCGTCCTTTCCGACTACATGACTGCGCTCATCGGCGACCTGAACGCCGACGGCTTCGTTGGCATCGCCGACCTGAATATCGTCCTGGGCAACTGGAACCAGGCCGTGCCGCCCGGCGATCCCTTGGCCGATCCCAGTGGTGATGACTTCGTCGGCGTCGCGGACCTGAACCTGGTGTTAGGTAACTGGAACGCGGGCACGCCGCCTGAGGCTCAGGCCAACATTCCGGAGCCGGGCGCCGGCGTGTTTGTGTTGGCGGGGCTTGGTTCGCTGTTGGGGCGGAAACGGCGCCGGGTTTGTTCGTTGTGAATGTGCGCATGTTGTGGGTTGTTGGCGGCTGCGCGCACGGCGGATAATCGGAAACACTGGGTTTTCGTCGCGTTGCGAAGGGTCGTGGCGGCGTGAAAACGCGCCCGCTTGTGCGGGGGGGCGGTGGTGAGGTCTGATGTGTGAGTGCTGAGGTGGGGAGGTGTCCGGGCAGGCCCGGACCTACGCGCTTGTCCGGGGGATGCTGAGGTGGGGATTGCCGGGGCCTGGGTTCGGGGGCCGCGCATTTCAGTTTTCATCAATCCGACTTCAGCACTCCTGATCTCATCCGCCATATAATTCATTCTTCATAAATAGCCAGGGCCCAGGGCGTGCGCGCGCGGGCGCGGTGTCGCCTGGCCGACCCGGTGATGCGTGGTCGGGTAGCCGCCGGCGGGGCAAGGGGTTGAGCGGGGGCGGGGTTTTTGATCGGGGCGGGGGATTTACGTTGGGGAGGGGCAAGGTGTGTGTTGTTGTCCGGGTATCGAATAAGCTCTGCTTCTTGTTATGCTGCTTGCTTAGTCATCATCTATCCGACGTGGGTAGCTTCTTGAAATACGACAGATTTCATCATTTTGTCCGGCACGGAGCCGCATCACGGATGCGTGTTTTGATTTGCACCGTGTTCGTGGCGACCGCTTGTTGCGTATCGTCGCGTGCGGCTGCGGACTCGTGGCAGGTTATGCGTGAGAAGCAGAGGCAGGCCCGTCTGGACCTGCGTATTGCTGCGCAGGTGGATCGTGAAGCGCGGGCGGCGCATGCGGCGGCGCAGGTCGCGGCGCTGCTGGATCGGGTAGAGGCTGGCGGGGTCCATGTTGCGGGCGTTGATTTTTGGCAACTGCTCGCGGGGTTGGGCCGACTCAGCCCGGACCATCTGGGTGATCTGCCTGGTCGGCTGCGCAAGCTGGAACTACGTGACGGGCCGTCAGACCCCGCGGGCGTTCAAGCACTGGTGCAGACGCGGGCGTCGATCACGGACCGTCCGTGGGAGTTGCTGCGTAACGCGGCCGGGGCCGGGCACGTGCGGCTGGCGACAGAGTTCATGTGGGAGGTGCTCTACTTCGATCCGGACTACGAGCCGATCCGCAAGGCGCTGGGCCAGCAGAAGGTCAATCCCGACAAGGTTAGCGGGCTTCAAACTGAACAGATCACAGGCGAACTCGCGCAACGGCTTCCCGAGATCAAGGGGCTGCACCCCAATCGGTATTGGTTCAGTGCGTTCGACGCCGCGCGGCTGAAGCAGGGTTTATGGTGGGATCCGCGTTTCGGCTGGATCGACGCGAAGAGCCCGGATCGCTATGAGAAGGGGTATGTCTATGACTTGCAACGCAAGCAGTGGACCACGCTCGATGAGGCTAACGCCTATCACGCCAAGCCCGGGCGCGACTGGGTTATCCGCACCGAACACATGCTGATCATGGGGACGGCTGACCTTGGTGTACTGGCCGAGGTGGCCGACCGTCTGGAGGCGTTGTACGACGAGATATTCCGCACATTCCCGGGTTTCTTCACCGAATCGAGGCGGGTCGATGCGATGCGTTACGCGTTGGGTTTGGCCGAGCATGAACCGTTTGCCGTGTGGGTCTACGCCGACCATGCCGAGTACGTCCAGCGTGCCGACGCGGTGGGTTGGAGCGGGGGGATATTCAAGCGGTCAAACGGGACGGCCTACTTCTACGGGCGGCCCAGCCCCACGATGTACCACGAGTTTACGCACCAGGTCCTGCACGTCATGACCGGGGGCAACCGTGCCCCGTCCTGGCTGACCGAAGGAATCGCTGTGTATACCCAGACGGTTACGTTCGGCATCCGCGGCGCGGAGTTCTCCGGCGCGCCGGCTGACGACAGCTGGAGCCTGGACGACTTGTTCGCGTTGCGCGGCGGCGACGACTGGTATCGCGCGTACGAAAACGCGCAGCGGAAAAACCTTTCCTCCCCATACGGGCCCGCCGGCTCTGTGGTTACCTTCGCCATGCAGTACGACGACCAAAACTTCCAGGCCGAATTCGTTGACTTCCTGCGAGACAACTACCGCGGCCGAAGCGGCAATCACGACGTCTGGGAATATCTGGGTATGGACGAAGGCGCGTTCCGACGGGCGTACGCAGAGTGGGTGATGAAGCGAAGGGCGCAATAGAGGGGATACGTTGAGTGACACCGCCAGGATGTCGGGGTTATACGGTGCCGCCCAGGATTCAGTCGGGTTTTTCGGTGTAGCGCATCCCCAGGTTCTGGTTATTGGGTGACCAGATCGTGACGTTGAGTTTTGCGGTCCGCTGATCGGAAAGGTTGCGTAGCCGGGCCGTTGCACCCTGTTCAAACTTGGCTTCGGCATTGGCACCGGGTTGGAGTATGGTCGGCGTCGATCCGTCGTTGTTCGGGTCGGCAGAAATTTCGACTCCCGACGGGCCGATATTGTTTGCGCGGACGGTAAAACCGTGTGGCTGGTCGCCGCCGAGGATGAACGTCTCGCCCGGGGGGATCGATAACCCTGATCGCAGCGTCTGGCCACCGACTCGGGGTGCGGGTGGGAAGTCGTTACGGCTCGCGCAAGCCGAGAGCCAGAGAAGCGCGGTGAGTGACAGGGTCGTTCTCCAGCAGGGGATATGGTGCATGTGATTGTCCTTTCATTGACACCTTTGTATTCGTGGGTCGCCCCGTGCCGGATTCAGTTTTGGTTCCGTTTTGATAGACGGACGAGCAAGCTCGCCCGCTAAACCGGGGGGCGTGGGGGTGTCGGTCGCGCTAAACGGGAGCGTGGGGTGCTTGACGCTGTCTGGCGGGATCAGAGGCGTAGCCATTCGAGGGCTTTGGTGACGGCGGCGACGCGTGTGGTGACGCCGAGTTTGTTGTAGAGGTTTTCCAGGTGTTTCTGGACGGTGCGTTCGCTGATGTTCAGGCGTTGGCCGATCTCGGCGCGGGATTTGTCATCGAGGCAGTGGAAGAGGACGTCGGCCTCGCGCGCGGTCAGGCCGAGGCTTAGCAGGGGCTTCGGGTCGGTGAGCTGTGCGGCATGCTGGATGACGATGACGAAGCGGTCGGGCTGGGTGTCTGCGATGAGTCGGATGACCAGCCGGCCGTCGGGCGTGTCGAGCATGAGCGGCGCGGGGCGGGTTGGGCCGTCCTGGTTTTGTTTGAGCGCGTCGATCTGAGCGGGCGCCCATCGGCGGAGGGTGTCGGGGAGCGCGTTGCCGGCGAGCGCGTCTCTACCGAGGTGCAGCGTGAGGAAGCGTGACGCGGCGGGCGATACCTGGAGGACGCGCAGGGCGGCGTCGATGGCGATGACGCCGCGGTCCATGCGGTCGAGCGTGTGACGCAGTCGTGCGACCTCGGTGGTGAGGGAGGTGACGAGGCAGGCGTTTTCGTAGGCCTGCCGGAGGTGGGGCCTGAGCAGGTCGAGCAGCTCGAGTTCGCGGTCGGAGAAGTTTCGTTTGCCGCGGTTCTGGGCGATGCCGGCCATGAGCGGGGCGGGGACGGGCATGGCGGTGACGACCTGGTAGCGTGATTTCAACGGCATGAAGACGAGGCGGTAGAGGTCGGTCTGCTCGAAGTCGGCCTGTCGCATGAAGTCGGAGATGCGTCGTGGGCTGTCGTTTGGGTTATCGCGGAAGTGCGTGACCAGGGGGTGCTGGTGCATGCAGCGTTCCCAGTCTGGGATGGCGGCGGTGGTGGGTGCGGCGGTCTCGTCGGGGTAGAACACGCCGATGAGTCTGCGTCTTGTGGGGTCGATCTCGTTGTAGGCGGAGATGTCGGCGGGGACCAGGCGGTTAACGAACCGGAGGATGGTTTGCGGGAGTGCGTCCAGGTCGAGCCGGGCGTAAAGCTCACGGAGGCCCGACTGCATGGTTGTCAGTTCACTTGATTTGAGCCGCATACACCTCGCTTGAGACCGAACGTCCGCCAGAAAGCCGGGATCAGTATATCGGTCTACGCCAAGAGGCGTATACGCCGATCGGCGTATTGTTTCGTGGATGGATCGGGCTAGATTGATCCGGTCTTTTGTGTGTTTGGTTGAACGGTCGATGCCTTGACGGCCGCGTTCCGCCCCCGGAGGGGAGGGGCACAAGCGTAGCGGACGGGGATTGCCGGGTCTGGCGGGGCGTTTGGGCGGGAGAGTACTTGATGTCATTGACATGTTCTTCACACGATGTTTTCCGGTGCGTGAAACCGGCGTGTTGAACATTTGTTTTTTAGAGGAGAGGAAATGAAGACAACCTTAGTATGTGCGGTCGCGGCGGCGATGATTTCGGCGGGGGCACCGGCGCGTGCCGCGGTGCAGTTTGAGTTTCACATCACCGGCGGATACACCGATCCCGCTCCGGATTCCCGGCTCGACGCGTCGTCGTTCTTCATCGGGTATACCAGTGCGGGGACGAACGGTGGGCAGGATATCTTCGCCAGCCCGTTTAACATCACGCGGGGGGAGTTATTTTCCGACCCGAACGTGACGCCGACACCGCTGCTGTACGCCGATATCCAGACGTTCGGCTATTTCGGTCTGCTCTCGACGTTCGACGGGGTCGGTGACCCGCTGGATCGGCGTTTCTTTGTCGCGGCCCAGCCGGGCACGATCGAGGGGCAGGCGTTCGCGGATGTGTTCGCGGATTACCTGACGGCACACCCGGGGATCACGGGCCTGGCGGATTTCGTCACCGTGATTGAAAACGGCCCGGACTTCCCGACCCCCGGCGCGGGGCAGGATTGGATCGACTTCAACGATGATGTTGTTGGCGGCAACTCGATCGGTTCGCTGGCCGGGCTGGTCGGGACGACGTTCCAGGCCGGTGAGACGCTGGACCTGATTGTGTTTGATACCGGGACCGGGATCGGCGGCTTCGTTCGGCACGATCGCGGTTGATGCGGTCCGGTTCCCGAGCCGGTCAGTGCCGTGGCGATGTTGCTCCCGGCAGCGGGCATGTTGTGCGGGCGTCAACGTCGGCGCGGGTGATACGGCTGTAGTTGGCTTGGTCAGGTTTGGTGCGGAGTTAAAAGTAAGGCCGCCCCTGGGATGCCGGGGCGGCCTTGTTTTTTTCGCGGTATGTTCCGGCCGTATCCGCAGCAAGCTGCGGAGCTAAACAAGGCCGGTGGTGGTTACGGCACGAACTCGATCAAGGCGCGGTATTTGGGGGCGGTGTCGAGGTTCTGGTCCATGAAGTCGAGCTGGCCCCAGGCGCCCCACTTGTCGGGTTTTTCGACGAAGTTGAAGGCGGTGAAGAGTGAGCCGCCGGCGTTGCGCCATTCGCGCATGTTGGCGATGTAGGCGTCGTACATGCGTGGGTGTTTCTGGACGTCGAGGATGGCGCGTGCCCAGGGGGGGCTGCCGCCGTCGGCGGTGTAGTGCTGTCCGCCCTCGTAGCCGATCAGGGGGATGTTGCGGTTGAGTTTTTGGGTCCATTCACGGGCGAGGTCGCCGTGGGCCTGGTAGTTTCGGCGGAGGCTGCGTGTCATCTCGGACATGGCCATGTCGAGGATGTCGCCGGCCGCGATGGATGCGTTGAGCAGGCCGCGTTGCGAGCTGGTGAAGCCGAAGTAGGTCGAGCAGGAGATGGCGTCGAAGCGGCCATTGAGAGCTTCGGCGAGTTTCTGGGTGACCCAGGGGTTGTCTTTCTGGCCGACGGCGAGGCGGATGACGCGGTCACTCTCCTCTGCGAAGACTTCACGCCAGATATCGAAGTCGCGGTTGGCTTCCTGCGCCCAGCGTTGGCGGAAAGGCTCGCTGAGCGAGTCACTGCTGGTGACGGCCTGTACCCACTTGTGCTGGGGGAACTGGGAGTTCCAGACCTCGTTGGACCATTCGACGTAGACGTTGAGGTCCGGACGCAGACGCATGCGGACCTGCCGGGCGAATGCGTAGACGTAGGCGTCGTCGGCGAGGTGGGGCATGCAGAACCAGGGGTCTGCGCCGAGTTCGTTGCACAGCTCGATCATGTATTCGAGCGCGACACCGCGGCGTGTGCCCTGGGTGTAGTAGTCGGGTTTCGGGCGGTCGGACCAGGAGCTGATGGACGAGCCGTTGGTGCGCATCCAGTCCATGAACCGGATGACGGAGAAGGGCTTAAGCCGTTCGAGGTAGAGCGGGTGGAAGGGGGACTCTGCGTTCTCGAAGCCGGGCATCCAGAGCTTGACGTTGCGGACGGGGTTATTGGGGTTGGAGTTTTCGATGCGCAGGTCGATGCCGTTGCTCGATGGATCAACGTTGGCGACGATGCGGTTGCCTGATCGGCTGATCTGCTTGGCGTCGTGGGATAGGACGACGTCGCCCTCGCCTTCAAAGGTGCAGACGTATTTTCCGGCGGGGTATGCGCCGTCGGTGTCGACGAAGATGAGCGTGTGTGCGGCCTGGCCCGATTGGAGTATGGGCCAGCCGTTGGTGTCGAGTTTCAGTGATTCGCCGGTGTCGAAGGTGCCGCCGCCGGTTTTGGTGGGGAGCCACTCTCGTGCCAACTTCATGGCATCGACGAAGGCCCATTCACGGTCGTAGTAGGTGACCTCTGCGAGGTTGATGCCGAGGAAGCCGCGTGTGTAGGTATCGGGCAGCGGCCCGGTTTCGCCGCGGTCGGGTGTGGTGGGGATATCCGGGACGGTCGGCACGTCGGGTGTCTCCGGGGTCTCCGGTGTCTCGGGGTTGCTGGGTGTTTCCGGCGTGCCCGTGTCGGGGCCTTCACCGATGTAAAACAGGATCGGGCGTGAGGAAGTTTTATCGTTGAATCGGGCGGTGACGTTGAGGATGTAGGCGCCGTGCGGGTAGTCGGCGGTGTCCCACGTCGCGTTGTCGCCGAGGAAAGTATAGGGGTCGTAGCGTTCGGTGTTGGAGACTGTGCGTGGGCCGTAGAGGTCGAAGGTGACGGAGGTGGGTTTGTCCACGCCCGAGAAGAGTGCGCGGATCTGTGTGGGGGTGGTGAGGACCTGGTTATCTACGATGCCGGTGACCTGGATGTCGGCGTCGCCCCTGACGATGTTGAAGTCGACGATGCGGAAGGCGATGCAACGGTGGTTGCGGATGAGGAAGGCGTGGAGCGTGTATTTCCCGGGGATGGCTTTGGAGGTGTCCCAGCCGATGTCGCCGTTGAGCTTGAAGGGCAGTTCGCGGGCGGTGTAGATGAAGCCGGAAGGCCCGTCGATCTGGTAGCGGAGATCGTAGTCGGCGTAGCCGTCGAGGTTGGTGACGTGCGTTTCGACGTGGAGCGTGCCGGCGACGGTCTGGTTCTGCTGGACGCCGGTGAGTGTGGTGATCCAGGGGTCGGCCGCGAAGATGTTTTGCGTTGCGATACCGATCAGCGCGAGTATGAGCAGGGGGAGGAAACGGAAAGAACGTACCGTCATGCAAGGTCTCCTGATCTACGGCGGCGTCTGCCTTGCCCGGCGATAGCGTCGGGCGCTTGTTGAACATTAAGTTTGTAAGGACTCGAAACTACGGGCGGGTGGGCTTGCGGGGGTTACGGCGGGGTGGGTTTGACATTATCGGCGTAAGCCGAAGTGTCTGGCCCGTTTTCCCCTCACGTTCACCGCCCGGAGCAGTCCGATAACTATAACAAGTGATCCTGATTATGCCAGTGTATTTCCCCCAGATTAACAGGTGGGGCGGTAATTATTGTTTTTGGCGGGGGTTAGGGGCGGAGAAAAATGGGCTGAAGGGCTGGTGTGGCCGGCGTGATGGCGCGGGGCTGTGTGGGCAGGTCGGTCAATCGGTGGATCGTGCATTATCCCGCGGAAGCCCGCTTCGCGTGCAGCCGTGGGCTTTGTGTTGTTGTGTGTGTGTTGTTGATGCGGGGGTTGGCTGTTTCGGTGAGTGGGAAAGCGGGTGTGTGATGCGTGACGTGCTGGTGCGCGGGCGGGTGTGCGTGTTAAGTTATGCGGCATCACGTCACCCACATCGAAGGAGGCACGCGATGGGTCAATCGACACGCAGGGAACTTTTGAAAAGCGCGGCGCTCGGCGCGGCGGCGCTGGGGTTGGGCACGGCTGCGCGGGGCGAGTCCGCTGTGAGTAACGATGCGGCGCCGGCGGCGGGCAAGGTGGACCGGCGCGTGCTCGGGAAGATCGGCAAGGAGGCGGGCATCCTCGGGCTCGGGCTGGGTAGCGCGTTCACACAGCCGTATGAGAACGACCGCGACGCGGGGCGCGAACTGCTCGGCGAGGCGCTGAAGCTGGGCATCAACTACTTCGATACCGCGCGGGGCTACGGCGAGAGCGAATCGATCATCGGCCCGTTCGTCGAGAAACACCGCGAAGAGATCTTCCTCGTTTCCAAGAGCGGGGAGCGGACCTATGACGGGTTCATGCGGGAGTTCGAGACGACACTGAAGAACCTGCGCACGGACCGTGTGGATTTGTATCACCTGCACAACTTCAAGCCGGGGCAGGACGATGACCTTGCGGCGATCGAGCGCGGCGCGGTCAAGGCCGTTCGGGAGCTGAAAGAGCAGGGCGTGGTCGGCGCGTTCGGCGTGACCGGGCACAGCGGGGCGCAACTGCTGATCAACGCGATCAACACGTTTGATCCGGACGCGGTCCTGACGATTTTCCCGGCGGACCGGCCAGACAACGGCAAGTATGAGGACGAGCTTTTGCCGCTTGCGAGAAGCAAGAACATGGCGGTGATCGCGATGAAGACGGTGCGGCAGGCGCGCGAATCGGATTTAAAGGGTAGCGACCTGGTGCGGTATGCGCTGTCGCTTGAGGGCATTTGTGCGGCGATCGTCGGGTTGGACACGCTGGCGCACTTACAGGAAAACGCGCGGATGGCGTCGGGGTTTGAGCCGATGGAGGCGTCGGCACGATCGCGCATGACCGAACACGTGCGTCTGGCGCTGGCGGGGCAGCAACCGCCCTGGGCCCGCGCGGGGTACGACGACCACAGCATGCGCTGGGCGTGACGCTTGGTAATAATAGGTCCGGGTGTGCGGTGTGTGGCCAGAAACATAGCGAGTTAATGACCATAAGAGGATTCGAGCCTCTGGTCTGCCGCTCTGGAGGTTTGGGAAGGCCTTCTCGAGGCCGATTACTGCATCATTTATGCCGAATATTGTTTGCATAGCAATTATGATTTGCATTTAAGTCGGTTTATTGCGTGGTAATTACCGCGTAGTTGCAAGTCACAAACGTACGGTCTTCAATCAAAAAGCGATCCCAAGCCATCCGTTAGCGGCGGCACGAACACCATCCGATTTACGGGCGTTTACATTGTCTATATTGTAGACTTTCTGGGCGTCATGGACTTTCATGGGGTCGTCCCGTCGTTTCATAACTCTTGCGGCCGTGTATTGTGGCCCATGTCGGCATATCAGCTCTGCTAAGCCGGTCATGGTGCCGAAAACGAACGATCGGCGAGTCACTATCAGCTACATCTGCGACACCTCTAAAGACAATTTAAGTCGATCGCGGGATTGAGTCTTGTTTATTCGTGCTTCACTTCTGTAATGTCTTCGTGGGCGCCCGTTCGGTCGTGAGGCTTGAGAGTTCAAGCCTTGATCAGCATCTGCGAAGTCTGAATCTTACTAGATCAGGAGGTTTCCATGCAGGGTTATCGTACATTCAGAAGGCGGGCTATCTGCGCGATGCTCGGCATCGTCGCCGGTACACAGGCGGCCTACGCCGACCAACCGCACCTCGCCAGCGCCGCTTTCATCCAGTTGAACACGTCGCTCGCGCAGCAGTCCGCGCAGTGGTGGTACGACGAGGTCGATTACATGGATGACATCGGGATCGATACGATTATTATCCAGTACGCGGCGTTTGACGGCACCAGTTTTTATGACACGGTCGACAACACAAACGACTCGTATTATACGCTTTCCTCAAGCAACAACGACCCCATCGAACACATCCTGCACCGTGCGGACCAGATCGATCTGGAGGTCTACGTCGGCCTCGGGCTCGAGACGCAGTTCAACGTGACCTACAACGGCGGCACGGGGCAGTTTGAGTTCAACTACAACAAAAGTGACGTTATCGATCGTGCCAAATCCATGCTGACGGATATCGATGAGACCTACGGGTATGAGCCGGGTGTCGGGCCGATCCACGAGTCGCTGGTCGGCTGGTACTTCCCCACCGAGCTGAACGATTCCAATGTTATCCGCTCGGGCCACGCCACTTTCCTCAACGACGCGGTGGATTATTACTCGGAGTTGTCCAGTTATGCCCACACCGAAACCGGGCTTAACACCATGATTTCCCCGTATATCGCCAGCGACGGCGCGTTCTACTCGCCCGAGGTCAGGGACCCCGCGGCCTACGCCGCCTGGTGGGACGGCATCCTGGATGACGATCCGTATGACCCGGATGACCCGTTTGTCGATATCGACATCATCGCCCATCAGGACAGCGTCGGTGCCGACCACGTCTCGATCCTCGGATCGCGTGAGTATTTCGAGGAACTCAAGCCGGTGTTGGATAACAACGATGTCGAGTTGTGGGCGAACGTCGAGGCGTTCCACTCGATCGGCGCGGAGGCGGCCCCGTTCTCCAATTTCACGAACCAGTCCAGCACGAAAACCGCCTTCCGTGACCAGCTTAATTCGACGGCGGCGTATGCGGAGAAAACGGCGTTATTTGAGTTTACGACCTACATGAGTCCCCGTGACGTCGGTAACACAACCCTGGATAACTCAAGTGACGCCCTGTACGAAGACTATGGTGATTACCGTAACGCCGAGCTCGACCGCATCCAGGTGGATTCCTATGAATACGATAACCCGACCGGTACGTCGTTCCACGGGACCGCGAACGACCCCAACGAAATCATCCTGACCGACTACGTGACCGGTCTGACCGACGGCGGCGCGGGCAACGCTTTCGCAAACGGCACATTCGTCGGCTACAGCAATACATCCAATGATTCTCAGCCTTTGGTTACGTTCGACCTGGGCTCGCAGTTCTCGCTGGACCGGGTGGAAATCTGGTATCTCGTGGATGCGCTATCGAGTATTTTCGCGCCGCAGGAGATCACCGGTGTCGCAGACGCGATCACGATCCTCGGGAGTAACGACGGGACCAACTTTACCGAGATCGCCACGCTCAATGATTTTATCTCCTGGTCAACGGACGACACAAATGACGCGTTCGAGCTGCGCCGGGCCGTGATCGACCTCGGCGGCGCGGACTACCGTTATGTCCAGCTAGATGCGCGCACCTTCAATACCTGGCTTTTTTTAAGCGAGGTGGCGTTCTACGAGGGCGACGGCGCCAGCGATCCCACGCCTGTCCCGGAACCCGCTTCGTGGGCTGCGTTCGCGATGCTGGCCGGCCTGCTGGCCCGGTCCGGCAGGCAGCGTGATCGGCGCTGAATTAGATTAAGCCCGCGTCCGTTTTGTTTGATCGCGGATCATAAAACCTAATAATCAACGACCTGTCGCAGGCCAACGGCCAATCCCACGCGGCAGGTCGTTTTTTTGTCGACCCTGTCTACGCCCCGTGCAGGGATTTGCCTTTCAGCCTGAACACTTCGCCGCTGTCGTATCGCTTGGCTCGCAATTATATGACCCGTCAGCGGCCGGCAATTGACTGGTAGACTCGAAGCCGATTCGTCGCATTGCCCATCAATCCCTGGTCGCAGCCGCCGTGTTAAGATACTTCGCGTATGAAAGACGTGTATGCTGATATCCAGGTGCTCGGTGACCCCGAAGGCCAGTTCGAGGTCTACCCGGTCATGGAGTTCAAGGGATTCCCCTCGCATCGCCACTTGTTCTATGAGATCGCATACTTCGCGCGGGGCGGGGGTGTGTTGTGTTACAACGGGCGCAACTACAGGATCCGCCCGCCCATGCTCCACATCTGTCCGCCTACGCGCGCCTGGCACGAGATCAAGTGTGCGGGGACGGAGGTATGGACATCGTCGATCGCGATCTACCCGAGGCTGCTGCCGCCCGCGCAGTTGTCCGAAGCATTGTCGAAGCGCGACTCAACTGTCACGGGTAATTGCCCCACGCTTGCACTGGATTATTTGTCGGACGGCAAAGCACCCCTGATCCAGCTCTCGGCATCCGGTTCGTCTCCAGGTCGGGTCGCTGATCGATGTGATGTGTGAAGAGTCGAGGTTGAAGCTGACGGGCCACGTGATGCGGTGCCGGGCGTGCGTTGAAGAGCTGCTGGTCCTTGCGTTACGTGAAAGGGAGGGGGCGGGTAGCCCGCAGGTCCGTGCCGAGCAGAGCCACCCCGCGGTCCAGGCCGGGGGTATCAGCCGTGAGCCTCACGTGAGTAACGCGATGGCGCTGATGCGCAACAACTTCCGCCGCGTCCTTCCCAACGAAGAACTCGCCGAGCTTGTCGGCCTGGACGCCAAATACTTCATACGCCTGTTCCGTCGAGAGGTCGGGCTCAGCCCGCAGCGGTATTACCTGCGTCTGAGGCTGGAGGCCGCCGCTCATCAGATGGTGCATTCGCGGCTGAGTATCCAGCAGATCGCCGAGATGTTCGGCTTCAAGAGCCGAAGCCACTTCCAGAACCAGTTCAAGAAGCAGTTCCAGTCCAGCCCCGGCGTGTACCGGTATTACCGGCGACCGGCGGGCAAATAAGTCACTTTGACGCATATTCTAGGCACCCTGACGATCACTTTCGGTAATACCGGGCGACACGTCTTGTATCTGTTTAGCTTGGATATAACATCAACCTGTGGCCCACGAGACCGGGCCCGCCGTGCTCTGCCGGGGCGGTTGATCGGGCAAGCGGGGAGTCACTTACAGGCATATGCCCGATGGCGGGCCGGACCAGGATAAGCAACTAAGAAAAATGTCATTTGATAAAACGGCACCCGGATTCAATGGGACAAGGAGTGGCGACATGAGCAATAAGTCGAGTCGGCGTCTTGGTAACGTTATGTTTGGGGCTTTGGTTTTCGTGGCACCGGTGACGGTCCAGGCGGACAGCATCCCCGTCGCCGGGTACACCTACGACTTCAGCCAGGTGGACGAAATCGGCGGGGCAACAACCATACACGCCTTTGCCACCGACCCTTCCAACGCCAGGCTGACCGACGGTGATACCGGCTCGTTGACGCTTGTGCCCTTTGGCATCCAGAACGTGGCGTTCCCCAACGGGACCTGGGTCGGCTTTGTGAACCACGGCTCGGGTAACGCCTACCAGCCCCGTGTCGAGTTCGACCTGGGCGGCAGCTTCAACGTCGCATCGGTCGAGGTCACTTACCTCGTCGAAGATGGGGCCTCGATCTTTGCTCCCAACCCCGTCATGGCGATCGATCCGGAGACGTCCGAGGAGTTTATCCTGTATAACGCCCTGAGCGTCGCGACGAGCACCGACGGGCTGGCCTTTACCGAGGCCGGGTTCTCAAACGACTTCGTGCTCCAGGCGGACGATGCCGCCGCACATTCGTTCGAAAAACGTACCGCTGTCATCCCGCTGGGGGGGGCCGCCGCGACACACGTCAGCATCGAGGTGCACACACCTTGGTCATTCATCTTCCTCAGCGAAGTCGTCATCAACGAGGGCGCCGCGGCGCTTGTCGGCGACCTGAACGGTGACGGGTTTGTCGGCATCGGTGACCTGAACATCGTGCTGGGCAACTGGAATCAGAACGTCACGCCGGGCAGCCTGCCCGATGGGGACCCTTCCGGCGACGGCTTCGTCGGGATCACCGACCTGAATACCGTGCTCGGCAACTGGAATGCCGGCACTCCCCCCGTGGTCTCGGTCCCCGAACCCGCGGCGATCGCTCTACTGACGGTCGGCGGGCTGACCATGATCCGGCAACGGTTCGTCTGAAGGCAACGATTCACAAAGCGGCACCGTGCCGCGGTTGATAGCAGGTTCCACGTCACGCACACGCCGTGTGTTGCGGTCGATCAAGTTCAGCGTGACACCAACACGTCAACAGGCGGTAGCCGCCGCTACCGATCGTAACTGACGTGAGGCATTCCTTAAGGAGGGTTTGAGCAATGATGAAAATGGCAAGCAAGGTGATGGCGGCGTCGGTGATAGCTCTGGGCATCGGCACGGCTGCGCACGCGGCCCCGATCGCTGGTGTGACGTATACCTACGATGCGTCCACGTCACCATTCAATGGTTTTGCGCCTGACGCCGGGGGGCAGCTGACCGATGGCGTCCACGGCTCGCTCACACCGGACCCGCTGGTTGATCCGTTGGCCGCGTTCCGCAACGGCACCTGGGTCGGCTTCACGGAAAACGGCGCCGCCAACCCCCAGCCGGGCGTGAACCTGGACCTCGGTGGCACCTACAACGTGGATTCGGTCGAGATCGAATTCCTGATCGAGCCGGGCCCGTTCATCTTCGCCCCCCAGACGCCCACAGGCGGCAACGCCCTGAGCATCCTCAGCGGCATCACCGTGCTGAACACCTTCGACGTGTTCCCGGCCATTGATTTCGGTCAACAGCCCGAGATCTTCACCGCTGTCGTCCCGCTAGGGGGCGTTTCTTTGTCCGCACTGACCGTCGATGTGCGCTCGCCTTACGACCACATCTTCGTCGCGGAGATCACCGTGAATGAGGTCCCCGAGCCGGCCAGTCTGGGCCTTCTGGGCCTGGGCGGCCTCGCGATGATCCGCCGCCGCTGAGCCTTCCCGGTAGTTAATACGCGCTTCACGGCTTGACGGCCCTGAAGCGCTTTGGACGGAAATGTCCGCAAGACACACGCGTGTTCAAACCGAATAATCACTACCCAAGTCAAGGATGAACACCATGACGAATCATGTACGCTTTATTTCATTGCACACCCGCCGGTTCGCCGGATTCACCCTGATCGAACTGCTGGTCGTCATCTCGATCATCGCGTTGCTGGTAGGCATCTTATTGCCCGCACTAGGCGCGGCGCGCCGATCGGCCCAGGACCTCAAATGCGGCAGCAACATCAGGCAGCTCGGCATCGGGTTGACCTCTTACGCGACGGACTATTCGGGTAATTACCCGCCCAACTGGAACAACGGCCCCCAGGCCGACTGGCGCTTCTGGTACGACGACGAACGTATCGGTAATTACATGCCCGATTCCATCGGTGGCGGCACCGTCAACACCACGGTCGGCGGCGGCGGGTTCGTCTGCCCGCGTGACGAGAACAGCCTCCGCAGCTACGCGATGAACTTCTGGGGGAGCAGCGAGCTGAATTTCAGCAAGTTCGTCGAGGACGGCTACACTTTTCAGGCCGACGCCAAGAACGCCACCCAAGTCCTGCTGCTGGCCGATACGTTTGCCTGCTGGGGCAACGAGAACGACGGCTGGTTCACCGCAGCGACCGTCGGGGAACCGGACAGTTTTGTAAGCCCCTCCGCCGGCGCGATGTTCGGTGGCAACCCCAGCCGCGTCGTATCGGCCTACTCCGTGCCACAAACACGCTTCGGGCCGGTCCACACGGAATTGTCCTATTACCGCCACGGGTCCGGCGGGACCGAAACCGATCCCAAGGGCGCGGTCAACATCGCCTATGTCGATGGACACGTTGCCAAGAAAACGGACAGCGACCTGTACGATTCGTCCACCGGCCTGTCCAAGGACGATACCTACTGGCTGCCGCCGGCAAACAATCACAATGACTACATCGGGAAATAATCGCTCGATCCCGCATGCCCCGACCCGCATGTGGACAAAGCGCAGATTTCACAAGACAGAGCCTGACGTGGATCTATCCGGATTAGGTGTTTATTAATGCCGCGTATATTGCAACAATCTGTGCTGTGTGTTGCCCTCGCGGTAACGGTATCGGTCCTGACCACAGCCGTGTCCGCGGCGACAGACCCTATCGTCACCGGCGCGTTCATCCAGCTCAACGGCGGGATCACGTCAAACAGCCAGCAGTGGTGGGACAACGAACTGAGGGCGATGCACGACATCGGCATGGATACCGTTGTGCTGCAGTACGTCGGGTACGGGGCCAGCTATTATTACCCCAGCAGCCTCCCCGGTGTGTCCGGCAGCGGGACCGACGCGGTCGGGCGCGTCATGCAGGCGGCGGACACGCTGGGCATGGATGTCTACCTCGGTTTGCAGTTGAATACGGGTTCGTTCAATCTTAACCAGAGCCTCACCCGTGGCCTGGCGACGCTCGCGGAACTCGACTCGCGCTACGGCGGGCACACGTCCCTCGCAGGCTGGTATGTGCCGGAAGAGATCAGCGATCAGATCGTTTTCTCCGATCCAACACTCCGCGACGACCTGGTCAGTTACATCGGGCAGATCAGTCAACAAGCACATGTCGACACGTCGCTGCCGGTCATGATCTCCCCATACTTCGGCCAATCCCCCGACGTTAACGCCTACGCCAACTGGTGGGACACCACGGGCCTGCCGGGCACGGGGATCGATATCCTGGCCATGCAGGACGGGGTCGGGACGCACCGCACCACGATCGCCGAGTCGCTACCGGTCTATCAGGCGTTGGCCCCGGTCGCGCAAAGCCACGGCGTATCGTTCTGGGCGAACAACGAGAACTTCAATCAGACGCACGGTTGGCCGGTGGACGAGCAACCCTGGGCCGCCGAGCCGACGGATATCACAACGTTCACGGCCCAGATCGCCTCGACCGCGCCTTACGTCGACAAGGCAATTACATTCGAGTTCAGCCACTACATGAGCCCGCAGGCCAGCCCCCAGGCGGATACCCTGTATCAAGACTACGCCGACTTTCTGGGCGCGGCTGCAAACGGGAACCCGATCCCGGTGGCCGGGTATGTTTACGAGAATCCATCCGCCACGACGTTCCACGCTTCCGCGACGGACCCGGCAAACTCGCTGCTGACCGATGGCTTCGAGGGGTCCCTGGCCGACGGGCCGGGCAGCGCATTTGCCAACGGCACCTGGGTCGGCTTCGTGAACAACGATGCGCAGGGCGGCCCGCAGCCGCGCGTCGTCCTGGACCTTGACGGCACGCAGAATGTCGGCGTGGTTGAGGTTTTTTATCTTGTCTCGGCTTCACCTTTCATCTTCGCGCCCCAGCCGGTGCCCGGCGTGGCCGACGCGATGACAATCGAAGTGAGCGGCGACGGTGTCATCTTCTCACCCGTCGCTTCCTCGAATGATTTCGCGACGGTCGCCGAGGACCAATCGGCGTCTGCCTTCGAGGTGCGATCGGTCGTGTTCGACCTCGGCGGTATATCGGCGAGCTACTTGGCGCTGGACGTGCGGACGCCTTATACCTACACGTTCCTCGGTGAGATCAAGGTGTTCGAGGCGCACCTGCCCGGTGACCTGGACGGTGACGGATTCGTCGGGATCGCCGACCTGAACCTCGTGCTGGGTTATTGGAATCAGGGCGCACCGCTTGCTGACCCCCGGGCCGACCCTTCCGCCGACGGCTTTGTCGGGATCGAAGACCTGAATCTGGTGCTGGGCAACTGGAATACGGGCACGCCGCCCGCATCAGTTGTACCGGAGCCGGCCGTGTCTGTGATTTTTGTGATGGCGCTGGCCCGATGGGCGGCCGCCAGACCTGTCTCGCAGCCGCGTAACGGCCGACCTATGAAGACCGCGGGTGTTCGGGGGACGTATGTTGGATAATGAAGATAAACAACCGCCCGCATCACCGACCCGAAACGTTAAAACGCCAGCCGTAAACGACCAAATCGGCGACACGCCGGACGGGTCCTCACAGACACGGAGTGACAAGATGCTAAAACAAGGCGTGCAGGCTGCCTGCGTGATCGCCGCAGCCTCCATGGCGTCACCGGCCGCCGCTAAACCGTCCGGCGGCGCGATCGACGACAAGCCGCTGGTCACCGGCACATTTATCCAGCTTAACGAAACCTCCGCCTCCGCGGGCGGCGACTGGTGGCGCAGGCAGGTAGAGGCGATGCATGAGGTCGGCATGGACACCGTGGTGATCCAGTACGTCGGCTACGGCGAGCGCTATTTCTACCCGACTGATATCGAGGGCGTAAAGGCCAACCCCGACGACAGCCTCGAACACATCCTGGCCGCCGCCGATGACACCGGCATCCGTGTCTTCATGGGCCTGCAACTCAGCGACAAGTTCTGGGGTGGGGCGTTTGACCACGATGCCAATCTCAAGCGGAACCGCTCCACGCTCGATGAACTGCACACGCGCTACGGTAAACACCACTCACTGGTCGGCTGGTACATCCCCGAGGAGATCAGCGACCACACCGCCCGGAACCCGGAATTCGCCGAGTCCCTGCTCGACTATATCGGCTCGATCACGAAACTGGCCAGGGAATCCACCGGGCTGTCCGTGATGATCTCGCCATACTTCGGTCAGCAGCCCGATGCCCGGGCTTACGCGGACTGGTGGGATAAAACGGCGCTGCCGCGGATCAATATCGATATCCTTGCGATGCAGGATGGGGTCGGCACGCACCGTACCACGATCGAGGAAGCCCGCCCGGTATACGAAGCCCTGGCGCCGGTGCTGAAAAAGCATGAGGTCACGTTCTGGGCGAACAACGAGTGCTTTGATCAGTTGCACGGCTGGCCCGTCGACGAACAGGACTGGGCCGCCGGGCCGGTCGGTTTCAAGAAATTCCTCGCCCAGGTCCGCTCGACTTACCCGCTGGTCGAAAAGAGCATTACCTTCGAGTTCACCACCTACATGGACCTGACAAAGCCCGGTCCGTCCAGCGATCTTTACGAGGCGTACCGGGCCTATTTCGCAGAGATATCCGGTCGTGAGACGTCGGGCCAGACCGTTCAGCCGCTCGGGTCGGTTATCAAAACCACTTTCAAAGGAGCGAACAGAGTTGCAAACGCCCGCCAAGAATAAACGCATCGGCCCGTTGATTACGACCTGAACAACTTCCACGCCGACGTATTCTCCAGGCCATCCGCGCCTGCCTGCGTCAGTTGGTTCGAGGTCGCTGCCGCGACCGCGCTTTTGGAAAGCCGCCGAGCAGGCATGCAATCCAACAATGTCCGGTATTTCGACAGCGTCAACGACATGAACGAAGTGGTCGATGTTTACGATCCCGCTGCCGCCGCACCCGGAGGTCCACCTGGAGCTTGCCGGCCGCGTGTTCCCTGACCGGCAAAACGACGTACGTCGATAAACCCTTTCGCGCCAGACTTGGCAACGGCTAGCGCATCTTCGAGCTGGCCGACCGTCATGGCGTACGCGTGCAAACCACCTTCGCTACGCGCTACACGCAGGCAGCAGATTGTGGCCGAATCCGATCAGCCGATACGCAACATGACCGTATGGGCAGGCGTGGCACGAGCTTGAAGGATGGCATCCACCCGGTCGAACTGGTCGTCAGTTGCATACGCGGGTGCTTTGGCCGTAACCACGGTGGGGGATGAAAGGCATCCGGTCATCGTCATCCGATTCACGCACGGCCGAACCGCCACGATCGACTTCAACAATGGCGAGCACGTCGATTACGCCGCCGCAATCACCACGGCCTCAAAGACACGCCACATCCCGGTGGGGCTTGACAGTCTTTTTGTGGATACCGCGTCGGCGATCCTGGGATTCCTCGACTCCGGGGTTCCCACGATCGACCGCAAACAGTCGCTGGCGGTCCGCGCGATCCTGGACGCCGCCGCCGATCCGCGTGCAAGGTCCGGGTTTGTACGCCTGGATCAATCCGTGGCCGCCGAACTGGCCGGCCCCGTTACCGCCTGACCCATATCGGGCATAATACCCGGGCGTTTACCCGTCGTGAGTGACGCTTTCCTCAACCACTTAGCAGGACCCAAGCAGTGAGCATCAGCATTGGATTCATCGGGGCCGGCGCGATCGGCCGGGTACACGCGCAGGCCGCACGCGACCTGGGATTGAAACTCGCCGGGATCGCCGACATCAATCAGGAGGCCGCCAAGAAACTCGCGGATGACCTCGGCGGTGTGCCGAATTTCCCCGACACCGACGCGCTGCTGTCAGATCAAGGTATCGGCGCGGTTGTCATCGGCGTGCCAAACGCTCACCATGCATCGTTGGCAATCAAAGCGATGCGGCAGGGCAAAGACGTGCTGTTGGAAAAACCCATGGGGCTGAACGCCGACGAGTGCCGGCGGATCAACGCCGCCGCCGAGGAGACCGGCAAAATCGTTCAGATAGGTTACGTCCACCGTTTCTCATCCGTCGGGCGTTCCGCGAAGCGGATCATCGGGTCGGGCGCGCTGGGCAAGGTCTACCACGTCAAGGCTCAACTCTCCCGCCGGCGCGGGATCCCGGGGTTGGGCGGCTGGTTTACCACCAAGGCACAGTCCGGCGGGGGGCCGCTGATCGACGTCGGCGTGCACGTGATCGACCTGGCGATGTATCTGCTCGGTGGGACGCAACCCACCCGCGTCAGCGGCAAGACCTACGCCCATTTCGGGCACCCGATTTCGGATTACATCTTCGAGAGCATGTGGGCCGGGCCGCCCAAACTCGATGGTGTGTTCGACGTCGAAGACGAAGCGCACGCGCTACTCCACTTCGCCGACGGGACGACGCTCGCGCTGGACGTGGCATGGGCCGTCAATACGCCCGCCGACTCCCTGCCCGAGAATCTGATGGCTTTCTTCGGTGATAAAGGCGGCCTGTCGTTCCAGCTCTTCGGCGATCACATGAAACTGGCAACCGAGATCCACAAGCACAACGCGGATAGCAAGCTGTACCTTCCCGAAGTCAGGATGTACCACGATCAGTTAATGGACTTCGCGAACGCCGTCGGAAACCGTACGCGACCCTGCGCTGACGGCTCACAGGGGCTGATTGTTCAGTCTGTCATCGACGCGATCTACGAATCGAGTGAAACCGGCCGTGAGATAACACTTACCGCTCCAAGTGGCGCGGCACGTTCCGGCGGGCACGTTACACCGGCTGCGGCAGGATACAAGGGATGAACCTCGACCCGGCCCGCATGATCGACGCCGGCATCGTTGCCGTTTATCTGATCGCCAGCTTTGTCTTCGGCATCTTCGCCGCCCGATTCCTGCGAGGCGGGACCCAGGACGAGGAAGGTTATTACCTCGCCGGCCGCAAGGTGCCCGGCTGGGTCAACGGCATCTCGTACGCGGTCACCGCCATGAACTCCGACGTCGCGCCGGCGTATTGCGGTTTCACCGTCGTCGTCGGGCTTTCGGCCGCATGGCTCTATCTTTCACGATTCGGGCTGGCGATGATGTTGGCGACATAGTGCTGCTCGCTCCGCTCGAAGCCCTCCAGTTCGACCGTCATCGCCCTTCATGGCGCTCCGTTTCGGCGGGCGGATGGGCACGTTCTTCCGTGTTTACTACTCGCTCTACAGCGTGATCGTCGGCATGATCCCCTGGATCGGGGCGGGGCTCCTGGGCGTACACATGATCTTCGGCCCGATCTTCGGTATCGAACACAAGGCCACCACGCTCCTGATCGTTCTGCCGATCCTTATTGTGTATGTCTGGATCTCCGGGTTCGCGGGCGTGCTCGTTACCGATGTGGTTCAGACTGGCATCATCCTCCTGGCGAATGCGGTCCTGCTGGTCGCGGTGTTGTGGCAATTTGGCGGGCCATCGCATCTGGCCGAAGCGATCCAGACCGCGCTGCCCGAGCACGCTTCCGACGCGCTATCCATCGTCCCGGTGTCGGGCCACCCCGTGATGAGCCCTATTCTGGTGCTCGCGTGGATGCTCGTTTCCACGATCGGCGCCGGGGGGAATGTCAGCTTAGAGGGCCAGCGCATGATGTCCTGCCGGACACCGACCGATGCCGCGAAGGTCGGCATCTGGGGCGAATTGGCGTTGTTCGCCATGCTCATGCTGCTGACCCTGCCGACCATGGGCGCGATCGCCAACCACCCCGAACTATACACAGCGACACCGACCGAGCGCGAGACGGTCTACGGCATCATGCTCCACGATTACTTGCCCGTCGGCTTCCTGGGTCTGGCGCTGGCTGCGTTGCTGGCGAGCGTGATGTCGACCATCGACAGCCACTTAAATTACGGGTCGCAGACGCTCGTTAACGACGTGGTCAGGCAGGCCAAGCCAGACCTGTCGCAACGCGCGGGCATCTGGGTCGGCAGGGGGCTGGTGCTTGTCATCCTGACCGCCGCCGTGATCGTCACCTACGCCTCGGACTCATTGATCGGTATCGCCGTCGTCTTGGCGGGCATGTTCGGGTCCACGCTGGCCTTCGGATGGGGCCAGTGGTGGTGGTGGCGCGTGAACGTATGGAGCTGGTGTACCGCGATGATCGGCGGGCCGATTGTTTATTTTTCGCTGGGCTTCGGCCTGCGTGCCTGGCCCTGGTGGCAATCCAGGTTACAGGAGAGCGAGTCGGTCGCGCAGGGCATGGGCATGCTCCAGGCCGTGATCGCGATGTTTGCCACCACGTCGCTCTGGGTCATCGTCACGCTTCTAACAAAACCCCAGGACATGAAGACGCTGACGCGTTTCTACCGCCAGGCCCGGCCGATGGGCATGTGGGGCCCCGTGCGGGATGCATTGTTAGCAGAAGGGGGCGATCTGCCACACGACACCCCACACGGGCTGATTGCGGGCGGGATCGGCGCATCATTGATCGGCGCGGCGTGGATCGCGCTGGCCGTGCTGTCAATCAGCGAGCTCGTGGTTGGCAGTTATATCAACGCCGCCGTGCTCGGTGTCCTGGCGATCGCATTAGCCCTGGTATTCAAACGCATCTTCCGGTGGCACGTGGCGCGGCTGGATAATTGATAACGCTGCCGCCGGGTCATACACAGAATCATCAAGCCGAATAAGTCAGGAAAGAGGGTGCCGATCAAAATGGCCGTGCAGGAAATTCAACTGGCCGTATGCAGCTGGTCATTGCGGCCCGGTAGTATCGATGAACTCATAGTGAAGATGAATCAGACGGATATCGACCGGGTACAACTCGCGCTGAACCCGCTCCGCAACGACCCGGCGTTGTGGTCGGATGCTTACGGGAAGTTTGCCGCATCCGGCATCCGCGTTGTCTCGGGCATGTACGAGCCGATCGGAGAGGACTACACCAGCCTCGAATCCATCCACGCCACGGGCGGGCTGCTTCCGGACGCCACGTGGGATTCCAACTGGTCATGCATCCAACGGTGTTTGGTTCTGGCGCAGTATCTATCGATCAAAGATATCAGCCTACACGCCGGGTTTATCCCCCCGGCCATCGAAAGCGAAACATACAACAAACTGATCCAGCGCATCCGGCGTATCGCCGATTTGATCGCGGACCTAGTACAAGGCACGCTGCTGCTGGAGACGGGGCAGGAATCGGCGGATCAACTGCTCGCTTTCCTGGACGTGGTCGGCAGAGATAATATCGCGATCAATTTCGACCCGGCCAATATGATCCTCTACAACACCGGCGACCCGATCGACGCCCTGGCCATGCTCATGCCCAAGGTGCGTCAGGTCCATATTAAAGACGCTCGATATCCCACCGCGCCCGGGCTGTGGGGGCAAGAGCTGCCCGCCGGGCAAGGTGAGGTGGACTGGCACAGGTTTATGAAGCTTGTCCGCGAAAACGGCTACGCCGGAGAATACATCATCGAACGCGAAGCAGGAGAAGACCGGGTAGCTGACATCATCACCGCGGCTCGTCTACTTCGTTCAATTCATTGATTGATACAAGCGGTGCATAATAGGGCTTAATAATCTGCCCTACGTAATCAGCAGGCACGCTCCGCAGTGCAACGTATGATCCGTCAACGTGACCACGGCCTGATCTCTCTCGCGGGGTAGTGATGGGGGGTTTTCAGCATGATGTGAACGCCATTCAGGCAGTAGTTGCGCGGTAATTGCCGCACGATTTTGCCTTCAGAGTCGCACCGACCGAAGTTGGGTAGGATCGCAACTAACGCCCTCGACTATGCTTACCCAAATGACCGTGAGAGGATTCGAACCTCTGACCTGCTGCTCCGGAGGCAGCCGCTCTATCCAGCTGAGCTACACGGCCGACTCGGAGATTTTAATCGGGTTTGGCGGGGGGGTAAAGGCGGGGTGAGGCTTTGGCACGCGGCGGCGACTTGTGCGTGGTCATCGTTTGGGGGCGTGGTGCCGGCCGTTGAACCGGCCTCGGGCGTGGGGGAGAAAAATGAATGAGGCGTGTGCTTAGGGGGCGGGTCAAGCGGCCACGGAGCTATTGTCGTCCATGCCCAGGAGGTAGCGTGTGGCGGCTTCGGCGGTGAGTGGCTTGCGGAAGAAGTATCCTTGGCCGAAGTTACAGTCCATGCTCTGGAGCATCACGAGCTGATCGGAGGTTTCGATGCCTTCGGCGACGGTCTGCATACCCAGGACGTGCGCGAGTGTGATGATCGTCTGTAGCACGGCGGCGAGTTCACGGTTAACGCTCATGCTGGTGATAAAGCTGCGGTCGATCTTCAGCACGTCGATGGGCAGCAGGTGGAGGTTGCCAAGCGAGGAGTGCCCGGTGCCGAAGTCGTCCATGGCGAGCTGGATGCCCAGCGCCCTGATCTGGTTGAGCAGGGGGATCATGTCGTGCCGGTCGTCGACGATGGTTGATTCGGTGACTTCGAGCTTGAGGTGGTCCGGATCGACCCGTGATTCGTAGACGGCGTTACGGATCGTATCGACGATGCCGGGGTGGCAGACCTGTCGCATGGAGAGGTTGACGTTGACGGTGACGGGCAGTTCCGGGCGGTCGTGGTAGTTCCACTGGTGGAGTTGCCGGCACGCTTCGCGGAGGACCCACTCGCCGATGGGGACGATCAGGCCGGTGTCCTCGGCGATGGGGATGAACTGATCGGGGGATACCACGCCGCGTGTGGGGTGTTCCCACCGCAGCAGTGCCTCGAAACCGTGAAGTTCTCCGGCCTCAAGGCTGACGATCGGCTGGTAGACAAGCGTGAACTGGTTTTGATTCAGCGCGTAGCGGAGGTCGTTCTCCAGCTGTATCCGATCCAGTGCCTTTTCGTGCATCTGTTGGTCGAATACCACGATGCGCGCCTTGCCCGCTTCTTTTGCCTGGTACATAGCGGCGTCGGCGTCACGGGTCATCTCCTCGGCGCTGTTGTAAGACGACTGGCTGGTCACCAGCCCGATGCTGGCGGTGGAGGTGACATTGTGCCCCATGAGGTTGTGGGCCCTGGCGAAGATTTCCAGCAGCCTTTCACCGATACGGTGCGCGTCATCGAAAGTAGCTAATCCGTTGAGCAGCACGACGAACTCGTCGCCGCCGAAGCGTGCGGCGGTGTCATGCTCGCGGAGTGTTGAGCGGAAGAGGTTGGCGATATCGATCAGCAGCGCGTCGCCGACGCCGTGCCCGAGGCTGTCGTTTATGATCTTGAATCGGTCGAAGTCGAAGAAGAGGATGGCGAACTTGTACCTGGCGTCTGCCTTGCCGCGCTGGATGGCTTCGGACAGCCGTGCGTTGAAGAGTTCGCGGTTGGGCAGGCCGGTGAGACGGTCGTGCTGCGCCAGCAGACGCATATCTTCCTGTGCCTGCTTGATGTCGGTGATGTCGGCCATGGACCCGGCGACGCGTATGGCCCGTCCGTGCTCGTCGCGGACGACCGCGCCGCGGCAGAGCATCCAGCGCGTGTCCCCGGCCGCATGGGTCATCCGCAGCTCGGCCTCGAACATGCCCCCCTCGCTGCGCAGGTGATTATCAAACTGCTGCATGAAGGCGTCCAGGTCGTGCGGGTCGATCCGGCTGATCCACTCATCGGGCCGGTCGGTGACATCGACGTTTTCCAGCCCGAGCATCTTCTTCCACTGCGGGGCGTAGTAGACCCGGTCGGTGAGCAGGTCCCAGTCCCAGATGCCGTCACGTGAGCCGTTTACGGCGAGCGCGAATCGGCGCTCGCTTTCTGTCAGCGCATGTTCCCGGGTCTTGGCATGGTCGATGTCGATGCTGACGCCGACCATGCGCATGGGCTGGCCCTCGCTGTCACGTTCGGTGATCTCGCCGGCGTGCATGACCCACTTCCATGTGCCGTCCTTCATGCGGTGGCGCAACTCGCACCGGTAGAAATCGGTTTCCGATTCCATATGTCGGTTGATCCCGTCCAGCGCGGCGGGCAGGTCGTCCGGGTGGCACTGTTGGTGCCAGGTCCGGATTGTCATGGGCAGTTCACCGGGGTCGTATCCTAGCATGGCGAACCAGGTGTCGTTGTAGTAGGTCGCACCGCTGCGTATGTTCCAGTCCCACAGGCCCTGCTTGGTAGCCTTGAGCGCCATGTTCAGACGCTGCTCGGTGTTCTTGATCAGGGTGATATCTTTGCGGATCGCGACGTATTGGGTGATCTGCCCTTGTTCGTTCTTGAAGGGGACGATGGTGGCATCGACCCAGTAGTGTGTCCCGTTCTTGGCACGGTTCTTGATCTCGCCGTGCCAGGTCCGGCCTTGCGAGATGGTCTTCCACAGCCCGCGGTAGAATGTCTTGTCGTGCTCTTCGCTCTTGACAAGCCTGTGGTTTTTGCCGAGCAGTTCCTCGCGCGAATATCCGCTTAGTTCACAGAACTTGTCGTTGACGTAGGTGATGTCGCCGCGGATGTCGGCGATGCTGACGATGGCGTGCTCGTCCAGGGCTAGCTTCTGGTTCATCAGGTCACTCACGAGTACGGCCTGTGCCTCTTTTGAGGCAAGCAGCTCGCGGCGTGACTTCTCTGTTTTGATGACCAGTAGGATCACGACCATGACCGACAGCAGGCCGCCCGAACCCCACACGATCGAGCCGATGAGAGCCGCGGCGTCCTGGTCTTTCAATTCATTCAACCTGCTTGATAACCGCGACAGCTCGGCCAGCTCCCCTTCGTAGATAAGTTCGACGATGCCGGTCGCGGTGTCGAAGTTTTCCTGAGCGGTGGTATCCCGCGACGCTCCCTGGGGCCGTTCCATCAACTCGTCCTGGATGATGCGGTCGAACCGTGACCACTGCCCGCTGCCGAGGAACTGCTCGCCGGTCATCCCTTTGCCGAGTTGCCGGATCGGTGAATCGAGGTAGCCGAGCACGCGCTCGTACTGCTCTGAGATATGCGTTTTGTCGTGGTTGCCCAGTGTGTGGCCGTGTGAGCCTGAGGCGGCGATCATGCCCCGGATCTGTGCCAGGGATTCCCGTGCCGATTGGTCGATCACGATCTTGCCGAACACCTTGCCAAACCCCCGGTCGGTCTTGGCGATGACGCAGGCGGAGCTTGCATCGAGGGTTTGTCGGATGATGTCCGAGTAGGCCGAGAAGTTATCGTGCCAGTCTTCCGGCCCGGCGTCGGCGTCGGACCTGACCCGGTTGCGGGTCGTGATCGCGAGCTGGATCGCTCCACGCAATGCCGGATCGATTTGGCTTAACGACAGCGCGGCGTTGAATTCGGTGTCGATCACATGGTCTGTGCGGGATCGTTGTAACGCGATGCGTTCGGCCAGTGCCGGGTCGGGCTGCGCGGGGTTGAATAAGGCCGTCAACCCCCGCTCCAGTTGCAGCTCGCGCGTGAGGCGGCTGGCCGCGGTCATGAGCCGGCTGTTGACGAGCATCGTGTGGGTCGTGCGCCAGTCCGCCAGCGAGGTCAGCAGATGCATGTAAGCCAGCGATACGACGCAGACGCACGGCAGCAGCGCGGCTATGAAATATCCCAGGGCTGCTCCAGAGAGACGGACACGTGATATGGGTCGCGCAGGTACGCTGGTCATGACAATTCACGGTTGACTGGATTGCAATAAATCCGCTTACTGGCTTAAGATCGGCATAAATAGCCGGCCGCTTCGCGTGGGGCCGGATAGGATCAGCTTTTGATCGCTACGCGTGTTTATATTTTCGGCTAACCACCCGGTTATGGGACGCCCCAGCACGGGGTGAACGCTTGTGGCCGGGCGGGTCCGAGGCGGCGCGGGTTAACCTGACACGGCGGGCCCACGGTGCTCGTGGCGGAGCTGTCCGCAGGCGGCGGCGATGTCCCGGCCGCGGCTGGCACGGATGTGGGTGTTGACGCCAGCGGAACGTAGCGTCTGTTGAAATGCAAGCACGTCGTTGTCGGTCGGGCGCGCAAAGGGCAAACCGGCGACCTCGTTGTAGCGGATCAGGTTGATGTTGCTGCGCAGCTTTTTGGCGACCTGGGCAAGCTCACGCGCGTGCTCGGGGCGGTCGTTGACTTGACCGAGCAGGATGTATTCGAGCGTGACCTCGCGGCCGGACTTGTCGAAGTAAAAACGCCCGGCGTCGATGAGCTGCTGGATCGTGACCGACTCGGCCCAGGGGATCAGTTGCCGGCGCAGCGCATCGTTGGGCGCGTGCAGGCTCACGGCGAGCGTGATCGGGATGTCCAGCTCGGCGAGCCGGCGTATCTGCGCGGGCAGGCCGACCGTGCTGACCGTGATACGCCGCCCGGAGATGCCAAGCCCCCAGTCGGCGGTGATCGTGCGCACCGCGCGCGTGACCTCGCCGAAGTTGGATAAGGGTTCACCCATGCCCATGAACACGACGTGGCTGATCCGCCCGACGCCTTCGAGTTGCCCGAGCTGCCAGACCTGTTGCACGATTTGACCGGCGGTGAGGTTGCCGTCCAATCCGCCCAGGCCCGAGGCGCAGAACTTACAACCCACCGGGCAGCCGACCTGGCTGGAGATGCAGGCGGTGCGGCGGGGTTTGGCCTCGTCGGCGGGGATCATCACGCATTCGGTTTGTGAGGCTTTGTCCCCGAGCACGGGTAGTGCCCCGGCTCGTGCGTCGATCTCGCCGCTTAACGACCAGTCGACCAGCAGCTTCTGCGTGCCGTCGGTCGCGCGTTGATGGCCGAGCACACCGCCTCGGATGAAAGACAACCGTTCAGCGAGCGTGCGCTGGTCGGCTTTGCCGAGGTTGGTCATCTGCGCGGGGTCGGTCACGCCGTGCCGGTAGACCCACTCCAGCACCTGCGCCGCCCGGTACGCGGGCATACCCCCAGTCGGCAAGGTGGGCCGAGAGGGTCTCCGCAAGGTCGAAAAAGTGCGGGCGTTCGGGCATGGCGGGAGATTGTAGCCAATATTCGGCACGGCCACGACAGGCGGATTTGGTTTGGCTTATTGTCCGCAAACCGTTGGTTTGATCCCCGCCTTTTTGGCTTGGGACTTGGGATTCAGCCGATATGTTGCTACGAAACACACGTTCCAGGTTACGGTGTCTGGGGTAACGAGCATCTTATATTCAGGGAGCAATTTCCTACGACGGGGCTGACTCACGCAATGCCATAGATGGGCCTGGGATGATCGGTTGGTTGATCGCCGGTTATCTGTTAGAGTGCCACGCCGGCATCTTCCGGCCGTGCAGGAAATGGGGGTGCTGACCGCTGACGATGTCGATGTCCCGACCGGTCTGGGCTGGAGCCCGGCGATTGATGAGAACCTGATCTTAGCCGGGGCACCGGCAGATGATGCAGATTATCCCTTTGGTGGTTCAGTCTTTGTGTTTGACGTGTTGACCGGTCAGATAAAACATAAACTGTCCCCATCGCAGCCATCTCTGCAGGGTTTTTTTGGCGTGTCGCTGGCGATTAAAGGCTCAACCGCTGTGATAGCGCACCGGTTCAGGAAGGTATACCTTTATCGCCATTTGTTGATGTTCCGGTGATCCGCTCAGCATATGTTTTTAATCTGGCGACCGGTGAGGAACTATTCAGGCTTACGCCGGACGATTCGGCGGGGTTGGATCATTTTGGCACTCGTGTGGCGGTCAGTGCGGTGTTCCCGCGGTAATTACGGCTTGGCGGGGATAGCCACGCTGGGGAATAACGCTGGCTCGGCCTACGTGTTCGACATTACGACCGGCCAGCAGATACGCAAAATTACTGCTTCAGACGCGAGCGAGGGAGATTCCTTCGGGAGTTCACTTGCCGTTGATGGCAATTTGGCATTGGTCGGTGCCGGCGGTAATAAGATTGATGGGGAATACTTTGCGGGGCGGCCTATTTATTTGATATCACCAATGGCGAACAATTACACAAACTCATCTCGCCCGATAGCCAAAAGGCTTGACTACTTCGCCCGATCAGTTGCCTTATCTGATGGCCTTGCATTGGTCGGGGCAATCTGGAATGGGACCAATTCGGGAATGACAGTCAAGGCGGATTTGTAGATGTCTTTGATATTGAAACGGGCAAATGCTTATAGAGATTGAGGCAGGAAGACCCCGGGAAGACTTCGCCAGTTTTGCTATGCGATGTCGCTTGGAAGGCGATCTCGCGATCATTGCCGCATACAGTAAGTCTGGGGAAGGCGGCAGGCGGAGCTGTGTACTTTTTCGATATTGGAATGACGGGTGACCAACTCGACAAGATCACAGGACCCTATTTCGGTGAGATTGATAGCTTTGGTCTCATGCGGTCGCGCGCGTGATGGTGATATCACGGTCGTTGGTGCATATAAGGGTATTGGCTCAAATATCCTTGCCGGCAAGGTGCGGTTGGTCGGGCATGGGGGGAGATTGTAGCAAGCACGCTAAGCCGCAAGCGTTTTGGGGCTGGCCGGCAAGATCATCACTACTTATCCGTGTGTATCTGTGTTCATCCGTGGCTACACTGTCTCACATGCTCTCCACCCGTGACCGCCAGCTATTCGATGAGATCCTTGAGCAGACGATCGCGGGCCTGCCGGCCCAGGTTCATGAGTTGCTGGAGGAGGTGCCGTTGATCGTGGAGGACGAGCCGAGCCGGGCGTTGCTGGATGACTTGTTCGCGGAGGACGGTGGGGAGGACGGCGGGGGGGACCTGTGCGGGCTGCACTGGGGGACGGCGTTGACGGAGCGGAGCGTGGAGCATTCGGCCGAGATGCCGGACACGATGATGCTGTTCCGGGGGCCGATTATGCGGCTTTCCGGCTACCACGGGAAAGGCCCGGGCGTGGGGGGGCGACGGGGGCTTGCGGAGCTACGCCGGCAGATCAAGATCACGCTGTTGCACGAGGTCGGCCATCACTTCGGGCTGGACGAGGACGACCTGGACCGGCTGGGATACGGGTGATGACGGGCTGGTTAGTCTTGCGTTATCATCTGCCTTCATGCTGAAACTGGCGACACTGATCGAGAACCCGGGCGAGCCGGAGGTCCAGACCCGTTACCAGGACCCGGCCGAACTGAAGGCCCTGGGGTACAACGGGCTGGTGATCTACGAGAGCACCGCGCTGTCCGGCGTGAAGAATCTGGATTCGATCACGTCCGACGAGCTAAGGCGTTGGGTCGGCGCCCGGGCGGACCATATCTCGCAGACGATTCACCATGCGCAGGCCGCCGGGTTGTCGGTTTATTTGTCGTATGACGCGCTGGTGTTGCCTACGCACGAGGTGGACCGCAACGTGACGGGTTTGTGCTGCAAGGGCAAGCCGACGACGCTGTGCCCGGCCAGCGATCAGGCTTTGGAACTGTCCGTCGCGGCGCTCGATGCGATGCTACACCGCTGGCCGAGCATCGATGGGATCGTGTTCCGCTTCGGCGACACCGATGCGCAGCGTCTGCCGCACCTGGTCGGTAACGATATCTATTCGCCGCACTGCCCGCGTTGCAGCCAGTTCGGCCGGGCCGAGCGGGCCTTGGCGTTCATCCAGCGGATGCACAGGCTCGTGGTCGAGGGCCACAACAAACGGCTGATCGTCCGTGCCTGGAACGTCCGCCCCAACGGGATGCACGACGTGCCCGAGCTGGCCGGCCGTATCGCCGCCGACCTGCCGGGTGATCCAAAGGACGACCGGCTGGTACTGTCGTTCAAGTTCACACAGACGGACTTCTGGCGCTACCAGCGTTGGAACCCGTCGAGCCTGGTCTGCGGCGACCGGCCGATCATTTACGAATTGCAGTGCCAGCGCGAGTTTGAGGGCAAGGGCGGCGTCCCGAACTGGCAGGCGCCCTTGTGGCGCGACGGCTGCCCGGAGATGTCGCAGCTGGACGGCGAAGTGCACGGGCTGGCTGAGGCGGCGGGGCGCGTGAATCTTGTCGGGCTTTGGGCGTGGGTGCGCGGCGGGGGCTGGGGCGGGCCGTTCGTGAAGAACGAGCAGTGGATCGACGCAAATGTCTATGCCGTGCCGCACCTGGCCGACGATCCGAAAGCCGACACACACAAACTCGCCGAGCAGTGGGCACGCGATCGTTTGGGGCTGGACGATGATTCGGCGGGGCACCTGGTGAGGTTGATGGAGGATTCACCGGCGTTTATCCGGCAGGCGTTCTACATCGGCCCATTTGCCGCCGGTCGGGCCAATCCCTGGCACCCCAACGCCGACTGGGTCCAGGACGATCTGCTGGACACCTACGCGGCGTGGCGGATCATTCAGAAGCTTAACGACACGCAGCTTGATGAACTGATCCAGGAAAAGGAAGCGGCCGCCGAAGCGATCGGCCGGCACCGCGCGGCGCTGCAACAGGCGGCCGGGGACCGTAGGCACCGGGAGCTGCAGCCGCTGGTCAACTCATTGCTCTACGCCGAATCATTCTTCGAGGCGCTGCGTGACCTGGTCAGCGGGCTGGTGTCGTACCGGCGGTACCAGAAGTCCGGCGAGGGGGCGCTCGCGGATGTGGTCCGCCAAAAACTCTTCGCCGCACAGGACCACTGGAACCACCACACACAACGCTTCGGCTCGCTCCCCGGCGCGGCTACGGCGTTCCGCGAAAACAACTTCTGGGATGTCACGCAGGATATTCTTGGTAAGATCGATGAATAACCCCCGGGTATACGGGGGTATTATTCGGCGGTTCATGAATCGCTGACAATTAGGGGTATAGCTTGTCTGAACCTTCAGTTGACAGGAATACGGCTGTGTCACCGCGGCCCGGTTTGACAATGATTGACCGATCTCACGACGTGCCGGCGTGGCTGGCCGTATGGGTGCCCGCTTTGGTTTACCCGGTCTTGTTGCTGGCGATCCCGTTGTTTCCCTCGTTCTACGACTTCATGCAGCGCAAGGAAGGGGGGATCGAGTATCTGTTGGTCGTGGTACTTCTGGCGGGTGTCGTGATCGGTTTGAGGGTCTTCAAATACACCGACAGGCTGCCTCCGGGCGGGCGGTGGCTGAAGTGGTTTTACGGCATAGCCCTGTTCGGTATGTTTGTCTTCGCCGGGGAGGAGCTCAGCTGGGGCCAGCACCTGGGGTTATGGAGCTCGGAGGATGTGCCCGAGTTCATCGCCGCCCATAACGACCAGACGGAAACGAATCTACACAATATGTCCAACGCGCTGGACCAGGGGCCGATCAACGTGATTGTTGTGGGCACGTTTCTGGCGTTCGTGATCCTGCCGATCGTGCGTAAGGCGCGTGGCTTGACGATGCGCCCCGATCAGGCGGACTACTGGTTCTGGCCGACGCGTGCAGGGGTGGTCAGTGCCATCGGTGTGCTGCTGATCCCGTTCCCCAAGCGCATCTACGAATGGACCACCGGCGAGGTCGCGCCCAATGAGCTGCGTCACAGTGAGTTTCACGAATTTTATGTCGGGCTGCTGATGACGATCTATATCATCTCGATCCTGATCCGCTTGCGTCAGATGCCGGAACCCGCTGACGAGGACTGATCATTTCGCGTTGAACCAGTCGGGGCCGGCGCCGACGTCGACCTTCAGCGGGACACTTAGTTCCATCGCGTGTTCCATCTCGTGGCGGATGATTGCGGCGGCTTGGTCGGCTTTGTCGGCGGGGGACTCGAAAACCAGTTCGTCGTGGATCTGCAAAAGCATCTTCATGGGCAGGGATTCGCTGACGATGCGCCGGTGCAGGTTGACCATTGCGAGCTTGATGAGGTCGGCGGCGGAGCCCTGGACGACGCTGTTGATGGCGAGGCGTTCGCCGAGCTGCCGGGTCTGGCCGTTGGATGAGGCGATCTCGGGGATCGCGCGGCGGCGACCGAGGATCGTGGCGACGAAGCCGTCGGTCTGCGCCTTGTCGATACATTTGTCGAGGAACGAGTCGATGCCGCTGAAGCGCTGCTTGTAGCCGTTGATCAGTTGTTTGGCGGATTCGTTATCGAGGCTCTCGACGCGTCGGGCCAGGCCGTAGGCGGTGATGCCGTAGACGATGCCGAAGTTGATCATCTTGGCGTTGCCGCGCTGCTCGGGGGTGACTTCTTCGAGCGGTACGCCGAACACCTGCGCCGCGACGGCGGCGTGGATGTCGCGGTCCTGCTTGAACGCCTCGGTCAGCCGCGGGTCGCCGCTTAGGTGCGCGAGCATGCGCAGCTCGATCTGCGAGTAGTCGGCGCTGATCAAAACGTGGCCCGGCTCGGCGACGAAGGCCTTTCGGATCTGCCTGCCGACCTCGGTGCGGATCGGGATGTTCTGAAGGTTCGGGTCGCTGGACGATAAGCGCCCGGTTGCCGCGCCGGTCTGGTGGAACTGCGCATGCACCCTGCCGTCGTCCGGGTGGATCGAGTCCTTGAGGTTGCCCAGGTACGTCCCGACGAGCTTGGAAAGCTGGCGGTACTCGAGCATCAGCACGGGGACTTTCTGCGCGACCGGGTCGATGCCTTCCATCTCCGCGAGCTTTTCGAGCACTTCGACGTCGGTCGAAGGCCCGGTCTTCTTACGCTTGACTACAGGCAGGCCCAGGTTCGTAAACAACACCTCCGCGAGCTGTTTGGGTGAATCGACGTTGAACGCGCCGCCGGCCGCCTCGTGGATCTGGTCACGCAAAACGTCGATACGCTTGGCGAGTGCCGCCTTCTGCTCATCCAGCACGTCCGGGTCGACACGGATCCCGTTGTCTTCCATCACGGCGAGCACTTCGACCAGCGGCGTCTCGACATCCTCAAGCAGCGATTTCATCCCGGCCTCGTCGATGCGGGGGCGCAACAACTCGTACAAGCGCAGGCTGATGTCCGCGTCCTCGGCCGAGTAGGGCGTCGCTAGTTCCAATGGGACCTGGTCCATCGTCTTCTGTGTCTTGCCGCGTCCGCGCTCGCCGATGAGCCGATTGATGGGGATGGTTTCGTAGTTCAGTTGGGATAGCGCCATGTCGTCCATGCCGATGCCCGGCAGGCCCAGCAGGTGGCCGGCGATCATGGAGTCGAACACGATGCCACGCAGGTGTACGCCGGCGTGCTTGAGCACGAGGTAGTCGTACTTGAGGTTATGCCCGGTCTTGCCGATCGCCGGGTCTTCGAACACGGGGCGGAGCGCGGCGAGCACGGTGGTTTCATCCAGATGGTTTTGTGGCTCGGGCGAACGCACGGGGACATACACGCCGCTGCCGGCTTCCCACGACAGGCACACACCACAGAGGTCGGCGCTGTGACCCAGCCCGACCGTCTCGGTATCGACCGCGATCAATTTCTGTTTGGTGAGGGTGACAACCAGTTCTCTGAGTTCGTCGGCGGTGGTGATGGCGCGGTAGTCGCCGTCGGTCGCGGTGATGACGTGGTTGCGGTATCGGTCGAGGCGTGTTCCGTGTCTTCATCCGCCTCGTCTTCATGGTCCACGATCCCGCCGAACAGCCCACCGCCGGGGATCGGAGCCGCTTTCTTTTTAGTGCGTTTCTTTTCCGGTTCGGCCTTGGCGGCGTCCAGGCCCAGCAGGATTTGCAGGTCGGTAACGTGGCGGTTAAAGCCCAATTCGCGGAAAAGGGCGAGAAGCTCCGAGCCTTTGATTTTTTGTGTGCCGTGGGTCTGCGTGTCGGCCAGGGAGAATTCGATGGGTGTGTCGCGTTTGAGCGTGACGAGCCGGCGGGTCAGGTCGATGACGCCGGTGTCTCTCGCCAGTTCGAGGTTTTCTTTTTGTTTGCCCTTGAGCTGGTCGAGGTTGGCTAAAAGGTTTTCGACCGTGCCGAACTGTTCGAGGAGTTTCTGCGCGGTCTTCGGGCCGATGCCTTTGACGCCGGGGATATTGTCGGTGGAGTCGCCGATGAGGGTCTGGTAGTCGATGACCTGCTGCGCGGTGATGCCGCGTTTCTCGGGGAGGTTTTCGGCGTTCAGTGATTCGTCGGTCTGCACGTCGTAAAGGCTGACGCGGTCGCCGAGGACCTGTTCCAGGTCCTTGTCCTTGGCGACGAGTCGCAGGTGCAGGCCGGGCGCTTCCTGATCGAACTTCCCGGCGGTGACTTGATCGGCGAGTGTCGCCATCACGTCGTCGGCTTCGTAGCCCGGGGCTTCGAGGATGGGCAGGCCGAACAGTTGCGCCAGCTCGAACATCCGCGGGATCTGCTTGACGAAGTCCTCGGGGGCTTCGTCGCGGTTGGCTTTGTATTCGGAGTAGAAATCGTCGCGGAAGGTTTTACCCTTGGGGTCGATGACCATTGCCGCGTAGGGGGGCTTACAGTCCTTGAACATCTTGATGAGCATGCCGGTGAACGCGAAGAGCGCGTTGGTCGGCTCCCCGGTGACGGGGCTGCTCATCCCGCCGCGGATAGCGAAGAAAGCGCGGAACATCTGTGCGTGGCCGTCGATCAGATACAGCGTGTTGGAGTGATCGGCGTTGGGCATGGGGGGATTATAATGTCTTGCGCACGCTATATCCGTACGGAACAGAAAGAACTAAACAGGGGAATGTAGACAGGATGACAGGATCAACCGGATAAGAGCAGGTGTCGCAACGCTTATCCTGATAATCCTGTCATCCTGTCAAATGTCTTTTCTTACGATCACCAGTCCAGCGTGCCGAGCCAGGCGTTGCGGAGGTCGTCGAGGCTGGATTCGAAGATACCGCCGTCTTTAGGCGTGCGGAGGGTGAGTTTGTTGTGCGTGGTGAACGCGCCGGCCTGGCCGAAGGGGATTTCGTGTTTGCGCAGGGCGCGGATGACGGCGTCGAGCCTGTCGGGCACGATCTCCAGCAGGTATCGGCTGGGGGTCTCGGCGAAGCAGGCGGCGGGGGTATCGATCGGGGCGTCGGTAGGCAGCGCCCCTAAATCGAGGTCCAGCCCGACGCGGCCGGCGAAGGCCATTTCGGCGGCGGCGACGAGCAGGCCGCCTTCGGAGCAATCGTGCGCGGATCGCACCAGGCCCTGGTCGATCAGAGACGCGACGGCGTGCGCGTTGGCGGGGCCTTGCTTGAGGTTTACGCGTGGGATGCGTTTGTCGGGGGCGGTGCCGCCGAGTTGGATGTAGTGCGACCCGCCGAGTCGGCCGGTGGTTTCGCCGACGATTAGCAGCAGGTTGCCCGCCTGCTTCGCGTCCATGGTGCGGGCCTTACGGGTGTCGTTGACGATGCCCAGCGCGGAGATCAGTAGCGTCTGCGGGATGGTGATGAGCTTGCCATCCTTGGTGGTGAACTGGTTGCTCAGCGAGTCCTTGCCGGAGACGAAGGGGGTCTTGTAAGCCAGCGAGCCGTCGTAGCAGGCCTCGGCTGCGCGGACGAGCGTGCCGAGGATCTGCGGGTTGTCGCAGTTGGGCCAGCAGAAGTTGTCGAGGATGGCGATACGCGTGGGGTCGGCGCCGACGCAGACGGCGTTGCGGACAGCCTCGTCGATGGCGGCGAGCGTGGCCCAGTAGGAATCGCCGTCGATTGCGTGGCCGCGTTCGGTGGCTTTCTCGGAGAGGTACGGCGCTGCGCCGACGGACAGTGCGATGCCGCGGTGGCTGTTGAGCTTGGGACGCAACACGGCGGCGTCGCTCGGGCCGTCCTGCTCAGGGCCGACTAAAGGTTTGACGACCGAGCCGCCCTGCACCTCGTGGTCGTACTGGCGGATGATCCAGTGTTTGCTGGCGATGTTGGGGTGGGCGAGCAAGGCTGAAAGCGTTGCGTCGAGGGGTTGGGGGCTGGGAGCTGGTGGGGATTGGGGAGAAGCAACCTTGGGCGGCCAGGATGCTTCTCTTGTCGGTGTGGGGATGCCCTCGTGGAGCATGGGCATCGGGAGGCGGCCGACCTCTTCGCTGTGGTAGGTGAGCACGAGCTGCGGCAAGTTGTCGTTGTGCGACAGCTCGCCGAAGTGGCCCATGTCGCAAAGCTCGACGTCTTCTGCTTCACAAATCAGGCGCAGGCGTTCGAGCTTGTCCGGCGGGACGGAGAGGACCATGCGTTCCTGTGCTTCGCTGATCCAGATCTCGGTGTAGCTTAGGCCCTGGTATTTCAGGGGCGCGTTTTCGAGGGTGACGCATGCGCCGGTGGCCTCGCCGAGTTCGCCTATGGCGCTGGAGAAGCCGCCCGCGCCGCAGTCGGTGAGCCCGGAGTAGAGCGGGCCGTCTTCCTGGTCGCGTGCCTGGAGGATGACGTCGAGGGTTTGCTTTTCGGTGATGGCGTTGCCGATCTGCACGGCATGCGAGAACTCGTCGGCGTGTGTGTCGGTGAGTTCGGCGCTACTGAAGGTCGCGCCGTGGATGCCGTCACGGCCGGTCGCGCCGCCGAG
>JAWKTA010000020.1:0-71821 GCA_041402025.1 Phycisphaerales bacterium | reverse complement strand
GATCATAATGCCCGGACGGGTTAGCCGATTTTTTCACAAACAACACGCTAAACAATAATAAAAAACATTAATAGAAGGGGGTCCGCATTTATCGGGCACATAAATCGCCACCAAGAACAACATAAGTGTTTGGCTTATTTGAGCCTGTGGCGACCCCCTTCCCGGAGCCGGCGTTTTATAGCCCCTCCCGAAAAGTGCGGGATCAGCGATGCTCCTTGAAAAAACGGGCGCTTACCCGCCCACGCGGTCCAGCGCCAGGTCGTGTGTCTCGTGGTAGCGACGGCCGAGGTTGTGCCAGTCGAAGTGTTCACTGAAGGATTCGACCGAGTTACGCAGCATGACCCGGTCACGTCGGCCCAGGGACACGAAGCGGAACAGCCGGTCGGTCAGTTCCTCCGCAGAGCGGTGGAAGTCGTGGTTGCGGCGTGGCACGACGTAGATACCCTTGGACGCGTGGTCGGGCATGAGCTGTTTGAGGTACGAGCCGAACCCGGACAGATCGCTGGTCACCGCGGGCACGCCCAGCGCGATCGATTCCAGCGGCGTGTAACCCCAGGGTTCGTAGTAGCTGGGGAACACGCCCAGATGGCAGCCGCGCACGAACTGGTCGTACTCCAGGCCGAACAGCGGGTTGGTCGCCTGCACGAAATCAGGGTGGAAGACCACCTTAACGCGGTCGCCCTCGAGGTTGAATAGCCGGCAGGTTCGTAGCTGGTTCAGCACCGGGTCGCGTGCATCATCGACAAGGTCATGCGTGACGATGGCCGGTGGCGTCCGGCTCTTCCAGGCGTGGATCGCGCGTCGCAGGCGCAGCCGCCAGTAGTCTTCCATCAAAGAGTTGAGGTCGGGGATCACACCGGTCGCCGCCGAGAGGAACAGTCCATCGCCCACGGAGTCCTTGATGGCGTCGCTGGCGGTGCGGAACTCGTTGAGCATCGCGCGGGTCTGAAGCGCCTTGACGTTGATCGAGTGGAACGGGGCCTTGGTGATGATGAAGAAGACGACCGTGACCGGGCTGGCCGTCTCGCGCAGCCGGTGGTTGAGCCGGGCCAGCGCCTCGATCGTCACGTCCATGCCTTTGTTGAGGTACTCATAGCGCCCGGACGTGAACATGTAGAGCGTGTTGTCCAAGTCGAAGCTGTAGCTTGGGAAGAAGTGCCCGATCGTGAACTCGTGCAGCCGTTCCTTGTAGGTCTGGTGCAGGGTCTGGAACTCGTGGATCGCGGTGAACCGGCGGATGTTAAGCCCGTTGGGCAGGAGCATGTCGGGTGTCCTACCCAGCAGCTGCGAACACTCCTGCGCGGTCACGTCGGACACGGTCGTGAACACGTGGGACCCGTGCGCCGCGGCCTTCTCGATCTGGTGCTGGGCGGCGACGTTGAAGTTTTTCGCTTCCTGATCGCCGTTGAGGAACGGCAGGTGGTCGTAGAACGCCGAGTTGCTCGTTGCCAGGTAGCGGCCGACCAGCGTCGCGTGGGTGGTGAACACCAGAGACCCGGGCCAGTTTTCCCGGCGGAGCATCGGGATCGCCATGCCCGCCTGCCATTCGTGGAAGTGGGCGACGAGCTGTCGGCGTTGCGATTCCTTCTGGCTGAGCATCGACAGCAGCGCCCGGCACATCTCGCCGAATGCGACCGCCTGATTGACGCTCTGTTCGTTGCTCGACGGGATGCCGTGGTCCGTCCAGACGCGGTGCTTGACCTCGTTGAGGATGCCGCCGACCGAGGACGTATCAAGCAGCACGACGTGCGGTCGGCCGCTGACCAGCCAGCGCCCGTAGTGCGCCGAGTAGCCCATCTCCTGCAGCTGCCGGACGGCCTGACCGACCGCGCCAACCAATGGGGCCGGCTCGAACTCGACCTCGGCCGTGTGCGGGTTGTATGGCCCGACCAGGCAGTACCGGCTGCCCCACCGGCTGACCATGCTCGGCACCTTCGACCGCAGCACCGTATAGATCCCGCCCACCTGGTTGCAGACCTCCCAGGCGATCTCCATCAATAACGGCTCGACCCGACGCGCCGCGATGGGCGAGGGTGCTTCGGGTGCTTCCTTTGCTGGGGGCGGTGACGGGGAGGGGGCCGGGGTCACCGGAGCGTCCTGCTTGGCGGTCTCGGCTTTGGTCCGTTTGCGCGGACGCTTTGCCGTTTTGACCGGCGCCTTCTTGCCTGCTGATCGGGGGGATGCTTTGGCCATACTGACGGCAAACCTTCGTGGGAGAGCAACGATGTAACGATTGTACGACCACGAAGGGTTTTGTGCAGCCTCACCCCGCCTGGGTGAACACCGGCCCCAGCACCGACACAACCGCAAGCACCAATAGCAGCACCAGCGCCGCCGTCCGCAGCCGGTGCCGGTTCATCATCCCCCCAAGCCGCTGGCCCACCTCCGACCCGGCCAGCACCAGCGGCGCGAGACACAAGCCCAGCAGCAGCGACCCCCATATCCCGCTGCCGAACCGGTACACCAGCACCGCCAGGTTGAATGGAATCAACAACAGATACGTCGCCCACAGAAACGACCGCGACTTCTTGCCCGGCCAGTCGTGCGCCATCACCCACAACACCACCGGCGGGCCGCCCATCCCGACAAGACCGGCGGTCAACCCGCTCGCACTGCCCGCCAATGCCGTCCATCCCCACGCCACCCGCTCCCGCGGCTTCACCCGCAACAACCACTGCACGCACAACACGCCCAGCAGCAATAGCCCGATCGCCTGCTTCACCCGGGCTGTGCCCAAACCCACCAGCAGGCCCAGCAGCATCACCCCCACCGGCATCATCAGCAAGCGCAGCCAGAAGATCGGCATCAACTCCCGAACCGAAACGTGGTCCCGGTATCTAAACAGGTTCCAGCTCGTCTGCACCAGGATCCCCCCCATCGTGATTGTGATCGCCGACGGCAGGCTCTCCCCCGCCCACACCATCAGCGGGATCGCGAACAGCCCCGCCCCGAACCCCACCGCCCCCTGCAACGCGCACGCGAAAACCAGCGCCAGCGCGATCTCGATAAGTTGCAGGGCCGCCATGTGTCAGATGATAACAGCGCGGAGACGGGCCCGGACAATGAAGAATGACCAATGCACGAATGTCGAATAAATGTCGAAAGCCTTAATGACGAACGTAATGCTCTATTGACAATTGACCGTTGTCATTGAAGGATCCATTCGACATTCGTGCATCCCCCCTCACCCCCCGAAGTACGCCGGCTCGTTGCCCGGTTTCCACTTGATGTTGCAGCCCATCGACGGCTTCTGTTCCGCCGGTACATGTGTATTACATCTCGCTGGGCCGGGGCCGGGTCGATGGGCATGCCCGGCAATGCAAGCGTTGTAAAAACAAGATCGCTACCGACGTTTCGAAGTATCAGGGCGTGAGCCGTGACAAACGCGCAGCCTGGAACAACTGACCGACGAGACGCACCCCGATCTGATCGATAGGATGGCTGAACTCCTCGACTTGCGGGAACAGGCGGAACGCGGCGAGGTGTCCGAAGAAGACCGGCGTCATCTACTTAAACAGCCGTTCCAATCAATCGCGCACACGGTCGCACTAAGGAAAGCCAACATCCAGATAGATGGCTATAGCGGGTTATGGATCCTGGCGATGATCGTACTCCCGTTGCCTGTTTTGATGTTGATGGATGCGCTGCCCCGGCCTTTCAGCACCGACCCGTGGGTGGTCGGGGCCATCGTGGGGCTGTTAGTGATCCTTGCAGTGGGTTTGATTGTCAGCATCGCCCTAGACGGTCGGCGTTTTGCCCGCAGGCGGTTCGGGCGGATGATCGTGCAACGCCTCGCCCCGCTCAATCCCAGCCCCGAAGAGTTGGAAGAGGTTCTTATGGATCTGAAAGCAAGCCCCGGCACCCGAATAATCGGGAAGGCTTTCCGTGCGGATAAGGTCCACGCGAAGATTGCGGCGGCGCGTGACAATGCACCAGCGGGCGTTAGTCGTGATTCTGCCTCACCCCCGAAGTACGCCGGCTCGTTCCCCGGTGTCCACTTGATATTGCAGCCCATCGACGGCTTCTGATCGTCCGGCACCGGCATGCCGGCCAGTATTGCATCCAGCGCGCGGCGCAGGTCCGCGCCGTTGGCCGGGGATTTTCCGGAGCCATAGTTACCCGAACTGATCCGGTTCGGCCGGGTGTCGTCGAGCTGGCCGCGATAGACAAGCGTCTGATCGCCGTCAAAAAGAAAAAAGTCCGGCGTGCACGCCGCCGTGTACGCTTTCGCCACCGCCTGCGATTCGTCATACAGGTACGGGAACGTGTATCCGCGCTTGGCCTTCTCCTGCTTCATTTTCTCCGGCCCGTCCGCCGGGTAACTTTCCACATCGTTTGCGCTGATCGCAACAACCGTCACACCCTTGGGCTGATAGTCCCGCCCGATCCTCGCCAATTCGTCTGCGACGTGGATCACGTACGGGCAGTGGTTACAGATAAACATCACCAGCAAGCGCCTTGGCGTTCCTGGAAATCATCCAGCGATACCGTATTACCGTCCGTATCGGGTAAAGCAAAATCCGGCGCATGGGTGCCGAGGTTTAGCATCGTTGAGGGGGTGAGAACCATGGCCTAATCTCCAGCAACAAGCAAACTATCCCGCAACGTGCCCGACAGGGATCAGCGGCCCCGCCCATTCTATTTCGTCGGGAAGCGCTTGTGATGCGAATTCGATGTGAATCACGCGTCGGTGAGTCGGGGCCGCCGATTCGGAAGAAGCGTGCAAAATCAACGGCCGGATCAGCACCGCGCCGCCCGAACTAACCGTGCATACGGATTCGCCGTGGGTTTTCTTTAGTCGCTCTGTATGCTCGGCAGCAAGCCGGCCGAGTTTGTGGGAACCGGGGACGACACGCAGCGGCCCGTTTTCTTCCCCACAATCGTCGAGATGGATTCGGACCGTCAGCATACGATCGAGGATCACAATGGGCGGTTCGACATGCTGGACACCGTCTTTGACCGACCACGGCCCGAACCCGGGCAGGTCGGCGCGGCGGTTTACCGCGATCGTCTGGTCCTGATGCCACGCGACTTTCCAGTTGGCGCCGGGTGGTTTGTCGAAATAGATCGCACGCACCGCGAAGGCATTTGGGCCGAGTACGGGTTCAACCAACGCCCGAACGCCGGGCGAATCGACGACGTCAGCGGCCTCGGGGATTTCAACAAACAGGTTACGTATCGCGTGGACCACACGCCCGGAAACTTCTGCACGTTTGTTGCAGTACGACTCGATAGTAGAGGTCAGGTCCGCGACACGTTCCGGATCGAGCACGTCGGGAACGACAGCGAACCCATCACGCTCAATCGATGTCAATAAGGCGGCGGCTTCCATCGCCGACACTTTAGGACCGCAAGCGTCAGTTGTCGACATTTTTCGTGACACCATCCACCCATTAGCATCACGGCCGGGCGAGCGATCCGTCGGGCAGCCGCGCCTGTGTCCACATGATGGTCTTGGAATCGCAGGGGTATTTCGCGGCGAGGTCTTCGTTGAGGTCGATGCCGTGGCCGGGCTTGTCGTTCGGGTAGAGGTAGCCGTCTCGGTATTCGGGGCAGCCTAAGAATATCTCGCGGTCGCGGTCCGTGAACGGCTGGAGTTCGTGGATACCGAAGTTGAGCGTGCTGAGGTTCAGGTGAAGGTTCACGGCATGCCCGACGGGTGAGCAGTCGCCGGGGCCGTGCCACGCGGTGCGGACGCCGAAGGTTTCCGCGACGGCCGCGACCTTTTTCGCGGCGGTGAGCCCGCCGATGTCGCTGATGTGCATGCGGACGAAGTCGATCAGGCGGCCCGATACCAGCGGCAGCCAGTCGTTCGGCCCGGTGAAGAGTTCGCTCGCGGCGATCGGTGTGGTGGTCGCGTTGCGCAAGCGTTCGTACCAGCCCAGGTCTTCCGGCGCGATCGGGTCTTCGAGGAAGAACAGGCGGAACGGCTCGAGGTCTTTGGCGAAGCGGATCGCCTGCGCGGGCGTCAGTCGTTCGTGGACATCGTGCAGCAGCTCGATGTCGTCCCCGAAGTGTTTGCGGATATGGGCGATGGCTTCGATCGTGGTGCGTGTGTAGGTCTGCGGGTCGTAGTAGACGCCGTCGAGTGCGCCGTCGGGCGGGCGGTGGATGCCCAGGCCCGGGCCGCCGTAGGCGTTGCCGCCGGCCTCGCCGCTTGCGCGTGTCAACTCCGATGAGCCGCCGAAGCGGATGCGCACGTGCGACATGCCCAGGTCGACCTGTTGCTGGACGTGGTCTTGGAGTTCTTTCAGGTCGCGCCCGTCGGCGTGTTGGTACACGGCCGCGGCCTCGCGCACCTTGCCGCCGAGCAGGTCGTATAGCGGCATCCCGGCGAGCTTGGCCTTGATGTCCCACAATGCCATGTCCACGCCGGAGATCGCGTTATTCAGCACCGGGCCGCCGCGCCAGTAGCTGTTGACGCTCATCAGCCGGTGCAGCTCCTCAATGCGCGCGGGGTCACGGCCGATCAAGAGCGGCTTGAGGTAGTCCTCGACCGCCGAGCGCACCGGCAGGTAACGCTGCGTGAACGTGGCGCAGCCGATCCCGTGCAGGTCCGGCTCGCTGGTGAGCACCTTGACGATGACGAGGTTCCGCCCGGTCGGCGAGGTGAGTGTCACACAGACGTCACGGATCGTAAGCGGCAAGGCGTTACCTCCCACGGCGATCTGAATAGATGTCGCCGTGTGTGATTGTTTTCCGGATTAAAAGTGGATCATCCGCCCTTCCGCGCCGAGCGCGGCTTCCATCACGGCTTCGCTGAGGGTCGGGTGGGCGTGCATGGTGGCGGTCACTTCGGCGCCGGTGGCTTCCAGGCGGCGCGCTAAGCCCATCTCGGCGATGAGTTCGGTGACGTTTTCGCCGATCATGTGGGCGCCGAGGATCTCGCCGTGCTTTTTGTCGGTGATGATCTTGGTGAAGCCTTGGGTCTGACCGAGCGCCTGGGCTTTGCCGGACGCGGCGAAGGGGAACTTGCCGACGGTGTATTCCAGGCCCTGCTCCTTGCACTTTTCTTCGGTCAGGCCGATGGAGGCGACCTGCGGGTGGCAGTAGGTGCATCCGGGGACGGAGTCGTAGTCGATCGGGGTGGCGTGGTGCCCGGCCATCAACTCGACGCAGACGACGGCCTCCTCGCTGGCGACGTGCGCCAGCCACGGCGGGCCGATCACGTCACCCACGGCGTAGATGCCGGGGATGTTTGTCGCGTAGTTCTTTTTATCGACCTTGATGTGTTCCTTGAAGATTTCCAGGCCCAGCGACTCGTCGAACAGCCCGTCGTACCGGCCCTTCACGCCGATCGCGACGATGGCTTTTTCGGCCTCGATCGTCTCGGTCTTGGATTCATCCTTGGTCGGCGCGACCACGGCCTTGATCCCGTTGGCGGTCTTCTCAAGCGACAGGGTCTTGTGCCCGGGCAGGGTCTTGATGCCCTGCTTCTTGAAAGCCCTTTCGATCTCCTTGGAGATTTCACCGTCCTCGATGGGCATCAGGCGGTCGACCATCTCGACGACGGTGACCTTTGTGCCGAATGCGTTGTAGAAGTAGGCGAACTCCATGCCGATCGCGCCGGAGCCGACGATCAAAAGGCTCTTGGGCTGCTTGGGGACGGTCATGGCCTCCTTGGAGGAGATGATCTTGTCGCCGTCGAACGGCGCGCCGGGCAGCTCGCGGGGCTGGGCGCCGGTGGCGATGATGATGTTCTTGGCGGTCAGGGTTTCAACGGGCTTGCCCTTGTGCTTGACATCGTCCTTGGCGAACACCTGTACCGTGCCGGCTTTGGGGATGAAGGCGTGGCCCTCGATGTGGGCGATCTTGTTTTTCTTCATCAGCCCTGTGACACCGCGGTTGAGCTGCCCGGCCACACCCCGGGAGCGCTGGATAACCTTTTCCCAGTTGTAGCTGACGTTGTCGACCTTGATGCCCCACTCGTCCGCCTCGTGGGTAAGCCGGTGGTAGAACTCGGCCCCGGCGAGCAGGGCCTTGGTCGGGATGCAGCCGTAGTTCAGGCAGACGCCCCCGAGCTTGTCGCGTTCGACGCAGGCGACCTTCATGCCCAGCTGGGCCGCGCGGATCGCACCGACATAGCCAGCAGGCCCCCCGCCGATGATGACAAGATCAAAGCTCGAACCCTCGGGCATCGCGTAAATCCTTTTATAACTGGGGTAACAGGCTTACTTTCGCTAAGCGGTGTATTGTAGCCGATGCGTTGCCGGCCTGCCCGGCCGGGGTTGCATGTACCGACTACCGCCCGACGGACAAATCGGGTTTAATTATGGCCCGAGGTGAGGGCGATCCGGCCCCACGGGGATGGTGGACATATCACAGACGAAAGGGACCGGCCATGAACGATCAGGAAGCCCCCAAGCAGATGAGCGGTTGCGCCAAAGCAGCGATCGGTTGCGGCATCGCGACGCTGATCCTGCTAATTATTCTGGCGCTGGGCGCCTGGTACGTCGCCCGCAACGCCAAGGCCTGGGCGGCCGGCGGTTTTGCCTCCGTCGTGAATCAGGCGGTCGAACAGTCCACACTCCCGGATGAACAGAAAAAGACGATCACCAGCCGGGTCGATCACATCAAGGACGAATTCGTCGCGGGCAATATCACGCTCGAACAGATCGGCCAGGCGATGGAGAACCTCAACGTCGAGAACCTCATCGCCGCCGGGTTCACGCAGTACGTCGGCAGCGGGATCATCGAGTCTTCCCAACTCAGCGACGACGATAAGGCCGTGGGTAAACAGGCGATGAACCGCGTAGCCACCGGCGTGCTGGACGGCAACATCAGCACTCAACAGATCGAACAGGTCCTGGCCCCGATCATGCAACAGACGGGCTCGGATAACTGGGAATTCAAGCAGAACCCGACCCCCGAGGAGTTGCAACAGGTTATGGAAAACGCCAACGATCTGGCCGATAAAGCGGGTATCCCCCAGGATGTCGAGCAGGTCGACTTCGGCAAACGGGTCGAGGAGGCGTTCGACGAGGCCTTGGGGACACCCTGACCGATAATGTTTGTGATTTGGGTTAAACGAGGAAGCCAATCGTGCCGCAAGTGAAAGCCGTCGTCAGTGTCGTGGGCCGGGACCAGAAAGCGGTGGTTGCCAAGTTCGCCACCCACCTGGCCGAGCGTGGCGTGAACATCCTGGACATCGAGCAGCAGGTCACGCGCGGCCGGTTCATCATGGACATGCTGGTGGACCTGGCGGACCTGAGCGTGAGCCTGGACGAGCTGATCACTGGGCTGTTGAAGCTGGGCCAGGAGATCGAGATGGAGGTCCGGGTCGCGCTGCACGACCGGGGCAAGCCCAAGCGCGTGGCGGTGCTGGTCAGCAAGGAAGCACACTGCCTGGAGCGGATCATCGAGGATTTCCAGGCCAAACGCTGCCGGGGCGAGTTGGTGTGCGTCCTGGCGAACCACCCGGACCTCGAGCCGGTCGCCAAGGCGGCGGGCCTGCCGTTTGCGCACCTGACCGCCAAGGACAACAAGCCGGCCCACTTCAAGTGGATCATGGAGCAACTCGAGCAATACAAGCCCGACCTGGTCGTGCTGGCGCGGTACATGCAGATCGTCCCGCCGGAGATGGTCGCGGCGTATCGTCACAAGATCATCAACATCCACCCGTCGCTGTTGCCCTACTTCCCCGGCGCCAAACCGTATCACCAGGCGTGGGAAAAAGGCGTGCGCGTGACCGGCTGCACCGCGCACTTCGTGACGGAAGACCTGGATGAAGGCCCGATCGTGTTACAAGACGTCTTCCATATCGACGTGGGCAAGGACACCGCTACGGATGTGCGCGACAAGGGCCAGCAGCTGGAAGGCCGTGTGCTCTCCGAGGCGGTGCAGATGTTCCTGGATGAGAAGCTGTTGGTTGTGGATGACAAGGTCGTCTTCCGCCCGGGCCTGAGCACACTGTTGGATCACGGGGATTGAGATAAGCAGAAAAACAGGAAATGGTAAAAGCAGAAAATAAAGGCACCTGCTGCGTGCGTTTTTTCTTACACCCCACACTTCACTCCTGCCCGAACGATTCACTCGTGTAGCGCAACACTCGCGCATCCGCCGGCCAGGCGTCCGGGTGCAGGCCCGCTTTCACCTTCAGTTGCCCCAGAAAGTCCCTTGGTTCGGGCAGCGTCTGCCACACCGCGGGCAGGAACGTGCCGCGGCAGCGCCCCGCCTCCAGCACCAGACCGTCAACGCCCGGACGCAGTTGGCTTAGTAAATCATCTTCGTCGGCAAATGTCATCGGCGTCGGCACGGTCAGCACGGAGATATGGATGCGGATATACCGGCTCTCCGGCTCGGTCAGCGGGGCGAAGCGCGGGTCCTGAAACGCGGCGGCGAAGGCGTTGCGCGACACGCCGCAGACCAGCGGCCCGTCCGGCTCCAGCCGGCCGATACACCCACGCAACTGCCCATCGATCTTCAACGTGACAAACGAGGCACGCGGCTCGGCCAACACAGGCTCAAACCGTTCCGGGTCGGCGTCGTAGGGCCTGCCGTGCGCCAGCCCGTGGCCGATCGACGTGCGGGCCACGTCCAGCAGGATCGTCTGGTCGCTCGGTGATAGGGTCGGGTCGGCCATATCGGTTTACCGGATAATGAAAGCACCATAACCGACGACCCGGTCGCGCGGTCCGGCGGTGTCGCCCGAATTACGCAGGTCCAGAAGCGATACATCCGGCCCGCGCGATTCCACACATTTCAATAGCGCCCGGATCGCCGTATACCCGCAGGCCCGGTCGGGGGTCACGGCCTCGCCACGGTTTTGAATAATCGCCTCGGCGGTCTGCCGGTCCATCGCACCGGCTGTCTCATAGTCGTGGTAATGCGACAGGTCGCTGGACACGACAATCAGTGTAGACAGGTCATCGAAGAACGGGCCAAGCACTTCCGCCACGTGTTCATACCCAACGTCTCCAAACAATAGCGGCAGGATCGAGAAACCCAGGTATTCCGTCTGGGGTTGATCGCAGAGTGTGTGAGTCAGGAAAGGCAGATGAACTTCCAGCCCGTGCTCGGGGGCGTGAGCCCCGTCGTGGATCACGACCCGCTTGGTGTCTGAAAGCCGGCGCGTAGATTCTACATCCACCGGGATGGCACCTAAGGGCATCTGGAAGGCCGAGGCGCTGCTTGCGGCCAGCCCGCTGAACGCAAGGTAATGCGCCGGGCCGATCAAGACGACGCGGCGTATCTGTCCTTTCAACGCGACCACATACCGGTACGCGGACGCCGCCACCGGCGCGCTGTAGATGTAACCGGCATGGGGCGCGACGATGGCGCGGACCGGCGGCGCATCCGGCTCGGGCGTGGCAGCGGCCTGAAGATACCGATCCAGGTCGCGCCGCAGCTTGCCGGGGTTCGCCGGATAAAAACGCCCGGCCACGGCCGGCGGTCGCAGGTGAATCGGCTTGTCGATCGTTTTGCGCAACGACATGAGAATCCCCCTGGGGCGTTCTCGACTCGCCTACCATTCTAGGCGCGTAAGCCGGCGCGTAAAGCCGCTCCCGCCGCTTATGGCCCGATTATCAGACAGATCAGGGGATATGATTTGTTAAGGCAGGTTTTGTCCGTCTCACTGCTCTCGGCGTTTCATTTCATACAGCCGCTGGTCCGCCACCCGCATCAGGGCGCTGGGGTCGGCCGGGCCGTCCGCCTTCAGTGACGAGACCCCGTAGGAGATGTCGAGCATCCGTGAGTTGGGGAACATGGTGTACGCCTGCCGCGTGAATAGCTTGCGGATGAGCTGCGCCGCCTGGTCAGCGCGGGCCTTGTCCGAGCCGGGCATGATGAGCACGAACTCGTCGCCGCCGAGGCGCACCGTCAGGTCGTCGTGCCGGCTGGTGGCGCGCATCAGCCCCGCGAGAAAAACCAGCAGGTGGTCGCCCGCCTCATGCCCGAGCGTATCGTTGACGACTTTGAAATGATCAAGGTCCAGTATGACACATGCAAGGTCCGTGCCCGATGCGCTCGCGGATTCAAACAGCCGGCCGAGGTTCTCATCGAGAAACCGGCGGTTGCCCAGATCCGTCAGCGCGTCACGCATAACCAGCCGGCTCAGCTCGTTCGTGGCCCGGCGTGTGGCACTGACCACGCGCTGGTCGAGCGTGCGCCGCAGCGACAACGCTTCCATATTGCTGCGCGTGGTGGCGACGCCCATCGTGTGCAGCGCCTTGGCGATCCGCCCCACCTCGTCACGACGACCTACCGGTAGCACACGCAAAGCGCTGGTCAATCCCGTTTTCGATAGCCGCTCCGCCTGGTCCGCCAGCTTGCGGTAGGGCTGCGCCACCCACCACTGGCTGACCCACCACAGCACAAGCACGACGCCGAGCGCGCAACCCGTGATGTGCCAGAACAGACCGTCCATCCGCTCAGCGAACACCCCCAGCCCAACGCCTGAGACGCACGCCAGCGATGACAGCATCCCCACCTTGTGCTGCAGCGGCGGGTCCTTCCGCGCGGGGTCGGCCGGGGAATGGCTCGGCGGCGGCCCCGGAACGACTCCCAGTGCCGTTTCCGACACTACCTCGGTTTGTGAAAATGTAGACACAATCAGGAGATCGGACATGCCCCGGCCTGGCTTGGCAACGCCCGTATAAGAATCTTACAAAACCGTTTTAATCCGTACAGCCTGACACCCCTGCGCAGATAAGACAATGTCCATGCGTTGTGACACATGCGATACGATTGCGGGTTATACCGGTTGTAGCGCGATTCGGGTTCAAATAATCCGCTGCGATTCAACGGTTTCCCGTGAGACTGGTTCACGTCCAGCTCGCCAGAACCACGCATTCACGTTCATCAGTTGATCATCCGCGCAGCGTGGTTTATTCGCGGCCTGTTCCCGACCATCCAATAATTACCTTCGCGCTCTTCGCGCCTTCGTGGTTATTCTCGTGTCATAGATAACACTACCCCGCGAACGGCGGCTTGCTCATGTCCGCCGGCAGATCGATCCGCTCTATCGCGGTGGCGCGTCGCGATGCCGTATCGATATCAATGACAACACCCTGCACGCGCGGATTGCCTTCAGCCACATCGAACGGGTGTGGCATGTTCGTCGTCATGTGCGCCACCACCCGGTCGGCGCGACGCCCGAGCACCGAGTCGTGCGGGCCGGTCATGCCCAGGTCGGTGATGTACGCCGTGCCGCCCGCACCCGAGCGCGGCACACCCATCCCGTCGACCTGTTCGGGCAGGATGCGGTAGTCGGCGGTGGGCGTGTGCGTGTGCGTGCCGAGTACCGCCGTCACCCGGCCGTTGAGGTGCCAGCCCATCGCGATCTTCTCGCTGGTCGCCTCGGCGTGGACCTCGACGATCACGATCGGGTCACGCTCGGGGATCTCGCGGAGCAGGTCATCGGCCACGGCGAACGGGTCGTTGGCGGGCATGTTCATGTAGATCCGACCCAGCACGGTCAACACGTATACGCCCGGGCCGTCCGCCGGTTTGCCGTCTTTACCTTTCGGCTTCACACACATCCACCGTTTACCCGCCGCGCCCCCGGACAGGTTCGCCGGGCGGATGATGTTCGTTTCGCTTTCGAGCGTCGGGACGATCTGCTTTTTTTTGTAGACGTGGTCGCCCAGCGTGATCGCGTCGATGCCCCGGGCGCAGAGCTTCTTGTAGATCTCGGGGGTCAGGCCCGTGCCGCTGGCGGCGTTCTCCGCGTTGGCGATGATCAGGTCGGGCGACCACCGCTCGCGGATCACCGGGACCTGCTGCGTCACCGCCTTGCAGCCCGGCCCGCCGACGATATCTCCGAGAAAGACGATGCGTAAACTCATGTCAGAAGGGTAGTGGCTCCCGGCCCCGGGGTCTAACCGCCTATAACGGCTCCGCTTTGACCGGCCACGCCCACCGGCCGATACTTTAGCCACCCATGCGTTGCCCCTACTGCCACGACAACGACGACAAGGTCATCGACTCACGCTCCAGCGACGGCGGCAAGGCCATCCGCCGACGCCGACAGTGCAACGCCTGCGGCAAACGCTTCACCACCTACGAACACATCGAACGCCAGGCCCGGCTCAACGTCGTTAAGCGTGATGGCGCACGTGTCCCCTACGACCGCGAAAAGCTGACCGCCGGCATCCAGAAGGCCTGCTACAAACGCCCCATCCCCGTTGAGCAGATCGTTCAGCTCGTTGACGGCGTTGAGGAGGACCTCTTCCGCATGGGCGAACGCGAAGTGGCTTCGATCGACATCGGCAAGCGTGTCGCCGAACGTCTAAAACGCCTCGACCAGGTCGCCTACGTCCGCTTTGCCAGTGTCTACATGCGCGTCCGCAACATCGACGACCTTCTCGAAGAGGTCCGCGAGGTCAAGGAATCCCAGCAGCCCCCCCCGCCGAAAGACCAGGGGAATCTGTTTTAGTTCCATCGCGATGAATCGTCTCCCCCTGCGCACTCAAGCCGCTTGCGGCTTAGCGCTCCCCCTCAGCCCGACCGCTTGCGCCCCCCGCCCGATCCGCCGCCATTAAACGTCGGCAATTTCCCGCGCTTCCAACTCTTTCCGACACTCAATACACGGCTCAACACCAGCGCCGAGAACGCCAGCGCTACCGCCACACAAACCAGCCCCACCGTTTGTGCTTCCGCACCCGGTTCGTTTAACGACGAATAAATCGCCAGCGGCAGCGTGCGCGTCCGCCCCTGGATGTTCCCGGCGATAATGATCGTCGCGCCGAACTCCCCCAGAGCCCGTGCGAACGCCAGCGCGCAGCCCGCCGCCATCCCCTGCCACGCCAACGGAAGCGTGATCATCCGCAAAACCATCCACCGTGACGCCCCCTCCGTCTGTGCCGCCTTCTCAAGGTCACGATCCACCGCCTCGAACGCCACACGCAGCGTCAACACCAAAAAAGGCATCGCCACCACCGCCTGCGCCAGCGCCGCGCCGAACCACGTGAACGCGACCTGCACACCCACCGCTTCCAGCGCCGGGCCTAACCACCCACGCCGGCCAAAGACCACCAGCAATAGGTACCCCGTCACCACCGGCGGGACCACCACCGGCAGCATCACCATCATCTCCACCAGTGCCTTGCCCGGGAACATCCGCCGCGCCAGCCACAACGCGATAAACGTCGCCGGCACCACGCAGACCGCCACCGCCGCCGCCGCGCACAAAAGCGACAAACCCACCGCCTGGATGACCGGGCCAATGTCCATCCCCAAAGGTTATCACGAACCCCCGGTTGTGCCTGACCGGCAACCCCAGGCCGCTTGCGGTTTGGCGCCCCCGGACCGTTACCCCTGCATCACCGCATGCACGATGGTCACGGGTCCACAAACCCCGCATCCCGAAACGCGGACCGCGCCCGTTCGCCCTTGAGCCAGTCAAGCACACGCACCGCACCCTCCCGGTTCGGCGCGTCCCGCACCACCGCCGCGGGGTACCGGATCGGCTCGTGGTCCGCCGGGTCGATCGTTAACAGCACAACGACGCCTCGTGCATCTTTGGCATCACTTGCGTACACCACCCCGACCGGGCACTGCCCGCTTAGGACAAACGCCAGCGCCGCCCGCACGTCCGGCGCTTCGGCCAGCTTCAGGCCCGGGCCGATCTCTAGCCCATGTAACGCCAGCGCCTGCACCGCGTAACGCCCGGCGGGAACGTAGGCCGGATCGCCCAACGCGATCGGCTGATAATCCGCTTGCTTTATGTCCGCCAGGCTCCCCGGTGCAAGACCGGAACCCGCTTGGCCGACCAGCACCAATCGGTTGGCGACCAGGTCCACGCGCGTGGCGGTATCGATCAGGTTCTGCTTGGTTAGCGCATCCATCCACCCCGGGTCGGCGCTGATGAACAGGTCCGCCCCGTCACCCTGCGCGATCTGCTTGGCTAACGCGCCGCTGGCACCGGCATTGATCTCGACCCGGACACCCAGGTCATTTTCGATCTGTCCCGCCAGCGATTCGAGGATGTAAGCGATGCTCGCCGCCGCGTCGATCCGCACCGTCGGCGTCGTTGAACCGCGCTCACCGCAACCCGCGAACAAACAAGCAAAAGCAATCACCACACAAAAGAGTCCGCTTAAAATCCCGCCGCCGCAGGGCACCCGGCGGAAATAAAACACGCCCATAGCGCGAGGTATAAACGAAAAAGTCCTTGGATTCGGCCGCATCGTAAAGTATGATATGAAGTGCATCGGATCGCGTCTCCGCTGGCATCATCCTATCCGCCGCCGACGGAGCTGACCTCTATTTGGCAACGGGCGAACACTTGGCGCCCAGACAACTCATTCTGAAAGGACCGGCATGGCCACCGTCAACGACGTGCTCAAGCAGAAGGGTTCACAGGTCTTCTCCATCGGGCCCAAGGCCAGCGTGCTCGACGCTGCGCTACTCATGAACGAGCACCGCATCGGCGGCCTGGTCGTCCTGCAGAGCAACAAGGTGGCCGGCATCATCACCGAACGCGATGTCCTGCGCCGCGTCGTCGCCCAAAGGCTCGACCCCGCCGAAGTCGCCGTCAAGGACGTGATGACTTTGGACGTCTACGTCTGCAAGAAACACGTCCCAATCGAGGACGCCCGGAGCATCTTCAAGAACCAGCGCATCCGCCACCTCCCGGTCGTAGATGACCACGGCCGGCTCGAAGGCATGATTTCCATCGGCGATATCAACGGCTGGCAACTCAACGGCCAGGAAGCCACCATCACCTATCTTAAGGAGTATCTTTACGGGGAGATGAGCGGGGCCTAATCGTTATATTCGCTGACGTGACCGGATGAATTGAAAAAAAGACCACCACGCACAGCCCGGCCTCTTATGGCCGGGTTTTTCATGTGCCGGGATTCGCGTGTGGGTTGCGCTTGAGCTTGTTCTTCACTTCTTCTTTGAGCTTCTGTATCACCGAGTCCTTGTCGGTGTTGGCGATGATGTCGGAGACGACGGCCTTGGGGCTTTTGCCGCCCCAGCTCGCGCCGTGTTCGAGGTAGTACTTGGCGGCCTGGCCGACGATGTAGGAGCCGTAGCCCGCGGCGGCGCCCTGAACCGGGGCGGTGACGAATGTGCCCGCACCGGCGGTGATACCCTTGAGGAAGCCCGCGCCCAGGTGCGTGGCGACCTGTGAGAGTGTGACCAGCCCGCCGGCGACCATGATGGCCTTGACCAGACCGGCGGCGTTGCGCTTGCTCATCTTGATGTCGTAGAGCGAGCCTAATGCCACGATCTGGCTGGCGTCGACGAGCGTGCCGCCGAAGATATCCAGTAGCGGCACCGGGTTGGCGGCGGTGGCGACGGCCTTGCTTGCGGCGTAGGCCCAGATCAGCTTGTTGGCCTTGCGCTCACGCATCTTCACCTTCAGCGACGCGATCTTGTCGGACTTATCCGATGCGAACATCGCGGCGTTGAACGCCAGCAGCGATTTGCCGTCACGCCCGAGGATATCCAGGATGCGGGCACGCAGGGCTTCCGTATCCGGCCCGGGCGAGCGCATCTCCGTGCGTGTCGTGCCGTCAGCCTCCTCAATGACGTACTCGACCTTCTTCGGGTCCGCGGCGGTCAGGACCAAATCCTCCGGCGGCAGCGCGTCTACGAACCGCTCGTCACGGATCGCGGAAACAAGCTGATCAAGCTCCTGCTGTGTGTAGAGGTCTTTCTTATTCAGTACGACGATCACCGGCCGGTTGATCTTTATTAGTTGGCAGAGCGATTCGTACTCGGTCTGGTTTAAGTCCGAGTCGGTGACAAAGAGGATCAGGTCGCCGTGCGCCGCGGCGTCGCGCGCGAGCTGTGCGCGGGCCTCGCCCTCGACCTCGTTGATGCCGGGCGTGTCGATCAGCGCGACCTTGGAGTCGGCCAGCCCGGGGATGTGGTAGCCGCACTTGTCCCAGGCGACCAGCCAGCTCTCGCGGGTCCAGCCGCCCTCGGCCGAGACACTCGCCGCCTCTTCGCCGACCAGCGCGTTGATCATCGCACTCTTGCCCGTGCTGATCTCGCCGAACACGACGATATCGACGCGCCCGTCACGCAGCTTCTTGAGCATCTGCCTGAGTTGGATCGCGTCGCGGGAAAGCGCGGCCCGCTCCTCCTCGGTGCATCGGCCAAGCTCGGTCAGGACGCGCTGCACCGCGTCGACAGCGTCGCGGTAACGCCGGTCGATCTCTTGCGGGTCGTTATGGATTGCTTGGTTCATCCCTGTGTTTCACCCGGCAGTTCGCCGTTGATCCTGGCCTCCTGCAGGCGGGTCATGGCCATGTCAGCGATTTCCTTCGCCGCCGACACCTGCTCCCACTTCCGCCGCGCCAGGCCCGCCAGTCCGCCCTTGGGCGGCTGCATCTCGTTCTTGAAATACTCGATAAACACCCGCCCGATCCACCGGGTCACCAGCGCCTGGGTCAGCCCCTGCACCGCCCCGCCGGTCAGCGTTCCGATACCCGGCACGCTCTTGATCGCCGAACCGATCATCTGCCCGAGCACAGGCCCGGCCGCGTTCGCACCCAGCACGGACACAAGGTTCTTACTCAATTCCTTGAGCATTTGTTCGGCCGTCTTCAGGTCGATCTCCTGCCGGTACACCCGCGCCAGCTCCAGCACCATCTTCGTCGAGATCGTCACCCCCGCGGCGATATCGACCACCGGCATCGGGACCACGGCCGCGACCGCGCCGGCCCGCCACATGTAGATGTAAACGATCTTGTTCGCACGCGCGTCCAGCGCCGCCTGCACCTGCTCGCGCGCATCGCTCGCCAGCGCCCGCGAACGCAAGAGCAGGTTCGCCAGCAGCATGTCGCGCCCGTCACGGTCGATCGTCCCGAGCATCCGCCGCGCCAATACGCTGATATCCGGCGGCACGTCGATGACTTCTTTTTCCTCGCTTCCGTCGGAGCGGACGCGTACCCGGGTTCGGTTGATCGGCCGGGCCTGCACGGCGGTCACGTCACGCGGGATCGACCCACGGCCGGACCTGCGTGCTGATCTGCCGGATCAGGTCGTCACGTTGCTGGTCCCCGTACCAGTCGGTCTTGTTCAGCACGACGTGCAATGGCTTCTTCAGCCCACCGGAGCCTTCAGGGTCTCAAACTCGCTTTCACGCAATGGGCCGTCGAGCACGAGCAGGACGAGATCGGCGTTCTTGGCGGATTCCTTGGCGATTTTGGCGTGCTGTTCGCCGTTGCCGATCTCCCCGATGCCAGGCGTGTCCACGAGCATGATCCGGTCGCCCCGGTCGGGGACTTCGTTGCGGGTCGTGGTCGTGCCGCCGCGGACGTTGGTCTGGAAGACCTCTCGGCCACACAGTGCGTTCAGCAACGCGGCTTGCCGCTGGAGATCGTGCCGAACGCGATGATCTCCAGCGTCCTGGCTGGCGCGCTCTGTTCAAGCGCGCGACCTGTGTGTCCAGTTCGCCCCGTTCCGCCCCGGCCATGTCCAGGTCGTCGGCGACCCGCGCGCGACCTCGTTGATCTGGCTGTCGATCCCTTCCTCGATCTCCTGCTCAGACATCTGCGACGGGTCCAGCGTCTGCTGGTCGATGCAGCTGCGTTTGCGGTGCGTCGCGCGGACCAGGGCGACGCCGACCTTGACGTAGATCGCCACGAGGATGAGCACGCCCAGCGACACGGCGGCGGGTAAATGCGCCATGACCGGGCCGTGTTGCGGCTTTGTCGTAGTAATCAATGATAGTGCCTGGGAAAGTAATCAGCGCGCGTACCCCACCGCCGCCGCCATGACCAGCAACAGCACGCCGCTAAAAGGTTTTCGACAGCCTGGAAAACATGGGGGTCCGGTCCGGGGCGGGCGTCGGCCGATCGTGTCGCGGGCCGACAGCCCATTTATGCCGACCTCCGGGCGCGCACGCGAACCCCGACCGATCGGCCTAAAGCGCTAACATCGGCTATTTACAGGCGTTGGCTGAATTGCGGCCCCGGTAGGCGGGAAAGATTCGCATGTGTCACGGATCAACACACGCACCGGTCTTTTGCCCCGATTATCACTACCGGCCGCCCGCACGCCCCTTCCTCTGCAAGTATTGGGGTGAGGCCCGGGTTCTGATAAACCTCCACGCCGAATTGGACCCACGTGGTGTCCGGATAAGTCCATTGCCTCTCTGCCGATCCGCATCGCGATGTCCGAGCCGTTGGTGAGGTGGACGGTCATCGCCTTTCCGGTTGATTCCTTCATGATTTGGGCTGTAAGGGTGGGTGTCCGCCAGGGCCCGGGCAATACGTTCGATCACCTGCCTATCTGATCGTTGCGATGGTTACGCCGTTCGTATTCTCAATTTGTACCGCCTGAATATCCTGCGGTGATAAGTGGCGAAGCAGGTGGACCGATGCGCCATGTGGGGCACGGCATAGAAAAGCACCGTGCTGGCCAACAGCATCAGCGCCACACCCAAGCACGGCCAAATGAACTCTCGCTCGTGACCACAAGTAGCAGGCCCCGGCCGCTACACCCCCCAGCAGCATAAAAGGAATCAAAGCCTGTGGGGCAAACCGCGACGCCCCATATAAGAATGAACAGGTCCGGCACGAGCACCCCCGCTGCGGCAAACCGGGGTACCGGCTTCATTCTCGGAAACACTAATGCCAAAACGGCAAATCCGACCAGCGAGACCCAAACCTGAAAAAAAGTCCCCCCTCCGTCTTTCCGGAAACCAATAGAATCGCACAATCAGCATGACGACCGCCACCGGGGCGAATACGACCGCTTCAGTCGAGACTTCCACGACAATGTCTGTGTTTCGCTGTCTTCAGGCACGCCCTTCCCGGCCCTACTTGTCGATGGCTTAAGGGATGGACTGTGGTCTGGTGGATAAAGCGGTACCCGACCGTAAAGATTTCCTCTTGATCGTGCCAGCCACGACCGTTTGCGGACCGCGCTACGCCGTTTACGCAACCACTCTGGAACACGGCGATGCTGGCCCGGGTCAATCCCACGGATAGAAGCAACCCCGCCAACGAAGAACAGGCCGAAGGATACTCAGAGGATGGCCGAGTGAGAATATTACTCACGCCACCAAGTACGAATACAGCCCGCACCGATAAAGATAGGTACGGTCAGCCATCCAACAATCTGTTGAGGCAGGGATTCCGGGTTTCAGCATCCAGAGGCTTCCCACTCGGAGTTGTGATGGGCTCAACTTCGTCGGCTCTATCGGAAGGTTCAAGATCGATACGCTCATCTTCGAGACGCTGCCGTACCCGCGTCAACAATTTGTGCAACGCTTCACCGCTAAGCCCGTGGCCGAAACGAATCTGACGATCACCGCTTTTCACGACGAGCACGCCCACAGCATGATCCCGCTCTTTCTCCGGATCAAGCGGCTGCAGGTCAACGGACCGTATATCCGCTGCCGCAATCGTACAACTGTCAAACGTAACGAGCGCAGACCGCCTGTAACAAACCTCATACGATCGGACGATCAACTGGTCCTTACCGGCCAGGTTGTAGAGGAAGAATCCAGCAACGATCTCGATCAGGCCCATGATGACCAATACGTTCCATGAGTTGGCCGACCATGAATTGACCACGATGGCGACCAAGCCGTAGGTCCAGCCGATCAACCAAACCAGCATGAAAGCAGACGCGCAACCGTTTCCGTGCCTGCGGGTGATGACCAGTCCGTCTGGCTGTTCTTGGAATTCACAATCGCTCATATCGCCTCACCGGAAGTTAACGCGATCGATCGGTATGTAGTCAGATCGGCTCAACGCTTCGCCACACTGATCACAGAATTTCGATTCGGGGTCATTCACCTCGCCACCAGCCCGGCAGACAGCGTCCCGGGGCAGCGGCTTGCCACACGGGTCGCAGAACGTCGAGCCGGGTTCGTTCGGTGCTCCGCAGTCCGGGCAGGTCAGGTCGGCCCCGTCCGTTTTCCGTGTCTCGCCCCGCAGCCCGTCGCCGATCGCCGAGGCCACCGTGCGGACGCCGTCCTGTGTTTCCTCGGCGATGTAGTTGAAGGTGTCCTTGGCGATCGGGGCGTACTCGTTCGCCTGGTAGCGCGCCACCGCGCCCATGAAGCCCATCATTGAACAGACCGCCCCGACAAACATCAACGGCATGCCGATGAATGGCAGTGCCGCCATACCGGGGTGATCAAACGGGTCTCCCATCACGACCGTCAGAAAGCCGATCGCTGTGAGCATAATGCCCAGCAGCAACACCACTGGCCCGATGATGCGCAGCACCCGCCGTTTGCCTGTGTGTCCGGGATCGATCTGTGGTTGACGCATGACTGGCCCCTTGCCTGTTTAAGCTATCCTAACGCTGATCCGTCTCGACGGGGATTGTCTTTTATAAAGGTTGCCCGAGATTGGGGCGCGGCGGGTAAAGGTTCCCGCCCTTGAGAGGCCCCGATCGGGAGAATAAGGTCGCTGGAAGTTCAGGCGGCGGCACCGCTTGACGCCAAGGGGCCCCGGCCCTAGTTTCGCGATGTTGGGGCCGGCCTGTTCAGGCCCGGGACGCCCCGGACACAGTTCTGTTGCTTCGCGACACTTCGGAGCGCTCGCCATGCAAGGTTTCATCGACATCGTCCAGAGCATCATCGGCTGGTCCAACATCGTGGACACCGGCGTCGACGCGATCGTGTATTTCACCATCGGCGCGATCTCCACCTTCCTGCTCGTCGTCCGCCTCGCGATGATGCTGTTCGGGATCGACGGCGACGGCGACGCCGACATCGTCAGCGGCGAGATGTTCGACGCCGCCGACACCGACCACATGGGCTCCGGCGCGGCGTTCAACCTGTTTTCGCTTCTGTCGATCATGGCCTTCTTCATGGGCCTGGGCTGGATGGGCCTGACCTGCCGGGTGACCTGGGAACTCAGCTCGACGATGTCGGTCGTTGTCTCGGTCGGTTCCGGCGTCGGGATGATGCTGCTGGCGTCCGTGCTGCTCTGGTACGTCAAGAAGCTGGAACACGTCGTCGAGTACGATGCGAAGACCAGCATCGGCAGGACCGGGCGCGCCTACCTGACCATCCCCGGCGAAGGCAAGGCCGGCGGGCAGGTCGAGATCAATGTATCCGGCCGGCGCAAGATCATGAACGCCAAAACACGCGGCGAAGAAATCCCCGCGTTCACGTCGATCAAGGTGATCGAAGTCGGGGACGACGAGACGCTCGTGGTCGAACCGGTGTAGTTATTTGTTCGGGGCCACAAACCGAGTGTTACGTGGTTGAGAGAGGAATCGGTATGTCTGCCACAACTCTCATACTTGCCGCGCAGATATCCGTGCCATTACTTTCAATGGCATGCAGCGTGTTCATGATTATTCTGTTTTCATTGGCGTTTATGACCAGATGCTACAAGCGTTGCCCCGCCAACCAAGTGCTTGTTATCCAAGGTCGGGTAGCCGGAGATCACGCCTCAAGATGCCTGCATGGTGGCGGTGCTTTTATCGTGCCCTTGCTTCAGCATTACACGTATCTGTCGCTCGACCCCTACCCCGTTAAGGTGAACCAGGTCACGGCGCGAGCCAAAGGGAACACACCGCTGACGGTGACCGCGTCATTTACCACCGCGATATCAACCAAGCCGGAGATCATGAACAACGCCGCTGAACGATTGCTCGGGCTGGACGATACCCAGATCAAAGACCTAGCCAAGGACATTATTCTCGGGCAGGCGCGCCAAGTGATAGCGGGTTTGTCGGCAGAAGATATCGATCAGAGTCGGACAACGTTTGTTGGCGCATTAACCACGGGTATTAACGCCGACCTGAATAAGATCGGCCTTGAGTTGATTAATACAAACCTCCACGACATAACGTACGATTCGGGGTCCGCGCCACACACGGCGCCTGTAGGGAAAGGAAACTAATTATGACGACGATGACTCTTGGCGCCGCGAACCCGGTGCCGCTTACGCTCGGTGCGCCGATGGCCTGGCCGCTGCTTTTCTGGATCGGCGGCATCCTGCTGGTGGTCCTGTTCGTGGTCGCGTTCTTGGCGAGCCGGTACAAACGCTGCCCGTCCAACCGCGTGCTGGTTGTGTACGGCCGGGTACGCGGGCAGCAGGCGGCACGTTGTATGCACGGCGGCGGCGCGTTCATCGCCCCGCTTATTCAGGACTACGCCTACCTCTCGCTGGAGCCGTTGACCATCGACATCGAGTTGGCCAGCGCGCTATCCAAAAAGAACATCCGTGTGAACGTGCCCTCGACGTTCACGATCGGTATCTCGACCACGCCGGAGATCATGAACAACGCCGCCGAGCGTTTGCTCGGGCTGGGCGAACGGGAGATCGCGGTGCAGGCCCGTGACATCATCCTTGGGCAGATGCGCCTCGTGATCGCGACGTTGTCGATCGAGGAGATCAACCAGGACCGTGAGAAGTTCCTGGACCTGGTGAACAAAAACGTCAACTTCGAGCTGAATAAGATCGGCCTGGAGATGATCAACGTGAATATCCGTGACATCACGGATGAGTCGGGCTACATCGAGGCGCTGGGTCGGAAGGCCGCCAGCGAGGCGATCAACCAGGCGAAGGTCGAGGTCGCCGACGCTGACCGCCAGGGCGCGATCGGCCAGGCGCTTGCCAAACGCGAGATGGACGTGCAGGTCGCGCAGCAGGTGGCGCAGTCCGCGATGGGTCAGAAGCAGGCGGAGCGCGACCAGCGTGTGAAGGTGGCGGCGTTCGAGGCCGAGGGCGTATCGGGTGAGGCCGATGCGCAGCGCGCCCGCGATATTGCGGTAGCGAAGCAATCGGCGCTGGCGGTGCAGGGCGAGAAGCAGGCCGAGGCCGAACGCCGTATCCAGGTCGCCCAGCTCGAAGCCGAGGCGGTCAAGGGCGAGAACATGTCCAAGGCCGAGATCGTCGACTACGAAGCCACGCTCGCCGAGCGTCAGGCCGACGCCAAGCGTCGCGGCGACATCGCTCTGGCGAACGCGTCGCGTGACGTGCTGCTCGCCGAGAAGGAAGAGGAGCTTGCCCGTCTCGAAAAGACCGAGATCGCCAAGCAGATGATGGAGCGCAAGAAGGTCGAGATCGACGCCGAGGCCGAGGCCGAGCGGCGCCGAAGGATCGCCAAGGGCGACGCCGACGCGATCCTCGCCAAGTACCTCGCCGAAGCCGAAGGCGTGCAGAAGGTACTCCAGGCCAAGGCCGCCGGTTACGAAAACCTCCTGAAGGTCTGCGGCGACCGCAAGGACATCGCCCCCGCCCTGCTCATCATCGAGAAGCTGCCCGAACTCGTCGCCGAGCAGGTCAAGGCCATCCAGAACCTCAAGATCGACAAGATCACCGTCTGGGACTCCGGCGCACAAAACGGCGAAACCACCGGCAGCACCGGCAACTTCCTCCGCGGCCTGATCGGCTCGCTGCCCCCGATGCACGAGCTAGCCCAGCAGGCGGGGATCGATCTGCCACATGTACTCGGGGAGGTGAAATCATCCAAGGATGGCAAGGCAAAGCCCGAGGCCGCGAAACCGGCGGCGAGTGATCGGGCGAAGCCGTCCGAGGAGGATGAGGCCTGATTATGGCGGCTACCGCCTGAATCATTCCGTAGGTCCGGACCTGCACGGACATGGGTCGCATTCGAAGTGTTCTGCAATGGAATTGGTTTCACTGTGGAGACTCATATGGGAAGACTCAAGCCGGTGGGTATATATGTGGTTGTATTCGTAGCAGGCTGTTTCTTCACGCACATATCGGGGTTCTTCTCCCGATACGTTTGGGATTATGAGGCTGGCCCCAAGATTACTTTCATACAAGACCCGTCAGACAATGATGAAATGTGGTTCGATGTAAACAAGGCAAACTTATCCGGGGTCAAAGTTAAAATTGAGACGGGGCCGACAGATGGTGATTTTCGGTCATTACATCTTGTCGCGCTGTCAGATAAACCGGATGTTGCCGTGTCGATGCACTATCAGTTTGACGACGATGATTGGGGTGACATGTTCACTTACTACGTTCATTACCGCCGGGATGATATTGACCGGGTTAATGTGTGGAACGATTTTGATGTGGATGGGCAATTTGATACACGTTTAATAGCTGTACGCGGGGCCGGTGAGCTAAAGATGAATGCGTATATAGATGATCGGTGGGTGGCGGGCACGCTCAACGACAAAGTATTCTCAGACTTGGCGGATATTCGATACCGATTTGAAGATGGTAAAGGTTGGGTGCGGGAATAGCATTGGTGCCACCAATCGCTCGGCGCGGGTCTCCCGACCCCGCCGAAATTACCGACCGAAGGTCTCTCCGGATTTACGACCAGTTTCCCGGCATTGCACTCGGATCGCTAACATCAATGAGTCAAGATGGAGACCTGCGGTCGCCGGTCGGGGGGTCGGGACCCGCCGAGCACAGCCGTATTGTTCGTCATACCCGCGCAGGCGGGTATCCACGCATCCCGTGTTGCTAAGAGCCTGAGTCCCCGCCTGCGCGGGGCGACGGGGCGGGAATCTCAATGTTGATATAAACGGCTCAGCCGACCGCAGCGGCGGCGAGCGATTCGATCACCATCGTGCCGACCTCGGTGCAGGAATAGCCCGAGCGGTCGAGTTGTTTGCCGGTGAAGTTCGGGGTGACGGCCTGGACGGCGGCGCCGATCTTGTCGCCGCAGCGCAGGGCCGCGTCGGCGCCCTTGATCCGGCCGACCTCACGCAGCAGCAGCCCGATCGAGTCGATCGCGGCGATGGGGTTGGCCTTGTCCTGGCCCGCGATGTCCGGGGCGCTGCCGTGGACCGGCTCAAACATGCTGGGGGCGGTGCCGTCGGGGTTGAGGTTGCCGGACGCGGCGACGCCCATGCCACCGGCGATCGCGGCGCCCAAGTCGGTGATGATGTCGCCGAACATGTTGGGCACGACGATCACGTCATAGATCTCCGGCTTGGTCGCCATATACATACAGCATGCGTCGACGTGGTGGTAGACGCGCTGGATGTCTTTATAGTCCGCGTCGCCGACCTCGTTGAACGTGCGGAACCAGGTGTCGCCACAGTGGGTCAGGACGTTGGTCTTGTGGACGAGCGTGAGCTGGCCGGGGTACCCGTTGGCCTTGCGCGTGCGTGCCAGGTCGAAGGCGTAACGGACGCAGCGCTCGACGCCGAAGCGGGTCGTGATCATCTCCTGCGTGCTCAGTTCCTGCGCGGTGCCCTTGCGGGCGATGCCGCCGTTGCCGCAGTAGAGGTCTTCGGTGTTCTCGCGGACGCAGACGAAGTCGATGTCCTTCGGGCCCTTGTTCTTCAAGGGCGTCTCGACCCCCGGGTACAATTTCACCGGGCGCAGGTTGATGTATTGATCGAGGTCGAAGCGGAGCTTTAGGAGCAGGCCTTTTTCGAGGACGCCGGGCTTGACGTCGGGCGTGCCGACCGCGCCGAGCATGATGGCGTCGTAGGCCTTGAGTTCCTGGACCTGGGCGTCGGTGATGACCTCGCCGGTCTTGAGGTAGTGCGCCCCGCCGTAGGGCATGTCGGTGGTGGTGTATTTCAGGCCCTCGGCCTTGGCGATCACGTCCATGACGCGTAGCGCCTGTGCGACGACCTCCGGCCCGACCCCGTCCCCACCAATGACCGCGATCTTCAACGCCATGGCTCGATTCTCCGCTTGTTTAACCGTACAAAGCCCTACTTTATACGTAATTAATGCCTTACGGGCAATCACGAAGCCAACTTTTGGGGTTCCGACAAATGCCTTGAAATCACACGGTGAACCGTATCGCGGATGACTTCGTCTTATTGGATAGAAACACGGGACCCGCTTGGGATGCGGCAATCCCGGCCATTTCTGGAACTGAGAGGAGCCCGGCATGGGACCAATCATGGGACTGCTGACGTGCTTGTTGTTGCTGATCACGACGTGTGCGGCGCTTGCCGATGAGCCGGTCCGGGGCATGGTCTATCTGCCCGACGGCACCCCGGCCCCGGACGCCCGTGTCTGGGCCAGTCCGATCTCGCTCGAGCCGCTGCCGGTCGTTCATGGTGTGACGGATGCAAACGGGGCATTCAGCCTCGAATTAAGCGACGGCCGTTGGTTCATCTTTGCATCCAAGGGCACGATGGGCGGCACAGCTACAGACACGAGCCGTACGATTCAGGTGCGTTCCGGCGAACGGGTTTCGGCCCAGAACATTCAGATGGTAGAGCGTGGTACGCTGCGTGGCCGTGTGACCGACGAGGCAACGAGCGAACCCATCGCAGGTGCGAGGCTCTTTCTTGATGACGGGGAAGTGCTTGTGACCGATGAAGCCGGCTGTTATGAAGTCGGGGGATCGGCACTCGGTTCGCACAGTCTGTATGCCGTGGCCGACGGCTACGAACGGACGCGAGTTCTGTACGACACCATGAACCGTCCCGGGGCACGGCTGGACATCGCGTTGCGGCCGGGTGGGCTACTGAAAGGGACGATACTGGATCAAACCGGCCGGGTAATCCCCGGGGCTTACGCCTGCAAATCGACCTCCGGCAATATGCTCTCGTCTCGCGGCCTGATAGCCATGTGTGACGAGAATGGGCGGTATGTGTTCGATGGCCTCGCTTTGGACGTCACGAACACGATCTCATTCTGGGCACAGGGGTATGAAACAGACGAGACGCACAACAGCGTCTTTCTGCCGAGCACACACCCTCATGATGAACTAAACATCGTCCTGGCTAAGGCACAAAAAGAACGCGCTGCTGGTAGCGATGACCCGGTGGCGCCAATTCCCGCGATCTTCAAGCGTCGGGACCTTACGGGAACGGTCATCGGGCCCGATGACCAACCCTTGGCCGGGGCCGAGGTGCGTTGGGGGGCAACGGCGTGCGAAACCATCGACCGATCGGTCCGTACGGACCGGACGGGCCGTTTCACGCTGCCGGATGTTCCGGACCGCGCGGGCTATATCACCGTTATGCCTGAATACTTCGCGCCACGGTTCGTGCCCGTGCCGCCGGGTTCGAACCCGATCCCCCCGATCGGGCTCCAACCGGGCTCGCGTGTGATAGGCCGCATCGTAAACGAGGCCGGCGCGCCGTTGACGGACGTGTACGTGATCCCGTTGGTCGCCTCGCCGGACCCGTCGCTTTGCAACCCGTTGTGGTTAAACGAAAGGCAGACCCACTCGGACCAGGAAGGGCGGTTTGAAATTAATGCCCTGCCGGATGGCTGTAAGTTCGATTTCCTGCGAGCCGGGTTCAGTGACAAGCGTGATCAGATGCTGGTTCCCGGCGATCAGGTAAACACGGTAGTCATGTCATCGACCGGCGCGGTGTCGGGACGGGTTGTGGATGCCGAGGGTCGGCCGATCGAATCCTTCCGTATCCTTTTGAATATCCCGCCTGACTATCAACCCGGCGAGAAGGTCGGGGGTTTCTTCGCGGGTTTTGAATGGCCGGGCGTCAGCTTTACCGATCCTGCCGGGCGCTTCCTGGTCAGCGACCTGCCCGCGGGTAGCGTCGTCCGCGTGTCGGTCTGGGCACCGGGACACGGCATGGCCTCAATCGACCGAACGGTGGTCAAGCCCTCAGATCAATTGACCGACGAGGACACTATCATCCTTCAGGCGGGACCACCGCATGAGTTGTTGGTCCGCTTGGTCGCGGGCGGCAAACCGATCGCCGGTGGGATCGTGGCCATGCTGTGGGATAGTCCGAATGGGGGCGATCGTTTTGACTGGGTATACGGGATGCGCACCTGGCGCCCGACGCTGCTTCAACGGACCGACAAAGACGGCGTTGCGCGCTGGCCGGCCCAGCCCATGGATCAAGCCATGATCGCAATCGATTGTGAAGGGTACGCCCGTAAACGCATCAAATGGCGGGCGGGTGAAGACGAAATCGAAGTCAGGCTCGAACCCGAGTCCGTGGTTGAAGGAACCGCGACCGACCGGGACGGCAAAGTCGTCTTACAGGGTTTTGTGATCCTGAGTAACGAGACCGGCGACCATTATTCGATCACCCTGAGGCCGGAAGACCGGGGCCGCTTCCGCTTCGACCGGCTTGCTGCGGGAGATTACACCTACCTACTGCAATACGACCGCCAGACGATCGATCAGCGGCAGATCACACTCGGCCCCGGGCAGACGCTGAGTATCGACCCGCAACCCACGGTTGACTAACCGCGAACCGGTGTTGAACAGCCATCCGGAAGATACACCCGTCGGTTATTCGGCTTAATGGCGTCACGACGGTATGGCGAAGCCCGCCGGATGAGACGGGCCACATATACACGGCATGCCGGTGCATCACCTTTCGCCGGGCCTTATGATAATGGGGCGGCGTCATGATGCGTTATTGGCCAAACCAGAATGAAGCAAGGACGTTATGGCGGTACCGTCGGATAACAAAGTGACACTCGGCTGGCGGGAGCACGTGGCCCTGCCGGCGTGGGGCGTGGGCCGGGTGCGTGCCAAGATCGATACCGGGGCGCGGACCAGCGCGATCCACGTCGGCGAGATCGAAGAGCTTGCCAACGGGCACATCAAGTTCGAGGTCGTGGTGCGTGAGCGGCCGACGCGCAAGACCGTCTGGATCGACGCCGAGCCGGTCGTGCGTGAGGCGACGGTCAAGCCCAGCAGCGGGGACCGCCAGCAGCGGCCGGTCGTGAAAACAACCATGATCCTCGGCGGGGTCGAGCGTGAGATCGAGCTGAGCCTGGTCTGCCGTAAGGGTATGCTCTGCCGGATGCTCATCGGGCGGACGGCGCTCGACGGCGTGTTCCTCGTGGACCCATCACACAAATACATCACTGGCAAACCCGGCAGCAAGAAAAAGTCCGGGGCAAAGTCTAGAGATAAATCCGGGGGGAAAGGCGGGCGACCATGAAACTAGCGATTCTCTCCACCGCGCCCAGGTGCTACAGCACCAAGCGGCTCCGCCAGGCGGCCGAGCAGCGCGGGCACAGCGTCAAGGTGCTGAACACCCTGCGCTTCTCGATCGGGCTGGACCACGCGCACCGGACCTCTTTTTCCGGGGCAGGAGCTAACGAATACGATGCCGTACTTCCGCGTATCGGCGCATCAATCACCTACTTCGGCACAGCGGTGCTTTCGCCAGTTCGAGCACTGGACGTCTACACCCAACACGAGCAGCAGCATCGCCAACTCCGCGCGACAAGCTGCGTTCATTGCAGATCCTCAGCAAGCACGACATCGGGATCCCAAGACCGCGTTCGTCCGCGACCGCAACGATGTTTTGCCCGCGATCGAACGGGTCGGCGGCGCGCCGGTCATCATCAAGCTGATCGAGGCACGCAGGGCGTGGGCGTGATCCTCGCGGACAGCGACAAGATCGCCGGGCCATCATCGAGACGCTTCCAGGGCGCGAAGCAGAACGTCTTGATCGAAGTTTGTCGCCGAGAGCAAGGGCAAGGACGTGCGTGCGTTCGTGATCGGCGACCGTGTGGTGGCGGCGATGCGCGCGTGGCGCAGGGCGAAGGTTCCGCAGCAACGTCCACCGTGGCGGCAAGGCCGAGCCGATCACGCTAACCCCGGAATATGAAGCCACAGCTGTGGCGGCGGCACAGATCCTGGGCCTGCGTGTCGCCGGCGTGGACATGCTCGAAGCCTCGGCCGGGCCGCAGGTCATGGAGGTCAACTCCTCGCCGGGCCTTGAAGGTATCGAGGGCGCGACCGGGCTGGACATCGCCGGCGCCGTGATCGACTACATCGCCCAGCGCGTCAACCTCCCCGACATCGACATCCGCCAGCGCCTGACTGTCAGCGCGTCCTACGGCGTTGCCGAGATTTTTCTGCCCGTCGGCTCGGATTTGATCGGCAAGACGATCGAAAGCTCTGGCCTGCGCGACCGCGACATCGTCGTGCTCACGCTCAACCGGGGCACGACCGTTATCTCCAACCCCAAGGTCACGCGCGTCATCGAGCCAAACGACCGGCTTCTTTGCTACGGCAAGCTCGACGCGATGCGCGACCTCGTCCCAGAAAAACAACGCCGCAAACGCAAGACCAAGGTCGAACAGCTCGATCCCAAACTCGTTCAACATATAGAGGATACGAAGTGACCAGCGTGCCCAGCGACATCGGGGATTGGGGCGGTATCCGTGTCGAGCCGGGCCAACGCGCCGCCGTACACATTACCGTCAGCCAGGGCTACGCCGGGTCGGACGTCAACATCCCCGTCTACGTCTGGCGCGCCAAGAAGCCGGGCCCGACCGTCTCCATCACCGCCGCGGTCCACGGCGACGAGATCAACGGCACCGGCGCGATCCGCCAGCTCATCGTCGCCGACCCCTTCACCCTCACCGCCGGCACGCTCGTGCTCGTACCCGTTATCAATATCTTCGGCTTCGAGCGCCACTCGCGCTACATGCCCGACCGCCGGGACCTTAACCGCAGCTTCCCCGGCTCGCTCAACGGCAGCCTGACCAGCCGGTTCGCCCGCGCGGTCTACGACCAGATCATCACGCGCTGCGACTTCGGGATCGACCTGCACACCGCCGCCGTCCGCAGGACCAACTTCCCGAACGTCCGCGCCGACATGTCCGACCCGCGCCTGGCAGAGTTCGCCCGCGCGTTCGGCGCGGAGCTGATCATCACCAGCCACGGCCCGGCCGGGTCGCTCCGCCGCAGCGCCTGCAGGGCCGGCAAGCCCACGCTCATCCTCGAAGCCGGCGAGGTCTGGAAGGTCGAGCAAGGCGTCGTCGAGTACGCCGTGCGCGGCATCCGAAACTGCCTGATCCACCTGGGCATGGTCAAGGGCAAGCCGCACCTGCCCGCCTACCGCATCGAGGGTGTCAAGACCCGATGGGTCCGCGCGATTAACGGGGGCTTGCTCACCTTCCACGTCGGGCCGGGCGACATCGTCCGCAAGGGCGAACCCATCGCCACCAACACCAGCCTCGTCGGCATCGAGCAGAACGTCATCGCGTCTCCGATGAACGGCATCGTGCTGGGCATGACCACGCTCCCCAGCGTCGCGCCCGGCGACCCGATCTGCCACATCGTCCGCATCGACCCGCAGACGCTCGATGATGCCGAACGTGCAAGAAAAGCGATGCCCCACCAGAGCCTGCACAACCGCCTGCGCGACGACCTGGCGACGAGCATGTTTGTCAGCGAGTCCGATGATGATTGATAAAGACCGCGCGGGCGCTGCCCACAGGCTACGGTTTGTGATTTCATACGCAATGAAAACAGATCAGCGATTAGCGATTACAGATTAGCGATCTTCACCATGCCCACCCTCTACTGCCCCAAATGCGGCTACAACCTCACGGCCCTGACCGAGAACCGCTGCCCGGAGTGCGGGGAAGTATTTGATCGCAGAGCACTGAGGAAGCAGCGAGCGAATTGTATTACGACTCGCGATCTTGTTTCGCAGATGATAATTGTACCGGCATTAATAGCGATATTGTCGTTAATTATAACCATATTTTTCTTTCCTGTCGGGGCGGTTATTTCGGTCCCAATAATCATTGGTATGAATTTTTGGCACGCGGGCCACCTCGCAATACGACACGTCCAAACACGCAAATACCAAGACGGCGAACAGAACGTCCCGCTAATGTTTCGTAACACAGGCCTGTGCTCTATGCTTTTCATGCCCACCGAAGCCGTATTGTCACTTATAATTTATGGGGGCGCTTGTGCTCTCGTTCTCAAAAATATTGACATGATTTAACTATGCCCACCCTCTACTGCCCTAAATGCGGCTACAACCTCACGGCCCTAACAGAGAACCAATGCCCGGAGTGCGGCGCGGGGTTCGACTCGGACGAGCTGACGAAGCAGCAAGAGGAAACGCGGACGCGCACCGGGTCGGTACTGGGCCAGATCATCGTCTTCCCGATCTTCTACGCGATCCTGGCCCCCTTCTCGGTCATGGTGACGGCGACGTTAGCGAATAGCGGGTTTATCCTGGTGACCGTGCTGGGTGCCGTCTTTATGTTTGGCGCCGTCTTCGCGCCGCCCGCGCTGCACGGTTATTTTCTCGGCAGGAGCTATGCGGCGTCTCGCCAATATAACCGTGGTGGCGACGACCGTGCCAACCCCAAGCCGGCCTGGGTCTATCAGTTGCTGTTTATCCTCGCGGAGAGCGCGCTGATGATCTTCTACTTCGCCGGCGGCTGTGCGGTTATCCTCATGAATATGAGCTTCCACTAACAAGGCGCGTTTATGCCCACCCTTTACTGTCCCAAATGCGGTTACAACCTCACCGGTCTGGCGGAAGAGCGTTGCCCGGAGTGCGGTGAGCGGTTCAGCCGGGCGGAGCTTGCCGCGATCGGCGGGATCAGGTACCCGTCGCTGGGCGTCCCGCTGGCGGTCCTGCTGCTTCCGCCGATCGTGTTCACAGTTTTAAGTTTCATGGCGTTTTCGGTCGATGGCAGCAGTTCATCGAGCGGGCCCATGCTTTCATTCCTCTTTGTGTTGATGGGCCTGTGCGCCCTGGCCGGGCTGGCGCTATCCATCTTCACCGGACGACGCATCGCTCGCCGGCTGGCCATGCGCCCGCCCAAGTCGCGACCGAACATCAACAGTGTCGTGCTCACGATCATCTTTGCCCTGATCTTCTTCTCGGCGCAGGTGTGCCTGGGCTTCTTCGGCTTCTTCGTGGGCTGTGCGATGAATATCAGCATTTGAAGTATCTAAACATGAATCCGATCGCCCTCGATACCGTAATCAAACAAACCTCCAGCCTCTGCCCGGTCTGCAAGGCACAGATCGACGCCGAGGTGTACCGGCGTGACGGGAAGGTGTATCTGCGTAAGGCCTGTACGGAGCACGGCACGTTTGATGTGCTGATCAATTCCGATGAGCGTTACTACTACGACTCGCGCGGGGCGAACTCGGCGGCTAACGCCTCGGCGTCGGAAGGTTGCTGTTCGTCCGGCTGCGGCTGCGGGCCGGCGGATTCATTGACCGCACTCACCGCTTTGGGGAATGGAAAGAACGGGGGCACAGATTCCGGGGGCGGGGGGCACGACCCGACGATCGTGGAGACGGCATCGACGTGCATCGCATTGATCGAGGTCGTCGAGACCTGCAACCTCAGGTGCCCGACGTGTTACGCGGACAGCCCGTATTCCGATCCACAATCGATTAAGGCGCTCACGCTCGATGAGTTCCGGGGGCGCGTCAACGCGGTCACCAAACGCAAGGGCAAGATCGATATCCTGCAACTTTCCGGTGGGGAGCCGACGATCCACCCGCAATTCTTCGAGTTGATGGAGTGGTCGTTACGCAGCGACATGATCGGGTACGTGCTGCTGAACACCAACGGCGTGCTGCTTGCCCGGGATCAAGCATTCATGCAACGCCTGGGCGAGCTTCACCAACAATACAAGGGGTTTGAGGTCTACCTCCAATTCGACGGCACGCAGGCGTCCGGGCAGGCCGAGCTGCGCGGCGCGGACTTGCGTAAAATCAGGCAACAGGCGATCCACGGCTGTAAAGCGCACGGTGTCCCGGTCACGTTGGCGATGACGGTAGACGAGCACAACATTGCGCATTTAGGTGACACGCTGCGTTTTGCGCTCGCCGAGCCGAACGTGCGCGGGCTGGTGTTCCAGCCGATGTTCACCTCCGGGCGTGGATATACCCCGGGCTATGTGCAGCTCGGCAAACATCCCGACAATCTCAATGTCGCCGACATCATCCTCGGCCTGATCGATCAGTCCGACGGCCTGCTCACCGATAAGGATTTTACGCCCCTTCCCTGCGGGGACCCGAACTGCCACACGATCGGCTACCTGATCCGGCGCGGCGACCAGGTGCAGCGCGTGTCCGACCTGATCGATTTCTCGGAAGTCCAAGGCTTCCTGCGCGACCGGATCAACTTCACGATGCAGGACCTGGCGCAGTGCGGCTGTGAGTCCGAAGAACTTGGGCACATGCTCAGGGCACTGGAGATCGGGCCGGACGATGTCCTTCGGTTGTTCATCAAGCCGTTCATGGATGCGTGGACCTACGACCAGGACCGGATCGACCGCTGCTGCGTCCATGTGATCGGCGAGGGCGGGAAGCTTGAATCGTTCTGCCGGCACTACGCGATGCGTGGCGTGGAGACCCGGGGGGTTTGATGCACATCCCGTGGTACATGCTGTTGATGGCGTTGGGCCTGGGTTTCTCCGCCTGGGTCTGGTCGGGCCGATTTAAGCACAGGCCCGAGATGGTGATCGTGTACGCGGCGGGGTTGCTCGGCGCACTGATCGGCGCGAAGCTCGGTTATATCGTCGCGGAGTTGCCCTACTACCGGCACGATCCGGCGTTCTGGCAATACGCGCTGGTCGGGCGGACGATCATCGGCGCGCTGCTGGGCGGGTATATCGGCGTGGAGGTCGGCAAGAAATTGGCGGGTTACACGGAGCCGACGGGTGACGTGTTTGCGTTGGCGGTGCCGGTCGGGATCGCGCTGGGGCGCATCGGGTGTCTGCTGCACGGCTGTTGTCAGGGGATCATCTGTCGTGAGCCGTGGTGGTGGACCGCCACCGGGCCGGACGGCCTGCCGCGCTGGCCCGCGCCGATGATCGAGTTCACGTTTAACATCCTCGCCGCGCTGATCCTGCTGGTCCTCTACCGCAAGCGTTGCTTCCGGGGGCAGCTTTTTCACCTCTACCTGATCGCTTACGCGCTGTTCCGCATCGCCCACGAACCGATGCGCGACACGCCGCGCTTGCCAGCGGGTGTATCGACTTATCAGGTGCTCGTCGCGGTGTTGCTGTTGTTTGCGTGCTGGCGTTTCCGGGTCCGGCAGCAGGCGTCGAGTAATCGAACATTGCCAGCGGGGCTCGAATCGGGGATTATGAACGCAGACGCCAGAGATTCCTGATCATGCCCCGGCCGAAATCCGTTATGACTAACGCCCCCACCGCCATCATCATCGTCGATCACGGGTCCCGCCGTAGCTGTGTTTCGACCGCCTCGGCGATGCCGATGAGTTCGGTAGCGTCTTGTCGTAGAGTTTGTAGAACTGATCGAGCGGCGCGAAGTCGATCATGTTGGGGTTGGCGCTGTCCCGGACCGAGGCGAGTTGCTGCCGTCAGCGGCGTAGGTGTCTTCATCGTCCGCTTCTGTCAGCAAGCTGTCCGGCTGTTCGTGCAGCGTGTGGGTGGATTGGACGAACTGGTCGAGCGATTCGCGGGCCTGGCGGAGGAGTTTCTGGCCGTATTTTAGCGCGTATTGGTTTCCCCTGAGCGTGACCTGCATCTGGGACCAGCCGGTCAGGACGCCGCGCTGGATATCCAGGCGCGTCATATGTGCGTGACGCTGAGTCAGGCCCTGCAAGGTTGTTACCAGTTCCGCCGCCCGCGCCCGGGATTGGCTTAGCTTCGGCGCGACGCGATCCAGTTCGGGGACCATCAACAGTTACACAGCAGCGAGGAGGCGTTGATTCAGCGGCTTCCAGCTCGGCCAGTGCGGCGCGTGGGTTTCAGTTCCGCCTCGGCCTGCTGCAAGGTGTTTTGGCATCTTCGGGCGTTTTCAGGCCGTCAGGGGCCTTAGCCGCATGACTTCTGGCGCAGGAACCCCAGCCATGCGTGGAACACCGCCACACGGACGAAGTTCTGCTCGGCTTGCGAGGCTGAGGCGTGTGCCTTTTCTCGTGCTTCGCGCTGTTGAACCATCGCGTCCCGGGCGGCCTTGAGGTCGGCGAGCGCTTGCTTGGCGCTGGCGGGAACGGCATGTACATCCGGTGCGATCCGTGGCGGCCTGCCGATGTCGTACACGCCCAGGTATCGCTCCAGCCTGCTCACCTTGCTCGCCCCGCTCGTCAAGCTCGCCGATCGCCTCGTCGGTCTTTACCAGACGCATCCGGTCCAGCCGGTCGCCCAGATGTTGCCGGTAGAACGCGTAGGTGACGGCCTTGGACAGCCTGGTGAAGTCGCGGAACAGCGGGAAGCACCGGTGTCGATCGGCAGGATGCCCGGCGTGTCGGGCTTGGCCGTGGCGTGTTCCGACACGCTGCCGGAGCGTCAGGTGCGTGTCGAAGATTTTGGTTTCTGTTTCATCAATTGATCGGAAAACTGTTGCATCTTGTCCCGGCCGACAGCCGATGCAGCGCCGACGACGTACTCCGGGAGGTTGTCGTAGAGATCCTGGCCTGACATCCCTCGCCACGCGTCTGGAGGGACTGCTGCATCACCACGCCCAGCAGGTTCAACCGCGTCAGCGTCGGCCCGACCGCGTCGCCCCCGGCGATGATGGCAAACGCCTTGTCCGCGTCGTACTCCATCTGCCGGGACATGAAGCAGCTCACCGTGCGCAACGAGCATCAGCGCTGGCACCCGGCACGCGTCAGCCACACGGCCAATTGCATCAGCAGGCAGAACAGCGCGATGTACCCGATCTCGCTGTTTACGCCGTTAAGCAGGGCCTGGTCCCAGCCGTCGCGTGTGTAGACGACGCGGGCGAACCAGTTATTGACCGAGCGTGTCAGGTAATCCATGCGCATCGCGGTGCCCTGGCGGAAGTGGCCGAACTCGTGCGCGATGATCCCCCCGAGCTGGCGCACGCTCAGCCCCGCCGCCAGCGGCATCCCGATCGCCAGGACCAGGTCGTTCCCGAAAAAACTCAGCCAGCCCCGTCGGAACCCGGCGCTGGCGTTCACGTCCGCGATCACCTCGATCCGTTTGGGGATCGGTGCGCCCAGCTTCTCGCACAACCGCTCCACGAAATCAAACAGCAGCGGCTGGTCCTCACGCAGCAGCGTCGGCCCGATGACCCGGTCCACGCGCGGCGCGAGAAAAGGCTTGAGCATGAACCCGATCAGGATCGCGCCCATCCCAAGCGGGGCGACGTAGGCGAACAGTTGAAATCTCGCGCCCCTCCCGCCTCCATTGTGCGTCAGCCCGACCCACTCCAGGCCGTGGACCGCGTACTGGTATACCCCATAGCCCAGCGCGACGATGAACGCGATATAGATCAACGGCAGCGTGACGACCACCAGCGTCGTAATCAGCAGCGCCAATTGATAAAAGATGGACAGCCTGGCTCTGGGGATGGGTTGATCGAACGCGGCCCGGATTTGTTGGGCCATCGCCCCCTCGGCGTCCGGGCCTGCGGCGCGCCCCGGGATGGTCTTTTCCGACATGTCGCCTCCGGTCGCTGAGAAAAGATAGGTCCAGAGTCTACCGTAATAGGGGCGGGCGGATCAATGATTTTAGTGCAATACAGGGGTCCAAATTAACAAACCGGCGGCTTTTCTGTGATTCGGCCCACGGGATCGGATGGGGTTTTAAATAGCCATCAATCCCAAGGCTTCTCGCAAGAAAAATCGTATCATCCTGTAAGCTCCCCGCCGCCGGGCGCATCTACAGGGGTGATACGAGGCATGACAACGGTGACTTCGATCCCATGGACCAAGGGGGCCGGCCTGCGGCGCGACGAGGATCACAGCCTGGTCGAGCGCGCCTTGGACGGCGACCCACGGGCCTTTGCCCAACTGGTCGCGGTGCATCGGGACTACGTCACGCGCCTGGCGCATCGGCTATTGGGCTGGGACCCGGACATCGAAGACGTCGTACAGGAGGTATTTATCCGTGTGTGGCAGCGGCGCGGGCAGGTGCGCGAGCCGACGAAGTTCCGTGGATGGCTGGCGGCGGTCACGGTCAACGCGGCACGCAGCCGGCTTAGACACAAGAGGGTCCGGCGGGTGTTGCTGTTGAATTTCGGGCAGACGGCCAGCGCGGCGGTGTGTGATGAACGAATAGTCGGTGAGATGATCGAGCGTGATGAGACAGGCCGACAGGTGCGTGAAGCGGTGAATGCTTTGCCCCAACGCGATAAGGAAGTGCTGGTGCTGCGATACCTGGAACAGATGACCGTTGAGGAGGTGGCCGGGGCGTTGGGCCTGCGTGCCAACGCGGTCGAGGTGCGTCTGCACCGTGCCCGCAAGCGGTTGGCCGATCGTTTGCCGAAGGAGTTACGGTCGTGAACGAGCAACGGATCACGGAACTACTCGACCTGGCGGACGCGGGGGTGACGGCACCGACCATTGCGGACCCGGGCCTTGCCGAGTGTGCCATCCGGCGAGCGCAGCGTCGCAAGCAATTGCGCCGTATCGGGATGGGTGTCTTGGCGGTGGATGCGGTTGCGGCGGTTGTCTTATGTGCGATCTGGTTCGCTCCCGTATCACCGAACACCCCGCCGGCGATCGTTTCCGTGCCCGTCGGAGCAATCAGTGATGTCGTGGAACCCGGCTACGACGTCGCCGAGTTAAACGCGCGGATCGCGATGCAGGAAAAGGTCGTGCGAACCCTGTTGGCGACACAGAACATCGCCGAACCATACCCCACGCAATCGCCGGACCCGCTTGCCCAGGTGCAGGCTCAGGTCGACCTGGCCGCACGCCGGATGGTCCTGACCGCCGACCGTATGGAACGTGACGGGGGACGAAGCGACACGTCCCGTGGCTTGTACAACGACGTCGTCACCACCTTCCCCGGCTCCGTCTGGGCCGGCATCGCACGCAGCCGGATCAATGAATACGGACAACCGATCGAACCAAGGAGCGCCCTGTGATGAAACGGATACTTTGCCTGATCGTTTTGATGTTAGCTGCTGTGGCGCCCGCATACGCCCAGCGAGAAGCAGACACTACCCGCATGATCCGGCTTAGCGGCGGGGCTTATGCGGGTATGAACAATGCCAGTTTTCTTCAAGACCTGGCGGGCAGCTCCACCGTGGCCGGCCGGGTATCCGAAGAAGTGTTTGGCCGGCCGTGGGGTGACATGCACGGCGAGGTCCAAGTCCTGATGAGCCACGAAGACCCCACCGGTGCCTACTTCACGGTCTCGCTCGCCCTGCCGCAAGACCCTGCCGTGGATCAGGAAAAAGCGAACGCGTTTCTTGACGGTGTCATGAATCGCCTGCTTGAAATCCTGGTGAATAACCACCAGCAACTGGTCGACCAGGCGACCGGCCAACTGCAACGCGCCGAGTTACAGCTCATGGAGGAGACACGCCAGCTTAAGGCTTTACAGGCTCGATGGTCGGAACTCGGCAAAAAGAATGAGATGGGGGTCATGTCGTACGAACAGGCGATCAAGGCGCAGCAGCATGCGGCCGATCGCCTCCGCGACATCGAGACGGACATGCTGGTCATGTCTGAAACCCGAGACGCGCTGGCGCGGCGGATCGCCGAGATCGCCGAACAGGCGCGCGAGCGCGCGGGATCGGATGAGATCATTAATCAGTTGCAGGAGCTACTCGAACTCAAGCAGCAATCGTTGGACCGTATAACCAAGCTTGTGGAAAGCGGCGCCGCCTCCGACGATGAATTACGCACGACCCGTGCCGAGCTGATCCAGACCCGGATCGAGATCGCCAAGCGGCGCGAGGCCCTCAGTGATAACGGGGTCGGCGAACGCCTTGCCAAGCTAAACGCCCGACTCGACGACCTGCTCGTCGAATCGGCACGGCAGGAAGCCATGTACAGCGTTGCCCAGAAACAATTACGGAACTTACGCGACAACGACCTTGTCGGCTTGGCCGGGGAATATGAATCACTCCAGGATCAGTTAAGAGCCGTCCGCGAGAAACAAGCCGGACTCGAGCGGCAGCGGGCAAGGCAAGAATCAAAACTCAACGAGATAGCTGAGCCGCAGATCGTGGTGATTGAATAACCGGGCGGGTGGTCCGCAAAACACACCATGACGGGCTATAATGCGTCGCTACTTTGTCCCCCTGGCTTATAACGGCGTATCTAACCCATGCTCAATAACCAGCCCCCCACCGCCATCATCATCGTCGATCACGGGTCCCGCCGCACCGAGTCCAATGATATGCTCGAGCATTTCGTCGAGCAGTTCGCCGAGATGGCACACTTCGATATCGTCGAGCCGGCCCATATGGAATTGGCAGAGCCGTCGATCGCTGCGGCATTCGATAAGTGCGTCCGGCGCGGAGCGAGGCGGGTCGTCGTTTGCCCCTACTTCCTCCTGCCCGGCAAGCACTGGAAAGAAGACATCCCCGAGCTGACCCGGAACGCGGCGGCAAAATATCCGGGGGTTGAGTATCTAATCACCGCGCCGATCGGGTTGCACCCGATGATGCACAACGTGATCCAGTCGCGGATCGACCACTGTCTGAGCCATGTTGCCGGCAAGGCCGAAGAATGTGAATCGTGTGTGGGAACGGGGCGCTGTGCTATGCGTATGATTTCAACCTTGGGCTGAACCCAGGCGCATTTTTGCGGATCGGATGCCGGCTTTATGCCCGCCCGATCGGCCCGTCATCGTCTTCATCGTCGTCCCGATCGAAGGGGAAGTCGTCGCCGTCCTCTTCATCATCGTCGGGCTCGTCACCTTCATCGAAACCCTCGCCCGCGTCGCGGGGCTCGTCCTCGTAGGACGAGACATGCGCCTCGTCGGGCCCGGCGTCCTCGGCTTCGATGCGTTGCGCGGCGGTGGCCCAGGCGTCGGGGCGGGGGTGGTCGGCGTCACGCTCGTCGCGCGCCTCTTCGATCTCGCGCTGCCGCTGGTTATAGTTCCGCCACGCCGCCACCAGCCCGATCACCACCAGCAGGCCGATGCCCAGGATCGCGCCGATCAGCATCAGGTGGATCATCGCCCGGTCTTTGGGCGTGATCGAGTTGGTGGTTTGCGCGAGGGTCAGGAGGGTGGGTAACAGCATAAACGTAGTCTATCGCTGATCCCCGGCGGCAGCACGGCCGGGGCCGCGGTAGGTACACACGGTCTTGGACGTCTCCCACACGCTAAGTTCCTCAAGCCCCGCGCCCCCGGAACCCCCGGAGTCCCCGCCCAATCCTTCTTTGACCGGCCCGGCCAGCATGTCCCAGATCACACGCACGATGTTCTCGACCGAAGGGTTCAGCTCGGCGAACTGCGGCACGTCCGTGTTCAGGTGCTTGTGGTCGAGTTGTTCGACGGCGTGGCGGTTGACCAGCGCATCGATCCGTTCCACGTCGGCGGTCCGGCCCTGTTGATCGATCGGCACGCGCACGGCCACCTCGAGCCGGTAGTTGTGCCCGTGGCCGGCGGGGTTGTTGCATTTGCCGAAGACCGCGCGGTTTTCCTTTTCGCTTAAGCCCGGCACGTGCAGCCGGTGTGCGGCGGAAAACTCGTAGCGCTGGCGGATCAGGACGTGGTCCATGTCGTGGCTCCCAAGGGCGATCTGGTAGGTCGGGGTCAGGCGCAGACCGACGCGGATGACCGAGTTTTGCAGCGCGGGATTAAGCGCGCCGATCAGTTCGCGCATCAGCCCGCCCAGCGCCACGCCCGCCGGGTCGGCCAGTGCGCGGTGGAAACACGGCAGCGCGTGCTCATGTACCGCCTTGTCGATGTGCTTGATGTTGATGAAATAACCGGTCTCCGGGTCCGCCTTACCCCGGCAGGTGACGTCTAGCTCGTAGTACCGACCCAGCCCGCGCATCGCCGGCCAGGCGGCGAATGTGTTGTCCTTCGCCCCCGCCCCCGGAATGCCCGCCCCCGGATACATCGCCTCCGGGATGTCCTGATTCCGCACGCCCCCCTCCCGGGGCGGGTCGTTCAGGCAGAAACGGATGGTTCGGCTCAGTTCAAGCATGCGTGGGCGGGATTATAGGCTCCTCCGGCCGGGCCACGGGACGGCAGGCGGGTTTCTAAGGGAAAAAAACCGAATCTCACTTGCCCCAACCCGCTCTGAATTGGACGCTTACACGGCCCGTAGACCCCCGCAAACCCGTTGGAGCGTCCATGCACAGTTGGGTCCGTTACAGCGTATCGGTGTATCTGGGCCTGCTGCTGGCGGGTTCGATCGCGTCGCCCGGTATCTCGGCCCGCCCGGCCCAGCCGCCGATGGCGTCCGTTTACCAGCGCCAGACCGCGCCGACGATGCGGCAGGCCCCGATCGACCGTGCTCCGATCGACCGTGCCGACCAGGCACCCGCCCGCACCGAGTCTTAAGCGTTTTGTCATCACACCCGCCCGCGTTGCGGCCGCTGACGATTGCGGTACGCTTGGGCTGTGATACAAAAACACCCCGCACGATTAAATGTTTCTTCACACCTTTACGCTGTCCGCACCGCTGGCCGTGCTTTGCCGTGGCTCATCGCCGTGGTGGTTGTGTTTGCGCTGCTGGGTGTGATGGCGTTGTGGGGGCCGGGTCGGGGCGGGTCTGATCCGGCCGGACGGGATACGAACATATCCGCTTCAACCGATGCCCAGACAATCGCGGCCGAACTAGCGGATCTGGGCGATAGGTTCGCGCAGACGATGGACAACCAACGGGACGCCGGGCCGTTGATCGACCGGATCGACCGTTTCCTGGCCGACCACCCTGACGCGGCCGATGCATACACGTTGCGTGGGCAGGCCCTGATCTACGCCGGCCGGTCGGAGGAGGCGCTCAAGTCGTTCGGGCGTTCGCTGGAACTCAAGCCGCGCCAGGCCGGGGTACAGGTCATTGCCGGGACGACGGCGATGGGCCTTGAGCGCTACGAAGAATCGCTCAAACACTACGAAACAGCTCTGAGCATCGACCCGGGCAACGGGGTCAACGCGGTTTACCTGGCGAACGTGCAGCAGAAGATCGGCCAAGATGACGAGGCCGTGACCACCCTGCTCACCGCGCTGCGGCGCGACTCCAGCCTGCACGGCGCTTACGCCCTGCTGTCTGACATCTACGCCAAACAGAACAAGCTCGCTATGGCGATAGACCAGATCGAAAGCGCGATCGAAACGGCCCCGGAAGACAACCAATCGGCGCACACGGCCTACACCGTCAAGCGCGCCGCGTTGTTACGGCGTGACAACCGGCCGGCCGAGGCGATCGCGGCGCTGGAGGCGCTGCCCCCGGAAGCGAGGCTCCGGCCGGAGGTGCTCCGCGACACCGCGACCGGTTGGGCGATGCTCGGCAAACCGGCCATGGCCGCCGAACTCTACGAACGCGCGCTCGCCGTGGACCCCAGCAGCGACACCGCCGCAGCCGAGGCCGCGCGCTGGTGGATCAAGGCAGGCAACACCGATGCCGCACGGCGTTGCCTGCAATTGCTGCAGCGAATCAACCCCCGGCACGAATCCATCCCTATCCTACAAAAGGTGATCGCCGGCAACTAGCCGGCGAGCGGGTTCTGTCGGGCCTGCGCATTCCAGCACACTGAAAGAGGCATGGAACACGGCTCGCATGCGCAGCCGCCCTTCCAGCCATCAGGAGCCGCCGCATGCGTGAAGGGGTAGCTGGTCCACACAGGATCAATCAGTTCCTGTTCCTCAGTTATATCGTTGCGCTGGCGAACACCTACGGCTACCTCAACACGGTGCAGACCAACGGGCTGTCGCCGCGGTTGTTTGTCCTGGCGGTGTACCTGACTTATACACTTTTGTACCTCTCGCCTGCGATCCTGCTGGTGTGGCTGCTGGACAGGCTGCTACAGGTCTCCTCGCGCTTCGGCTGGGGCGCGGCGGCGCGGCTGTGGTGGGGGCGGCGGCTGATGTTCGCCGTGGCGGTGTTGGCCACCACCCTGATCCAGGTATTCATCTACGCGGACAAGACGATCTACACCCTCTACGGGATGCACTTCAACGGCTTCATCTGGAACCTCATCACGACGCCCGGCGGGATCGAGTCGCTCGGGGGCGACGATTCGGCCTCACTGACCTACGCGCTGATCGTGGCGGGGTTCCTGGCGGTGCAGGTCGGCCTGCTGGCCGTGGTCATGTGGTTCCCCCCGTTGCAATGGGTCTGGCCCCGGCTTTTCATCCGGCCGGTCCGCGTTGGAATGCTGGTGACGCTGGTCGTGATCGGGGCCGGCCAGCAGTTCGCGTATGGGGTCGCCCATATGCAGTCGTATTCGTCGGTCCTGGTGGACGCCGGGGCGTTCCCGTTCTATATGCCCACGACGTTTAACGGTCCGGCCAGGCAACTGGGCTTTGATATCCGTCGCGAAGAAACGGTCACGATGAAACAGGGGGACATCCAACTGCAGTATCCCCTTAAGCCGTTGGTTATCGATAAGCCCGACAAGCCGTTGAATGTTGTCTGGCTGGTCGCGGAGTCGCTGCGCGCCGATATGCTCGACCCGCAGATCATGCCCGCCACATGGGAATTCAGCCGGCAGGCCCGCCGGTATACCCATCACTACAGCGGCGGCAACGGAACCAGGATGGGCGTTTTCACGATGTTCTACGGGTTGTACGGCAACTACTGGTTCCCCTTCCTCAATGAACGCCGAAGCGCACTGATCATGGACGTGCTCCGGGACCAGGGCTACCAGCTGGACCTGTATACCAGCTCGGGGTTTAACTACCCCGAGTTCGACAAAACCATGTTTAGCGGCGTCCCGTCGGAGCGCATGCACCAGTACCGTGACGGCCAGGGCTGGGAACGCGACCGCATCAATGTCACGGACATCTTGTCCTTCATCGGTAACCGGGACAAAACCAGGCCGTTTATGACCTTTATGTTCTTCGAGTCGCCGCACGCCCGCTACTACTTCCCGCCGGAGTCCGTCATCCAAACGCCCTACCTGGAAGAGCTCAATTACGCGACGATGGACCTTGAGAACGACATCGGCCTGATCAAGAACCGTTACATCAATTCCTGCCACCACCTTGACAGCCAGATCGGACGGGTGATCGACTACCTGCGCGAGAACGACCTGCTCGACAGCACCATCGTGCTGATCACCGGGGACCACGGCGAGGAGTTCATGGAAAAGGGCCGGTGGGGCCACAACTCCGAGTTCACCGAGGAGCAGACGCATACGCCGTTCGTGCTATGGGTCCCCGGGTCCGCGCCGGCGGTGGTCGATGACCTGTCCAGCCACTTGGACATCCCCGCCACGCTGATGCCGTTGCTGGGCGTGACAAATCCGCCGGAAGATTATTCGCTGGGAATCAACCTGTTAAGTAATCAACGGCGCAATTATGCGGTGATCGCGGACTGGGCGCGCATCGCCTACGTCGGGCCGGGGTACAAGGCCTCTTTCCCCGTTAGCGCCAGCCAGATGCTGCACAATCGGGTCACGGATTCGGATGATCAGTCGATCGAGGATACCGCGGGTTTTTACGCCGCGTGCAAGCCCGACCTGCTGGAGATACTCGCCGGGATGAGCCGGTTCGGCAAGTGAATCCAGCGTCGGTGTCCGAACTCATCTTCATCCAGCGATACGTTATCGGGCGCATGCCGGCCGAGCTGTTCCGGCCGGGCCGTCTGTAACGGGTACGCTTCCGCTACAACTCACATATGCGGGTTCTTTGCGCCGCCTGGCTTGGCGAAACCCATTTCATTTTTGATAGTTGGGTGCCGGCCCCCGGAGGCGCGTCGCCCCGGGCGGACCGGCAGGTACCTAGGGCGAGAAAGGTCCATGATCCACCGCACCACGTTAGGCATGATCGCCGCCACCACCGCGGGCCTGGTCATTACGAACAACCCCGCGCACGCGCTGACCATGGACTTCGACCACGACGCCCAGGGCAACATCATCAAGCGGGGCCAGTTCATCGACGAGGAGTACGCCGACTGGGGCGTTCATATCCAGGCCAAAAACTACGCCCGCCCGTTCGACGCCGCGATCACGTTCGACTCGCTGAACCCCACCGGCGGCGACACCGACCTGCGCACCGACTCAAAACGCTACGGCCTGAATAACGACCGCGAACGCGGCATGGTGCTCATCCTCGCCGAGAACATCAAGGATAAAAACAAGGACGGCTACGTCGATAAGCCCGACGACGAGGGCGATCGTCCGGCCGGTTACTTCGACTTTTTGTTCGATTACCGCGTGAACGCCGGCGGGCTGGTGATGCTCGACATCGACAACCGCTGCGAGCCGGGGTCCGTCCAGTTCTTCCTCGACGGCAGCCTGCTGAGCCAGTCGTTTAACTTCGCCGCTTTGGGTGACAACAGCATCCAGACGCTGGACTGGTCGGGCTTCGAGTACGACAAGATGCGGATCAATTTAGGCGGCAGCGGCGCGGTCGCCGAGGTCACCGCCAACCCGATCCCCGAGCCGGTCACGGTTGTCCTGGTTGCCGGCGCGGTCGCCGCCGTCGGGATGCGCGCAAGCGGCCGACGCAGGCACAAAGACAGTGATGATGTGATTGCTTAAAGGGTAACCACATCAAAGCCGCTTGCGGCTTAGCGTGTCTTGTCGGCCTTGCCGCCGCTCATCTTGCGGATGATGTTGGTCGTGCTCTTGCCCTTGACCATCGGCACCCGCGCGACCCGGCCGCCGTAGGACTCGACGATCTCGTAAGCCCACAACTTGGTCGTGCGAATACTCATCGCCCTTGACCAGCACGTCCGGCTTGAGCTTGCGCAATAGCGGCTTGGGTGTGTCCGAGCCGAACACGACGACGTAGTCCACGCTCTCCAGCGCGCTTAGGACCATCACGCGGTCGGCCTCGTGATTCACCGGGCGGTCCGGACCCTTGAGCTTGCGGATCGACTTGTCGCTGTTCACCGCGACCACCAGCAGGTCGCCTTCGTTAGCGGCGGCGCGGAGGTAGCTGACGTGCCCGGCGTGGAGGATGTCGAAGCAGCCGTTGGTAAACGCGATCTTCTTGCCCTGCCGGCGGTGGGCGGCCAACTCGGTCGCCAGTTGATCGAGTGTGCGCAGCTTGCCGTGTGGCTGGTGGTTGCTCTGTAGCACATCCAGCAGGATTTCATCAAGGTCGACCGGCACCGCGCCGAACTTCTCGACCTCCAGCCCCGCCGCGACGTTGGCAAGCTCCGTCGCCCGGTCCCAGCCCGCGTCGTTCGCCAGCGCGGCCGCCAGCATCGCCAGCACCGTGTCGCCCGCGCCGGTCACGTCATACACCTCGCGCGCACGGGTCGGTACGAAACGGGGCTTGCCTGTTTTGCCCATCAGCATCAGGCCCTGTTTGTCCAGCGTCAGTACCAGCGTGTCCAACGACAGGCTGCGCACAAGTTTCTTGCCGACCGCGATCAAGGATTGTTCGTCGCTCGCCGAGGCGTCCGCGCCGGTCGCCAGCGCGGCCTCGTAGCGGTTGGGCGTGATGCAGGTCGCGCCCCGGTACTTGCTGTAGTCCTCGATCGCCGCCGGGTCGACCAGCACGGGTACACCCGCCTTTTTAGCGAGCTTGATCAATCCCTGGCACAGCGATTCGGTCAGCACACCTTTGCCGTAGTCTTCCAGGCACAAGACGTCCGACTTCTTAAGCGCGCGTTCAGCGAGCTTCAGGAGCTTGTCGTTGACAGACTTGGGGATCGGGTCTTTGCTTTCCTGATCGACGCGGAACATCTTCTGCGGGTGGCGGTGCTGGGCCAAGCCGATGAAGTTGTGCTTGACGGTGGTCGGGCGGTCGGGGTCGGCGATCAAACCCGCGCTATCACAGCCGGCGTCTTGTAACGCTTTGCGTAAGGCTCCCGCCATATCGTCCTTGCCGACGACGCCCAGGCAATCGACCTCGCAGCGCAGTGCGCGCAATGCTAAAGCCACGTTCGCCGCGCCGCCGGGTTTGAGTTCGTCGCGCAGGGCGGCGAGGACGGGCACGGGGGCATCGGGGCTTAGCCGCTGGGCGTGGCCGTAGACATAGCGGTCGGCCATGAAGTCACCGACGACCGTGACGCGCTTTGGGCGCCAGTTGTCTAATAAGTGGATCAGGTCGTCGCCGGGCAAGACTTATTTCTCGCCGTCCCGCGTACGCCGCTGTGCGCGCTCGAAGAACATGCCGGCAAGGAAGCCCGCGGCGGTGGCGAACAGCATCACGCCGATCATCACGCCGCCTTGGACGTGTGCCAGGGACAGGACGGTGTCGATTGGGCTGGTCATGGCAATACCTTTCATCCAAAAAAGACTAGGCGGTCCGGGCATGATAGTTTACCACCCGCCGGTTTTGCCGCCACCGGGGCGGTTTCGGGGTGCTTGTGGTTCGGTGGCTTGCGCGCAGGGATTAATCGGAAACACTGGGTTTTTGTTGTGTTTCACGGGGCGATGCGGATGCGAAAAACGCGCCCTTTGGGGCCGGATTTCCGGGGTGCCTGGGGTCGGGATGTGGTAGTGATCGGGGTCCGGGGTGAGGGTTGGGCGGATTCGTGGATGGGGTGTCAGTGCGCGGGTGTTCATGTTGGGTACGGCGGCTAATGCCGCTTGGGCCGGGGTGTTAAGTGGTCCCTTCATTGATAGGGTGGAGCGCTGGTTATGCGCGCGCCGGCGCGGTGGAACGCGGGTGTCCGGGCGGGGTGGTGTGGGCCAAGGATTGGCGGGGGCAGGTGTTCGGGGGGCGGGTCTTTTTTTTACCATTCCGTGCAGCGCCCCGGAGTGGTAGGATGCGGGCACGCCGGTCGGCCAAGCGGGGTTCGCGGGGATCGGCGCACATCCCGGAGAGGAGAAAGACGATGCGTTCTATTGCACCCGTTTGGGGCCTGTGTTTCGTGTTGTGTCAGGCGTGGCCCGCGCAGGCGGCGCTATTTTCCGAGAGCTTCAACACCGATGTGTCGTCGGGCTGGACCATCAACCCCGCCGGCGGCACGGATTACGCGGTCAACTTCAGCTTCGACTACAGCACGATCGGGGTCCCCGAAGCGCCCAACACCGGTTCCGGGGACCAGCCCACGCGCGGTATGCAGTTCCGCGTCAACGAAACCTCGAACATCTTCGGCGGGGTGACCGCCTCGCCGACCGGCCTGGACTTAGGTGGCGGCGACTTCACCCTGACCTTCGACTGGTGGGAAAACGTTGTCGGGCCGCTACCCAACGGCGGCTTCGGCCTGACCCAGCTCGGGCTGGCGGGCGTGCTCACGTCGGGCACGGCCGTGAACGGCTTGAACCAGCCCACGACCGATGCCGTCTACTTCGCCGCGACCGGTGACGGCGGTTCTGCATCCGATTGGCGGGTGTATTCCCCGACGCCATCACCTCCTACCCGGCGGCGCCCAGACCAACGGCGTCGATGTCTACGCGGCCCCGAACGAATCAACGCCGCCGGCCAACAACCAGCCGCAACGGCAGCAACAGCTATTACAACCAGTTCGGCAACATCGCGCCGCCCGCGCTGCAGCAGACGCTCTACCCCGGGTCGCAGACCGGCCTGCTGTGGTCCGGCGCGCCGGGGTACGCCTGGCACGAGGTGGTGATCGAGAAGTCGGGCAGCGTCGTAAGCTGGAGCGTGGACGGCCTGGCGATCGCGCGCGTCGATATCACAACGTTTGCCACGCCCACCGGCGGGAACAACATCCTCTTCGGCAGGCACGACAGCAACACGAGTTCTTCGACCGACCCCAACGCCCCGCTCTTGTCGTTCACGTTGATCGACAACATCGTTGTCGTGCCCGAGCCGACCGCAGCCGCCCTGCTGTGCCTTGCCGCTCCGGCCCTGCTGGCCCGGCGGCGGCCCGCGTACACCCTCTAAGCCCTTGATCGTGGGGCGGATGGGGTGAGGTGAGCTTCATGTGTGAAACCGGGCCCCGGTCGGATCAGAACATAGGCGGCGGCTTGTCCAGGCCGGTGCGCTTGAGCACCCACTGAAATTCGCGTTCTTCGATCTCGCTCATCGGCCGGGACGCCCTGGGCGGGATGATGTTTGGGTGGTCGATCACGCCGCGCTGGTGCAACATCTGCTTGAGAAGCTGCTCCGGGTGCATCTCGTAAAACGCGAAATAGGGCAGCAACCGCTCGCAATACAGCTTGGCTGCGGTCTCCTGGTCGCCCGCCAGGAAAGCTTGGATGATGGTGTTGTGCAGGTCCAGAGCCTCCGTGCCGGTCATGAAGCTGGTTACGCCCAGTCGCAGCATGTGGAGCATGAACTTCCCGCCGTACCCGCCGATCACGGGCATACGCCCGCCGCTGATCTCCATGACCCGTGCGGTCTTGCTGATAAAGTCGTTGCCCTCGGCCTTGATGTATTGGACCGTGGGGACCTCATCAAACAACCGGCAGGCGACCTCGGCGGTCAACATCGGTGCGCTTGTAGGCGTGTCCTGAAGGATGATCGGTAGCGGCGTGGCGTCGGCGACGCGGCGGTAGTAATCACACATCGCGCTTGTATCGGGGACATTCACGTAGGGGATCGCCACCATCAGCATGTCCGCGCCAAGCGCATGGGCCTGCCGTGCGTATTTCACCGCCAGGCTGTCCGATGCGCCGGTCGCGCCCAGGAACACCGGCACGCGTCCGTCGACCTCCTCGATCACGACCCGCGCGTTGAGCTCCCGGCTTTCATCGTCCAGCTTGAAAAACTCCGATGCGATCCCGAAGTGCCCGATCGCCGCCGCCCCGTTGGCGAGGCAGTACCGCACCAGCCGGCGCAGGCTTGTTTCGTCGATCTTCCCGTCGGGTGTGATCGGGGTCGGCAGGATCGGCATCGGGCCACGGAACGCGTGGGGTGTTGTGCTCATGTACGGTCCGTGTTTACTTTAGGATCTTCGCAAGCTCCGGGGCAATGACATCGGCCATGCGCATGAAGCCCAGGTCGGTGGCGTGGGTGCCGTCGACGGTGGCCTCGCCGTCGTTGCCGAGGAGGTTGTCGCAGGGGATGTAATACAGGTTGCGGACGCCCCGCTTCTGCAGTCGCTCGTAGGCGGCTTTGAGCTGGGCGTTTTTGCTTTGGTAGGCGTTGCGGGTGGATTCGATGAACCAGCCGTGCTGGTAGCGGATGTTTTCAATGAGCACGATCGGGGTTTTAGGCTGAGCGGCGCGTATGGTCCGGACCAGCGGCTCGGTGCGTTCGGCGACCATCTCGGCGGTCATGTTGGGGCCGCAGTCGATGACGTAGGCGGCGACATCGAGTTCGCCGATCATCATGGCGATCTCGGGGTCCATCTTCCCGTTGCCGGAGAACCCGAGGTTGATGGTCGGTCGGTGCAGGCGTCTGCCGATGATGCTCGGATAGGCCATACCGGGCCGTGAGGCGCAACCGCCCTGCAAAATGGAGGTGCCCCAGAAGAGGATCGGTTTGGCGTGGGCCTTGTCGTAGGGCGGGGCTTTGCGCAGGGTGGTGTTCTGTGCGAGGCCGATCTCGAGTTTCTCGATGCCGTTGTAGAGCGGCAGGTAGAGCTGGTATTCGTGTTCGCCGGGCGGGGCCTGGGAGACGAGCGTCCATTCGCTGAGTTCCTGGGTCTTGGGCCGACCCGCGCCGACCCAGCGCCATTGACCCTTGTCGTCTTTGGCGTACAGGTCCACGCCGCTGACGCCGGTGCTGGGCATGTGGTGCATGTCGAGCATCGCAGAGCGCAGGGACCAGCGGGCGGCGATGACGGGCGAGTCCGTGACGAAGCGGATGCTCAGGCCGGCGGAGTTTTCCGAGAGGTTCCAGACGGCGTCGCGCACGACGCCCTCGGCCCGCGCGGGGAAGCGTTCGTAGGGGTGTTTGAGTTCGGCGATTGGCCAGCCCTGGCCCTCGATGCCGAGATCAAGAGCATCGAACCACAGCAGCTTGCTGTCCTCCGCGGCGGCGGCTTTGTCGGGGTCTATGGTGCGCGCGGCTAGCTCATCTTTGGTGTTCTGAGTGGTGCAGGCGGTGGTGAAGAGCGATAGTAGTATCAGGCCGTTGATCAGGCTGAGCCGGTGTATATCACGGAGGATGCGGAGACACGGAGACGCGGAGGGAAAATCGGCGGGTTTTTGTTGTGCATTCATCCCGTGGCTTCTCCTGTCTTGAGTAAGGTTTGGATGGCGGCTTCGCCGGTGGTGAATCGTACCCCTAATACGGGGCGGATGATCGGCGGGGTATCGTTGTTGATATCAAGCCCGGTCAACGGGCCATGCCACTTCACCCAGTCTTTTTCTGTCACGACGACGGCATCCGCGCTGTGCTTCTTCGCATCCGAGAGGATGTGTTGGATCTCGTCGGGGGTGTAGGCGTGGTGGTCGTCGAAGGTGTGGGTGTGCAGGACTTCGCCGGCGGCGGATTCGAGCATGCGGTTAAAGGCGGCGGGGTTACCGATGGCGGTGGCGGCGACGACTTTTTTGTTTTTGAGGTAGTCGGGTGGGAGGAGGGTGTCGGGTACTGTTTTAGAAACGGGGTTTGATCCTGTTTTTGATCAGGTTGCGGTCCCACGGCCGGAGGCCATGCGGCTTTGGGGGCGGGACGCCGGACCAGGGGGTGGCGGCGTGGGCGGTGGGTGGTTTGCCGGTGAGGGATTCGATTTGGCGGTCGAGGGCGGCTAGTTCGGACGGGGTGATCAGGTCGCAGCGGGTGAGGATGACGGCGTGGGCGCGGCGCAGATTCCGTGCCGGTTCACGGAGCAGGCCCCGGGGGAGCAGGTGGTTGAAGCCGAAGGGTCTCGTAGCGTCGATGAGGACGAGGTCGAGGTCGCGGTGGACCTGGCGGTGCTGGAAGCCGTCATCGAGGATAAAGACGGTCACCTCGGGGTGTTTTTCGAGGACTTGGCGTGCGCCTTCGGTGCGGTCGGGGTTGGGCATGACGGGGACGGCTGAACCGAGTTCGCGCTGCAGCTCCACGGCCTCATCACTGGAGGCGGTGGCCCCTTCTTTCATGTAGCCGCGGAGCAGGATGGCGGGTTTATGGTTTTGGTTGAGGAGTCGGCGAGCGAGTTCGATGACCATGGGGGTCTTGCCGGTGCCGCCCGTGGTGAGATTGCCGACGCTGATGACGGGTCGCGGGAGTTTAGCGGGTTTGCGCAGGCCGGCGTCGAACTGTTTGTTGCGGAGTGCGACGGCGAGGCGGTAGGCGGGGGCGAGTGCGGAGAGGCCCAGGCGCGTGGCGGCGGCGGCGGGGCCGGGGGCGTTGCCTGACATGATGTCGTAGAGCCGGGCGTGGTTCATGGGCACCGTAGATGATACGGGACGGGGGGCGAAGGATCAGGGAGGGAGGTGGATCGGGGATGGGCAGGAGCGCTAAGCCGCAAGCGGCTTGAGTGGGTTTACTGGGGGGTGGGTTTCAGGCCTAATTTTGCGAGGGCGGGGAGGAGTTTTTGCATGGGGAGGCCGACGACGGTGGTGGGGTCGCCGGTGACGGTGAGCGGCCAGCCGGCGTGTTGGCGTTCGAATAGGTTGTAGGCACCGGCCTTGCCCTGCCAGGTGTTGGAATCGAGGTATTCGTCGAGCTGAGCGCTGTTCAGCGGGCCTAGGGCGACATGGGTTTCGTCGGCGAGGGTGAGGGGGGCATCCATATTAATAGTCAGTAGCGCTACGCCGGTGACGACGGCGTGGGTCTGATTGATGAATTGCTGGATCATGCGTCGGGCGTCGTCGCGGTCGGTTGGGGTGCCGATGAGTTGGCCGGCATCGGTGACGCAGATGGTGTCGGCGGCGAGGATGAGGGCTTTGGGGTGTTGTTGGAGGTAAGGGTGGAGGCTGAGGGCTTTTTGTTCAGCGAGGTAGGCGGCGAGGGCGGATGGTGGGCCGGGGTGTGACTGGTCGGGCTGGGGCGGGTCGTTGAAGGGTGGGGCGGCCTGTTCGAAGGCGAAGCCGGCATCGCGCAAAAGCTGCGCTCTGCGTGGCGAACGGCTGGCGAGGATGAGGGTGGGTGGGTGCGCGGGGTCGGGCATGGGGGGATTGTAGTTTGGGATGGGGGTGGTCGGTGTGTTCGTGGCTACTGAAGCGGCCAGGCCGGGGGCAAACCGGAGGGTGATTCGGGGAGAAGCCCGGGGATGGGCGGGGCTCTTTATCCTCATTATCAGTATTGATATTCAAGGTTTGGGGGCACAGGCCCCGATAACGAGCAACAGGGTTGGCCGGTTGGTCGGCCCTGTGCGTGCCCGGTACGGCCTGTGTTGGCCGGTGGGCCAGCGGCTTTCAAGGACGAAAGGCCCGGCTGTGCGAACCATCGCGATCATCAACCAGAAGGGTGGCTGCGGCAAGACGACTTGCTCGATCAACCTCGCCGCGTCGCTGTCCGCCAAAGGCAAGCGCACGCTGCTGGTTGATATGGACCCGCAGTCGCATTGCGCGATGGGGTTGGCTGTGCCGGACGCGCAGATCGATAAGTCGATCGCGGACATGTTGCGTGTCGGGCTGGACGGTTCGCTGGCGATGTCGGAGATCACCTGGCAGATCGCGCGCAACTTCGATCTTGCGCCTTCATCGATCACACTCGCGGGGATTGAGGCATCTTTAACGAATGCTTCAGATAAAGACCGCCGACTTGTGCAGGTGCTCTCGACCGTGCAGGACCGCTACGATTATTGCATTATCGACTGCCCGCCTTCGATCGGGCTTTTGACGTTTAACGCGCTGCGTGCTTCTGATGAAGTGTTGATCCCGGTGGAGACCGGGTTCTTTTCGATGCAGGGCGCGGTGCGTCAGCAGCAGACGATCCGGATGCTCGCGCGTCGCGCGGGGCATCACGTGCGGTTCAGCGTGCTGGCGACGATGTACGACGTGCGTACGAAGCTGGCGCGTGAGATCCTCTCGGAGCTGAAGCGGCACTTCGGCGAGGACCTGTTGCCGATCGTCATCAACTTCAACAGCAAGCTCAAGGAAGCGGCGAGTTTCGGGCAGCCGATCACGGAATACGACCCGGCCAGCCGGGGGATGCAGGACTTTGAAAGATTAAGCGAGTGGCTGCTGGCGAACCCGCCGGTGCCCACGGTGGTGCCGATGCAGGAGTTCGAGCCGCAGATGACGGCGCAGGCGTCGGTCTCGGTGAGTCACCCGGCGATGAGCCGGGCGGCGGAGCTGGTCGAGCGTGCCCGGGCGTTGTCGTCACGGACGGCGGAGCTTTCATCGCGGCTTGCCAGCGATGAGGATGCGCAGGTCGAGGGGTTTGCGCCCCGGATGGCTACGCCAACCCCGACATCGCCCGTGCAGACCGTTCAGGCAACCAAGCCGGTGGTGCCCAGCGTACCGGACAGTTTCGAGAAGAAGCTTGCGGGCTTGTTCGGGGCACGGCATACCGCACAGGGGCTTTTGTTCGTCCAGCCGGACGTCAAGGCCCGACAGGTCGCGATCGCGGGGGATTTCAACGGCTGGGACCCGGCGACGACGCCGCTGAAGCGTGACGAGTCGCTGGGTGTGTGGCAGGCCTGCGTGCCGGTCGCGCCCGGCCGGTACCGCTACCGCCTGGTCGTGGACGGCCAATGGGTGCAGGACCCGTACAACAGCTACGTCGAGTCCAACCCCTTCGGCGAATTGAACAACATCGTCGTGGTCGCCTAAACTGGGGCACGGCCCCCGGGCCCCGTTGATTACTCAACACCGGGGAGGGCGAGGCAACCTTTATTCGCAATTAAGATCGGCGCTCCGGTCATGGATGACACACGCACACAACAGGCGCTGGACGAGTTGGCCGATCTGTTCCTCTCGGGACAGACGCCCAAGTCCGGCACGCATGACACGGTCGGTGGCTCTTTCCCGCGCGGCAATGAACTGACCGGGCCGACGCCGATCCGACTTGGCCCGAAGCTGCGCACCAGCCGGCCGACGCCGGTGAAACCCGCGCCGCTTAAGCCGTCCGCGCCCGTGATCAAAAAAGAAGAACCCCCGCTGCGCCTGCACACGGAGGTCGAAGAAGACAATGAATCGCCGTTGGCTTCGATCGGCGAGGCGATGGAAACCGACGATATCGTGGCCGAAGAGGCGTATTTCGATCAGGATGACGCCGACGAATCGCAACTAGACTCTCCTGCTCAGGATGCCGTAGCCGAGGAAGCGCCCAAGCACGCCGTCGCGGTCGAAGCGGTGATCCTGGGCAACCTGCCGGGGCTAAGCGGCCCGTGGTTGACACAATACGCGCAGCTGCTGGCTCAGCAGGAAGGGCCTGTGGCGATCCTGCACGTGGATGACGACCTGATCGACCTGGAGCTGGTCGAGCCGACTAATCAGGACACGATCGGACGCGGCGGAAGCCGGGGCGTATCGCTTAGGATGCCGCCGGGTGGCGGGCGTGTCGGGCCGGTCAACGTGCTCGAAGCGTTGCTTAGTTCCACCGACAGCGCGCCGGGGACGGTGCTGGTTCACCTGGACCCGCAGAACGATGAGCACGGCTTGGCGCGGGCGTTGATGATCGAGGACTGGACGCTGATGTGCGGCGCGGATGACCTGGCCGTGGTCGGCGGGTACCGGATGCTCAAGACGCTGGTCGAAAAGAATCAGGCCGTGGCCCGGAAGCGTGTCGGGCTGATGATCATGGGGTCGGACCCTAAGGTCAGCCAGGACGCGGCGAGTAAGTTCCAGTCGGCGGCACAGAGTTTCCTGAATACACCCGTGCAGCTGCTGGGCTGGCAGAAGCAGATGGTGCCGGTGAACCTGCGTCACCTGGGCCGGTTCGAGGATGTCGGGTCGGCCTGGCCGAAGCTGGCGGAGTGGTTCGACCGTTACGCGGCGACGGAGCCGATGACGGTCGAAAGCCTGCGGCGGTTGAGCTGCCCCGCCCACCGCCGGTATCTGCGCCTGAACCCGCGCCTGTTGCTGAAAGCAGGCCCGCCCCCACGCCGGCCGTCGAAGCCGCCCGCGTCGCACGCCGCCGGTGTCGCAGCAGCGTGAGCCCTTGCGTCGCCCCACCCTCGAGCCCCCGCCGTTTGTGCCCCGCCACCGCCTGCCCGAACAACCTCCGGTTCAGGCCCCGGCGCGCAGCCAGCCGCGCCCCGCCGCGCGCGAAACCGCCCCGACCCCGGCCCCGGAAATAGCCCCGGTTGTTCAGCCGGTCGCCGCACCGCAAACACCCCGGCAAGCCCCGCTGTTCGAGAAATCCCGGCACCCCCGCCGCCAACGACTCACAGCCCGCGCTTCCGTCGTCGCCGCTTCCGCCGCAACGAACAACACCGACGAACCCAACCTCGTCGAGTTGCTTATGTCCGGCAACGGCTCGGTCCCCGGCGGGATCGCGATGGAGGCACGCTGCCGCACCAGCCGCAGACGCAGCTCATGCTCGATCAGTCCGGCCGGCTGCACCTGCTGCACCGCCATGATTCGCAGGCCGAGGGCCTCGACGGCCTGCAACCGGCGATGGTCGATCTCATGCAGGCCCGCAAGTGGGTCCGCGAGCACTTGGCGCTTGCTGCAACTGACCCAGTTGCCAGTTGAAGTTTGATCCATTCAACCGAACCGGTGCTGCACCTGTTCACCGACCGCGCCGACTGGGCCACCGCGCTGAGCGCAAGGCTTGGCGAAGCCCTGAAGCTGCACCTATTGCAGGAAGTGCAAGTCGGTGACCAACGCGCCTGGTTCTGCACGCCGCTAAACTGAAGTTTGCAACACAGATTCGATCACGAAAGAAGCCCACGTTTTAAAAACGTGGGCTTCGTTTTTATGTGTTGAGGATGCGTTTAACCGGGCGATGAGGGTCACCACCGGCGACGAGTCATGGCCAGCGCGCCGAGCATCAACAGCGCGGCTGTCGCCGGTTCGGGTACCTGCGTCGATACACCGCTAGGCGGGGTGCCGTTGTTCCAGTTGCCAAGCACGGCGTTGAGGTCATTGATGCCGACGAACCCGTCTCCGGACGGGTCGCCCGCGCCCCAGGCGCCGGCATCGACGCTCTGGTTCCAGTTGCCCAGCACGATGTTCAGGTCGGCGATGCCGACGAAGCCGTCATAGTTCAGGTCGCCGATGATGGCGTGTTGTGCGTTGACCGTGGAGCCGCCGTAGATGATGCCCAGACCCGTGCCGTCACCCAGGTCCGCACCGCTGACGGTGTCGAACACGCCCGAGCGTGTTGTCGAGCCGTTGCCGAAGAGCACCGAGTAGCTGGTGTACATCGGTAGCGCGCTGTAGTCGTCCGTGGGATCGAACGCCAGTTCACCCGCCAGGCTCATCAGGCCATCGGTTACGTACATGACGTCGAGCCTCGGGTCGCCCGTCACCATGCCGACCTCGATCCGGCCGTCTGGCTCCTGCGTGTAGTTGCCATTGATCGCCAGCAGGTAAATGGTGAAGTCCTCCACGGCCTCATCGATGATGATGGTGCCATCGTTGAATACGCCCGCCTGCGTGGCGATGATGCCGTTGCCGCGGAGGATGCCGTGGGTCATGATCTCGACCTCGCCGCCGGGGTCTGTCGCTGTGAGATAAGCAAGGCCGCCGACGCTGACGGTGCCGCGGCCTATATCCAGTCCGTTGCCACCGATATTCCAGGCCGAGTCCGTCCCGCTGATATTGACGGTTCCGGTTGACCCGCCCGTGCCGCCGTCGCCGACCGTGCTGGTGCCGGCCGTGCTGTTGACTGTCCCGCCCCCGGAGATTTCGAGTAGCGCGTCGACCTCGGTGCCGACACCGATGTTAGCGGCGGTCAAGCTGTCGCCGGCGTCGACAATAATGGTGGGAGAAAGGGGGGTGCTGCCCGTGCTGCGCGTCGTGCCGATAGTCAGCGAAGCGTTGCCGAGATTGACCACCCCCAGCGAGAGGGGAGAGAGGTTGTTTATCAGGGCGTTAAGCTTCACGCCGCCGTTGGTGATATTCAGCGCGCCCTCGTAGAACAACACGCCCGCATCCAGTTCGCCGTTGGCCATGGTGAAGCTGTTGCCCGGCGCGACATAGAGCATCCCATCGACGATAAGCTCGCCGTCGTTAAGGATGAGCGAGTTGCCGGTGTTGCCTGCGAGCGAGAAGGTGCCGCCCACCCCCACCGCAAGCGGGAAGCTCGGCGTGCTGGTGGCGTGGAGCGTGCCCGCGTTGATCGTGACCGTGCCGGACGCGCCCGCGCCGCCCACCACGTTATAGCCGATCAGCAGCCCGCCGTCGGCGTTGAATGTGCCATCGTTGACGGAAAGCGATGCGAACTTGTTGAACCCGACGGTGCTGATGCCCTTGACGGTCAACACGTCATTGGTGCCCAGGATCATGGATGAGGCGCTGGCCCCCACCGTGGTCGCGCCCAGGCTGAAGCCGCCCTGGAAAGTCGCCGAGTCGAAGTCCTGCACGTCGTTAACGAAGAACTGCGAGGAGGTGTTGCTGGAAGGGTTGAGGATGCCGTCGTCCTGGATCAGGATGTCCACCCCGACCAGGGTCGGGAGGTTGGCGGTCGCGCTGTTTTCCACGCGCAGCGTGCCGAAGGCGATGGTGCCGTAGGTGGCCGCGTTGAGGGCCGCGTTGTTGTCGAGGAAGACGGTGCCGCCCGTCCCGTCAAAGGTGGCGGCGGGGTCGAGCGTGAGCGAGCCGTCGGTCATCTTCAGTGTGCCGCCGCCGCGGACCTTGAGCGTGCCCCCGGCGAAGAGGTTGGAGGTGCCCGTGTTGGTGTGGTTGAATGTGCCGCCGTTGATATCGATCGTCCCGCCGTCCTGGACCTTCAGCGAGCCGTGGTTGTTGAAGGTTGCACCGCTCAAGACGTTGATCGTGCCGTTATCTAAAACTTCGGTGTAATCAGAGCCCGTGGTGTAGGTGGCGTTGTTGGAGACGTTGAGGTTGAAAGCGCCGCTGATGGTTGGCCCGACGCTCAGCAGCGCGGTATTTCCCTGCGTGACGCTCGACCCGGCGTCGGACACGGTGAAGCTGCCGTTACGCATGTGCCAGTTGCTTCCGCCGGACATCGTGCCGCCGGCGCTGATGGTTACGTCGGCGCTTCCGCCGGCGTCACCGAAATTGCTGGATGAACTCGCGAGGCTCAGGGTGGACCCCGCGCCGTCGACGATGAGTGTCCCCGTGGAGCCATTGCCAACGCCGACACTGCCGGTGCTGAAGTCGGCGCCGGTGGTGATCTTCAGGGTCTTGCCGTCGTTGATCTCGAAATTGCTGAAACCGAGCGTGATCTGCGCATCGGCGGCGGCGGTGAGTCGTTTGTTCGGGAAGAGGTTGAACTGCCCGTTGGTGCGCGTCAGCGTGCCACCCTGGATGGTGGCGTTGTCCTTAATATCGATGATGCCGTCGGTCTGATTGAGTATGACGCCTGTGAAGTTGATCGGGTCGGCGGTGGGGGTGAGGGTTTTGCCGGCGTTGATGTGCCCGCCGTTGAGTGCGAGGGTACCGTCGCCTAAGTTGATCGTGCCGGGGCTGCTGGACCCGTCGCCGCCCGTGAGCGTGATCAATCCGCTGTTTAACACCAGGACCCCGCCGGTGACGGTAAGTAACCCGCCATCGCCGCCTAACTTGTTGTTGAGGTTAGCGGTCAGTCCGGCGTCGCCGCCGTCGAGATCGAGCGTGCCGCCATTGACTATTAAAAAGCCCGACGACAGGTTCACGCTGCCGCCCTGTCCGCCGTAACCGCCGTGGTAGTCCGTATTCACCGGGTTCGTGGCGTCCCCGCCGTTGCCGCCCCTGGCCGAGATCGTGGTGTCCGTGCTCAGGGTCACCGAACCGCCGGCGATGTTGATCGTGCCGCCCTGTCCACCCTGCCCGCCTCTGACCAACGGGAAGTTGGCGTTCTGCTTGCCGCCGTCGCCGCCGTTGAAGGTGAGGGATGTGTCGGTATCGTTGAGCGTTACGACCCCGCCGTTGATCTGTGCCGTGCCGCCGTTGCCGCCGTTGCCCGCTACGGTGCTTTCCTGATACACGATGTAATCGTTGCCACCCTTGCCGCCATCGAACGACACGTCAGACGAGAGGCGCAGCAGGAGGTTGGCGCCGTTGTTCATCGTGATTCCGCCGCCGACCCCGCCGTTTGCGCCGGCGGTATGTCCGATCTCACTCGAGCCGTTCCAACCGTTGCCGCCGTTGAGGCGGACCGTCCCGCCTTCGATAAACATGGGCGCGGCGCTCGTCAGCGATCCGCCCGCGGCGCCGTTCTCGCTCTTGCCCGGGTTGGGCGTCTGCGCGGTGAACAGCCCGCCGGTGTTGACCCTGAGTTCGCCGGTCTGCAGGATGCTCACCGACCCGGCGGCCGAAGCGTTGAACGTGCCGGCGTTGCTGACGACGACCGAGTGGCTGCCGTTGTTGCCGGGAGTGTCGGCGTTGCCGATGGTGAGTGTGGCGGCGCTGGACTGGGTAAGGCTGGAATTGGCGCCATCGACGGTGATGGCGCCCGAACCCTGGTCGCCGTCGGTGTCACCAATGCGGATCGAATCGGTAGTGACCGTGCCGCCGGAGAGGACGTTGAGGTTGGCGTTGGTTGCGCCGCTGGTCGAGGACACGGCCACGTAGAGCAGGCCGTTGACATCCATGAGGCCGGCGTTCTGCACGGTGAGCGTGCCGGTCGCGTTCTGCTGGCCGATCAGCAGCGGACCGTTCTGGATGAATGTCGTGCCCGCGCCGTCGATGCTGAGTGTGCCGGTATTGATCGCGCCGACGCTGATCTGTCCGGTGTGTGTCATGTCGGCGTCGGTGCCGAGATTGATTGTTCGGCTGGAGTTGAGGAACAGGTTTCCGGTGGTTTGAATCTGAGCGCCGTTGCTGGCGCTAAGGGTGGTGCCGGAGGCCAGGCTGAAATTGGAAATGCTTGCGTTGAGCGTGCCGCCGTTGACCTGGACGCCGCCGTTGGCGTTAAATGAGCCGGCGTTGGCGTTGAGGGTGCCGCCGCTGTTGACGGAGGTCAAGCTGTTGACGGTGGTCGACCCCGTGTTGTTGAACACCGCGTCACCGGTCTGCGCGACGGTCAAGGCTCCGGCGACCGTGAGTGTGCCGGATTGGTTGAACGTCGCGGCCGCGCCCCCGCCGGCGTCGGTGCCGAACTTGAGGCTGCCGATCGTGGCGGTCCCGGTGGGTGTGATGCCGGTCATCTGCAGCGCGTCGGCCGGGCCGACCAGGTCCAGCGCCCACGCCCCGGCCTGATCGTTGTTGAATTCGTTCAGGTGCAGGCGGTAGCCCCCGGCGGTGAGCGGGTCGGGGTTTAAGGGGGTTCCGTTGGTCTGGATGGGTGACCAGGTGAGATAGGAGTCGAGCCCGAACGCGTCGTCATTGAATCCGCGCGAGGCGTTGCCGGCGTCGAAAAGCTCCAGGACCGAGTCGATCCCGCCCGAAGCGATGGCGTCGCCCGCCGCGTTGGTCCCACCGCCACTGGCCCAGGTCCTGAAGCCCAGGTTTTCGCTGCCATCGACGCTGCGCGACAGGTCGAAGTTGAAATCAAGCTGGTCGCCCGCCGTTACCACGTCGCCTTCCAGCGAGAAGTACGCCGTAACCTCAAGCGGCGCACCGGCGTACACCGCTTTTCCGCCCAATGCCCCGACAAGCACCACAAAACCGTAATGACCAAGCCGACTCAACAACATCTGATTCATGGAATCCGTCTCCGCCCTCTGCTCCCGAAGGAACGAAAATAAAAGAATACTGCTGTCCTGGTTTTGAAATCTCGAAGTGAATCGCACGGGTGATTACACCGTCAGCCCCAAGATATCAATCGTTCTATAAAAGGCCAGCTTTTTACAGCATGGCGACTGTTAAATATTAAACTATCAGGGTTTACCTATTTTTAAATCGCCCCTGCCAATCAGGCAGCCCTAGGTGTCAATTAGGCGTGCAAATACATTAAAAATAAAGGCTTACGGCCACATTTTCCGGCGCGGGTTTTGCAACGTAATAAAATATGCACCGGGCCGGGGCTGTGTCGCGCTCGGGCCAAGTGCAGAAATGACTCAAGACAGGGGCCGACCATGGCTGTGACGTTTCAGGATTACTACAAAACGCTGGGCGTGAAGCGGGACGCTTCGCAGGAGGATATCCAGCGCGCATACCGGAAGCTGGCGCGCAAGTACCACCCGGACATGAACAAGGAAGCCGACGCGGCGGAGAAGTTCAAGCAGGTCGGCGAGGCGTACGAAGTATTGAAGGACCCGGAGAAGCGTCAGCGGTATGACACATTAGGTGCCGATTGGAAGGCCGGGCAGCAGTTCCGGCCCCCGCCGGGGTGGGAAAGCCGGTTCCGCGGCGGCGCGGGCGGTCCCGGGGGCGGTGGTTTTGAGTTCCATACCGGCGGGCAGTTCAGCGACTTCTTCGAGGCGATGTTCGGCCAGATGGCCGGGGCGCACGGGGCATCCGGTGGCGGTGCGTCGGGTTTTGAAGACTTGTTCGGCGGCGCGCACCGGGGCCACCGGGGGCACGCGGGCCAACACGCCGCGCCGATGCAGGAAGCGTCGTGATCACCACGCTGGCCGATGCGTTTCCACGGCTCGACCCGCCGGCCTGACCGCATGGCCCCAGCGGTCGCAAGACCGTCGAAGTGAAGATCCCTAAGGGCACGACCGACGGCGCGAAGATTCGTTTGGCCGGCGAAGGGTTGATCCTCAAGATCAACATCGCGCCGGACCCGCGCTTCACGCTCGACCGGCGCGACCTCACGACCGATGTCACGCTTGCGCCCTGGCAGGCGGCGCTGGGAGACAAGGTCGATGTCAAAACACTTGACGGCACGGTCAGCCTGAACATCCCCCCGGGCACGGGCTCGGGTCAGAAGCTTCGGCTCAAAGGCAAGGGGCTTGTGAATCCCAACGGTGAGGCCGGGGATTTATATGTGCGACTGATGATTGCTGTGCCTAAAACACTCAGCGAACGCGAACGTGAGCTTTACGAACAACTGAAAAACGCTTCCAGGCCCGGTCCCTCCGGGGCCGGGACGGATAGTTAAACAACACTGAAAAAGCATGCCCCACGGCCGGGAGACCGTGGGCTTTTGCCGGGAGTAACGATATGGACTTCAACAAATTCACACAGAAAACCCAGGAAGCGTTGCAGGCGGCGCAGAACATCGCGATCACGCGCGGCCACCAGGCGGTGGACGCGGAACATTTGTTGTACGCGCTGTGCGAGCAGGAAGGCGGGCTGGTGCCGCGTCTGCTGGAGAAGCTCAAACGGCCGGCCGACGTGGTCGTGCGCGAGCTGGGGCGTGAGCTGGACAAGCGGCCACACGTTGCGGGTTCGGGCGTCGAGCCCGGCAAGGTGTACCTCACGCAACCACTGAATGAAATCCTTATCAACGCCGAGCAGCAGGCCAAGCGTTTGAAGGACGAGTACGTCTCGGTCGAGCACCTGCTGCTTGGGATACTGGACAAGCCGGACGCGACCGCTGCCGGACGCATCCTCAAGAGTTTGGGTATCACACGCGATGCATTGTTGCAGGCGCTCACGCAGGTGCGCGGCAACCAGCGCGTGCAGTCCGCCAACCCCGAGGCGACCTACGAGGCGCTTGACCGCTACGGGCGTGACCTCGTTGTCATGGCCCGCGACGGAAAGCTCGACCCGGTCATCGGGCGCGATGAAGAGATCCGGGCCGCGGTCCGTATCCTCTCGCGCAAGACCAAGAATAACCCCGTGCTCATCGGCGAGCCGGGCGTGGGCAAGACCGCGATCGTCGAGGGCTTGGCGCAGCGTATCGTGCGTGGGGACGTGCCGGAGGGCCTGAAAAATAAGACGATTTTCGCTCTGGATATGGGCTCGCTGGTCGCCGGCGCGAAGGATTCCGGGGCGAGTTCGAGGAACGGCTCAAGGCGGTGCTCAACGAGGTCAAGCAGGCCGAGGGACGCATCCTGTTGTTCATTGATGAGCTGCACACGATCGTCGGCGCGGGCAAGGCCGAGGGCGCGATGGACGCGGGCAACATGCTCAAGCCCATGCTCGCGCGCGGCGAGCTGCACTGTCTGGGCGCGACGACGTTGGACGAATACCGCCAGCACATCGAGAAGGACGCGGCGCTGGAGCGTCGTTTCCAGCCGGTGATGGTGACCCCCCCCACCGTCGAGGACACGATCTCGATCCTGCGCGGGCTGCGTGAGCGGTTCGAGGTGCATCACGGCGTGAAGATCCAGGACGGCGCGGTCGTCGCGGCGGCGGTGCTGTCGGACCGCTACATCACGGACCGTTTCCTGCCCGACAAGGCGATCGACCTGGTCGACGAGGCCTGCGCGATGATCCGCACGGAGATGGACTCGATGCCCGCCGAGCTTGACCGCGTGAGCCGGCGTGTGATGCAGTTGGAGATCGAGGAGGCGGCGCTTAAGAAGGAAAAAGACAACGCCAGCCGCTCGCGGCTTGGCGATCTGCAAAAGGAACTCGCCGACCTCAAGGCCGAGGCCGCCACGATGCGCGCCCAGTGGGAAAACGAGAAAGCCGAACTAGGCAAGGCGCAGCAGGTTCGTGAGCGGATCGAGCAGGTCCGCCGCGACATCGAGGTCGCCGAGCGCGAATACAACCTGGAAAAAGCGGCACAACTCAAGCACGGCGAGCTACCCGAATTGGTCAAACAGCTCGGAAAAGCCGAGGCGCAGGACGCCGGTACGTCCGAGGGTCGCCTGCTTCACGAAGAGGTCAGCGAGGACCAGATCGCGCAGATCGTCGCGCGCTGGACTGGCATCCCCGTGACGCGGCTCGTCGAGGGTGAGCGCGAGAAGCTATTGCACCTGGACAAGAAGCTGCACGAGCGCGTGATCGGTCAGGAGCAGGCGGTGCAGCTCGTTGCGGACGCGGTGATCCGCGCGCGTGCGGGGATCAAGGACCCCAAGCGCCCGATCGGCTCGTTTATTTTCCTGGGCCCGACCGGCGTGGGCAAGACGGAACTCGCCCGGGCGTTGGCGGAGGCGTTATTCGACAGCGAAGAGAACATCATCCGAATCGACATGAGCGAGTACATGGAGAAGCACGCGGTGTCACGGCTGATCGGCGCGCCGCCCGGATACATTGGGTTCGAGGAAGGCGGGCAGCTCTCCGAAGCGGTGCGCCGCAAGCCCTACTCGGTCGTGCTGTTCGATGAGATCGAGAAGGCGCACCACGACGTGTTCAACGTGCTCTTGCAGATCCTGGATGATGGCCGGGTCACGGACAGCCACGGCCGGACGGTGAACTTCAAGAACACGGTCATCATCATGACCAGCAACATCGGCAGCCGGCACCTTTTGGAAGACCAGGTGCTCGGCTCGAACGAGATCAGCGAGCAGTCGCGCAACGCGGTGATGGCGGAGCTGCGCCAACACTTCCGGCCGGAGTTTCTGAACCGTGTGGATGACACGATCCTGTTCCAGCCGTTGTCGATCAAGCAGATCACGCGGATCGTGGACCTGCTCTTGGCGGATATCCAGAGGCGTCTGGCCGGGCGGGATATCGAGCTGACGCTGACGGACGCCGCCAAGCAACACGTGGCGGACGCCGGGTACGACCCTGTTTACGGGGCCAGGCCTTTGAAGCGGTACCTCCAGCACGAGGTGGAGACCCGTCTTGGCCGGGCGATCATCGCCGGCGAGGTGCCCGACGGCTCGCGGGTGACGGTGGATGTCCGGGACGGCGGGCTGGACCTGCGCGTGGGCTAACGGCATAAATAATTAAAAATACAATAGTAAAAGAATTTTTGACTGCCCCCACACCGTCCATCTTGGCCGATTGCCGCCATTCGCCTAGACCGGACAGCCGGACTGTTGAAAAAGAAATTCCATAAGACTTCCGTTAAACGCGAAAAAGGCGCATGGTTTACCGGCGCGTTTCGGCTATACTTATGCTGTGGCGTATCGCAAGATGCGTCGGAAACCAGGAAGGGAGAGAGGCTCATTCACTATTAATACGCGCCGGATGCTGTGCAAATCGATGATTTGTGCGGTCCTTGCTCGTTTGCGGCTGATGGCTTGTGTTGGCGTTGAGAGCGGTATTACGGCTAATCCATGCCGGATTCGCTTCGATCTAAACCAAGGAGAGGGAAGAGATTATGAAGAAGAGCGTGTCAGGGTTGGTATTGGGTGCTGCCGCCGTCATGGGCGTCACAGCATCGCAGGCGTCTGCGGGTCTGATCATCACCGGCCTGATCGACGGCGGCTTGTCCGGCGGCTTGCCCAAGGTGATCGAGTTGTATGCGACCACCGACATCCCGGACCTGAGCGTCTACGGCGCTGGTTCGGCGAACAACGGCGGCGGCACCGATGGGGTTGAATTGATCCTGTCCGGTTCCGCGAGCGCCGGCGACTTCATCTACCTGGCTTCGGAAAGCGTCCAGTTCTCCACTTACTTCGGCTTTACACCCACACTGTTCTTTACGGGTGGCGCCAACGGTGGCCCCGCGTCGATCAACGGTGACGACGCGGTCGAGCTGTTCTACGACCCGACCGGCGCGTTTGCCGGCGGCGAGACCGTGGTCGACGTGTTCGGTGAAATCGCTTCACTGCCCGGCGCGTGGAATTACCTGGATGGTTGGGCCTACCGCAACGACAACACCGGGCCGGACGGCTCGACCTTCGTCATCGGCAACTGGACGTTCTCCGGCATCAATGTGACCGACGGTACGACCAGCAATTCCCAGGTCAACCCGCCGTTCCCCATCGGCACCTACGTCCCCGAGCCCGCCAGCCTGGCGCTGATGGGCCTGGGCGGCCTGGCGGTGTTCCGCCGACGATAAGTTTCCCCGGTTGCGGGGTCCCGTCGATCCCGAATAACCGCTATTTTTCTGTTATTTAACCGCTTTTTTCTTAATTCAGGAGAGGAAGAGACCATGAAGAGTAAGTTTGCACTGACGACGTTTGCCGCGCTCGCGGCGCTGGGTATGGGCATCGGGCAGGCCGACGCGGCGACGCTTCTCGCCGAAGGCTTCAGCTACCCCGATGGTCAGCTGACCGCTTCGACGCCGGCCTCGAATTCCCCGGTAAATGTCAGCGGCGGGCTCTGGGTCGCCCACAGCGGCGATACCTTCACCGACAACATCGACGTTCTCGGTGGCCAGGCCGTCCTGGACAACCCGGGCAGCGAAGACGCCAACCGCTCGATCGGCGGGGTCATCGGCGCGGCCGATATCGTTTACTACGCCGCCAAGTTCACCGTGAACAGCACCGGCCAGAACAACGATGTCAATGACGATTACTTCATCCACCTCAAGGATTCGGGTAACGGGTTCGTCGCCCGTGTCAGCATCAACGATACGGCGACCGGCGACTACCAGCTGGGCATCCAGTCCGGCTCGAGCTTCGCACTCAGCGGGGCGCTGTCGGGTATCGACCTGAGCTTTGGCACCGAGTATCTCGTTGTTGTTAAGTGGGATAACGGCACCGGCACCGCGTCGGCCTGGCTCAACCCCTCCGCCGAGTCCGACCCCAGCTTCGGCGGCGTCGCCGATGCCAGCCGTATCGGCTCCGCGATGGAAGCCATCGCCCTGCGTCAGGACTTCTTCACCACCGCCGGCGTCGATAGCAACACTATCCTCGTGAACGGTATCGGTGTCGCGACGACCTTCGACGAAGCGGTTGCCGGCTCGATGGTGCCCGAACCGGCCAGCCTCGGCCTGCTCGCCCTCGGCGGCTTGGCGATGCTGCGTCGTAAGGCCTGATGCGCCAAACAATGTCCGATAACCGGGCCCAAGGGCCTGGACAGTTAAAATTCGACAGGGTGGGCCTTAACCGGCCCACCCTTTTTTAGACCGTATAGCCGGGGGCCGCAGCATGCTTTATTGAGTCGTGTTTGGTTGTAGGCGGCTTGTTTTTCCGCTCGGTTTTAGGAAGCCGGTCCGTTGCGTTGTTCTGGCCGGGTCCGTTTGGGGGGGCGGTTCGGTGAGATTTGCGCTTATTCCGCAATTTTGGGGTTCGTAGAATCGGCCCGTGCGGGTACAATGCTGTATGGTCGGGTGCGCTGGATGGGTGCGCCCGTTCTGTGTGATATCGGCTTGGACGCCCCCTGCCGCTCTCCGGGGCTGGGGGCAAGGCTTTGGGCTGGGGCCAGATATGGCTTGTTAGAGGCGAAAACAGAGACAGGGACCAACCAAATGATCAACACGACCAGGGAAGCTCGACGGGACGGATTCACGCTTATTGAACTGCTGGTGGTGATCTCGATCATCGCCCTGCTGGTGGGTATCCTTCTGCCCGCGCTGGGGGCCGCTCGCCGGACCGCTCAGGGGGCCGTATGCCTGGGGCACGAGCGGAGTTTCGGCCAGGCGATGGCTATCTACGCTACGGACAACAACAACTGGCTAGCCGGGCCTAACACCAGCGGCTTTGGGATCGGCTCAAGCGGGCCTCTAGGTAAGTCGCCCCAGAACCGCAGCAATGCGCCCGCTCAGAACGTCGATTGGATATCCCCCACGCTCGGCGACGCCTTGGGGCTACCCGCTAATGCGCAAAAGCGGATGGCGGAGATCTCCAACAACGACCTGGCCTGCCCTGCCAACGGCGAGAATTTCAATCATTTTGAGGGCTATACTCACCCGGATGGCTTGGAGCCGGACGCAATCAAATACACCAGTTACGCCGCGACACTTCAGTTCCACACGTTCGGAAACACGAATTTCGGCGACGTCGGGTTCCCCAGCGCCGCGTTCATCGCCCCCCCGGACAACTACGGCCCCCGTCTGGATAACGTGGGGTCTGTCTCCGGCAAGATCTATGCGATGGACGGCGCGCGGTACATCGCCTCGGACGGAAAAATCAGCCTCAACGGTTTTGAGCGTCAGGTGGTCGGCGGCAACTTCATGGAGCAAGGCCCGACACTCGGCCACAGCAACGGCCCGTTCTTTTACACGGATGCCACGGGCCAGCCGCTGACGACTGGTTCCACCGCCGGCTGGGCTGAGCGTTTCGGATACCGCCACAGCGGCGGGTTCAATGTTGTTTTCTTTGACGGCCACGGTGAGAACATGAAGCCCAATGAGGCCGTCAAGGTGGATTACTGGTTCCCCACCGGTTCGGTGGTCAAGCGTGAGACCACGACCAAGGACCCCGACGACGTCCGCGACCAGGTCATCCGTTGACTTGATTGAGTTGATTTTTGTTTACAACCCCAAACAACCGTTGCTTTTTTGGCCCTTATTAACGTACACCCTTGATTTATGGAGGTGAGTGATGGATCGGACCCGGATTTTACGTTTCGCTACCGGCACGCTGCTTGCGGCGGTGCTGGCGACCCCCGCGGTGGCGGCGCTGCCGACCACGCCCGACGGCGGGTTTATCGCGATGATCGACAAGCAGAACAACAATGGTGACTCGCGCAAGACCATTGTTTTCTTCTCGACCCAGGACATGAGCACGCCGCTGTTCTCCGTGTTCGCCGGCGAGAAGCTGCCCGGCGACCACCGCAGCCCCAACAGTATCACCGTCGATCCGAGCACCGGCGACATCTACTTCCTCGCCGATGACCGCGACCAGGCGGCCGGCTTCGTCTACACCCCGACCGCCCAGGACCTCGCCGACGGCATCCTGCCGAACACCGAGGGCGATCACGACCTGCTGAAGATCCCTTTCACCACGATCTTTAACGACTGGGTCAACAACCAGGGCCAGGCTTACACGACCTACCTGCCCGGCGCTTTCGGGCACAATTCCGGCCAGAACACCAACGAGGTGACGCTCGCCGGCTCCGTGATCA
>JAWKTA010000019.1:0-73941 GCA_041402025.1 Phycisphaerales bacterium | reverse complement strand
GAACCTTCGCCAAACAACCCGCGCACCGCCAGGTGCATGTCCCGCGCGGCACGGCGGACCTTGTCGATCTCGCCGGTCATTTTCAGCGCCGGCAGGTGCAGCATCACGCTGACGCGGAGCCCCGTGCCCACGTTGGTCGGGCACGCAGTGAGATAACCGAAGCGCCGCGCGTAGGCGTAGTCTATGCGGTCCTCGATGATGTCGTCGATGCGGTTGATCTGGTCGAAGGCCTCGGACAACTGCAAGCCGCTGCGCATGACCTGCATCCGCAGGTGGTCTTCCTCGTTGACCATGATGGCGAACGTCTCGTCCGCGGCGACGGCGACCGCGCGGGGTTGGTCATCGTTTTCGCCGGCGTGCTGACGGCTGATCAGGTGGCGCTCGACCAACAGCTGGCGGTCCAGCGGCGGGCTGTCGGCCAGGTCGACCCACAGCACGTTCGGCGCCAGCCGGTCGCTGACAATCTGCTCCTTGCAGATGGCCAGCACGTCGTGCCGCTGCCGACGGTTGGCCTTGTTCACGAACGGGAAGCCCGCAAGGTTCCGCGCCAACCTCACCCTGCTTGAGATCACGATCTCACTGTGTGGCCCGGTCCCGCGGAGCCATTCGCCGGCGTGGTCGGTGTAGCCGTGCAGGTTCAAAGAAGCTCTCCCTCGAACTTACGGATATCGTCGCGCAGCCGGGCGGCCCGCTCGTAGTCCTCGCCGATCACCGCATCGTTGAGCTGCTTACGCATCCGCATCAGTAGCGCCTGCCGCTGCTCGCCCGCGCCGGCCCTGCGGGGGACCTTGCCGATGTGGTGCGAACCGCCCTCGTGGGCACGTTCCAGCAGCGTCGACAGCGGACGCTCGAAAGCTTTGTAACACGCGGGGCAGCCCAGGAGCGTGTCCTTGCGGAACTGCGCAAACGTCAGCCCGCACTCGTCGCAGGTCATGCCCGGCTGCTGCTGCTGTTCCGGCGTACCGGTGCTGTGGACCTTGACGAAATTGGTCAATAACTCATTGATCGGCGTGTGGATGGACTTGATCGCCAGCCCCTCCTCCGCGGCGTGCTGCTCGCAGAGGTGTTTCTCGATCTTCTGGCCCTGCTTGATCTCCACCGAGTGGTGGGTCGCCGGTCGGGCGCATCTGTCACACTTGCGTTTCAAGATCGCGTCCCTCGATGAGTGAGCATGGTTGCTGGATTCTAGAACGATCGCTCCGCGGCATCAATACCTGTGTGGAAAATGCCCCGCCACACGCGTTTACGGCTCGCCACCGCCCGCCTCATCGGTCTTTTGATCCGCGGACTCGCTCTCACCCGCCCCGGCAAGCGGCGTTAACAGCGAAGCGAATACCATTTTCTCAGCATCGTCCGGGCGGTTTTCCGCCATCGTGTCCATCACCCGTTTCACGAACGACGCCGGCTCCAGCCCGCGCGATTGCAAAAACCGGATAAACCCCGCCTCATCCAGCCCGAGCTTTAGTTTCTCCGGCGACACCGCAACCAGCCGCTGCTTGGGCCGGCGCTCGTTGCCGTAGTCCTCCCGGCTGACGATCATCACCTGGATACCCTCCCCCTTAGGCCCTTCCCATCGCTCGCCCTCGGTCAGCCCCTGCGCCATGTAGCCATCGATACGCATCACCGCACGCTGGTAGGCTTTCTGTTTCTGCTTCTCGACCAGGGCGTAACGCTGCTCATAAATGTGTTCGAGCAGCTCGTCCGCCACGTCCGAGTCGTCCGCCTGCCGGGCAAGCTCGCGGTCGGCCCGGTAGTCGCGGTTGAGCTTCGCCGTGTCGATCAACGCCACATCCTTGACCATCACCGACGTCGGCCCGAGCACCTCCACCACCTCCACCGACGCCAAAAACCCGTACTCCCCGATCGCCAGCTTCGGGATCGGGTTCGCCATCGCCTCGGCCTCGCCGACAGGCATCTTGACCGTCTTGGTGTAGACGAGGTTGGCCTTGCGGACCTTGACCTTCTCCGCCAGCTCCGCCTCCGCCTGCCGAACCGTCATCCCCGCCGAACTCGGATATCGCCGGTCGTATGCCGGGCAGCAGATAAACCCGCCCTCGAACTCGGCACACTTCTGCGCATACACCCGCCAGTGCCGCTCCCACAACTGTTGCGTCTGCGCATCCAGCCCCTCCGCCGCGGGGACCACGCTCGGCATCAAGCACACCATTAGGACCCAAATCAATCGCCGTTGGTTAATCGATCGCATACCGCTACTCCGTTAGCGTTAACTATCGCTCGATCGCGAACCCGCGCTCACTGTCAGTGCCAGGTTCGCGCTGCCGCTGCGGAAACCTTCCAGGTCCAGCGCGACGTACAGATACCCCGCACGCCGCACCCCTTCGGCGACCGCCTGGCGCACGCCGTCTTCCATCAATCGCGGCAACTGATCCAGCGGCAGCTCGATCCGCGCGACCTGGTCGTGGTGCCGGACACGGAAGCCCATAAAGCCAAGGTCACGCAGCGCATCCTCCGCACGCTCGATCTGACGCAACAGCTCCGGCGTCACCTCGCTGCCGTAAGGCACCCGGCTCGCCAGGCATGCCGCCGCGGGCTTGTCCCAGTTGGATAGCCCTAACAGCTTCGCCAATTCGCGCACCTCGTCCTTGCCAAGCCCCGCCTCGATCAGGGGCGAGATTACCTGCGCCTCATCCGCCGCGACCAGCCCCGGCCGATGGTCACCCAGGTCGTTGGTGTTCGTGCCGTTGGCGATGTAGGGGATACCCATCTCGCGAACAGGCAGCTCAGGGATTCGTAGAGGTGTGTCTTGCAGAAGTAGCAGCGGTTGCCGGCATTCGCGGTAGCCCCGCGTCATTCTGCTCGCCGGGTTTCACTTCAATAAGGTTTAGGTCAAGGTCACGGGCGATCTGCCTCGCCTGCTCAAGCTCGTAGCGTGGCAGCGAGGGTGAATCCCCGATGACCGCCGGCGCGTTTTCTTTGCCCAGCACCCGCCGGGCCGCCGCCGCGACGAGCGTGGAATCCACCCCGCCGGAAAACGCCGTGATCACCCGCCCCGCCCACGGATGGCGTCTTCCAGCCTAGCCAGCAGCGGTGAAGATTCTGTCTGTATCCCGTCCCGCGTCGTCATGCCCCTATTCTACGCGCTAGGGCTCTTAGGGCACAGACCAACCCCAAATCCCCGGGCGAACCGGGCAGGGTGCCGACCCCTGCCCGGCTCAGCCACCGAGTTCATGGGATCACTCATGACTACTTTGTCGCATGAGCGTGCAAACACACACAACGACACCGGGTAAGTCTTCCGGAATACACGTCACTTTGTTTCCCCTGGCAGGTTTTCGTCTGACGCCGTGGGTTGGTAACAGGCGTCGAGCAACGGACCTTGCCCGGCGAGGCTGCCGGGCTTCATATCCTTGTACCCTATCGTCCGCCGCGCAGATTACAAGCATTTTTTGAGGCCGTGGTACTAAAATATGCCGCAGCCGAGACCGGGTATTCCAGGCTCCTATGCAGTGCTGGCACACAGCCCCGGCGGCGTTCATCGGGCCGACCTGACAATCCCGGCATCGGCGATCGGCCCGGAAACGAACACGCGATGTTGCCTGAAAGCTACAACCGGCAACCCCGGAAATCGGACCCCGCACAGCCCACGGGCTGACTCGACATCACAAGCCTATATATTTGAGGCGTTTAAGTCGTGTCCGTCCCATCACAATGCCGCTACACCCGCCCCGGCACGGCGTTCGCACGGGTACCTTTGATGCAGACGCTTCGGCTATCACCGTTACTGCTTGCCTCGCGTTCGCGCGGCTGGCTGTTCGCAGCCTAAAAACACCGTTGATCGTGGCCCGCAGCTGGACGCCAATGGCAACCGCCGGTCCGTCGTGCTGCAGACACCCCCGCAGCAGTACCTGCAAGAGCGTGAGACCGCATCGGCCGACCTGCCCGGTACGCCGACCGCAACGACCACACGCTCGCCGCCGACGCCGACTACGCCTCGTCTACCTATCAGGACAGCGTCACCCTACACACGCGACCGGCAGTACCAATCCGGCGGGCGCGTTTACGACCACTTCAGCAGCACGACCTATAGCGTCGAACGCAGCCGCTCGGTCCGCTGACCGGTGTGCCACGTGTCACCGATTAAAGTAAAACCCAGCACTTGGAACACACATCAGGTTGCTTATCATAGAGCGGCCGATTGTGTGTTATGTAATATCAACCCCGCACATGTGCGACGCCATGCAGATCAACATCCATGAAACCGATGCGGGCGAATGGCTGATCGCTTTATCGGGCGACCTCGACGGCCAGGGCGCGGCGCAGCTGCGCGAGTGCATCGAGCAGCAGGTCGCGCTCGGCCACGCAAAAATGATCCTGGATTGTTCCGGCCTGCTGTACGCATCGTCGGCGGGCATCGGCACGCTGGTGATGCTCCATCGGCGTGTGCGTGCGGCCGGCGGGCGGGTACTGATCGCGGGGGCGGTCGGGCCGGTGTTCGAGATCCTGGGGATGATGAACCTCGGCTCGATCCTGGAGCTTGTCATGGACACGGCGGAGGCGAAACGCATCTACGCCACGACGCCCGGCGGGCCGAAAGGTTAGAATCCTTGACCCCGGCGACCACCGGTACCCCAGCCGGACACTCGGAATACTGATCCCGCCGCAGCCGATGGAACCGCACTTGGACATGACCAGCCTCGATACCCAACCGCAATCCCACGCCATCGCCGACGAATTACGCCACGCGATCCGCGGCGAGGTCTACACCGATCCCGTCAGCCGGGGCATACACGCCACCGACGGCAGCCACTACCAGATGATGCCCGCCTGCGTCGTCGTGCCTATGGACGAGGACGACGTGATCGCCGCCGTGCGCATCGCGGTGTCGCACAAGATGCCCGTCACCGCACGCGGCGGCGGCACCAGCCTCGCCGGCCAGACCTTCGGCCCGGGCCTGATCCTCGACTGCTCCAAGTACATGAACAACGTGCTTGAAGTCAACGAACAAGAGCGCTGGGCGCGCGTCCAGCCCGGCGTCGTCCGCGATCAACTCAATAACCAGCTCAAGCCCCTGGGCCTGCACTTCGCGCCCGACCCCGCGACATCCAGCCGCGCGACTGTCGGCGGCATGATCGGCAACAACAGCTCCGGCACGCGCTCCGTCATCTACGGCAAAACCATCGACCACGTTATCGCCATCAAGGTTCTACTCGCCGACGGCACGGTGATGACGCTCAACAACTGTGACGCGGACACATGGTCCGACCGCAGCGCCGGCCCGTCGCGTGAAGCGGAAATCTATCGCGGCGTCGGCGAGATCATCCGCGCCAACCGCGACGAGATCGAAGACAAATTCCCCAAAACGATGCGCCGTGTCAGCGGGTACAACCTCGACGCATTTACGGGCAACGCCGGCGCGGGGCCGGAACCGGGCGGCGAACCTTGGAATCTGTGCAATCTCATCGTCGGCAGCGAGGGTACGCTGGGCATCCTGCTCGAAGCGACCGTCCGCCTCGTCGACAACCCCAAAGCCACCGCGGTCTGCGTCGTCCACTTCGACGACATCATCGAATCGCTGCGCCACGTCCCGCTGATGCTCACGCACAACCCGTCCACGATCGAACTGCTGGACAAGCAGATCATCGACGAGGGCCGGCGCAACCCGTCCACGATGCACCTGGCCGACTTCTTCGAGGGCGACCCAGCGGCCGTGCAGATCGTCGAGTTCATGGGCGACACACAGGCCCAAGCGGACGAACGGGCGCAGGCTTTCGTCAACGCGATGCGCGAGCAACACGTCGGCTACGCCCATGTCATCCGCAACGAGCCGGTCGGCATCAGCCACATCTGGGAGCTCCGCAAGCTCGGGGTCGGCCTTGCGTCCAACGTCAAGGGCGCGACCAAACCGCTGGACTTCGTCGACGACGCCGCGATCCCCGTCGAGCACCTCGCCGACTACATCCGTCGGCTGCTGGAGGTCTGCGACCAGCTGCAGGTCCCCGTCTCGCTCTGCGCCCATTCGTCGGTCGGCGTGCTGCACCCCAAGCCGCTGCTGGACCTGCACAAGCCCGAAGACGTGCGCAAGATGCACCTGATCGCCGACGCCGCCTTCGCGATGACCAAGGAATACAAAGGCTCCTGGTGCGGCGAGCACGGCGACGGCCTGGTCCGCGGCGAATACGTCGAACGCTTCTTCGGCTCCAAACTCTACGCCGCCTTCCGCCAGGTCAAGCACCTCTTCGACCCCGACAACCTCTTAAACCCCGGCAAGGTCCTCGACACGCCGAAGATGACCGAGCACCTGCGGCACGGCATCCCCGGCTACGAAAAACGCATCGCAGAGGTGCAGGCCAATTATCACTACCGTGAGCAGGGTGGCTTCGCGCTGGCGGTCGAGCAGTGCAACGGCCTGGGCGCCTGCCGCAAGACCGGCACCGGCACGATGTGCCCCAGCTACATGGCCACGCGCGACGAGGAGGCCGTCACACGCGGCCGCGCCAACGCGCTGCGCCTGGCGATGAGCGGCCAGCTTGGCCCCGATGCGCTCACCGGCGACCGGATCAACGAAGTCCTCTCGCTGTGCCTCTCCTGCAAGGCCTGCAAGAGCGAGTGCCCCAACGCCGTGGACATGGCCAAACTCAAGAGCGATGTCCTGCAGATGCGCCACGACACCCACGGCACCCCGCTGGGCGTCAAACTCATCGGCGGCTCGCCCGACATGGCACGCAAAACCGCCGGCGCACTCGCCCCGATCGCCAACTTCGTGCAGTCATTGATGCCCTTCAAGATCCTGTTCGAGAAGATCACCGGCATCGACCGCCGTCGCCCGCTGCCGCAACTCGCCGCACGCCCGTTGCGCAAGCTGTTAGGCAGCCGCAAACCCGTGCCCGCCAACAACGGCCGACACGTCGTGCTCTTCGACGACACCTACACCAACTACTACGAGCCAAACATCGGCGTCGCCGCCGTCGAACTATTGGAAAGCCTGGGCTACCGGGTATCGCTCGCCAACGCCGGCTGCTGCCAGCGCCCGCGCCTGTCCAAGGGCCTGGTTAAAGAAGCGAAAAAGCACGGCACCGTGACCCTGCAAAACCTCGACTACTTCGCGCGTCAGGGCCTGCCCATCCTCACACTCGAACCGAGCTGCGCCTCCGCCCTCGTCGATGATCTACCCGACCTGGTTGAGGATGAGGCGATGGGTAAGCGAGTCGCCGGCGCGGTGAAGATGATCGACGCCTTCCTCGCCGAGGAACTCAAGGCCGGCCGCCTGACCAAGAAACTCGTCAGCAACAGCAAAGACATCCTCCTGCACGGCCACTGTCACCAGAAAGCCCTCTTCGGCAGCGACGGCATTAAGCAACTGCTCGCCCACGCCGGCGCACAGGTCCGCGAGGCAGACTCCGGCTGCTGCGGCATGGCCGGCTCGTTCGGCTACGAACACCACGACCTGTCGATGAAGATCGGCGAGCAACGCCTCTTCCCCGCCGTCCGCGAAAAATCCCCCGACACCGCCGTCCTCGCCTGCGGCTTCAGCTGCCGACACCAAATCAAGGACGGCTGCAACCAGACCGCCAGGCACTTCGTTGAGATGGTAAAAGCTGTTGAGTGACAGATAAGTCATTAATGACCGGACGATTGACCATCCAGTACCTCTAACTGCATCCGATTCCGATACGAACCGGAAGCATGGCCAACGCTGTCCCAGCCACGGCCGACAGAAGTGCCCGCGAGCGTCACCCACACGCCTGCCAGCGCATCGGGCCGGTCGGCGAAAAGCTTGAATTCGATCGCGTTTTCAGGAACGCCCCAACCCGCCGTGGGCGATGGCTGCGTGCTCGCCTGAGCGGCGAAGTCGCTTAGGGTGATCCGGCCGACCGGTAGATCATTATTATAAAGCGTAATTGCCAACAGCTCGTCCCGTGCCAGCGGGCCCCGGGCCAACTCCGCAAAAGGCCCCTTCTCCCCGCTGCTCGCCTGGACCACGTGAAACACACCGGCAGCATCAAGGTAGGCAAACCGTGCGGGCCGACCGACAGGGTATTGCGAGAACACGACCTCAATCCGCTCTTGCGGGCAGGGTGAAAACGCCAGGAACAAACTTTCATGCCCCTGGATATCCATCTCGCAATACGAGTTCAGGTGTGAATAGACCGGCTGTGGGAGGAACGTCTTCGCTTCCAACCGTATGGTTTTTGCTGTGGATAAATCCACGCTCAACTTCGCCGATTCGGCCCCATCAAAATACATCGCCGCGGAGCCGTCGGTATGACTCCAGTCGGTTAGTCTTGGCAGTGGACTCACGCGATATCGTCTCGGAGCAAGGATCGTCCAACAACGATCCGGTGATCGGCTGGTGAACCCGAGCAGCGGATCGATGCTCACCCTAACGTCTCCAAAGTCGGTGACGATGTATCCGGACGAAGACGACACAGAAGCGAAGTCTGCAAATCGGAACACGGCCGGCGGCCTGCTTGCTTGCCCCCCTAACGGTAGCTTTCGGATGTATGTCTCGGCTGGATGGGTCGCCGGATCAACCCCTCGTTGAGATAGTGGCAAGACGATCCCCAGCAGCACACCGGCAACGGTTCCTGCCAGCGCGGACGCACGCCGACGCCCACATTTCCGCCACGACAGCCAGCCAATGAACAGTAGAAAGATGCCGAGTACCATCGCTGCCAAGGCGGGCCGGCGACCGCTGATCGGGAAACACACCAGCCCAGCAACCCCGGCAGCAAAGTATGTTGCTATGAGCCCCGACATAACAAATCGCGCCAGCGACACCCGATGTGCGAGCAGGCCGTACAAACCGACGACACATAGCGCTAGAGCGATCCATGGCAGTATTTCGTTTACCCAGAAGCGAGGATGTGACCAGGCAAAACCGTGCGGCATCAACCACCAGGCAAACCCCGCACCCACCAGATGCACACAGAGTACGACCTTCCAGATCAAAACCCAACGTAGTTTCTCGGATGAATCAGGCAAATGGGCATGCCCGGATTGATTGGTTTGGTCCGTAAGATGGGAAGACGCGTCTTCCATGAATCATTACTCCGGCGTCTGTCCCAGCGCCGCGCCGGGTCGTAGCGGTTCCAGCAGCACCACGCGGGGGGCGTCCGTTTTTTTCAGACGAAACTCGGCAGAAAGCTCGGTGCCGTCGGCGAGTGTGGCATTGACGCGGTAGGTGCCGGGGAAGGCGCGGGCGCGCACGTTGCCGAGTTCGTCGGTTTTTGTCTGGATGTGGGTGCGCCAAACATCGTGATACAGGCTGTCGATGGCCCGCGCGGAAGACGTGAGGACGCCGGCTTCGTCGGTCAGTTCGCTGTTCAGTTCGATCGCATTGTCGTGTGTCAGCCCGGCGAACCAAATACCCTGGACCTTCGGCTTCTCCATCACGGTGCGGAGCACGGTTTCGAGGTTGATCGCGGCATTGAGTTCGCTGTCTCCGCCGACGGTCAGGCCGCTTAGGATAACGGGTTGGTCGATCGGGTCGATGCGGGAGAACAGCCGGGCCAATGATTTTTGTTCGACGGTGTCGCCGAAGCGGTGGTCGATCGCGACCAAGGGCACGGGGATGAAAGCTTCACGCATCGCGGTCAGTTGCCTGAGCATCTTGTTGATCCGGCCGGTCCCGAGCGCATCGTCGAACCGGGCGCACACGACCACGCCGGGGCAGGTCGCGGGCAGGGATTCGTAAAGATCGCGGAGCACACCCACGCCCGCACGATTCTCGATGAAGCTATGGTCAAGCGTCTGCGTGTAGCCGTCGAACTGATCGATGCGCCGCCCGAAACGTTTGCAGACCAGGTCGGCATAGGATGCGACCGCGTCGGCGAGCGCACGCCCTTCCAGTTTCGCGGCCCAGCCCGGCATCCGTCCGGCATCCGCTGAGACCAACGGCCCCCACCGCACCAACATCCCGCGCGCCTCCGCCTCGTTGAGCACCTGCTCGATCCGCCACACCGCGTCGTCGTCCAGCGACCCACCGCCCTCCGGTTGTAGCTTCGGCCAGCCCGTCATCCGTTCCAGCGACACCGCGTTGACCACACGCCAGAACTCGCTGTCCAGATCAACGTCCGGCAACCCGTTCTCAGGCAGCACCACACCGACCGGAAATTCACTGCGTATCTGATCGATCACCACCGCAGCGCCCGGCACCGCACGCCCCAACGCGTCCATCACGATTACACGCAGCTCGGTTTTGCGCACCTCGTCGATCCGTTTTTCCGACTGATCCACCCACGCCCCGGCCAGCATCTGCGCCGATATGGACGCCACGCCCGTAAGCAACAGGAGATACGCAACCGTCCATCTGATCCATCCGTGGTTCACCGCGAGTCCTCTCATATTGCGTTTTAATCCAGCAGCCCGATCGCCTGATCCAACGTCTTGACACGCATCAGCTCCGCGCCGCGTGGGGGTTTGGCGTCGATCGCAGGGCAGATGATTTTATTGAATCCAAGTCGCGCCGCCTCGATGATGCGCTGGGTGAGCTGCTGGACGTGTCGGACCTCGCCGCCCAGCCCGATCTCGCCGACGGCGCAGGTGCCGGGTGCGGATCGCTTGTTGTAGTGCGCCCCGGCGATCGCGAGCGCCAGCGCAAGGTCGGCCGCCGGTTCATTGACACGGATGCCGCCGACACCGCTTACAAAAATATCCTGGTCCGCCAGCCGAAGCTCGCCGCGCTTTTCCAGCACGGCGATCAGCATCGCTAGCCGGTTGGAATCGACGCCGCTGACCTTGCGCTTCGCCGCACCCAGGAAACCCGTAGCTGTGAGCGCCTGGACCTCGACGAGCAGGCAGCGCGAGCCTTGCAGCACCGGGCATACCACGCTCCCCGGCCGGCTCTGATACTCCGCAGCGAGCAGCCCCGCGCCGTCCGCGACCGGGTTCAGCCCGCTGTCGGTCATCTCGAATAAACCCACCTCCAGCGTCGTGCCGAAGCGGTTCTTGATCGCACGGATCACCCGGTGGCTGTGGTAGCGGTCGCCCTCGAAATACAAAACCGCATCGACCATGTGCTCCAGCAACCTCGGACCGGCGAGCTGGCCCTGCTTGGTGACGTGCCCGACCAGCGCCATCGCCACCCCCGTCGTCTTGGCGAGGTACACAAGCTCCTGACAGCACGCCCGCAATTGCGCGACACTTCCGGGGGCGGCGGGCAGGTCGCCTTTGTAGATCATCTGCACCGAGTCAATCACCACCACGCTCGGCTGGGTCTTGCGCACCTGCTCGGCGATCCGCGCCAGGTTCGTATCGGCCAGGACGTACAACTCCTCCGCCCCGTCAGCCTCCAAACGCTTGGCACGCAGGCGGATCTGCTGAATCGACTCTTCGCTACTGACATACAGCACACGCTGGTCGTTCTGTGCCAGCTTATGCGCCGCCTGCAACATCAGCGTGGACTTGCCGATACCCGGGTCGCCCCCGATCAGTACGACGCTCCCGGGCACGAACCCCCGGCCCGTTTCGGACGTACCAGCTTCACCGTTACCCGCCCCGCCTAGCACCCGGTCCAGTTCCCCGATGCCCGTAGCCAGCCGATCGATGGATGAAGCCTTGGTATCGATCGACTTGATCGAAACCGCCACCGCCGACTCGGCCTGCGTGTGTTTGACGCCCGCCTTGGCCCCGGCGGCCTCGCGGTGCTCTTCGAGCGTGTCCCAGCCGCCGCAGTCCGGGCACTTGCCCATCCAACGGGCCTGCACCGCGCCGCAGCTGTTACAGATAAAGCTCACGTGCGTCTTCGCCATGCCCGAAAGCATACGCCCACCGCTCCGCCGGACCAACTCCCGGCCGCCACACACACCACAACCGCCGCCACGGCAAGAGACGCGTAACCCTGTTTACCCAGCCTTCTTTGATGCCCCCAACCCGTGGGCCTACAATCACACGCTTGTTCGACCCCGGCAAACAACGAATCCCGCGAGTACCCGTGATGCATAAGTCCGTCTTCTGGCGTTTGGCCGTGATCCTGGCACTGACTGCGAGCCTGGTCGTCCTGACCGACGCCTGGGCCGCCAAGCAGGCCGACGCCTTCAAGCAGCTTGACCTGCTCGTCGAGGTCCGCCACGAACTGGTAGACAGCTACGTCGAGGAGCCCGACCAGCTGGAGCTGATCGAGGCCGCCGTCGCCGGCATGGTCAACTCACTGGAAGACCCGTACACAGTCTTCGTCCCCGCCAAGGATGTCGAGCAGTTCTCCGATCGCCTGACCGGCTCGTTCTCCGGCATCGGCGCCGAGATCGACATGCTCGACGGCCGGCCAAGGATCGTCACCCCCCTGGAAGACTCCCCCGCGTGGAAGGCGGGCATCCTGGCCGGCGACGTCATCCTCAAAGTCGATGGCGAATCGACCCAGGACCAGGACCAGATGGAAGTCATCCGCCGGATCAAGGGCGAGCCCGGCACCAACGTCGTCCTCACCGTCCGCCGCGAGTCCGGAGAAGAACTGGACATAACCGTCACCCGTGCCCACATCAACGTCCAGACCGTCCGCGGCGCACGCCGAAAGGCCGACCAGTCCTACGACTTCATGCTCGACCACGTCAACAAGATCGGCTACGTCCGCCTCTCGCAGTTCACCGAGCCGACCGTCGAAGAGTTGCGCAGCGCGCTGGAGCAACTCAACGAGCAGGGCTGCAAGGGCCTGATCCTGGACCTGCGTTTCGACCCCGGCGGCCTGCTGGATACCGCCGTCGCCGTCAGCGACATGTTCCTCCCCGCCGGCAAGCGGATCGTCTCGACCAAGGGCCGAAGCTGGGCCGAGCAGGTCTTCGACTCCACCGACGACACGATCATGCCCGACACCCCGCTGGTCGTCCTCGCCAACGAAGGCAGCGCCTCGGCGTCCGAAGTCGTCACCGGCGCGCTGTCCGACAACAAACGCGCCCTCTTCGTCGGCACACGCACCTTCGGAAAGGGCAGCGTCCAGCAGGTCCACGCGCTCGACAGCGGCTTAGGCGCGCTCAAGCTCACCGGCGCGTACTACTACCTGCCCAGCGGACGCAACATCCACCGTAAGCCCGACGCCGAGGTCTGGGGCGTCGACCCCGACGAGGGCGCGTACGTCCCGATGACCAACGAAGCCTACGAACAGATGATCAAGACGCGCCGCGAAGCGGACGTGCTCCGTCCCGATAACGGCCACGAGGAAAGCGTCGAGGTCACACCCGAAGAGATCGAGCAGGACCTGAAAGACCCGCAGCTCGCCGCCGCGCTCAAGGCCGTACTCGGCAAGATCGACTCCGGCAACTGGCCCACCGTCGGCCTGTCCAACGCCGAGGAACTCGTCAAGCTCCGCCAGAAAGAACAGCTCGAACGCCGACGCGACCTGCTCCTGGAAGAACTCGACAAGGTCGAAGCCGAACTCGCCGGCGAAGTAAAGGCCGAAGCGGAAGCCGAGACCGCCGCGCCCGATGCTGGGAAACTTCTCCCCGAAGCCGCGCCCAAGCCCGAACCCAAACCCGCGGAAGTACCCGCCGACGTGAAGCCCGAACCTAAGGCAGAGGCCAAGCCCAAAGCCGAGCCCGCGCCTAAGATCGAGGCTCAACCTGAAGCGAAGCCCAAGGCAGAACCCAAGCCCGAACCTAAGCCGGAGGCTAAACCCGAGCCGAAGCCCGAAGCCAAACCTAAGCCTGCACCTAAACCCGAAGAAAAGCCCGCCGCCAAACCCGCTGAGGAACCCGCGCCCAAGGCCGAAGAAAAACCCGCCCCCAATGCTGAGGCAAAGCCCGAAGCCAAACCCGAGCCCACGCCCGAACCCGAAAAGACCCCCGAGCCGGCGGCTCAGCCGTGACGCTGATCCTCGGCCTGGAAACAAGCTGTGACGAAACTGCCGCCGCCGTCGTTCAGGACGGCCGGTTCGTGCTGTCCAACGTCGTCGCCGCCCAGCACAAGCTCCACGAACGCTACAAAGGCGTCGTCCCCGAGATCGCCAGCCGGGCCCACCTGCAGAACATCAACCCCGTCGTCCACGAAGCGATCGCGCAGGCGGGCCTCACGCTCAACGACATCGACGCCATCGCCGTCGGCCACCGCCCCGGCCTGATCGGCTCGCTGCTCGTCGGCGTCAGCGCCGCCAAAACACTCGCCTGGTGCCTGAGCAAACCGCTGATCGGCGTCGACCACGTCCGCGCACACCTCCACGCCGCCACACTCGTCACGAAAACCGCGTCAGCCCCCGTGTCACCGGATCCCGGCCCGCTCGCATTCCCCGCGCTGGGCCTGGTCGTCTCCGGCGGACACTCCAGCATCTACATGATGCAAAGCGAAAACGACCTCACGCTCATCGGCTCCACGATCGATGACGCCGTCGGCGAGGCCTACGACAAGGCCGCCGTCATCCTCGACGTCGGCTACCCCGGCGGTCCAAAGCTCGACAAGCTCGCGCAGCAGGGCGACTCTAGCGCCCACGACCTGCCGCGCTCCATGCTCTCGCCCGACAGCCTGGACTTTTCCTTTTCAGGCCTCAAGACCGCCGTGCTCTATACCGTCCGTGGTCACCCCAAGGGCCGAGGCAACGCCGCACGCTTCGAGCGCAGCGCCGCCGACCTGACGGACAAACAGAAAACCGACATCGCCGCCAGCTTCCAGGCCGCGGCTGTTGACGCCGTCATCCTCAAACTGCAACGCGCCGTCGCCCACATGACCGACAACGGCAACGCCCCCCGATCACTCGTGATCGGCGGCGGCGTCAGCGCCAACTCCTTGCTGCGCACACGCGTCACGGAACTCGGCGAAAAACTCAACCTCGCCGTCCGCATCCCCGCCTTCGCCTACTGCCTGGACAACGCCGCCATGATCGCCGGCCTCGCACACACCCGCTATATCCAAAACGATTTCGACAACCTCGACCTCCCCGCCCTGGCCTCAGGCTCTCTGTAAAGCCGCTCGCGGCTTCAGCGGCTCCTGCTCCCCCACCTTCCGCGCCACCCACACCTGCTCCTTGCCACACGCAGGCGGCGACTTCTCGAAGTCACTGTACTCTGCCTCCACCTCGAAGCCGCAAAGCTCCAGCAGGTACCGCATCTCCTGACGATACGTCCACCGCAGGTCCAGCCGTTCGTATTCCTCACGCACAACGTTGCCGACACCATCCCGTTCGCGCAACACCCACAACATCTTCAGCGTCTGGCTGAACGGATCATTCATACGCTCGATCGATCGGTGTTCCACTTCCATGCCCGTCACCGGGTTGCGGAGGGTCTGCTCCTCGACCGGTTCGCTAAAGCCCGCATCACACCGCGTCAACCTCGGGTCGAATATGTTGATCATCAGCCGACCACCCGGCTCCAGATGACGCCAAACACGCCGCAAACAATCGCGCTGCATCTCCGACGTTAACAACGCCTGGAACGACCGGAATGTGATGTACACCAACTTGAACCGTTTCCCCAGATCGAAATCGGTCATATCACCTTGCACGAAGCCCACGCGATCCCCCACCAATCCGGCATAGCCCGACCGCTTCGCCTCGGCCGCCTCGATCATGCCCGGGTGCAGGTCCAGCCCCATCACGTCAAGCCCCGCCTCCGCGACCGCCCAGGCAACCCTCCCCGTCCCGCTGGCCAACTCCAGGACCGGCCCGCCGGTTTCCCCGGCAAGCTCAACGATGAACGAAACATCCGGCCCGTTGGCGGGCCATTCCATCCGGTCATATACCTCGATATGCAGCCCCGATCGGCTGTAGTAAGGCGTCGCTGTTTCCCAATGCGGGTCCATGTCTTGTCTCCAGTGTCAATTGATACGCCAATAAAAAAACCCGCCTCACACGAGACGGGTCTGTTCGACTTCTTTTGGAATTTAAGCCGTTACCTATCTCGCGCACCAATACCCTTCCGCCGGGTTAAAGCGGTTGGCGTAATTATTGGCGTGCGAGAAAGACTGACTCATGGGCATCAATCTACCCACGCCCCCGCCACTGCGTCAACCCCTCACGGAAACTTTTCCAGCAAATCGCAAACCTCCCCAAAACTCACATTCATCGATCGCAGACTCCCCCATAAACCACACAATCCCATAGAATCCCAACCCATGAGCCTTGAACTGACATTCCTCGGTACCGGCACCAGCGCCGGCGTCCCCATGATCGGCTGCCACTGCCCCGTCTGCACCTCCGACGACCCACGCGACCACCGCGACCGTCCCAGCGTCATGGTCCGCTATCCCGACCCGCCCCCCGGAAACGGCCCCCAACGCGCCTGCCTCATCGACACTTCACCCGACATGCGCAAGCAGATGATCCGTCACCAGGTCAACCGCATCGACGGCGTGTTCTACACACACGCACACGCCGACCATGTCTTCGGCCTGGACGACCTGCGACGATTCAACGCCGTGATGAAAACCGCCGTCGATATCCACGCCGAAACCGCCGTCCTCGAAACGCTCCACGCCATGTTCCCCTACGTCTTCGCGCCAGAGAAAAACGTCAACGCCTCCTTCGTCCCCATGCTCATCCCCCCACATGGAGCCGGCAAGCCGCTTAACCTCTTCGGCGCAACATGGACCCCGATCCGCCTGATGCACGGCAGGCTCCCCATCCTCGGCTTCCGCATCGACAACGCCGGCAAGTCACTCGCGTACTGCACCGACGTCTCTGCATTCCCACCGGAAAGCTGCCGCTGCTCCAAGGCCTCGACGTCCTGGTCATTGACGGCCTGCGCTACCGCCACCACCCCACCCACCTGTCGATCGAACAATCCCTCGGGCACATCGAACGCATCGCCCCGAAAACCGCCTACATGATCCACATGGCACACGACATCAAACACGCCGACCTGCAACCCAAACTCCCCCAAACGTCTTCCTCTCCTACGACACATTTCCAGTGGTTGATATCTGAGCTCGCCGGCTACGCATCCGCCGCTTCCGGCCCCGTTCAGCTCCGCAACTTGTGCTAAGCCCCCCTTGCCACGGACTCTCTCCGATAGCCGCTGCGTCTGCGCGGCGGACTATTGTTAAGATTCCGTATCTACGCCCGTGCACCCCGCCACACACACGCCGGGTCTGATATCAATAAACCGATTCGGGGACCAACACGCCCCCCGGTCGTGAGGAACGCAACGATGTTTTTCCATCCGCTCCGCCGTTACAAACCTCGTCCTGATCACCATTCAGCCTCGCCGTAGGCTAACGCCCACGCCGCCGAGCGTGTCATCTCATCAGCGTCGACGGCCTCCGCCCCGACGCCGTCACTACACTCGGCGAAGGCACGCTGCCGCCTCCGCACCGAGGGGCGTGTTCACCGACAACGCACGCGCCCGACTACGACATCACCATCACACTGCCCAACCACACCTGCATGATCACCGGACGCCGTGTCGAGGGGCACGAAAGTCCTGGCCAGCTCGAAAACGCCACCCCCACCGAAACCCTCCACGAAAACAAAGGCAGCTACATCGCCAGCATGTTCGACGTCGCCCACGACGCGGGCACGGCACAGCGGCTCTTCGCCAGCAAAGGACAAATTCCACGTTTACGACGACAGCTACGATGCTCACAACGGCGCGGATAATACACAGCAAAGACAAGATCGACATCTACAAAGAAGCAAGTGCCAGCGCCCGACGCACTCGCTACCGCCGAACCCGTCGTCGACATACTCATCACCGAGCTGGCTGAGCACCCCTGCGACCTGGTCATGCTCCACATCCTCGACCCCGACGCCGCAGGGCACCACGACGGCTGGATGAGCGACAGCTACCTCGCCGCCGTCAAACGCGCCGACAGTATGCTCGGCCAAGTCCTGGCATTCATCGAATCCGACCCAAACTACGCGGGCAAAACCACCCTCATCCTCACCAGCGACCACGGCGGCTCACAGAAATCCCACAGCGACGCCGAAACCCCCGAAAACTACACCGTCCCCTTCTACGTCTGGGGCACGGACGTAACCCCCGGTTCCCCCGCACCGGATAACCCGATCCACGACCTCTACGAGATCAACCCCGATTCCCGTCAAAACCCCGGCAACACTCGCCCAGACTACGCCGCCGCCAAACAACCCATCCGCAACGGCGACGCCGGCAACCTCGCCCTCTCGCTGCTGGGGCTGCCCGCCATCCCCGGCTCAACCATCAACGCCGACCAATCACTGCGCACCTCAATTACTAAACATTAATCCCACCTCCCCTCCTGGCGGGTTCGTAGACGGTGCGGGGTTGAACCGATCTTCACACGGTCGGTCACTGATCCTCGAAAGATATGTCGCTACGCGGTTCAGTGCCCAACCAAAGCACATTACCGTCTTCGTCTGCAAACTTCATCTCATAGGCCCACGGGTAGTTCTTCGGCTCCTGCAACACACGAACATTCAGTGAGCGGTACAAATCAAACAGCGAGTCGTCCTCCAGCCCGATCCAGACCCACACAGGCGAGTCACTCTTGATCTGCTGGGAAAGCATCACGCTGCAACCGTCGCGCGATACCGAACAGATCGTGTCTGCCTCGGCACCGCCCCAGTCGAGCTTAAACCCCAAAGTCTGAGTGTAATAACGCACACTCCGCTGGAGGTCGGACACAGGCAAAACCGGGATCGTACACTCGACTATCCTGACAGAGCTTTTGTGTGTCATGTTGATACCGCCCTGTCTGATACAAAAGATCGGACATTCAAATTAATTCGCCTTAAGGCAATGTCAAGCCTGCGCCGATGCTCACGGCTGGTGAACCGATGTCGGATACGGTGTATACCCTGTTAAATAAACGTAGGTACTACTTTAGAACGCCCTTTTCGGCCTTGTGACATGAGCGCCGGACCACCGAGCACCAGCAAGGTCAGACCTACGGGTTCAGGGACCACATGAGCGGGGGGCGTACCGGCGTTCCAATTGCCTAGGACAATATTCAGGTCCTCGATCCCTACAAAATTATCGCCCGACGGATCGCCGTCTAGCCACACACCACGGCTTACGAACTGATTCCACTTGCTCAATACGACGTTCAGGTCACCAATCCCTACAAAACCATCCGAGTTCAGGTCGCCGGAAGGCTCGTAGCCCGAGGTGTGCAGATCAAATGTAAGCGAATTGAGTTGGTGCCCCGGGTTATGGTTGTAGAGGCGCAGTTCCTTGAGGTTCTGAAACCCGCTGAAATCGTTGCCTGCGGTGAACGTCTCCTGGGTTATCCCGATGCCGTCGGTCCGCACAATCGTGCTAGTGAACGTGCCGTCATAAAAAACGCCTTCCATCGTGATGTTGGCGGCCAGCCCGGGGTTGATCTCGGATACCGAAAACTCATTCAGATTAAACAAACCCCCGCCCTGCCTGGTGATGCCGGTATAAGTCTGGTAAGAGTTATACAACGCGGCGTTCCCGGAATACCGGAAACTAAACGGGCCGAAGAACCCCATATCAGCTTCGGTATCCACTTCATACTCGTCAGATGAGACGATGCCGAAAAAATAAAAACCGTCTTCGATGTAGTCCGCGCCGACTGAGTTGTATCCGCCGAGGTCGGTGATCACGGGCCCGGTGTCGTCAAAGTCTATGGTCACCGTCTCAGCGTAGCTTTTGCCGACAACCAGAACCGACAGCGTCGCAAAGGCTAATAGTAAACAGTTGGAGCCGGCGGTGGTTCGCATCTATTCCTCCTTTTGCCCCGCCCCCGGAGTTGGCCGAACTTAAAACTATCCAGACGGGCCGGGTCAATCAAGCAAAAAAGCATCATATGCAACGATTGCCATGGGAAAATGGCGGGTTTAGAGGAGTTACGGAAGAGTATTAAAACAAAATCACTCTGCTCGGCGCGGGTCTCCCGACCCCGCCGAGCGCAGGACACTCCGTATCACGCATGTTATTTCGGCCGCGCGCACGACGAGACACGCACAATCCCGTGGGCCTACTCCCCGTTCATCAGCATCCGCAGCGCTTCGCCGACGTCCGGCTGGCGCATCAGGTGTTCGCCGACGAGTACGCGGTGGATGCCGGCGTCGCTGAGGCGCTTGACGTCTTCGTGTGTTCGGATGCCGGACTCGCTGACGAGGATGTCCTTGTCGGGCACATCCTTAAGCAGGTTCAGCGTGTGACTCAGGTCCGTGGTCATCGTCTTCAGGTCTCGGTTGTTGATGCCCAGGAGCTGGTATCCGGGGTGCGGGAAGCCGACATGGCTCTTGACCTGGATCAGGCTCTCGTAGTCGTGGACCTCCAAGAGTACGGTCATCTTCAGCTCGGTTGAAAGGATCAACAGGTCGATCAGCTGCGGCTCGCCCAGGCACTCTGCGATCAGCAGGACCGCATCCGCGCCGGCGGCCCGGGCCTCGTACACCTGGTACGGGTCGATGATAAAGTCCTTGCGCAGCACCGGCAGAGTCACCGCCTCCTTGATCAGGGCGATGTAATCGAGCGAACCCTGGAAGTACTTCTCGTCCGTCAGGCAGCTGATCGCGGCGGCCCCGGCCCCGTGGTAGGCCTTGGCGATGGCGACGGGGTCGAAATCTTCGCGGATCAGGCCGGCCGAAGGGCTGGCCTTCTTGACCTCGGCGATGACGCGCAGCTCGCCCTTGGGCCGGGTCACGGCGGAGAAGAAGTTCCGGGGCCGTTCCGACGCCTGGGCACGATCCTTAAGCTCCTCCAGCGGGACCCGCTTGCGTGCCGCCTCGACCTCCAGCTTTTTATCCGCCACGATGCGGGCCAACACATCCGTCATGGTTCATCCCTGCCTGCTCGGTCCGGTTCCTGAAGTCGCGAAAGCATAACGGTTGAAGCCAAAAGAGGGAAAACCGGCGTCTTAGGGCTTTCCGATCGGGCTTTCGTCCGGTACACTCCGGGTCTGATATCGGCTTGTGCACGCTTGCGACGGGAACCCGAGAATTGCCGCGGATCGGCCTGCTGTCTGACTCTCACGGGCGAGCCGTGACCACCCGCCAGGGCGTCCGTGCGCTGCTTGAATCCGGGGTCGATCTCCTGCTGCACTTGGGCGACGTCGGCACCGTCGAGGTCATCGACGAACTGGCCGTCGAACTGCCCGAAACACACGACCAGGTCCCCGCTCGCCTGGTCTTCGGCAACACCGACTGGGACGACGGCCCGCTGAGCGAATACGCCCGACACCTGGGCGTGCAGGTGGATCATCCAGCCGGCGAGATCGCCCTTGAGCGCGGCGAGCTTATCTTCTGCCACGGACACCAGGCGAAAGTGATGAACGCGGCGCTGGCGCGGAACGTGCGATACCTCTGCCACGGGCACACGCACCAGGCGTCCGACCAGCGCCACGGGCCGACTCGGGTGATCAACCCCGGGGCGCTCTGCCGGGCACACCGCTACACCGTCGCCGTGCTGGATACCGACACGGACGAGCTGACGTTCATCACGGTCGGCCCCCGCTGACCGCCCGGTGTTGCTACAATAAGCCACGCGAAAGATGCCCGTCCCGGCTTACGCCAGGGGTGGTTTTTGACCGGAATCACAAAGATCATGACCGATCCGCACACCGACAGCACGCTTGAAGGCCTGAAAATCAGGACATTCCGGCGGGACGACCAGAAGGCGGTGTACCACCTGTACGACCAGGGCCTGCTCGCCGGGCAGATCGCGCCCAACGACACCGGGGCCGACATCGACAACATGCGCGAGGCCTATTTCGACAACGAGCGTCACCACTTCTGGGTCGCCGAACTGGATGGCAAGGTCGTGGCGATGATCGGCGTAGCCAGCGACGAGCCGCACACCGCCGAGGTCCGCCGCCTGCGCGTCGAGCCGGCTTACCAGAAGACCGCGCTCGCCTCGAAGCTGCTGGAAACCGCCATCACCCACTGCAAGCACCACGGGTACCTGAAGGTCCGCCTGGACACGCGCTTCGAGCGTGACGCCGCCGTGGGCCTGTTCGACCACGTCGGCTTCCAGCACACCCGTACCAAGAGCATGCACGGCAAAGACCTGTTGGAGTTTTACCTGGACCTGTATCGACAGGACAAGAGCGAGAACGAGTAAGACACTTCGGGCGCACGGCCCGGGATCGCCGCGTTTATTCCTTGCCCTTGCCGATCGAGAACGCCGTGCCCAGCGCGAGAGCTACCCACAGGATATCGATCAGGGAAAATGTCTCGGACCACGCGTTGAGATTGCTCAACTCTTGCATATCCTGATCGAACTGCGGATCGGCGCTCTGATCAATCTCCAGGTAGCTCCGCATTGAGGCGAGTTTTTCTTCCTGATTCATCGATACGATCTTTTCGTCGGCGGCGGCCTGCATTTCCGCATACAGATCGTCATCCCAAGCGTCTTCGCCCAGATACTGGCCGTCGGCGTCCCAACTGACCGCATCCACCTTGGCTTGCAATTCGGGCCGATATAATTTTTGCTCTGCCATGTGGTCGATGTACGCGCTCTGGAAGGCGTCCGGATCATTCACAATCATCTCGGCCATTGCGCCGCCGAACGAATCCACCGCCCCCGGCACCATCGTCAGGCCGACAACTGTCAGGAAGATCAACCCCTTGCCGACGGCCAACCCGAAAGCCGCCACGCAGGTCGCGGCGACACCGATGCCGACGCTACGCTGCCCGCTGATCAGCGCCACAGTGATCCCCGTCAGCCCGCCGATCCCCCACGCCAGGATGCCCAACTCCCGGCCGAAAACCGCGGCGATGATAAACCAAAGGAAACCGAGGAAACCGGCCACGACACACCCGACGATCACGGCGGCGATCGATCGCCCGGTGATACCGCCGCCCCCACCACCGCCGCCTTCGGCTTTGGCTTTGCCGACCTTGGTCTTGACCTTACCGCCGGCCTTGAGGTTATTGCCGCACTGGATGCAGATCACCGCCTGCGGGCTGACCGCTGCGCCGCACTGCGGGCAGGCACCGGCTTTGGATGCGGACGCCGCGGGAGCTGATTGAAGTTCACGCAGTTCGCCGGTCGGTGCACCCAGCGCCGCCAGGTCCGGCATGTCGTCCGTCAGCAGGCTGTCCTCCGGGAACGGGGCGTCTTCTTCCTCGTAGAACTCCAACTCGGTCTCTTCCACCGCAGCGGGCTCGGGCTCCGGCACACGGGCCGGCTCTTTAGCAACGGGTGCAGCGCACGGCTTTGCCCGCGTATTTTTCAGGAACCCCCAGTTTTTGCCCGCAGTGAGCGCACAGGAACTTGATCATGGCCTTCCCTTTTCAGATCGACGGGCCGGAAAACCTACACCCCCCAGGCCCGACGATAATCTTGCCAGCGGCACGCGAATGCGTCTTGCCTGAAACCGACAGACCGCATTGTCTCCGTGGAACAATGCGCGTCAAGAAGTATTAACAGGATTCATCGAAAGCCAACGATCCCGCGTAACGGGCCTGTAGCGGTCAAGTCAGGCGGCTTCGGGGTCGATCGGGGGGTAGAAGCGTGAGCCGGCGAGGCGGATACGGCGGTTGACGCTGGGGCCGGGCAGGTGCGGGGCGATGCCCGCGGCCGTGACGCCGACGACGATGTTGGCGAGCGTGTAGACCCACCAGAACTTGATCGGGTCGACCTTGACGAAGATCAGGATGCCGGTCGCGAGCATGACCGCGAGGGTGATCGGGATCAGGCCGCGCCAGGCGAGTTTCATCAGTTGATCGAAGCGGAAGCGCGGCAGCGTCCAGCGGATCCACATCATCACGAAGAGCAGGGCCGTGATCTTGCCGACGAAGACGTTGAACTTGATGAACACGACCAGCAGGCCCAGCCACCAGGGCCCGCCGGCGACCTGAGGCAGCAGCTCGTACCCGCTGTAGCCGAACAGCGGCGCGAATGTCCCAGCCGCCCAGGAACAGGATCGTGAAGAACGCCGAGCCCGCAATCATGTGCATGTATTCGGCGAGGAAGAACAGCGCCCACTTCATCGAGCTGTATTCGGTGTGGAACCCGCCTACGAGTTCCTGCTCGGCCTCGGCGAGGTCGAACGGTGCGCGGTTGGTCTCGGCCAGCACGCAGGTGAAGAAGATCACCGCCAGCAGCGGGTGCATCAGGATGCCCCACGCGCCGCCGGCCTGCTGGGCGACGATCACGGTCGTGTCGCTTGAGCGGAAGCAGAGGATCGCGACCAGCACGCACACGCCCATCGGGATCTCGTAGCTGAGCATCTGGGCGGTCGCACGCAACCCGCCGAGGAACGAGTACTTGTTGTTCGAGGCGTAGGCGCCGATGACGATACCGTAGACGCCTAATGAGGAGACCGCGAGCATGAAGATCACGCCGATCGAGATCGGGGCGACGGTGACGACGACGCGGCCCGCCTCGGCGATCAGTGTCCCTCCGACTAACGGCAAGAACTCCGGCAGTGTCAGCCCCGGGAAGTCCCAGACACCACCCCAGGGGACGACGGCCCAGCCAATCATCGCGGGGATGACGACCATGACCGGGGCGAGGCAGAAGAGCATCTTGTCGACGTGCGGCGGGGTGTAATCTTCCTTAACCAGCAGCTTGACGCCGTCGGCGAGAGCCTGCCCGAGACCGAAGAAGAACTTCTTGTTCATGAAGTCCATCTTCAGGAACTTCCAGATGTTGTCCTGGCCGAAGGAGAAGTTGGTGCGGTTAGGCCCGATGCGGTCCTGGGTCCAGGCGGCGACCTTGCGTTCCAGGAAGATCAGGTAGGCGCAGGCGCCCAGGATCATGTGGGCGACGACGGCGATGATGACGATGCTGACGAAGAACTGTGCGCTGAACATGGTCTGTGGTCTGCTCGTAGGGTTCCGTGAGCCCGGGCCTTTGGGGTACCGGAGATCGTCGGCAAGAAACCGCGTATGCCGCTACAATCCGCCGTCCGCCGCGCGGGCCTGCCTTGGCCCGCGTAACGCTTGTAACCGATAATCGACACAAGAGTAGGGCCAGCCCCCCCGTGAAGCAAGCCACCACCGAAACACTCCCCCCCCCGCCACCGGCAGACGAAACGATCAAGGAGACGTTCGAGTCGATCGTGATCGCCTTCATCCTGGCGTTCGTGTTCCGGGCCTACGTCGTCGAGGCGTTCGTGATCCCCACGGGTTCGATGGCCCCAACGCTGCTGGGGGCGCACTACCGGGCCCAGTGCCCACAGTGCGGCTACGAGTTCACGATCAACTTCGGTGAGGGTCACCTCGCCCAGCGCGACCAGTTCGGCCGAGTCGTCTCCCCCGCCCGCTGGGAGAGCGGCGCGACCTGCCCGATGTGCCGGTACAACATCAACATGGCCCGCAACGCCCGGTCGTTGCCCGGCGACCGCATCCTCGTCCACAAATACATCTATACCATCACCGAACCCCGACGGTGGGACGTGGTCGTCTTCAAGGCCCCCCACCAGCCCAACACCAACTTCATCAAACGCCTGGTCGGCCTGCCCAACGAGTCGATCCGCCTGCTCGACGGCAACCTCTACACCCAGCACGAGGGTGAATCCGCCTGGAAGATCGCACGCAAGGGCGACGCCCCCAGGGTCCAGAACGCCGTCTGGCAACCGATCTACCACAGCCAGTACGTCCCGCGCGATTTAGGCAAGCTCAACGGCCCGGGCGAGCGCACCTCGGCGAACCTCTGGCAGGTCCCGTGGGTAGCCGAGTCCGGTGAGTGGGACATCGAGGGCCAGCGCAGCTACCGCTACCACGGCGGCGAGCCGGGGCGGATATCGTTTGAGTTCTACAAGCGCGGCCGGAGCTTCTCTCTACCGAGCGTTTACCCCTACAACCAATACGACAGCTCGTCTTTCAGCGACGAGATCGAGGATGTCCGTATCGCCGTGGCCTTGGAGCCGGAGACGGCCGATTCATCCATCAGCCTGAAAACCCAAACCCGCCTGACCGGGCCGACGCAGAACATCACCGCGCGGATCGACGCCGACGGCAGCATCACCCTGACAGCGGAAGACCCCGAAACCTCGGCGGTGGTCGACCTGATGACGGCGAAAACCGACCCGCTGGAGGTTGGCGTAGCCACGCAGATCGAGCTGTGGTCCGTGGACCAGGAGCTTAGCGTGTGGGTCGACGGCCGGCGCGAACTCCGCTACCTGTACGCGAGTGAATTGACCATCGATGAGCTGGCCGAACGCCCACCGCCGTTGCGCACGCCGCGCATCGAGATCGATATGACCGGCGGCCCGGCGACGCTGCACCGCGTCGAGCTGGACCGTGACCTCTACTACGCCAGCGGTAACGGCATGGGACCGGCGCGCGGCGGGATGAACCGTGACGTGCAGGGCCGGGTCATCACCACCGATGTCAGGCCCATGCAGCTTCATGACAACGAGTTTTTCTGCATCGGCGACAACAACCCGCTCAGCGACGACGGCCGCTTCTGGGACCCCGACACGGCAACACGGTCGGGCAACAGTGACCACGTCGGCCCCGACGCCCTGTGGGTCCGCCAGCGCTACTTCGGCAAAGAGGTGCCGGACAACTCACGCGACGGGATCGTGCCCGGCGAGTTGATGATGGGCAGGGCCTTCTTCGTCTACTTCCCGGCCCCCTACGCATGGAAACAGGGCGGCATGCGCGTGATCCCGAATTTCGACGACATGCGCTTCATCCATTAAGTTTCCTTCTAACCTAACGCTCATATTTTCCATGCTTTAAAAAGTATTAAGGCCACTTTTCCACACCCGTGGACAGCCGCCCAATCCAGCGCCCCCGCACTTGGGGGTATAAGGGTTTATGAGCATTTCACAATCGCCGTGAATAATTGCATCATCTTTTAGATTCATATTTTACGTTCAACAGACTTATTGCTGCACGGCTGGGCATATCGGCCCCGCATGACCCTGTTCGCTCACACCAAACTCATGCCGGGTTTTAACACACACGTTTTCCACAATCACACTCCCGTGACGCTTGATCGCGCTCGTGCCGACTATCGGGCCCGGCCACCCCACTGCGGGCGATTTGGGATAGAGACGGCCACGGCTTATGATGCCGGGCTATGAGTAACGACGCCCCCATCATGCGTAATGTGATCGCCGCCTTGGTGACCAACGAACCGGGCGTACTCGCCCAGGTCGCCGGGATGTTCGCCGCCCGTGGTTTTAATATCGACTCGCTGGTTGTCGGCCGGACCGAGAACCCGGAGCTGTCGCGGATGACCATCGTCGTCAACGGCGACGCCGCCGTGCTCGAACAGGTTCGTAAGCAACTGCAGAAGCTCGTGCCTGTGGTGAAGGTCGTGGACTACTCCACGATCGACTTCGTTGAGCGCGATCTGATGCTGCTTCAGATATCAACGGCCGGCCGTGAGCCGGGCAGCCGGCACCACCGCAACGAACTGATCGAGCTGGCCAACGTCTTCCGCGCCAAGATCGTGGACATCAGCGAAGAGCAGTTGATGATCGAGCTGTCCGGCACGGAGAGCAAGCTCGAAGCGTTTATCGAATTGGCCCGGCCTTACGGGATCGTTGAGCTGGCGCGCACGGGTGTGATCGCCATGCCGCGCGGCAACTCCGGCCGCCGCCCAGGGCTCAACCGCGGCGTGCCCGCCGTCAGCGGCACCGGCCGCAAGCCCGAGATCGACGAGGGCGACCTGCCGCCGGGCTGATACCCCGCAGCCAATCCCGGATTTTCCGGGGCTACCGTGATACCTGCCGTTAGAATAAACGGATGCCCAAGCACCTACGCATCAGCCTCGCGAGCAAGTGCCAATTGCTTTTTGGCGCGGCGGTGGTGCTGATCCTCACCGCGGCGCTGACGGTGGTGGCGTACCGCATGCAGGGGCTGGTCGAGCGTGGGCCGCTGCAAAGGGCGCAGGACCTGGCGCAGTGGTGGCTGGCGGACGAGATACAGTTCGGCGGCAAGCTGAATGAGATCCAGCGGGACGCAACCGAGTTGCCGCCTGATGTAAACAAGGCGGTATCACTGATCGATCACGACCGGTTGGAACGACAGGCGGAATCGGATGATTTCTTCGCCCGCGCGGTCGAGTTGTTCCAGACCCGGCCGGCCAACGAGTTATTTGAGCCGGCGCTGGACTCCCTAGGACAAACGTATTACCGCTATGCGCGGGCGATCCGTAAATCGGACCTGGCCAGCGTACACGGCGGCGCGGCCGGTGGTTTCAGCCCTTCCGTCGGCAACGCGGCGCTGGCAAACCCGCTGGAGATGGTGCTGCTGATACACCTCCGGGATGATGATGCAAGCAAGCAGCGCACGCTCAATGTCATCACGCTCGTCACCGCTGGGCTGGTCTCGGGCCTGTTGGCGATCGGGGCGTTCTGGTTCATCACCACACGCATCATCCTCTCGCCCGTCCGCCTGCTGCACGGTTACGCCTCCAAAGTCTCGCAGGGCGACATGAATATCCGCTCAGATATAAACACCGGCGACGAGTTCCAGAGCCTCTCGGACATGTTCAACACCATGCTCGGCAACCTCAAGAGTAACCAGGACCAGCTGCGCTCGATCAACAAGAGCCTGGACCTGAAGCTTGGGGAATTAGCGGAGTCGAACGTCGCGCTCTACGAGGCGAACAAGATCAAAGGCGAGTTCCTGGCAAACGTGTCGCACGAGCTGCGCACGCCGTTGAACTCAATCATCGGGTTTGCTGAAGTGCTTGGCGAAGCGCTCGCCGGGCGTGACGATCCCAAGGACGAGAAACGCCGGCGTTACGCGGCCAACATCATCACCTCCAGCCGACGTTTACTGGACCTGATCAACGACCTTCTGGACCTCGCCAAGATCGAGGCCGGTCGGATGGAGATGCGTACCGGCCCGGTCAGCATCGCCGACACGCTCGAGGGCCTTATCAATCTGATTAAGCCGCTGGCGGAGAAGCAGGAGATCGTCGTCAAGCAGAAGGTGCAGCCGAACCTGCCCAAGGTCTTCACCGACGCGGGCAAGCTCCAGCAGGTGCTGTTCAACTTCCTGGCCAACGCAGTGAAGTTCACGCCGCCCAAGGGTGTGGTCAGTGTCGAGGCCGAGTTGGTTGAGAAGCCTGACGGCGGCGAGCCGACGCACCTGCGTATCAGCGTCACCGACACAGGCCCGGGCATCCACCCCGACGACCAGGAACGTATCTTCGAGAAATTCGTGCAACTCGACCCCGGCGTAACCAAGGAGTTCGGCGGTACCGGGCTGGGCCTGACTATCAGCCAGGAACTCGCCGAACTGCTGCAGGGCAAGATCGAGCTGGACAGCTCCCCAGGCCGGGGTGCGACGTTCAGCCTGACGATCCCGCTGATCCTGACCGAGCCGACCACCCCGCTGATGCCCGAAATTGTGACCAGCAGCAACCCGCGCGCGCCGCGGTAAACAACCCATCCAGTAGCAGCCTATCTGATTACCACGCCGTGGCGTCACCGATTTTCGCGAGCAGATCCCTGGCCTGTTGCACGCCTTCCGCGCCTTCTTCGCCGGCGGCGGCCTGTTGCAGGTGGTACCGCGCCCAGCGGCCCTGATCCAGCGCGTGGTAGACCGCGCCGATGTGGTAGTGTGCTTCGGGCACGTCCGTCAGAGACGTAATCGAATGCTTGAGCAGTTCCAGCGCCTGCTCGTCGCGGCCGCGCAGGTGCTCGATCCAGCCGGTGGTGTCCATCACCGCCGGGCTGGTCGGCAAGGCCTTGAGCACCTCGCGTGCGAGTTGGATCGCCTCGTCCAGACGCAGGCCGCCCTGCAGCGCAAGCAGGTAGGCCAGGTCGTTCTTCGCCGCCATCTGATACGGCCCGGGCAGGGACGCGATCCGGCGGTAGGCGTCGGACGCTTCCTGGGTCTGTCCGGCTGCGGCGAGTTCCTGGGCGTGCTGATACACGAGGTGCGGGTTATCCGCGTGCCGTTCGGTCAGCTCCGCCAGCAGCGCCGCCGCGCCGGCGTGGTCGCCGCTGGATGTCTTGCTCATCACCTCAAGCATGATCGGCAGCGAACCCGTGGGCGCGAGCTGCTTCGCTTTGTCGATGAACTGCGCCGCGTCTTCGCCCTGCTCGATTTTCGCCGCCGCCAGCATCGCGAAGGCGGGCAGGTTGTCGGGGACTTTCTTCAGCGCGGATTCGCATAGCGCCTGGGCCAGGCCGGGCAGTTGCCCTTCCATCGCCACGGTCGCCATCGCCAGGTCCTGATAGGCTGAAACGAGCGTGCCCGAGACCCGCACGCCTTCCGGACACGACGCCAACAGATCATCGGCGAACACGGTGCGGATGCCGCTGTAGCCCGTGGCGGCCGACTGCAAGCCGACGTGGTCGCCAGCAAGCATCGCCGATAACACACCCGCCATCGGGTGTCGGTCACCGGCGGAGGGCGGCTGCGTGCTTAATGCGAACGCGAGCAGCGAGCCTGTCGCCGAGCCTTCCAACCGGGGCGACAGATGCAGCAGCTTCAAGGCGTCCGCCGCCTTACCCGACTGGTAAAGCAGCACGACACGCAACGCGGTGACCGAATCGTCGCCATCGATGATCTTGCCAACCAGGTCGAGAGTCGCCCCGGCCGTGGCCCAATCCTGTTGCATGTCCGCCAGCCGTAGCCGCATCGACAACCAGTGCTGCAATAGATCGTAAGTCAGTGAATTGACATCGATCCGTCGATCGGCGGTCGTCAGTAAGGCTCGATCGGTTTCGGCTCTCGGGTCCAGCGACAGCAGCGCGGGCAGCGCCCTACGGGTCGCCGCCGGATCGGCCAACAATGCTTCGATGCCTGCCTGCGCCGTCGATAAATCACCGGACTTGGCCAGGCTCTGAGCAAGCGCGACCTGTGCGGCGGGGTAGTACGCGGACTCGGCCTGGATCGATGCCAGACGCTGCTGTGCCTCCAGGTGTCTGTCCTGATAGGCGAGCACCCGGCCGATCGAAAGGTCCAACGCCGGCTCCTCGCCCATCGGGATCTTGTCGAGCACCGCATCGACCGAAGACGCCGCACGCTCGGTCAACCCAAGCTCCAGGTACATCTCCAGCAGCGCCGCGCGGGCGGACAGGGCCGCTTCGCCGTTGTCACGGATCAGGCGCATCAGCTCGTCCTCGGCCTGCGTGCGCCGGCCGTCCGCGGACAGCGCACGTGCGTATCGGACGCGCAGGGTCTGGTCGCCAGGCGACGCTTCCATCGCCTGTTTGTAAGCGAGCACAGCCTCGGCCGTCTGACCCATCATCGCCAGCACACCAGCCTTGACACCGAGCAGTTCCTTGTTTTTCGGCGTTTCGGCGAGCCCGCGCTGCACGACCGCGAGCGATTGATCCGCGCGCCCGAGCATCGCGTAACGCCTGCTCAGCTCGATCAGGCTGTCGGCGTCATCGGCGGGGACACGGGCCGCGGCGGCATCGAGGTTCGCCAACCGACGTGACGGGCTGTCGCTGTCCCAGCTGGCGATCAACCCGCCGAGCAGGTCGGATACACCGCCCGTCTGGACATATAACCGATCGTAGACCGCGTTCGCGGCCGTCTCGTCGCCTTGTTGCTTGTGCAGTTGTGAGAGGGCGTCGGCCACGACCTGCGCCATCGGGTCGCGTTCCGTGACCAGACGGTCCAGTTGCGGGTCCAGCAACGCGACCGCGTCGTCCAGGCGCTCGGCCGAACGCAGCAGCCCGGCCTGAGCCAGCAATGCGAGCGTCTTGTTATAGACCTCGACGTCTTTGAGCTTCATCACCCCTTTGTCGGTCTCGCCCTGACGTGCGTAAAACTGGCCGAGCCAGGCGTATGCCTCGGCGCTGTTGGGGTAGTGCCGGACCAGCGCGACGAGGTTTTCCTCCGCACGCTGGGTCTCACCCTTCTCCTGATACGCACCGGCAAGCACAAGACGCAGCATCGGCGAGACGTTGCCTGCGGCGATCGCGCGTGTACAGACCTCCACAGCTTTATCGATTTCCTTACGGCTGAGGTATACCTGCGCCGCCAGCGCCGGGTCCTGCTCGGCATCGATGTCCGCCGGATCGATCCGGCTCAGGAAGCCGTCCGCCTGGTCTTTCTGCCCCGAGGCGTTGGCGATGCGTGCGCCCAGCGAGAGCGCCTCGATGCTTTCAGGCTCGGCGGCGAGTACCTGGTTCACCTCGTCCAGCGCGGAATTAAACCGCCCCATCGAGGCCAGCGCGCCGGCCAGCGCGATCCGGGCGCGGTTGTTTTGCGGGTTTTCCTCGACGGCCATCCCCAACGCGGCGACGGCCCGCTCGTATTGCTGCGTCTGCAGGTAAAGTTCACCGGTGAGCTGTGCGGCGTCGGGGGCGTCGGGGAATTTGGTGGCGATCTGCGTGAGCGTTTCCTGCAGCCCGGCTTCGTTGCCCTGGCTGAGCTGCGACGCGGCGAGGCGCATCCATGCGTCCTGACGGGTCGGGTCACGCTTGATCAGCTCGCGCGCCCACCGCTCGGCGGCGTTGTGTCGGCCGAGCATGGTGTTGGCTGAGTAGAGCAGGCCCAGCTCGCTATCGGTGTGCTCGGTTTGTGATTCAAGTTTCTGCAGCAGCGCCGCGGCTTCTCGGGGATCGCCGCTGGCGGCCGCGTGCTGAAGCTTGAACTGGATCGCGCGCGGGTTGGTCGGGTCCATCTTGTAAAAGGCATCGACGTCGTCACCACTGGCGCCGAGCATCCCCTGCTGGGCCATCAGGCCGGCGAAGGCGTCGACCGCGAGCTTGTTACCCGGATCGAGTTGGGTGGCCTTGCGCAGCGCGGCGCGTGCCTCGGCGACCTCGCCCAGACGCCAGAGCGTCAAGCCGTACAACGTCTGCACGCTCGACACCGCCTCCATCTCCGGCAGCATACGCTCGACGATCTCACGGCATTTCTCGAAGTCTCCGGTCTCATACAGCGCGTGGGCGTAAAGGACGTACGCATCGGCGGAGTCGCTGCCGTCCTCGATAAGCTTGGCGAGGATGGTGACGGCCTTGTCGGTCTGGCCCTCGGCGAGCATGAGACGCGCGCCGCTGATTACCCGGCCCTCGGATTCGCCCTCTTCCGCCGGCGTCGCCCGCAGAAGCGCTCGGCCCAGTTCGATGCGCTCAGGCATCGGCATCTGCTCATCGGGCATCCCCAGGATGAACGTGATGGTCCGCTGCGCGACCGGGACGGGCAGGCCCTGGACTTCGGACAACCGCCTGGCCTGCGCGACAAACCGGCCCCACTGCTGTTCACTGGTAACGACACGCAAGTACAGCCCCGCCGCGCCGGCGTGTTTGGGGTCCTGGTTCAATACCGTTTCCAGACCGGTCAGCATCTGCTCGAGCGACTGGGCTTCCGTTTGCTTGAGGTTCTCCAGTTGCTGTGCGTAGGTCGGTACGACAGCTTCGTCTTGCGTAGTTGAGTCCGAGTCCTGGGATAGTTCCCTCACCGGCGTATCGCCGCCGAGTTCGTCGATCATCCGCTGTGTGTACGTGATAAGAATGCGTGCGCGGCTCAGCTCACCCTGGGCAAGTAGCGCTTCCCGGTACGCGACTTCGGCGGCGGCGCCTTCCTGTTTGCGCAGCAGGTCCAGTTGCGTTTCGGCGACGGCGCGGGCTTCGTCGTAGGCCTGCTGATCGGCGGGGGTCTGCGCAAACGTGGGGTTCTCAAGGGCCGAGTTGATCGACTGGATCGACCAGTCCAGAAGTGCGCCTGCGATCACAGGGTCGCCGGGCTTTTGCTTGGCGAGACGATCGAGCGTCAGTTTCGCCGGCCCGAGCCGGCCCAGCGCGACCTGCGCCTGCGCCTGGATCTGCAGGGCCGCCTCGTTGCCGGGGTCACTGGCGAGCACGGCATCGACCAGTCCGCTGGCCCGGTCGGGCTTGTTGTTGGCTAGCGCGATGCGCGCCTGCTCCAGCTTCAGCTCGTTGTTGTCGCCGCAGCCGGCAAACAACAGCAAACTTATGGATAGGCAAAGCCAAAAGATCGACTTGGCCATCAAACCGGGCATCCGTTCCGCGTTACAAGTTATCATATACATCTCCCACCGGGCTTACGCCCGGACGTACTAAAATCATTTATCATCAGGGTAAATTCTCATCGATAACGGGCATCAGTTTGCCGGCCGCTTCCTGTGCCAGTGCGCGCGCGCCTTCCAGGTCGCCATCGACCACGGGCACGGTGATGCGGATCAGCGCGCCGGCCGAATCGCGCTGGAGCAGGCCGTGCAGCAGGATCGTCGCCTGTTGGAGCGTGTAGTTGGTCGTGTAGGAATCGCCGCTCTTGAAGACGTAGAGGTAATAGACCGTCCGCCGGCTGTCCTGGCTGACGACCTCGCGCATGCCCAGCGGCCCGCCGTCCGCGATCACATCACCGGCGTCGATATCGACGGGGCCTTTGGAGAGAATGCGTTCACCGCTGCCCTGGATGCAGAGCTCCGGCGAGTGCGTGCCGCGTCGGTTGTTTTTGCTGAACACGATCAGGAAATCAAAATTCGGGTTGCCCCCAGAGTTTCCTCCGGAGTCGCGTCCAGATTCGGCGGTGTACCGGCGGTACACGTAGTCATCCGTTTCGAGGATGGCGAGCACCTTGTCTTCCAGTTCAAGTTCGCTGCTGTCGTAGGTCGCCCGGCTCATTTCGATCTTGCGCGGCAACACCTCGGCGGCGAGGCCACCCATGGGCTTGGGCTCGGGGCGGTTGACCCAGTAGAGGCTCAGCCCGGCGGCGGCGATGAGCATGACCAGTACGGCGGGGTGCCCGGTGCGCAGCGACTTGCCGGGTTCGCCCTGGATCGCGCTTAGGTAGCCCAGCAGCCGGGCGTCCGACCAGTCGCGCTTGAGCAGTCGCCCGACCATCAGCACCGCCGACTCGATCAGGAACATAAACGCCAGCGCCAGCGCGAACACAAGGATGCCTGACAGGTCGTGGAACCAGCCGTGCTCCCCGGCCGCCTCCGTGCCCAGGTGGTGCGCCGCGACGATCAGCGAGGTGATCCGCGTGACGTTACAGGCGATCGCCACCGGGAACGCCATCAGCAGCAGGAACCAGCGCCAAAAACCTTTGGCCCGGCAGAGCGCCGCGAACAGCGCCGCGAAGTAGGTCAGCGCGATGATGCTGCGCAACCCGCCGCAGACATTTTCGATCACGAGCGTTTTGGGTTCACCCATCACGTCAGGCGCGAGCAGGACGTAGCTGCCATCCACCACGGCCGGCACGCTGAACACGTGCGTCGCCAGCCAAAGCGCTGCCCTGGTCGCGAACACTTTCAGCTCGAAGTTGATCCCGTCGATCCAGGCAAGCGGCAGCGGCACCATGAAGAACAACAGCGCGATCGGCAGCGCATACGCCCGGAACAAAGGACGCCCGCCCCAGACGATCACCAGCCCGACAAGCACGCCCAGGAGCGCAAAGCCCGACGCGAACGTGACGCTGGCAAACGTGAACAACAGGTGCGTGAGCAGGAAAAACGTAAAGACAGCCCAGCCCAGCAGGTTCGAGGCCTTCGTGCGTCGGGCGGGCGCGCCGACACGGGTGTAGATATAGATCGCCACCGCGAGTGAGACGACGGGCACGAGCGGGCCGTGCGTGTAGTACGAGTCGCCGCCGGTGAGTCGATCCAGCAACGGCGTGTCGCGCCGCCACCAGGCGGGGAACCACTGCATCCACACGCGCGAAAACGTCCCGTACCACGCCAGGCACAAGAGCGCGGCCGAGACGAGCAGCCCGGCGAGCATGCCGGGGCTTAACGGCGTGACGGGGCCATCGTTTTGCGCTACGGGTTTAGGGTTTTCTGATTCGCTCAAGGGATGCCTCTAACTATCCTAGGCCCGACCAGTCGGGTGACCCAAACGGGAAGCCGCTGCCAGGCGGCGATGCGGCGCTGGTACTTGGGGTTGTCCGGCCGGACCGCGCCGACGTCGCCGTGACGCAGGTAATACTGCCAGGTCGTCGGCACGGGCTCTGCCCCCCACTGGCGCTTGAAACGGTACGTCCCGGAATCCGGGCTGGATCGCCCGAAGTCGAAGCGCGATACGCCGCGTCCGGCGGCACGCTCAAGCATCTTGTGGTACATCCACATGTTGGCGTTGGTGTGGTTGGCCGAACGCAGGCAGCTCGCGGAGGGGACCTGAGATTCCTCGATGCCGGCGGACCGGCCGTGGATCAGTAACGCCCCGGCGACCGGCGTGCCTTCGTGCCGGACCACCGCCAGCTCCGCGCTGTCGCCGAACGTATCCAGGATCGACGCGAACAGGCAGCGCGGGTAGACCGGCGTGCCCAGGTCGCGCATGTTGGTTGAGAACACGCCGTAGAAATCGTCGATCAGTTCCCGGCCGCCGAAGCGGATCGCCAACCCGGCCTTGTCGCCCTTGCGGATCTGGTTACGCACCTTCGCGCTGTACGCCTCCCACAAACCGTCCGGCCCGCCGGCTACACCCGACAGGTCCATCACCATGCGCTGCTTCTCGTCACGGTTGTGTGAAATCGATTGATGGTTAAGTGTGTGTGCGTGGTGGCGCAGTTCCAGGTACTGCACATGGAACTTGTCCGCCAACTCGACCGCGCCGGCCAGCAACGCCTCGCGCACGGCATCGTTCGTCGCCACGATCCCAGCACGGTTGAGGTAAGGCAGGCTGACCAGGAAGCGCCCAAACAGGTGGCTGGAGACCAAAGCAAGCGGCAGATAGCCGACGACCGGACCATCCGCCGTTTCCCGTGCCACAAGAGCCATCGTCTTGTGCCCCATCGCCTCACGCAGGACCGAAAGCCAGCCGGGGTCGTGCTCGTGGCAGGCGCCTGAACCGGCCGGGGCGTCGGCGAGGAAACGGCGCAGTTCGCCCGCCAGGGCGTCGTCGATGTGATGGATAACCTGCGTCGTAACCATGTCCGCCTTTCCCTCGTTGCGCCCGCAAACTACATGCGCAGGCCAACGTAACACTGGTATCGGCGGTCAACGGCTGATTGTGTGATTCCCCGGGGAGCTTGGATGATCGGCGTAGCTATCGGACGCAGTACGCCGCCTCACGCGGCCCGTGGCTTGGGTTCGGGCAGACCTTCGTGCTCGACGCCCAAAGCCTTGGCGGGCACGCCGCCGACCCGGGCATACGCGGGCACCGGCCTGACGACCACCGCACCCGCCGCCACCAGAGCGCCCTCGCCGACGTCCGCCATGATGACCGCGCCGGCGCCGATCCACGCGCCCCGGCCGATCGTCACTTTGTTAAACGTCTGCGTGTTATCACGCATCGCCATCCCGCGGACTGATGCCGTCCCGTGCTGGTGCCGGCCGGACAACACCTGCACGCCGTCGGCCAGCATCACGTCATCGCGGATATCCGCCCAGCCCACCGAGCAGAACCGCCCGATGTAGACGCGATTGCCGATCCGAACGCCGGGCTTGCTGAACACGCTCATGAAACCGATACACACGTCCCGACCGATACCGGCGGTAGTGTGGCGGTAAAACGCCTGTCGGGCGTAGATGCCCAACTGCCCACCGCGCACGGCCAGCTTCTCGCTCGCCAGCGAGAACGCTCGCTCCTTACCCATCAAGGCGGATGCCAGTTCGTAGCCGATCAAGGCCGGGAATGCGAGCAATAGCCCGGCCGTCCGGCCGATGGTTTTGAGAATACTTGAAGATGGTTGCGTGGCTTGTGTCATCAGGCGGCGGCCCTCATCGGCACTTGCGGTTGCTTGTTCCAGACCGAAGCAAATTGCTTCGCCTTCTTCGCCCACGACTCACGCGTAAGCCGCTTCCGGGCCTGTGTCTGACCCGGCGTGACGCCGGTTTTCGCACGCGCAAGCACGAGGTCCACGAACGCCTGCGCATCACCCACCAGGTCCGCCGCGTCCCGCCAGGAGCTTGTGGCCGGCAGGTCACGGGCCACCACCGGCTTGCCGGTCGCAAGGTATTCCTTGAACTTCAACGGCTGCATCGCCCGTGTCACCGGCGCATCGATATACGGCATCACCAACACGTCCACTTCCGCCGCCAGTTTCGGTAGATCGTCGTAAGCGATCGGCCCGGTGAAGCGTGTGTTCGGCAAACCCTCCAATGCCGGGTCCGGGGCCTGCTGCGGGCCGGCAAGGATGAGCGCACCGCCGCGATGTTCCAGCGCTTGCGCCAACGCCTTGCACCATGCCGTATCCAGCCGCTGATCGATCAACCCCCAGAACAGCACCACCGGTTTGCCCACTCCCTCAGCCGCTTGCGGCTTAGCGCTCCCGCCGCCTACCCCCTGCCAATGCCCCAGATCGATCCCGTGCGTCAACAACGTTGAGTCCCGCCCCATCCCCGCGATGCGATCCTGTAACGTCTGCGATACCGCAACGACATCATCGACCTTGCCGACCAGCTCGCGCTCCATCGCCTGCATCACGTCGCTATCCAGCCCGGGCCAGACGGAGAAGTCATCCACGCAGTAATAGACCCACCGGTCCACGTCCAGCCTGCCGACCAGGTCGGCGGTGATCGGGAGCGTGGTGATGGCGATGCGCTCTTCGTCGGACCGACGGCCGAGCGCCTCGTGGACGTGCCAGGTGATCGTGTTGGCGTTGAGCCTGCGTTGCCACGGCCGACGGAAGCCCGGCCACATCTTCGGGCTGATCACGTCCAGCCCCAAAGGCAACGCGCTACGCCCGGCTCCGCCGCGCCCCAGCCAGCTACCGACCTTGCCCACCGCCCGCCTCAGGTCCGCCCGCGTCAGGCTCGGCCGACGCGTGCCCACCGTATTCACCCACAGCACCCGGTAGTCACGGCATCCCGCGCATCCTCCGTGGCAGCACAATCGGTTCTGCATCAACAATTCACGGATCAGGTGCTGGCAGCTCGACGGGTGCCGGCCCCAGTCGTCCGAGAACACCACCAGCCTGGCGACCGGCCTCGACAGGCTCGAAGGCCCCTGAATATGGAATGGCCCGTCATGATCCTGATCCATGGCACCAACATCGGCCACCCCCGCCCCCAGGCTGGACCCCGCCGGGCACGCCCGGGCCCAAGGTCCGTTTACTCGGGCGATCCTTTCGCCTAACATGCTGTAAAGGGCGGTAAATGACCCACCCGTGGGCGGATACTGCCGATAACAGAACGGCGTCAGGCCTTATCCCCTGACCCCCGAACCCTGATCCCCGGACCCTAGACCCATGGGCATCGAAGCCGCACTACCTGCCGACAACGTCATCACCACGCAGATCCAGAAGGTGATCAACTGGTCGCGTCGCTCGGCCGTCTGGCCCATCCCCTTCGCCACCGCCTGCTGCGGCATCGAACTGATGGCCACCGCCTCCAGCCGGTACGACCTGGCCCGCTTCGGCGCCGAGGTGATGCGGTTCAGCCCGCGTCAGGCCGACCTGATGATCGTGGCCGGGCGCGTGAGCGTAAAAATGCTCCCGGTCCTGCAACGCATCTACCAGCAGATGACCGAGCCTAAGTGGGTGATCTCGATGGGTGCCTGCGCCTCTACCGGCGGCGTGTTCGATACCTACGCCGTGGTCCAGGGCATCGACCAGTTCGTCCCCGTGGATGTATACGTCCCCGGCTGCCCGCCACGCCCTGAGACGCTGATCGAAGGCGTCATGGCCATCCAACGCATCATCGACCAGGACGGCATCCCCCCCAAGGGCCCGGACGGCAAGCGCATCCCGCTGAACATCGCCATCCAGCCGACCCACGCAGTCAAGCCTCAACCCGTGCCGATCACGGTCGGGTTGAGCTGATCCTGAATGCTGATCGCTGATCGCTGAGCGCTGATGTCTGAAGTGATAGCTATTGAGACTTCATTCCTCAGCACTCACACCTCAGCCCTCCCATGCCCTACGTCACTGCCTACCTGATCGCGATCAACGCCGCCACCTTCCTCGCCTACGCCTACGACAAGCACGCGGCCCGTAAACAGAGCGCCGCGTCCGTGAGCGCACCCTCCACCTGCTCGCCCTGCTCGGCGGCTCCCCCGGCGCGGCTGATCGCTCAACAACTCCTCCGCCACAAGACCGTGAAGCAATCGTTCCAGTTGACGTACTGGGGGATCGTTGTCGCGCAGGTCGCGGTCCTCGTGTACTTCTGGGCACGCTGAACCCACATCAACGAGTTGAAATTTACCGGGGCCTGAGTATGTCTGCTATCTGTGCCCATGACGCTGTGCGGGCCAAAATTACAGCTTGCAGCCAGTAGCTCAATCCGCTTTGACAAGCGGTTGAGAATCATTATCATTCTCATCCACTGCCTGACAGGGGCATTTTATGACCACAATCACAGTTTTTGAGAATTAATGATGTCACATACGCCCGTAAACACGCTCCCAATCCTGCTCGCCGGCACCTTGGTGCTGGGCGGGGTCGTCCGCCCCAGCGAGGCGGATAACCGCAAGTTCACTTATAGCTACGAGACCACCACGATGCCCAAGGGGCATGCGGAGTACGAGCAGTGGGTAACGTGGAAGACCCACAAGGAGTCGGACCCCGACTTCGACCGCTTCGACTTCCGCCACGAGATCGAATGGGGCGTGACCGATCAATTCCAGCTGGCGGTGTACGTCTCGGACTGGCGGTACGAGGACGGGGCGAGCGTGTCGGACGACGGCACGGACTGGCGCAACGTCGCGGTGGAAGGGATTTACTCACTGAGCGACCCGACCGCCGACGCGTTCGGCTCGGCGGTGTACGGCGAGGTGAAGTGGGGAGACGAGCTTTTCGTCCTCGAGGCCAAGATCCTGCTGCAGAAGAACGTCGGCTCGTGGGTCTTCGCCTACAACGGTACGGTCGAAGCCGAGTGGGAAAGCGAAGATTACAACGAAGAAGTCGGCGTGTTCGAGAATACCGTCGGCGTGAGCTACCAGTTCTCGCCGAAGTTTTCGGCGGGTGTGGAAGCGCTGCACGAGATCGAGTACGAGAACTGGTCGGACTGGGGCGACGACGTGGTTTATGCCGGGCCGGTGATCTCGACATCGTCCGATGGCTGGTGGTTGACGGTCACGCAGATGTTCCAACTGACCGACCTCGAAGGCGAGCCGGACTTCCAGACCCGGCTGATCATGGGCTTTGACTTTTAAGCCGCATCATGTGTAACTGCAACTGTCATAACAAATCGCGTAATGGTCGTTGGCTGGTCCTGATCGGCTCGGCGTTGCTCGTGGTGGTGCTGCTGACGGTCATCGCGGGTTGTGAATCGACACGGGACATGGCCCCGCTGCCCGAGGACCGCCTGGATGCACAGAAGTACACACCCGAGGATTTCATCGCGTTCAACGCCGGGCGTGACATCTATCTAAGGCAGTGCAGCACCTGTCACTCGATCGAACCGATCAGCGAATACAGCCGGGTTTCGTGGGCCCGCATCCTGCCGAAGATGGCGCGGTTGTCAAAACTGTCCGAGGAAGAGACCGGGCTGGTGACGGATTACGTGATGACGATTCGCGACGCGATGGATGAGAATCAGTAACCACTCGCACCCGTAAGCTTAGAGCGATTAACCCGCTGCGTCGATCAGTTCGCGGGCCTGTTTGCGGGTCGTCGCGGTGACGTCTTTGCCGGCCATCATCTCGGCGAGTTCCTCGACCCGGGTCTTGCCGGTCACAGGGGCGACCGTGGTATGTGTCTGCCGGTCCTTGCCCCTGCCGGTGACTGTCTTCGTGATGCGCAGATGGTTATCCGCGAAGGCGGCGATCTGCGGCAGGTGCGTGATGCACAGGACCTGGTGGCCCCCAAAAGCCCGAGGGGTGGATTTCTTTGCGCGGGTTTTGGTGCCGGGGTTGGCCAGGCGTTGCAGCTTGCCGCCGATGACGGTGCCCAGTCGGCCTCCGATGTTGGCGTCGATCTCATCAAAGACAAGCACGCTGATCCGGTCGCTGCCGGCGAGTACGGACTTGATCGCCAGCATGATCCGCGACATCTCGCCGCCGGACGCGATCTTGCGCAGCGGCTGCATAGGCTGACCCGGGTTGGTACGGACGAGCATCTCCACGGCGTCGAGGCCGGATGCACTTGCGTGATCGTCCAGGTCGTGTAACTCAAACCCGATATCAAATGCGGCCTCGGCCATGCCCAGCTCTTTGAGCTGCGATTCGACTAACGGCGCAACCTTCTTGGCGGCGGCGGTGCGGACTTTGGTCAAACGTTTGGCGATCTCGGTCAGTTCTGTTTTGCAATCGGCGATGCGCTTGTCGATACCGGACTGGTCGGTGTCCTGCGAGCGTAAAAGCGTGATTTTTCCGGCTATCTCTTCGCGGTAAGCGATGACGGGTTCGACCGGGTCGTCGGACTTGGCCCCGTCGCCGTACTTGCTGACCAGGCGGTTGAGCGCGTTGAGCCGGTCATCGACCTCGACCGACTCGGCGGGGTCGTGTTCGAGACGGTCGATATACCGGTTCAACTCGAACGCGGACTCCTGCAGCGAAAGCGTCGAGGTGCGCACCTGCTCGGCGATGTCGTCAAGCTCGGGGTCTAATTCGGTGAGTTCGATCAGCAGATGCGTAATGATCTGCAGGCGTTCGGTGACGGAGTTTTCGGCTTCGTACAAAGCGGCATGGGCGTTGCCGGCGTCGCGTTGGATGCGCTGGAGGCTGGACAGCACACGGTGACGTGCCTGCAGTTCGGGGAACTCCCCCACCTGCGGGTCGGCTGCGTCGATCTCGTCCGCCTGAAACTCGTACAGCTCCAACTGCTGGCGGCGGAGGTCGCTGCCGGCGGATAGTTCCTGACGTGTCTTGGTTAGTTGCCTAAGCTCTGTAAGCCGTTCGGCGAAGCGATCACGGTCGGCGTCACACTTGGCGAAGGCGTCGAGGATATGTAGTTGATTGGAGGGCTTGAGCAGATGCTGGTGGTCGTGCTGGCCGTGGATATCGACGAGCAGTTGGCCGACCTGCTTGACCATGGCGTTGGTGACGGGCAGGCCGTTGACGGAGACGCTGGACCGGCCGGACGCAAAGGAGGCTTGCGTGCGATGACAACTGCTCGCCGGGTTCGACGGGCTGAATCCCAGCACTTCGGTGATCTGCCTGGCGATCTCGGGGTGATGCACCTCGAACAGCCCGGTGACCTGCATGCTCCGCGTTGGCACGGATCATGTCGCCGGCGGTGCATAAGGCCCAGCAAGAATCTCGAACAGCGCCGATGACCAGGCTCTTGCCCGCGCCCGGTTTCGCCGGTGAAGACCCCGTTCGGCCCGGGTGAAGGTGACCACCAGCCGTCTTCGATGACGGCGAGTTCTGGATGCTTACAGTTCGAGGAGCATCCGTGCGCTGTGGGGTGTTCGATCCGTCTTAATGTGCCGGACAGTATGGCCGGGCGGAGCAGAGTATTTCAAGGGTCACGGGTTTTGGCTTCGACACCGACCGGGCAGTAGCGGACCAGCTCCGGACCAGACGGCGTTACGCAGGTCAATGACGGGTTTGTTGCTGCCGATGTAGCCGTTGGCGAGGAAAGGAGGCGAGCCACCGGCCGTCGAGGGTCTTGACATAGCCGGAGATCGTGGCCACCCCGGACATCCCGCCGGGTTTGGCGAAAACCCACGTTCGGTTCGAACTCGGCGATCGGCACACCACCCCACTTCTCCCCTTTGGGCAAGGCGACTTTGTAGACCGGCAGGCCGTCGAAGAACGGTTGAAAGTGTTTGTTTGCTTCATGTAGGCAAGCAACCTGACCGACGAGTCTGCGGAGATCAGGTTGTAGCGCGAAAGGCCCGAGCCGTCGACGATGCGGAACGAGCCTTCCTCCAACCCGGCGTTGTTGATCAGCCAGTCGCTGATAACCTTCGCGCCGGCGGGCCAGGAGACTTCGTCCGGGCGGGAAGGTGACTCAGCCAGCTTCAGCAGGATCATCTCTCCACTGCATTCTCGCTGACCCGGAGGAAGTGGTGGAGCGCCTCACGCATTGTCTTTCCTTCATGGCGCACAAGCGTTGATCCGAGTGGATTCGTGATAAAATTGCGGAACTTTTCAGGCCTGCGATCGGTGAATACCACGCCGCGCTCCTCTAACATCCTGCGAAACACGGACTCAATCCACGGCACCGGGTCGTGTACCGTAATACGTTTGCTGACCGGCTCCTTGAGTTGATCGTAAGGTGGGCTGGACACGCGCACCTCTTCGGTGAAGGGGTCTCGCTCGAATCGTACGTCTGTCGTACCGTCCGGATCACGATGCCCAAATATGATGGGCGGCCAGGCCGAAGGGGGATCGACTTGCATGATGGCGAAGTTTTCACCATAGGGCGAGACGGTGATGTTGATCGTGTTGAAGTTCAGCATCAGCTTCCGGATAGACATATTGTAGTCATCCGGGTCATCGTCCCACATCCATCAGGCCCTTTCAGTGGCACCTTCGGCCAACCGAATAGATGTTGGATTACGACTTGCCCATCCACATGCGTTAATTTGTATTTCTTGACCAGATCATCCGCCATTGCGCCTAGCTGTTCGGTATCAACATGGGGTCGCCGGTGCCGGTGAGTATCAACTCACCTCGACAGTATCCGTCACGGATCGGCAAGATGGTGCCCAACACCTCTGTCGTCCACCGGTATTCCGGCCCGAGCAGGTCCAGCGCTGCGGCGGCGGTGTAGATCTTAAGGTTGGACGCGGGGATCAGCAGCTTGCCGCCGCCGCGGTCGTAGAGGACCTCGCCGGTCTCCAGGTCGAGAACTTGGCGGAGCCGGTAGTGCGCGCTGCGGTGGGGTCGTTGTCGATGAGCGTGTCGAGCGATTGGATCAACGCGTCGCCGTTAAAGCGGGTCAACGGCAAACAGGTTCTGACCGTAAACGCGAAACGGCACACAGGCACGTAGCTATACGGGTGATGTTGCAGGTGACGGGCATACCGGCGTACTCCGTAAATTCATGGCGCGATTATTCGCGGCATGGTATCACGGGGGGCGCGGTGTCGTTTAGCGGGGGGCCTGTTGTGTCCCATATGCCGCGGCAATCCGCGACGCTAAACGGGGGTGTTGTGATTAATAGCGCCGGTGATGGTTAGATCGTGCTCTCGGTCACGCGGAGGATCTCGTCGACGGTGGTCAGGCCGGCTGCGACCTTCTTAAAGCCGTCCTCGCGGAGGGTGACCATGCCGCGTTCGACGCACATGCGGCGGAACTCGGTGACGTTGGGGTTGGCGGCGATTTTGTCGCGGAGGTTGTCGTCCAGGACGAGCAGCTCGTAGAGGCCAAGCCGGCCGGAATAGCCGGAGTTTCGGCATTTCTCGCAGCCCTCGCCCTTGGCCAGCTCATCCACGTTCATACCGTGCATCGCCAGGTGATCGGCGACGTCGCCCGTGGGGGTGGCCTTGACCTTACAGTTCTCGCAGATCTTTCGGACGAGGCGCTGGGCGAGGGTGGCGTTGACGGCGCTGCCGATGAGGTACGGCTCGACGCCGATGTTGATGAGTCGTGTGACGCTGCTGGGCGCGTCGTTGGTGTGCAGGGTGGAGAGCACAAGGTGGCCCGTGAGCGAGGCCTGGATGGCGATCTTGGCGGTCTCGGTGTCACGGATTTCGCCGACCATCAGCACGTCGGGGTCCTGACGCAGCAGGGCGCGGAGCGCGGCGGCGAAGGTCATGCCGATCTTGTCGTGGACCTGCGTCTGGTTGATACCGTTGAGGTGGTATTCGACCGGGTCTTCGGTGGTCGAGATGTTGAGCTTCGACCGGTCCATCTTTCCCAGCGAGGCGTAGAGCGTGGTGGTTTTACCCGAGCCGGTGGGCCCGGTGACGAGCACGATGCCGTGGGGCTGGTCGATCTGGTGCCGCCACATCAGCAGCGTGTTCTCGTCCATACCGAGTTGTTCGAGATCAACCTGGATGGAGCGTGTGTCGAGGATACGCATAACGACCTTCTCGCCCTGAACCATGGGGAGGGTCGAGACACGCAGGTCGAGCTTTCGGCCGTGGACCATCGCGCGGATTCGGCCGTCCTGCGGGAGACGGCGTTCGGAGATGTCCAGGTTGGCCATGATCTTGACGCGCGAGACGATGGCCGACTTCATGTGGTGCGGCGGGCTCATCGAGTCGTACATCATGCCGTCGATCCGGTATCGGATCTGGAGTTTTTTCTCCATCGGCTCGATGTGGATGTCGGACGCGCCTTCCTTGACGGCGTTGAAGATCAGGTAGTTGACAAAGCGGATGACCGGGGATTCGCCGGCCATCTTTTCGAGATCCATCTCGTCGTCTTTGGCCTGGACGACCTCGACGTCGTCCTCCTCGATGCCGGCGATGATCTCATCGACAGTGTTTTCTTCTTCTGCCTCGTTGGCGTGTGCTTTACGGTTTTCGATGTAGAGGCCGACCTCGCCCGGGCAGACGACGACGGTCTTGATCGGCATCTGGAGCTTGTGGCGGACCTCATCGATGATCGGCAGGTTGTCGGGATCGACCACGCCCAGCAGCAGCCGCGAACCGACGGTACGGATCGGCAGCACGCCGTGGCTAAGGCAGAAGTCAAAGCCCAGGCGGTTGATCTGTCGTTCGGCTACGACGGTGCCTTCCTCATCAATGCGCTGGAACGGTACGCCGGCGACTTTGGCTCGTGCCTGCTGTACGGCTGTTTCATCGACGCCCATCTCCAGGAACACGTCGGCGAGCCGTTTGCCGGGTGACTTCTCGACCATCGAGCGCGCGGAGGTCAACTGTTCGGCATCGATCTTGGCGGCGCTGAACAGCGCCTGGCCCAGGTCCTGGGACAGTGCGGTGGTCTCGTCGCCGGTGTCGGGCGTGTAGAGGTTGGTCGACGCCACCGACTGAGGGATCGAAGACCGCCCCCCGGCACCACCCGGAATATGTCCAGCGTTATCGTCGAAGGTCATCGCGGGCGATCTCCTGGGTCCGTCGTGGCGATTGATCGGTTGCGTAGCGGGTCGCGTGTCTTATCGTTTGCGGTCCTGCAGCGTCAGCTCGAATGGCGCTCCGGCGGCGTCGAGATAGACCGTGAGCTTGTCCATATCCCGGATCGTAAAACTGCCCAGCCGGTCGCCCTTCTTGTAAAACTCGCCGCCGATGACGGCGATGTTGCGTGAGCCGACCATGATCGACTGCAGGTCGAACTTGTTAAGCTCTTCGTTGAGCTTGGCGAGCCTGCGGTCGTTGTCCTTGGCGGTGTCGAGTGTGCCGGCGTTCTTGGAGTCGTCGTTGAGTGTCAGGGAGAACGGGTCTTTCTTGACCTGCTCGATGGGGACCTGCTGCTCACGGACATCGTGCTCGAAGATGGCGGTGATGTCTTCGGTGGGCGCGAGCAGCGCGGTGAGGTTTTCGGCCAGGAGCGGGTCGCCGTCGGGCAGCAGCCCGGGTTTGTTCAGGCGGTTGAGCGTGGTGGCGATCTTGGCTTCGATGTCCTGCACGTCCTTGCTGCTGGTCAGGCTGCCCTGGCTTGCGCGCATAAGGTAGAGCGAGCCGGCGGCAACGATCGCGACGACGGCGACCAGCAGCGTGGTGTGGGACAGCAGGCCCCCGCCCCCACCGGTGGCGGTGTCGTAGCCGTTCTCGCTGTGGATCGCCTCGCCTCCGCTTCGGCCGATACCGCTGAGGGTCATCGACATCGGCTCTTCGTCGACGGTGTTGGGGATCAGAGCGTTGGATTCGTCTTGGTAATCGGTCATGGCCGTGTCTCCGTGTTAGTTCAGTCGGCGCTGGCGGATCGCTTGTCGCCCTCGAAGAAGATGCTCAGGACCATGTCCGCCTGCATCGTGCCTTCTTCTTTGTCTTCTTTCTTGAGTTTCATCGTGGGTGTACGTGTGATACGCGGCAGCTTCTCGAGTTCCTGGAGGAAGGTGTAGAAGCCGCTGAAGTCGCCGATGATGGTCATCTTGATCGGCAGCTCCGCGTATTGGGCGGCGTCGACGATCTTGTCGGTGCGGACGCTCTTGGGGGTGAGCTTATTCTCCGCGGCGAGCCGCCAGACGTCACGCAGGACGATCTCGACGTCGCGCTGAGCGGGGAGCTTCTGCTCGACGAGATCGATGGCCTGACGCAGACGGTCGATCTCATCGCCGAGGTCATCGATGCTCTTGGTCGCCGCTTCCAGTTCTTTGAGTTTGGACTGTTTGGCGGCGATCTCCGCGCGGGCCTCGGCGACCTGGGCGGCGCGGGGCTGAAAGACGAAGAAGTAAGCCGCGACCGGCATGGCCAGCAGCAGTAGGATGAAGACGGCTTCGCGGGGTCCGAATTGCATGGTTCACCGGTCCTTTCCGTTAGCGGGGATCGACGCGGGCACCACCATGTCCGGGTCGGCCAGGATGCGTTCGCCTTCCTGATTGATCTGTATCGTGTCGCCCATCGGGTCCATCGGCAGGTCCCGTGCGGCGTTGAGCCGGTCCGGCGGCAGGTCCTGGTTGAGCGTCAGTTCGATGGCGAACTTACGCATGGCCTGGTCCTGGACCGTGGTGCCTTCGCTGTATAGCAGGTAGATGTTCTGGAACAGCTCGTGCTGATTGAGCATTGCCAGGAACTGGGAGACTTCCAGGTCGGTCGGAGCGACGCCGGTCAACGACAATGTCAGCTCGGTGGGTTTGACCTCGGGCATCTCGGGCTGGGCTAGTTTCTCGCGGTTTTTCTGGTTCTTCTCCGCCTCGCGCTCGATCGCGGTCTTGGGCCTGGGCGCGGTCTTGAGCACCTTGGTCTCCATGTCGAACTCCAGCAGGCTCAGCGTGGAGGGCATGAGGTTGGTCAACTCGGCGAGGATGACGCTGCGCGGCACACGCTCGACGAGCACCTCGGCGACCTTCTTGCGTTGCATCATCAGCTTCTTGTCCTTCTGGAGCTGTTCGAGCTGGTCGATGCGGCGTGCGGCCTCGCGGTAGGACTCGTCGACCTCGGCCTGGAGTCGGCGGACCTCGCCGCGCTGGCGGTCGGTCACGAAGAACGCGCCGACCACGCCAGCCATCACCAGCACGAACAGCGTGATGCAGATGGCGTTGGTGCGGACGGCGATCTTCTTCTGCAGGTAATCTTCGGGGAGGAAGCTCTCGTTGTTTGCCATGGTTACTCCACCTTGGGGCTTTACCGCCCCGCTTGGCGTTGCGGGCCTTGACCCGCGTGACTCGGATTACAGGTTGGCCTCGCTGAAACACAGCCCCAGCGGCACGGCCCAACCGGGCATGGGTTTGTAGGGTTCGATCCCGCCGGCACGCTCGTGGTTATCCAGCGTGTCCACGCCGGCGAAGGGGTCGCCTAGCTTCGCCGCGACGCGCACGGAACGGGCGATCGACTGGCAGAGTTTGACGTCCTGCGACTCGCCGCCGAGGAAGATCAGCTGCTGGATCGGCCGGTTCGGGAAGATGTTGTGGTAGTAGCGCATCGAAAGCCTCAGCTCGTCGATGAGAGATTCGATGGTATCGCCGGTTTCGTCGTGCCCATCAAGGTCGCCGGGGGCGGAGGCGGGAGCTTCGTCGGCGGCGTCATCGTCGTCGGCAATCGCTCGGAGTGTGCTGACCGAAACGTGGCCGGCGCCGACACCCGCCGAGACATTGCGGGACCGGAGTTTGCGTGCCTGGTCGAACCCGATGCCCTGCATCTGCGCCAGCGCCCGCGTGAGCTGATTGCCGCAGGCGTGGACGGTCTTGGCGAACGCCAGCTCCTGCCCGTGGGCGACGATGAGCTTGGTCATGCCCGCGCCGATATCGATATAACAGGTCGTGCCCGATCCGGTTTCTTTACCGGCAAGAAGCGGGTGCGCCCGCACGATGGCCATCGGCTCGCTGTGCATGCCGACAACCTCAAGCTTGCAACGGTTGGCCAGCTCGATGTATTTCATCACCGCGTCGCGCCGGGCGGCGATGCAGACGACCTGGTACATCGTCGAGCCGTCTTTGATGAGCTTGCCCACGCGGTGACTGCGGACCACCATCCGAGACGGGTCGATGTTGAACCGTTGGATCAGTTGCAGGCCGACCTGCTGGTCGAAGTCGTCGTTCTCGGCCTTGGTCAGCTCCAGGTGCTGGATCAGCGTCTGGTACGCGGGGATCGAACAGATGGCGCGCTTACCCTTGAATGGTTGCGTTTTTAGCAGATCGCGCAGGGCGTCGGCGAGATAGGTCATCCGGCCGGCGCCGTCGTCGCGGTACAGCTCGGGGATCACACGGCTGGCACTGGCGATCAGCTGCGGCGGGTCGCCCAGCGAGACCTGCAACACCTTGAGCGTGTCGGCGCCGAAGTCGATGGCGATCGGTGAGTATCGTGGTTTGGTGAAGCCCAGAGCCATGCGTCCAGTTCGCCTCCAGACACGGTGCTACCCGCGCCACAGCGGAATCCAACGCCCGAATACCGGTACACACAGCGGTAGCGGCAACCCGAGCGCGGGTCGGTACAACTAGGTCATTGATCGTCCGAAACCCGGCCGCTGTTTAGGTGCTTGCCTGTGTTATCCGGGCGTTACGAACGACACAGACATGACAACCGGCCGCGCCGAAATCTTATCGGCCGAAACGGCGGCGGCATGATGATGAAGTGGATACGATATGCCTGTATGGAAGAATTCACCCCCAGGCAGGTTGTCGAGCAGCTCGACAAATACGTTATCGGCCAGGACGACGCCAAGCGGGCCGTCGCCGTGGCGATCCGCAACCGCTGGCGTCGCCGCCGACTCACCGGCGACATGGCGCAAGAGGTCTACCCCAAGAATATCATCATGAGCGGCCCGACCGGCGTGGGCAAGACCGAGATCGCGCGCCGGCTGGCCAAGCTCGCCGACGCGCCGTTTGTCAAGGTCGAGGCCAGCAAGTTCACCGAGGTGGGCTACCACGGCCGGGACGTCGAGTCGATGGTCCGCGACCTGCTGGACCAGGGGATCACCATGGTCCGCGCCGAACAGGCCACACATGTCGCCGAGAAAGCCAGACACGCCGCCACGGATCGGCTGGTTGACCTGCTGTTGCCCGGTTCGTCCGAGCACGCCGTCACCTCGGGCACCGGGGGTACCGGGGGCTACGTCAGCCCCGAGGACGCCGGGGAACGCAAGGCCCAGGTCCGCAAGAAACTCCGCGAGCAACTCGAAGCCGGCCAACTCGATGAGCGCGAGGTCGAGTTGAACGTCACCGACAAGCCGCACGCCTCGGTCATGTTCGCCAACATGGGCATCGACCAGATGGACCCGCAGATGTCGGACATGCTCGAACGGATGATCCCCGCCAAGAACAGTCGGCGTAAGATGACCGTCGCGCAGGCCCGGCGCGTCCTGATCGAGCAGGAGACCGAGAAGCTGCTGGACCAGGAGAAGGTCACGACCGAAGCGATCGAGCGCACCGAACAGAGCGGGATCGTTTTCCTGGATGAGATCGACAAGATCGCGGTGTCCGGCGGCAAAGGCGGCGCGGGCGGGGGCGGCGGTTCGCCGGACGTATCACGTCAGGGCGTGCAGCGGGATTTATTGCCGATCGTCGAGGGCACATCCGTTACCACGCGCTATGGTGTGGTAAAGACAGACCACATCTTGTTCATCGCCGCCGGGGCGTTCCACTCGGCTACGGTCAGCGATCTGATGCCCGAGCTACAGGGCCGGTTCCCGATCCGCGTCGAATTGACGCCGCTGAACGAGAACGATTTTGTCCGCATCCTCACCGAGCCGGGCAACGCGCTGACCAAGCAGCAGCAGGCGCTTTTAGGCATCGAGGGGCTTGAAGTCGTGTTCGAGGATTCCGGCATCCGGGCAATGTCGCAGATCGCCGCCAAGGCCAACGCGACACTCGAAAATATCGGCGCACGGCGGCTGATGACGATCGTGGAAAAGGTGTTCGAGCAGGTGAACTTCGACGCCCCGGAGATGGCGGTCCGTGGTGAGACGACGCTGACCATCGACGAGCGATTCGTGCGTGACCAGGTGCAGACGATCGCGGAGGACAAGGACTTAAGTAAGTTCGTGCTTTAGCGACACACACGCCTACAAGCAGGCACAGATGACCATCGCCTTACTGATACCGGCCTTGCTGAGCTTCGTGCTGCTGGGGGCACACTTCCTGCACCACGGGAGCATGACATTGATGGCGGCGGCGCTGGCGACGCCGCTGATGCTGCTGGTCCGTCGGTGGTGGGCGGCGAGGATCGTGCAGGCGGTGCTTTGGGTCGCGGCGCTGGAGTGGTTGCGGACCGGGTGGGTGCTGGCGGGTCAGCGGATGGACGCGGGCGCACCGTGGCTGCGGATGGCGGTCATCCTCGGCGCAGTTGCGTTGTGGACACTCGGCTCGGCGCTGCTGCTGGAGACGCCGCGGCTGCGTCGCCGTTATCGCAGAATCGGACGTAACGACTCGAACCTTGATCAGGCGTCATCCGCTTAAAACGATTCTAGTTATGCTTGCCGGCCTTCTCACAGCTTACCCTCCGGGGCAAGGTGTGGCACCCCGGACACGACGCACTGTTTGAGAACGCTCTCGTCCTTGGGTAAAAAACAACCCCGAGTGAAACTCGGGGCTGACGTATCGTGTGATGACGGCGTCCTTGCATCTGCTTAGGTGCTTCAGACATCCAGGCTCGGGTCATCGAATTCAAGGTCGATGATCGGCTCGACTTCGTTAAGCAGCGAGACGCTTTCCTGCGCGGCCTGGGCGCTGGCGGCGATGGCAGACGCCGAGGCCGAGACGGCACTGGCGCTGGCCTTCTTGTTTTTCTGACGCTGGAGCTTGGCGATGGCGTTGCCCTCGGCGGCGAGTTGCGAGGTCCGGCCCGGCAACTGCCAATCCTGGTTACGCAGCACCTTGATATTGGTAAAGACGTTCCCCTGGGTCGTGCCGTTCATGGTCCAGACCATCTGCCTGCCATTGCGGATGTTGCGCCAGAGGATGTCCATCTGGTTGTCGGCGTTGTAGTCGGCCACGCCGGTGGCGACCCAGTTGGCATTGCCCTGGGACAACAGGGCAACGGATTGCTTGAGCGTACCGTCATAGGTGTTCAGCAGCCAGATTTTATTCTGCCCGCCATCGCTGTTACGCCACATGATGTCGGCGGCACCGTCACGGTCGAAGTCACCCACCCCGCCGATGTACCATTCGCTGCCGGTCTGCTTGGGCAGACGCATCCGGCTGTCGGCGATCTCCGTCGTGCCGTCCATGGTCCAGACGACGTTCGTCCCCTTCTTGGAATTGCGCCAGAGGATGTCGAGGTTGCCGTCGTTGTTGAAGTCGGCGACACCGCCGATGGACCAGTCACGGTTGGCGACCGTCTGCAGGTCCACGACGCTCAGGAGGTTGGTCTCGTCCATCAGCCAGACCTTGTTCTGGCCGTCGAAGGCGTTGCGCCAGAGCAGGTCGTTGTTGCCGTCGTGGTCGAAGTCGCCGGTGGCGGCGATGTACCAGGTGTTGGCGTTGACCTGGTCGAATGGCGTGGCCTGATCGACGCTGATCCCGATCATCTCCCAGACGGTGTTCTTGCCGGTGGCGAAGTTGCGCCAGATCAGGTCGGCCAACCGGTCGTTATCGAGGCTGTCCTTGGCGGCACCGAGTTCGACGGTGAAGGTGGCCTGCTGGGTGTTGCCGTCGTGGTCCTCGGCCTCCACGGTGATGGTCACGGTTTGGGGACCGTTCACACCGATGGTGAATACCTTCAGCTGCCCGTTCTCATCGACGATGGCCGCGACGCGGGTCGGCTGAGAGGTCGAGACCACCCGGTAGGACAGTTCCTCGACGCGCTGGATGGAGTTGATGACCACCAGGTCATCGTTATTCGGGAAGTGGTCGTTGGTGAAGTCGCGCAGGGGCAGGCTGTCGAAAGCCCCATTGATCGATGAAGCGTTCCAGTTCGGTGTGGCCGCGATCTGGTCGACGATGTCCATCCCGTCGCCGAGGACCTCACCGAAGACGGTGAACCCGCCGTTCTGGTTATCGAGGTTGGCGGAGTTGTCCCCCATGTTAAAGAACCACTGATTGGTGGCGCTGTCGGGGTCGCCGCCGAGCTTGGCCATCGCGATCGTGCCGCGCGTGTTGGAGATGCCGGGCTCGTTCAGGACGCTGGGCTTTTGTGTGATGGCATCGTAATTATTGGGTGCGGTGTACTTGAAACCGCCGCCCTGCACGACGAACGGGGTATCGTCATCCAGCAGCGCGTTGCGGTGGATGAACGTCCCGTCGTAATCTCCGCGATCGACATATCCCAGGTAGTTCTGAACGGTTGCCGGGGTGTCGTTATCGAAAAGCTGGACGTCGAACTCGCCGTAGACCGTGTCGTAGCGCACGACGGTGCCGTCGATCTCGTCGTCGTCGAAGTAGTTGGTCAGATCGACGACCGCAGTGCCGCCGGAGGATGGGATATACAGGGTGGGGATCGCCTCGGTGAGGACGGCGCTTAGGAGCATGCGCGGCTCCAGTTCCTGCATGCCGCAGGGGCGGTCGGCAATCCTTTGCTCACGCACAGAGGGCGTGTCGGATGACAAGGTGTCTGACCGAAGCCAGGTCATAAGGCGCTGGTAGGTACTCAAACTCATCTGCCTGATCTCCTCCCGAAGTGGTGACGGAACCCACGGCAACGGAACCACGACGGGTCAATACCGCCTGAAGGAACAGAATGCTTCGCTGTCTCCTGCCCCCCTGAACCTAACTAATAGCACGCCCTGAAGGGTGTGCAAACTTTATCCCTGTGAAACCCTCGGTGCCCGATAAGAATATCCCTTACAGCCGGCCGGGTCAAACTGCGAACGCACATAAACGTTGAAATCGTTGCTATTTAACCGCCCGTTACAGGCGGATAACCGCTCCAGGCACAACGTCCGGTCAGGCTTTTGATTGCCTGGCCACCCACCCCACCCATAGCCGGCCGGCTGTACGGTTCCTGTATGGGTAGGTACACTTCTGCGATGCTCGCCCAGGTGCATAGCTTCGTGCTCTCGGGGATCGATCCGCTCGCCTGCGAGGTCGAGGTGGATGTCGCCGAGGCCGGGCTACCTAAAACGACGATCGTGGGCAAGACACATTTCCCTTTAGCATCACCTCGAAATGGATTCTGATCCATGCTTGTCACGATTGGAGCGACTCGGTGAATCAATAGCGGCTACCCGTTCCCGATGTCGCGGCTGCTGGTGAACCTGCGCCGGCGGATATCAAAAGAGGGCCGATCTTCGACCTGCCGATCGCGGTGGGCTTACTGTTGGCCGGTTACGTGATCCAGACACAGCGGCTGCGGCGGCTGCTGTTCGCCGGGGAGCTGGCGTTGGACGAAGGCGTCCGCTCTGTCAGTGGTGTGGTGAATCTGGCGATCCTGTGCAAGCACTTGAAGCTCGACGGCGTGGTCGTGCCGGTCGAGAACGCGGGCGAAGCGTCGGCGGTCGGCGGGATCGAGGTGTATCCGGTTGACACGCTGGCAAGTGTCGTGGGTTTTTTGAATGAACAGCACGAGATCGAGCCGCTGCCTGAGGTCAATGCCGAAGCAACTCCGAAACCACCACAACGGCATGGACTTCGCCGATGTACGCGGGCAGGAAGCGGTCAAGCGTGCGATGCTGATCGCGGCGGTCGGCGCTAACGTCCTGATGATCGGCCCGGCGGGCACGGGCAAGACGATGATGGCCTGGGCGCGCTACCCGGCATCCTCCCGCCGCTGTCACGCGACGAGGGCGCCGGAGGTCACGCATCTATTCTTCAATCGGTCAGGTGCCCAAAGGCCAACCGTTGATCGCCGCAAGGCCGGTCCGGTCGCCGCACCACACAGCCAGCACGGTCGCCGTCGTGGGCGGTGAACGATCCTGCTGCCCGGCGAGGTCAGCTCAGCGCACCACGGCGTACCTTTCCTCGACGATGCCCGAGTTTCACGCGGCGTCCTGGAAACGCCGCGCCAGCCGCTGGAAGACAGCTGTGTTACCATCGCAGACGCGCCCACAGCTCGATCCGCTTCCCTGCCCGCTTCATGCTTGTCGCCGCGCGAACCCCACGCCCAAGGGGAGCGCGACACCTAACGACGAGACAAGCCAACGCCAGATGGAACGCTACCTCTCGCGCATCTCCGGCCCATTGATCGACCGCGTTGATATCCATGTCGAAGTCCCGCCGGTCCCCTGCTCAGCAACTGACCGGCAAACCTAACGGCACGAGCAGCACCCAGCTGCGTGAACAGGTCGTCAGAGCCGGCGTATCCAGAGCGAACGCAACGGCGGGCCTCTGCGTCCTAACCGCACGCTCACCGGGCGGGAACTCGATAAACTCGCGCCGCTGGACAATGTGAGCCAACAACTCTTGAAAGATGCCATGACCGAACTGGGCCTAAGTGCCCGCGCCTACGACAAGGTACGCCGCGTCGCCCGCACCATCGCGGACCTCGAAGACGGCGACGGCATCCAGCCCCACCACGTCGCCGAAGCGATCAGCTACCGCCTGCTCGACCGACGGATGTGATCTTTAATTTGTATCCGTTTGCCGGAGCGATCGAAATGATCAGCTATACCCCGCGCATCACACCGCCGCGAGACTCCCTACAATCTCAACGATGCAAAGACCGACACAGACGGACGGGCGGGTGCATGGCGTGATCGTCGGCTGCCGGGACCATGCCGGACGGTGGCTGCTGATCCGACGGGGCGCCTGCGTGGCGGCCCCGCTGAAAGTCTGTTTCCCGGGCGGGGCCGTGGAGCCTGGCGAGGACCGGGACGCGGCGGCGGTGCGCGAGATGCACGAAGAACTGGGCATCGAGGTGAAGCTGCACGGGCAGGTCTGGCGCCACGATTTCGATGACCGCGAGTTGACGCTCTGGGGCTACCTGGGTTCGTTCAACGGCGACGCCATACGCCCGGACCCGCAGGAGGTGTCGGAGGTGTTGTGGCTGACGGCGGACCAGGTGTGTCAACACCCGGACGCGATGCCGATGACGGAAGCGTTTGTTGAAGCACTGGAGAAAGTGGTTTCAAGAAGCGGTGGGTGAGGCGATTCAAACCCGCTAAGCCGCAAGCAGTTATCAGTGAAAGCATCAATCCTTGGTGCTAGTTGTATCTTCGATTAACGGGGGCAGGCTTTTAAGTTGCTTAATCAAGTCTTCACTCGCACCGGGGATGGTGACGAAGTGTGTGATGTTCTTGGCGAACTGTTCGTTTACCTTGTTGATCCGCACGCGGTATTTGCTCATCGTCTGGGCCTGCTGCTTCTTGTCGATCGCCTTCATCCTCGGGATCAGCTCGCGCATGTCCTCCACCACCAGCAGCACCTGATTGGATACGGCCCCGGCGTCTGACTCGTTCTTGACCTCGGCCAGCAGCGATCCGATCTTCTCTACCTTCGTCAGGTAAGACTCCATCATCCGGTCCGAATCCGTGGTCGCCTCGGGGTGCGCCCGGTCGCCGCCGCAACCGGCGAGCACGGCGAGGACCAGCATCAGCGGGATGAAGGCGTTTCTTGCTGTCATGGGTACTAATGTCAATCGGCGTTCGGCGGACCGCGCAATAAAAAACCCCGGAGCGTGCCCGGGGTCTTAAGGGGGTATGAACTCGATTTACTTCGCCAACAGGCTCTTGCCGACGCTCTTGAGGTCGTTGCAGGCTTCCTTGACGCGATCGCACATGGCCGATTCGCCGACCTTCATCCACGCACGGGGGTCGTACTTCTTCTTGTCGCCGACCTCGCCGTCGATCTTCAGGACGGCGTCGTAGTTCTTCATCATGTAGTCGGCGACGGCGCGGGTGAAGGCGTACTGGGTGTCAGTGTCGACGTTCATCTTGACGACGCCGTAGCCCAGGGTCTCCTCGATCTGCTTCTTGTCCGAGCCGGACCCGCCGTGGAATACGAGCCAGAACTTGGCGTCCGCGCCGTAAGCTTTCTTCAGCGCGTCCTGGCCCTGCTTGAGGATCTCGGGTTTGAGCTTGACGACGCCGGGTTTGTACGAGCCGTGGACGTTGCCGAAGGTCGCGGCGAACATGTACTTGCCGTCCTTGACCTCGCCGAGCCGGCGGTAGACCTCGACCATGTCCTCGGGGGTGGTGTAAAGCTTGGCGGCCGGGGTGTCGTGACTACCCGCCGCACCGTCTTCCTCGCCACCGACCACGCCGGCCTCGACCTCGAGGATCTGGCCGATCTTGCTCATCCGCTCAAGCAGCGGCACCGCGACGTCCATATTCTCTTTCAACGGTGACGCCGAGCCGTCCATCATGTGGCTGGAATACAAGGGCAGCTTGCCCGCCTTGACGCGGCGCTCCGACTCCTCGATCAGCGGGATCAGGAAGCTGTCGACCTTGTCCGGCTGGCAGTGGTCGGTGTGCAGCGCGACGTAGACGTTGTACTTCTCTGCCACGCGGTGGATGTGCTCGGCGATGCTGATCGCGCCGACGACCATGTCCTTGACGCCCTGGCCCGAAGCGAACTGGCCGCCGCCGGTGGACACCTGGATCATGCCGTCGGATTTGCACTCGGCGAAGGCCTTCAACGCCGCGTTGGCGGTGATCTCGCTGGTCACGTTGATCGCCGGGAACGCGAACTTGTTCGCGTACGCGTTGTCCAGCATCTTGCAGTAGGTCTTGTAGTCAGGTACGGGCATTGGGCGCCTCTTTCCTAGCGTATCGGGTTGGATGGGGAACAGTTTGGTTCGCCGACCCGTGCGGCCGGCGTCCGACGCACGGCAAGCCACCGCGCGTAGGCAGGCAGTATAGCGGCTGAAAAGCCATCGGCCAAACCGGTCCGAAGATCGCCGGCCTCACGATTGTGTAACAGTGAAACATGCACTTTCGCCCCGCCGCAACTTGCGATACAAACTCGCCATGCCCAAACATACCCCCCGCTCCGTCACCCTCCCCAAAGGCTTCCGTGCCGCTGGCACGACCTGCGGGATCAAGCCCTCCGGCAAGCCGGACATGGCCCTGATCGTCGCCGACGTCCCCTGCGCCGCAGCCGCCGTTTTTACAAAGAACAAACTCCCGGGGCGCCGGTCACGGTCGGTAAACGCCACCTGCGCAGCGGCCGGGCCCAGGCCGTGGTCGTCAACTCCGGCTGCGCCAACGACGCCACCGGCCAGGAAGGCGTCGACAACGCTATCAAGACCTGCAAGCTCGTCAGCGAAGCGCTCGCCGGGCAGGGTGTGTCATTCACCCACCGCGATGTCGTGCCCAGTTCGACCGGCGTGATCGGGCCACAACTGCAGATGGACAAGATCGCCAAGGGCGTGTCGCAGCTCGTCGCCGGCCTGGCGCGTGGACCGAAAGCCGACGCCGACGCGGCGCGCGGCATCATGACCACCGACCTGGTCCCCAAACCGGCCAACGCATCATTCAAACTCAACGGCAAGACCGTCCACCTCGGCGGCATCGCCAAGGGTAGCGGCATGATCGCGCCCAACATGGCGACCATGCTCGTGTTCATCACCACCGACGCCGCCGTCAGCCCCACGATGCTCAAGCAGGCTCTGAAACAAGCGACCGCCGCGAGCTTCAACCGCATCAGCGTCGACCAGCACACCAGCCCCAGCGACACCGTCGCGATCCTCGCCTCAGGGCTTGCCGGCAATAAAGCCGTCACGCGCCCCGGCAAGGATTTTGACCTTTTCACCGAAAAATTAAGAGAACTCTGCAATAACCTTGCCTACCATATCGTCAAGGATGGGGAAGGCGCGACGCGGATATTCCATGTTGCCGTAAACGGGGCGCGCAACGAGCGTGAGGCGGACCGTGTGGCGCGGGCCGTGGTCGATTCGCCTTTGGTCAAGACCGCGGTGCACGGCGGCGACCCGAACTGGGGCCGGATCGTCACCGCCGCCGGCTATTCGGGTGTGCCGATCAGCCCCACGAAACTCTCGCTCTCGATCGGCAAACAGGGGCCACAGAGCGTTGAGGTTTTCAACCGGGGCGTGCCCAGCAAACTCAGCCCCGCCCAGACCCGCCGGCTGACGCAGGCGATGCGGCAGAAAGAGGTCTATTTCGCGCTCGACCTGGGCCGGGGCAAGGCAGGCGTCAACTGGCTGGGCTGCGACCTAAGTCGTGAATACATAAGGATCAACGCGGAGTATACAACATGAAGACCCAGAGTTCAGGGAGCAGGGTTCAGGTCAAGCCTGTTGACCCAGCGCAAGCTATAGACACATGCGCCCCGATCACTGATCCCCGTGCCCTAAACCCTGCCCGCCGCCTTTGACACCAAGTCACCGCCCGGTTACAACTTATGAGCCTGATAAGCAGACATTCACGCACTCACGCACTAGCGCAAGACACGACGAGATGTCCTGTGGGGATCACCCGACTTTTTAGTTCAGGGAGCAGTACCATGATTTTGACGAAGACCCAACGACTGGCCGCCGCGATCGCTTCGACCGGGCTGATGTTTGGCCTTGTGGTCACGACATCGCAGGCCGGCACCATGCAAGCCAATAGCTACGATTACATTCACCGCAGGATGGCCAACGAGTCGACCTACGACAGCGTCGTATCACTCGACATCGTCGGCGGCACCACCAACTCCGCTTCGGCTGTGATCATCGGTGGCCGCTACCTCGTGACCGCGGCCCACAACGTCGATGAGGCAGCCGATATTTTCGTCAATGTCCGCGGTGACACCATCCGCGCCAGCCGCTGGGTTGTTAACGTCAATCACTACAACTGGGATTTTTCCGAGGTCAACCGTAACCGCCAGAGCGATGATTACAATCCTTTCCCCAACATGATTAACCGTGGTTTCGAGGAAGGAAACGATATCGCCATCATCGAACTGAGCAAGCGGATCCCGCAGGCCCGGAACATGAAAGCCAAGCTCAGCCGGAACGTGAACCAGGCCACCGGCAAGACCGGCACGATCGTAGGCTTCGGCCAAGCAGGTAGCGGGGCGTTGGGTATTGACCCCACCTCACTGCCCGGCATCAAACGTGCCGGAACGAACAAGATCGACAATGTCAACCGCGCGATCGGCGGCCAACTCAGCGTGGACTTTGACGCAGACCCCAATCTCTACCGGACTTTGCAGACCGATGCCGGTGTTTTGCTACCGCCGTCTTTGTACGACACCTTTACGGGTGAATACCACATCGAGCCGGATGACATCCCACTCGCCCAGGAGTACATGCCGGCAGTGGGTGACAGCGGCGGCGGCCTGTTCATTAACGGCAATACGCTGGCCGGTATTACTTCCTGGTCAAGCCGGTCGAATTCCGAGTATTTCAGCCAGGCTTACTTCACGACGATTGCCAAGCACTACAACTGGATCCGTGACAATATCAAGGCGCTCAAGGGGCGTCAGGATTTCCGCGGCAACCTCGACGTCTGGCAGGAAATAGAAGGTGCCGACCCCGGCCCCCGCTACTTCAAGGTCAGCGACTTCGGTGCTCCGGGCTTCGCCCTGATCCCCGAACGTGCGGATCGCATGGGTGATGATCTGGACGGTGATAACGTGTTCGGCTTCGTTTTTAGTGACCCGTATTCTTTCTCCGGCGCCTTGGGCTACCAGACGCCGGGCTCCGTGCCCGAACCCGCCAGCCTCGCGCTGCTTACCCTCGGCGGGTTGGCTATGATACGGCGCACACGCCGTTGAATAGCTGACCTGAACTTCAGACAGCCCGACAACCAGACATAACAAAACAACCGGCCAGTCCCCCCGACTGGCCGGTTGCTTTTTTGTATTCAATAGAGTGTCTTACGCGCCGCGGCGGGCGATCAGCAGCAGGCCCATGCCCATCAGGGCGAGGCTGGCCGGCTCGGGGATGTCGTTGCTGGTCAGGGTCGTGTTGATCGTGACCGAATCCTTGCTGATGGTGGCGCTGCCGCAGGAACAGGCGCTGGCGATCAGGTTGTTGTCCAGGGCGACGAGCAGGTAGGACGTCTGGATGCCCAGGGCGTCGAAGTCGATCAGGGCCGAGCCGAACCACGAGCCGGTGCCGGCGGTGGTGACGGGGAAGTCGCCGTCCGGCGGGACGGTGGTCAGGATCGGGTCCGCGAGGGTCACGAGCTGCTGGGTCAGTTCATCGAGGTAGCGTACGGTCAGCGTACCGCCCGCCATGACGCCGCCCTTGCCGGTGATCGTGTAAGTACCGGTCTCGAAAAGCGAGAGGGTGTTGATGTGGAAACCGGGGTCCGCCTGGAAGGTGAATTCCAACGCGCCGGCGGTGATGTCGGTGGTATGGCCGACGGCGGAGGCGGTGAAGCCGGTGGTGTCGAAGGTCATGCTGTTGCCGACCCCCGCGGAGGGTGCGCCATAGAGCGGCGGGGTGTCGGTGATGGAGGTTTCGACGATGCTGTCGTAGACGCCGTCCTGAACGACGACCGGCCCGGGATATGCCTGGCTGGCCGCCCGTGCCGACTGAGACCCAAGCAACAGGCCCGAGACACTCAAAGCCGCGATAGTCAATGATTTGGACGACATACAATTAAGCCTTTCTTCCCATCCGCCCCGTGGCAGTTCGATCGGATACACCGGGGAATACGGCATCCCGGCGTGCCTGAAGTCTGCCCCGGATCGGGGTGCTGTCCAGCGGCGGGTAGAGAATTTGTGATTGTCAGAGCCGTGACAGACCCTACAGACGGACGCGGCGTGCAATACCGGTTAAACTGGGTACGTTTTGCGGGTTGTAGGGCCTTGTCACGGGCGGGAAAACCATGCACAAACGCCAATCCATCCCCTGGATCGCTTGCGGTGCGTTGGCACTGTTGGCGGCGGTTGCGTTCAGCCAGCGAGAGTCGGTTTCTACACCGGGGGTGGAAGCCGTCACAGCCGGACATCCCGAACCGCCCACACAACTGCGGGAAACCGCGGTGCGCGGCGTGAACTACGCCCACATCCACCGCGGCGGGCGCGGCTACGGCTCGGAGACGTCGCGGGAAGAGCTTAAGAATCTTAGTGGTTTGGGCGTGGATTGGATCGCGCTGACACCGTTCGGCTATCAGCAGTCGATCGATGAGGATCAGATCGCCGGGTTCGATCCTGACACGCCGGTTGAGCAGTTCCTGAATCCCCCTCCCCCGGGAGCATCGGGCGAAGAAGCCGGCGAGACCTATGAGGGCCGCCGTGGCCGGGACCAATCGATGACGGACCGGCACCTGGCCGAGCAGGTCGCCGCGGCGCATGACATGGGTGTAAAGGTGATGCTCAAGCCGCACATCTGGTCGCGCGATTTCTGGCGTAACGAGCAGTGGCACGGCACGGTAGACCAGACCACCCCCGAGACACATGAACGCTGGCGGCGTTCGTACCTGCGTTTCATGCTCCACTACGCGGCGCTGGCCAGAGACACCCAAGCCGACGCCCTTTGCCTGGGCACGGAACTGATCCAACAGACCACGAAATACCCCGAGGACTGGCGGACACTCATTGAAGAAGCACGCAAAATCTACCCCGGCAAACTCACCTACGCCGCCCACTGGCAGACCGAATACAAGACGATCGATTTCTGGGACGAACTGGACGCGATCGGGGTCAGCGCATACTTCCCGCTGGACGTGCCCGACGACGCGTCGGTAGATCAGCTAGTCGCGGCCTGGTCACCCTATAAACAACAGCTCGCCGATGTCCATGCGAGGTTCGGCAAGCCGGTGGTGTTTCTCGAACTGGGCTACCGCCCGGCAACCGGGGCATACCGTGAACCCTGGGTGGCGTCCGGCGGCCTGCCCGACCCGATGATCCAATCGCGTGCTTATGAAGCGGTTTTCCGCGCGTTCGCCGACGAGCCGTGGTGGCACGGGCTGTTCATCTGGAAGGCATTCACCGACAGCGAACGCAATGAGGAAAGCCGGGACGGCATGGGCTTCAGCTTCCGCCATCAACCGGCCGAGCAAGTGGTCCGCCAATGGTTCAAAGGCGGCTAAAAGCCTTGCCGGTTGTCCCCGCGCCCTGAGGCGTTAGACTTAACCCCGCACCTGCCGGCCCCGTAGCCCAACGGCAGAGGCACGCGACTTAAAATCGCGCAAGTGTGGGTTCGAATCCCACCGGGGCCATTGTCAGATAAAGACTTATGAACGTATTCCGGGCGGGTCAAATGCCATTGAAGCACGGTTGAAGCGCCGGGGGTTAATTTCAAACCTGCAACATGTTGCAACTTTGCCAAGGTAGCACGATGCGGCCTTGGCAAAATGTGACACGACGTCACCATTTCCCCACAAGCCACGGAGACGCCTTCTCCCGCGTCCGGGGTCCGGGTGAGCCTAACGGGTGCCTAACAGGCTGGAACGCAGCAGGGGCGATTGTAGGCGGTCGGTTTGGCTCGGCGAGTTGCTGGCGGAGATGCCGAAGCTGAATGGTGCCCGTCCGTCTGATACGGGGTCACACGATGTTACCCCGCTCGCCGACCTCGGCATCACGAAGATGCAATCCTCCCGCTGGCAGGCGGTGTGGTTGCCGTCGCCGCCGGTGCGGATCACCCACGCATAAAAAACCCCGCCCCGTCAGCTTCGGCCTGAAGCTCCTTTTTGGTTACCGGGGCGGGGAAGCGGGTTGTGGTAATGGCGGAGCAGGCGACGAGGACGAGGATAAACTCGCCGCCCGCATCACGCCGGTGTGTCAGATGGTGATGCCCAGCGTGGAGAAGTTCGCCTCGGGCGTAAGTTTGTACCGAAGGAACACCGCGCCGACGGACGTGGTTTCCTTCGTGGCGTTGTGCAACAGTTCGGGACTGCCGAATTGTGGATTCTCTCGGGGCCTGCCCGCAAACATGTACGTAATAGATTTGTCTAGCGGACGCCCGAACCCGTCGAGAAGCACGGGGCCGTCTACCGCGTCGCCGTTATCAACCAGCCGGACCAGCCACCGATTGTTGTACCGCCGCTAAGCGATACAAGGCCCACGCCATCGTGTCTTGGTCGAAATCTCGGCTGGGTGCGAGTCGTTGCCGAAAACACTTATCGGCGAATAAATTATATTCGATCGGTAAAAACGATGCATCGCTGCAGGTTTGCATGGACAGGAGAAATACCCAAGCAGGTGACCTCTTCACCTTTGGCAGCCACGCGCGCTATTTGCGGTCGATGTATTGCATGATGGCGGGCTATAGTGGGGTTCGTTGCGTCACGGTTAATTCGTATGACGTGAACGTGTGGTAGAGTTGCGGGTCCAGCCCACGCAGAGACGAAAACCCTGATAGGCTCGCCGTTGTAGTCGGCCTCGGTTGGCTGGCTTTCTTTTACAGGCTCTATCCTGAAGGTTGGCAGGTCGCTTAAGGGTTGGTCATGGTCCGTGTGCGTCCCGCCATTCTTGCAGGAATCGAGAATGTCGCGTTAAGCCGGTAGAATCCGGGGCGATGGGTAGAGCACGCAGGTTGTCGCATCGCAGCAGCGAGCCAAGGTCGTCGGGGTGCAGGTCGTTGCGGACGAGGATATCCATGGTCGATTTGTGCCGCACGGCCGGTAGATACCCCGGTAACGGTCCGCGGCCGCACCTGTTGAACCGTCGCGGCTGATGCCATCTTCGCCGCCGGAAAATTGTCGTCGCCAATCCAGCCATTGATAAGACACCTTCAGTCTGTTTTTGTTTAATCAACGTCCGCACCGCCTCCCCGCATGGCCAGGCGTCCGCCGCGTACAATCGGTGCCCAGCCGTCCACAGAAAACTCACGCCCTTGCGTAACTCGCTGGCGGGCCTCCACTTCACGCCGGTCAGGTACAACGCGCCGACACGCGCCGTCAGTCCCCAGGCGAACACCTCGCCCGAAGTTTCCTCGTACATGACGCGGTGATGATTCAACCGGGCCATGAGTTTGTAGCGGGGTGGTGGGGATACCGAGCAGTGTCATCACTCCGCCCCCCTTGACCATCAACAGTCCCTGCTAATCAGGAATTGCACAAGCGACCTGATGTCCGGAGCCAGTCGGTCGGCAGGGCTGGTTCCAGCCCGCGAACCCGTCGCCCTTGCAAAGCTCTCGGAGACGGAAAGCCACTTCCCGTCCCGTTCGTGACGCAAACCGATAGGACCGGTGGACAATTGGAATTGAAGCTCCACACGCTCGCCGTCACGCAGGCCGTACACCTCCGGTGTGTCAGGGTCAGCCAGGACGCGGACGTCGTCCTAGGGACGCAAGATAAACCGGGTCTGCAAAATCATGCGGACCTCGCGGCACCGGGGAGCGGCAGGTGCCTCATCAGGCGGCGTCGGTTTGGCGTACTCGTCGATAAGGTCGCGGAGCCGCGCAGCGTCGATCTCCCCGCTTGATCTCGGACGCGGCTCTTATGCTGCAGCGGCTCGGCCAACGTCCTTGCCAGAGACAGCATTCCGTTGCGGAGCGTCACGACCTTGCGGACGGCCTCGGCCTCCCAAGCCTTGCGGTCCACCCACTCGCCCCGGCCGATCTGGTTCTGAAGTTCCCACCACTCCGCCATCGCCGCGATCTTCCGCGTGCGTGCAGCTCGTAGCGCTTTCGATCGGCAGACATCCAGGCGGCCGGGTGTGCCGTCCGAGTCCCGTTCATAGCCATCCACGCCGCCACTTCCTCGGGACAGTAACGGTCCCCGCGTCCGGGCCGCCGATGTCACGGGGACAGCCCTTAGCGGTTCAACGTGCTTTTGCAGAAATATCCATCTCCTCCGTCAACCTCGCCGCCGTCGAGGTCCTTGGTCTTGGGTTTGTCTTACGTCTGTCGATCGTGAGGGTATCGTTTCAGTTGATTTTGAGACGCCGACAAGGCGTGCGTTGCTGATTAACCGCATTTCCTTAGCGAAAACAGGACCCGTTGACTCGGCCCTAATTCCATCACGGGAATACACTTACAACAATTCCCGCCTTCATCCTGTCGCCTGTCATCCATCATGCTACACCTCGTAAACCGGGTACGCGGGATTCACCCCCGCCCCGGCGGGCGCGCCGCAACAAGCGGGCGAAACAAAGAAACACCGTCCGCCAGTCTCCCGGCGGTGGGTGTGGAGACTGTCAGCGTCTGATAGCTTCATGAACCATTTCTTTCGCGTCCTGCCAGTCGTCGGGCAGGTCATCGTCATCCGTCGCGTCGCTCGGCAACCAGCGTGTCAGTGCCGGTGGCTCGTGTCTGTGCAGGGGATCTCGCAAGCATCCTCAAGCAGGCCTCTGCCCGTGCAGTGGCAAGATGTGAAGACGATGTATCCCTCAGCTTCAGCCTTACAGTACTTAGCCCAGATACCGTCGCCGTTGGTCGGGCACCGCGTGCGCCATCCCACAGGATGCGGAGCTGTTGCCTTGGCTCTTTCAACAAGTGTTGGTGATCTATCAATCTGTGATTGTGTTTCCTTAACGGATAACCGTGTCGGACCTGTCCGTGGTGTCTTTCTACTGGTCCTTCGATGCACGCCAGCATATGCACGCCGCCGCACTCGCCTTGGCTTTTTGCGGGTTGGAGATTTTTTCCTCCCCGGTCGCGGGCTGGTCTGCGTTCGTGGTCATCGTCGGGGACTTCGGATGTCATCGCGTGCGCTTTCAGGTCGCTTCGTGCGGGTGAGCTTGATCTGACTGGCCAGTGCGGATTCTTCGGCATCACCCGAAGCGCTTTTGTGAACGGGACGTAAGCGTCAAGTTCGGCCACTCGCTTTGAAGTCGCGGACTTGCCCACCATGCGTTCTTAGCCTTCTCGGCTGCATCTTCTAGGACGAGGACGCACCTGTTCTTCATTTGTTAAAACCATGTGTTCTCTGTTGGGAGTTATTTGGAAAGCAGTTTTACGACGTGTGCGTTGACCGGGTCTTCGGACGTTCCGGGCAAAGGTGTGCGATGCCTGCTCGCACTGGTCAGACGCCAGCTTCGCCGCCGCGTAGCGTTCACGATTCGCGGGTTTGCTTGATCCCGCGTCAAGGTGTTCGGCCACGGCGCGTTAGCCCGGCTGGTGCGGAGTAGTTCCTCGACATGGCGACAGCACGGCCAAGTTTTTCAACGTCGCCGCCCGCGACCAGTTGTAACGAGGCCTTGAGCCTGTTGAGTAAACCCGCGTGCGTCCGCCTCGACCCGCTTCAACTCCTTCGCGGCCGCGCCCCTTGTCCGTAGCAGCGCGGTCAACATGGCGCTGATGCGGACAGCTTCGTCGAGATAACGCGATACCTCCACGCTTGCAGCAGGCGGAATGCTGGGCATCGGCCACAAGGTCGGCGCCTGGCTTGACGAGGTCGTCAGTCTTAGCGTACTCACCGCCACGATCCCGCCAGGGCTTGCCTGGTTTGGGTTGTCGTCTTGCGTGATATTCATAGTTCTGTTTCCTGTTTAAGTTTTTCATGTCGCCGCCAGAGCACCAGGCCTTCGGACTCGTTCGTGTGCCCCGGCTTAACATCGCTGCAAGTACGGCCTCGCCCGTGATGCCGTGCCAGCCCCGATCAGCTCGTAGCTGTGACCCTCGCTTCGCTGTTCAAGCATCCGGCTGTTCTCCTGCCCGATCAGTTCCAGCAGCAGGGCCATCTTCATCGGGTCGCCCGTGCCTGTTCCGCAGACGGAAAATCATCGCCCTCTGTACTAATGCCGCGGACAGCAATTTCTCGGTTGCGAGCGGGTTTGTCGTCGTCCTCAGCAGCACCGGTGGGCCGTCCGTGTCCCAGTCGTGGGTATCGGCGGGTCTGGGCGGATCTCGCCGGGAAGGTCGTCAAGGTTGAAGCGGTCGTCGTCGGTGGTCATGGTGGCTTCCGTGCCGGGGTGTGGTCAGTTCTTTCCGGCGAATGGTTCTGGTGCCGCGTCTGCCGAACAAACGCTCGCCCCAGCGGTACGTGCTCAAGCGATTATGCCTTTGTTCACCCGCGTCTAAAAAACGTCTTGGGCGTTCATCACACCGGCGGCCAAGCTCGTCGGCACATGACGAGGTGCGCGTCCATCCCTTGCGCCCTCATCCTCCGGCGTCGGTGTGTTCGGACTTGTCGCAGTATTGGTATTCCACACCCCATTCCATGCGTGGTATCCGCGTAGCATTCCACTCCATGTAACGCCGCCGCCAGGGTCCGCGTCCTGACAGCCTTGGCGACTCCAGCCGTGTAGGGGTTGGGGACAGCAGCCAGGGGGCAAGCTCGCCGTCTTCGTTGTGGTCGTTCCGCATGATGCTTTCTGATGCTGTTCGAGTTTGGTTCCCGTCTTCGATACCTTTCAGTGGGGGTTATTACCCGGTGTCGGGCGGGGGTTGGTGTTGGTTCTGCACACTTACGCAGTTCTGCACACATTCCGTATATGCTTCATACGCACGCACGGGGTTAACTGGAAACTGCGCGGTGCCTGCTTTAAGATGGTGGCACTGGTTGTTTATCCACATAGGCCTAAACCCTTGAATCCTCGGCAGGTACGGCCGCTGCTGGTGAAGCTGTCATCGACCACGCCGGGGAGCATCGAACGCGGTCGTAGAATCCATTTCTCGCCAATCTGGACCTGTCGCCGGTCTGTTCGGCCCACTTTTGCCACTCGGCCCACAAGGCGGCTCCGCGTGACTCAGCACGATTCGCCCAGCACGCAGCGGCCGTCAACAAACGGGGCCAGCACGTCTGCTCGTCCCGGTACGCGGCGGTAGCGCTCACTACCCGGTCGAGCACGCCCGGCCGTCAAGCTGCCACTCACGCAGCCCTTCAGCAGCCACGCCTGCCCAGGCAACCGCTCCGCAGCTTTGCCAGCAGGTCGCGGTCCTGTTCATCCGGCGGGATAATAACCACGTCCGGGGACAAGCCGCAAACGCCGCCATATCGCGTTGAACGCCTCATTGACAACCGGTTTGTTGTTCGTGACCAGCAGCGTCTTGTGGTGCGGGGGAACTCGAAGTAGTCCTGCATATACCGGCCCTTCGCGTCGCGTCGCCAGTGATTTCTTCCGCAAGCTGGATACGCAGCTGCGGCCCTCTTCGGTTTCACCTGGCGACAATCAGCCGCCGCCCGAACAGGTCGGCTATCTCGGTCGGGTGCTCATCGCCGTGTCGTACCATCAGCAGGTCGGGCGGTGCCTGTGCGGCATAGTCACCCATCAAGCCCGCGATTGTGTCCACGATAAGGCTCTTGCCGTTTACGCTACTCCGTGAAATGCGGGCAGAATCTGCTCGGACGTGTCGCCGGTCTGGCACACTAACGAGCGGCTGAAGGGTGAATCAGCCCGGCGTCGCCCGCCATGATTCGGTCAAGCGTGGCAAGCATAGCGGGCAGTCGATGACCTCGCTGTATTCGGTCGGCACGCCGCAATGATATGGTCCGCCGGGTCGTGCAGCCGTAGCTCTGCCGTCCGCAGGTCGATAGTTCCCGACAGGGTATTGAACAGCCACGGGTCCGCGTCAAGCTCTACAGGCGTCACGGCAAGCTGGTCTTTAGCAAGCTCCAGCATCCGGCGCATCGGCTCGTCCGCCGACTTCTGGCCCCACTCGATAAGTTTCTTGTATCGCTCGTGGCCCAGACCCCAGCGGCCCCAGCATGGGCCTCGGTGATAATCCCGGCCACGGCATGGCGCAATCGGCGGACCTGTAAACGCTCATCGGCCGTCCACCGCTTGCCGTCGTACTACAAGCCACTTATCCACGCGGGCACATATCGCAAGTGTTCGCCGAACAGCCCGCACCAGCCGGGCCGCGCGTTGCCCGTGTCGCTGAACTCCGGTTTCAGTGGGTAGGCCGGTGCCTCGCCATGCATCAAACGCTGCCAGTAGTTCCTCGCGGTCGGCCCCGTACTGTCCGCCGCACCACTCGCACTGGGTCTTTAACACCATCAGGCGGAAACACTACCCGCACCGATTCGGCATCATAGCGATAGCCTGGAGCGGTACCTCGGCCCCGTTCTTGCCCGCGCGCTTTGCGTCGTGTTCGGCCACGATGACAACGTGCCTCTTGCAGCAGACGCGGCTTCAGGTGTTACGGCCCCGCCGGTGCGTGACACCGCTATGGCGGTGAACCCTCGCTCGGTGCCTGTTACGGCATCGCTGAATCCCTCCACCGCGAGAATTGGATTGTTTCATCTTGCCCGCGTTCGGGTCTGGTAAAGCATTGTCAGGCCGCGCTTGCCGCCCTTGACAAATCCCCCTTGCGGCCATCGTCGAATCCGCCGGGATATGCCGATGGTGTTGCCCCGCGTCGCGTTCGGGGATATGGTACGCATCGGGCGTGCATTCCCGCCGAACAGATTCCAGCGTTTCGCGTTTGGCTCCGAACTGCTCCTGACCAGCGCGTCAAGTGTGCGTGTTGATGTAATCACCGCCCGCCCCTTCGGGTTCCAGCCCGCCAGCCCTTAGCCCGTTGATGGCGGGGCTGTTCTCGGCGTGAAAGTTGCCGTCGTTGAGTTTGTGAGCAGGTGATGGCCTGCGTCGTCGTAAGAACACAAGGCGCGACCTACCGTCGGCGGGTACGTTGACGGCAACCTGACCGGCGTACGTCGCCCCTAAGGACGGCCTCCACCGTAAATCTGTTGCAGGTTCTGGCATATGATTGTCGTGTGGTACAATGCTTGCGATTGCTCGCCGCCCGTCGCTCTGCTGCGTGACGGGCTTTTGTTGTTAGTTGGAATCGCCGACCGTGCGGCACGATGAACGCCCCTGGACGTCGGCGAAGCGATACAACGGCTCCGCCCGATGCGTGTGAACGGCGGGGATAGCGTTGTATGCCCTCCAAACATTCAACGTGCCGACGCTAACGGTCAGCAGGTCGCCGCCTGTTCGGGTGTTAACAGCTTGTCTTGTGGTTTCGTGTCTGTCATGGTCTTACCTCGCGGTTGGTGGTTTTGCTTTCCATGGACACAGATTATTGGGCGTGAAACCGCGAAACTATCGAGAAATACGGGCAACAAAAAAACGCCCACGGCGGTAGTGCCACGGAGCGTCTTGTGTGTGGAAAACGAAACTTTGCGAAACTCACCTATCCGGGGCTTGGGGTCACCTTGATGTATTTAGAATCAGGTTGGCGTCCCAGCCCTTGCCGACTTTTATGTTTGGGTCTGTCTCCGCCCACCGATATAGCTGGCTCGTCCTCGCCGCGTCCGTGTCGGCGGGGTACTCGAATAGTTCCAGCAGCTTTTTTGCGTCCGCCAAGTTGACGCCGCCCGTCTGGTCCTTGAACGTAACGCCCTGCATGATACGCCTGCACTCTTTCAGGTCGTCGCGTACCGTTTCTCGTCGAAGGTAATCAAGCCCCTTGCCCCACGGGTCGGCAGTAGGATTGTCCCCGACGTAGATGCTTAATGCCCCGACCAGCAGCCCGCACGCCCGCTTAACCTCGGGGTCACGGACCAGGCCCGGCCGAAGGTTGGAGCGTCCGCACACTGCCCACGCCTCGCTTACAAACTCCGCCAGCTTGGCCCGGCGCTTCGCCTTGCGCTCGGCGGTCTTGGGCACGGGCTGGTCCGGCAACTCGAGCGCGTACGCCGCGTATGCCTCAATCATCCCGGCGCGAAACTCGGGCGTGAAGCGGTCTTGTGTTTTCTTTGCCATCGGTTCGGTTCCTCATGCTTTCCGGGTTCGGAAAGTATCAAACCCGCCGGGCGTCCGTGCCCAGCGGTGCGCGGTGGGCTAGTGGGTGCTTGTTGGCTTTAGGTCGGGCTTGGGTGGCGGACCCGCCACGATGTCGGGGTCTGACTTCCGGTCTTTCTTTACACGCTCCCGAAGCTCGTCGATATATGTGTGGTGCAAGTCCGCCACGTCGTAAACAAGGTCAGCGGCGGCCTGTGCCCGGTCAACGTCTTTCGTGTAGGGCAGGATGACCACTTCAAGCCGCGTTCCGTCGCGCAGAAAATTGCAAGCATTGACCAGCGCCTCGGGCGATAGCGTGTCTTTTTCTTTTGCTAGCCTCTCGGCCAGCACTTCGATATAGCGGGTCCGGCAGTATGACGCCGCAGCCCCCAACTGGCACAGCGCGGCGGCCATTTCTTCGTCAATGGCGGGTTCGGCCGCAAGGGTCAGCTTGGCCGGTTCCGCCTTATTCTGCTTGGGGGGTTTCTTTGTTGTAGACTTGGGTTTAGCTGCCATAACGCTTACTCCGTTCTGGTGGTCAGGCCCGGCCGGTGCTAACTCCACCGAACCGGGCCGCTTTTTGCGCGGGGTCACACGTTGTTACCCCGTCTTGGTTGGTTTGGAATTGCGCAAACTTGCGCACTTTGTCGCCAGTATCGCCTCGGCGGTCTGCTCGAAAGCATCGCGCACCGATTGCCGGTCGTATCGCGCATACACGGCGGTCACGCCCATCGGCCGGTGTCCCAACATGCCGCAGGTCACGGGATAGGGCGTGCCGCGTTCGGTCGCCCACGATGCAATCGTCCGCCGTAAATCATGGGGCGTTACCTTGGCAATACCCGCCCGCTCACAGACGCGGTCCAGCGCGCCGCCGGGTTCGCGGGCGTGTTCAACCTTGGGGTTTTTCCGCCGGTTGGGGAACACATAGCGCGGGTGCGGGTCGTCCGCCTTGCGGCGCTCGAGTATGTCCATCACGGCCGGGACAATCGGCAACTCAAAATCCCGCTTGCCCTTGAAAGCAGCACGCGGGATAACCAGCGTGCGCCGGGTCGTGTCCACCCAAGCCCATTCCATTTGCAAACAGTTAGAACGCCTTAAACCTGTCAATAACAGCGTATACAGGATGTCCCGAACGTCGTCTTTTTCTTTATCAAGCTCGCGTAGGAAAGCGGGCATTTCCTCGGCGGTGATGTATCGGTCTTTCTGATTCTCGGCGAACCGCTTGACGCCTCGGGCGGGGTTCGCCCCCTCGAATCCGATAGCGCTGGCGACGTTGAACACCTTGCTGATAAGTGCCAGCACGCGGTTGGCCCCGATAGGGTGTTCCTTGCCGATGCGTGCGTGTAGGGCCGCAACGTCCGCCCGCTTGATGCTGTCCAGGCGTCGCCCGGCCCAGCGCTTCAGGTGAAGTTCATAAGCCCGCTGGTCCCGTTTCCATCCCCGCTTGTGTACCTTGGCGTGGGCGGTCATGTAATAGTCAAACAGCCCGCCGAACGTGGTCGCGTCCCGTGCCTGTCGGCGTTCCTCGGCGGGGTTCTGGCCGTCTGCAATCTCGCCGGTGGTCTTTGCCGCCAGCTTGCGGGCCTGCTCGATAGTGATGCCGGGAAAGCTGCCCAGCTTGACGCGGCGGTATCGCCCCTGAATCCGCCGGGCAAGGTAGAACGTCCTCGCCCCGTTGGGGGTGGTGAGCATCGTTAAGCCGGGGGTGTGGGTGTCGTAGACCCAAACCTGCTTGTCCGCCGGGGCTATCTGGTTCAGCAGCCGGACGGTGAACCGGAAGCGCATCGGCTCGAGCGGTCCATCTTCGCGTACCAGTCTGACCGGGGCGTTGCGTGGTGTCATAGGTCCATCCGTTGAAGCGCCCGGACTCATTGAAGCGCCATTGAAGCGCCGGGCGTTAATTTCGGTTACTCCCGCTTCAACGGGATTAAGCAGATTAGACCTATTTTTGTAGTGTCTGTCAAGCCCCATTAACGTCGGTTATCAATAAAGTGTAAGCCCGATACGCGACTTAAAATCGCGCAAGTGTGGGTTCGAATCCCACCGGGGCCATTGCGATCGTGACCGCAAAAAAAATCCGCTCGATCGCTTTACCGTGATAATCCTCGACTTGCATC
>JAWKTA010000018.1:0-75406 GCA_041402025.1 Phycisphaerales bacterium | reverse complement strand
GCCCGCCGACAAAAATACCGCCAGCAGCGCCGCGGTGCGCAGGCCCGCCGCGGTGCCATCGGCCCGGCATGCTCGGAACAGCGCCGCCACCTCGTCGTCCGTGAGCGTACGACTGGGGCGGCTGCCGGAAGACTTCAAAGAGTTCAGCCGTGCCACCGCCTGGTAGCCCGCTTCATCGATCAAACCCAGGTCCCGGCACGAACGCATAACCCCGCGTAGTGCGGAGAGCATCTTGTTGACCGTAGAGGTGGCGTACCGCCCCGCGAGTTCGCGCCGGATGCGCACCGCGGTATCCGCATCGATCGTCTGCCAGGCAAACCCGGCGGGGTCCGTCGCACCGCCCTCTCCCGCGGCAAGACCCGCCATCACAGACAGCGCCTGACCCATCGCCCGGCGGGAGCCTGGGCTGATACTTAATAGATAGGCGTCCGCCGGCGATTGGGGAATGTTGTCTTCTAAACCTCTACTGGATTTAGCCTTCCGGCCACTGTCCGGGCTGGCGTGATGCGTCGTGTTGTTCATTGCGTCTAACATTCTCATAAGTAATATACACGACTGGGGGCACGTTTGCAAGCCCGTTGGGGTGAATCGACCTGCTTTTTCCAGCCCCGTTGGTTGAACCACAGCAGGATTGGCGACGCGGTTTGAGGGGCGATCACCCCCGCCAGAGACACGGCAAAGTGTTGGCCGGCTGGACTCATTTGACTAGCCTATTTGTTAGGTTTATGTTTGGTATTTATGGGGCCACTGCGATACCTGTTCCTGGACATGAATTCCTACTTCGCGTCCGTGGAGCAGCAGGACCAGCCCCGGCTCCGTGGCCGACCGGTCGGGGTGCTGCCGACCATGGTCGCCACGACCTGCTGCATCGCCGCCAGCTACGAGGCCAAAGCGTTCGGGGTCAAGACCGGGACCGGCGTGCTCGACGCAAAACGGCTGTGCCCGGGCATCAAGTTCACACTTGCCCGGCCGGAACGCTACGTCGAGGTCCACCACCAGATCATCGAGGCGGCGGAGTCGTGCCTGCATATTGATTACGTCTGCTCCATCGATGAAATGTATGGAAAACTACTCGGCGTGGAGCGTGAACCCGAAGGGGCGGCCCGTGTCGCCCACGCGGTCAAGGCGGCGATCCGCGACAAGGTCGGCGAGTACGTCCGCTGCTCCATCGGCATCGCGCCCAACCCCTGGCTTGCCAAGGTCGCCACCGACCTGCAAAAGCCCGACGGCATGGTGATGATCCTGCCCGAGCAGATGCCCGAGAAGATCTGCACGCTCAAGCTCACCGACCTGCCGGGGATCGCCGACGGGATGTCCATCAGGCTGCAACGCCACGGCGTTCACACCGTCGCCCAGCTCTGCCGGCTCTCGCAGGAGCAGCTATCAGACATCTGGGAAAGCAAGGTGCTGGGCAGCATCTGGTGGCACCAGCTCAACGCCTACGACCTGCCGTACCGCCCCACTCACCGGCGCACGGTCGGGCACTCGCACGTGTTGCCCCCGGAGTGGCGCACCGACGCAGGGGCACGCGCGGTGATGGCACGCATGATCCATAAGGCCGCGGCCCGCATGCGCCGGATCGAATATGTCGCAAGCCATATGACCACCAGGATCGGCTATATGGACGCGCCGGGCTGGAAACGCCGGGCACCGCTGGGGCTTTGTGCCGATACCCTGACGATGATCCGCACCTTGCGTCATGTCTGGTGGGCGGACAAGCCCATCGGCACGCCGATACAGGTCGCCGTGCAACTGGAAGGGCTGGTCCCCCTGACCTCCGCTACGCTGTCGCTGTTCGATGAACCGCGATACCTGACCTCGCTGGCCGGCGCGATGGACCGGATCGACCTGAAGTACGGCCGGCACACCATCTACTTCGGGGCCATGTTCGGGGCACAGGACACCGCGCCGACCCGCATCAGCTACACGCAGATACCCAGCGCCGAAGAGTTCCGCACGCTGTAGTCACGCCGGCGATTCGAGGCACAACGGGCCTTCGTGGCGGGCGTTGTTGACGTACCGGCTGACCGGCCGGTGCATCATCATCTCGCTCGGGTACGGCCGGCACAGCTCGCGGGCAGCGTCGGTATCTTCGGTGGAGTGGTCCAGCCACACGGGGAAGTTCTCCCGGTCGATGATGACGGGCATGCGGTCGTGCAGTTCACCGATCAACTCGTTCGCCGACGTGGTCAGGATCGTGAAGGTTTCCAGTTCGTTGCCCTGGTCGTCCTGCCAGTGTTCCCACAGGCCCGCCAGGGCGAACAGCGCTTCGTCGGCCATCGAGATCGCGTAGGGCTGCTTGGTGCCCTGCAGTTTCTCCCACTCGTAAAACTCGTTGACCGGGATCAGGCACCGCCGACGGCGCAGGGCGTTTTTGAAGGACGGCTTCTCGTGCGCGGTCTCGCTGCGGGCGTTGATCATCTTGTTGCCGATGGCGATGTCCTTGGCCCAGTGTGGGACAAGCCCCCAGCGCATCGGCAGGACCTCACGCTTAGCCTGCAGATCAACCCGCACGACCAGCGCCGGCTGCGTCGGGGCCACGTTATACCGTGGCGCGATGAACGGGCCGTGGTACTCGACATCGAACAGGGCCCGGATGTCCGGCTTTTTGGCCCGTTGGGTGAAGCGTCCGCACATGCTTATCAATATAAGGGATAGTGCAATACTAATACCAACCAGAAGCTGGCCAACATCCCCAGTGTGCTAGCAGCATGATTGATAATGTTATTGACCCATAGCCTGAACGCTCGGTGGCTTTGCGTCGTGCGTCACGTGCGACGCAAATACTACGATTTAATACTGATTTACATCTAGCGATCCGCTAACAGACTGATACGCTTGTATCGGAATATGGTTGGGCGCGCCCGGCCTGACGCTTTGGGGCGAGGGAATGATAGGGTTCGTGGTTCCCGTTGGTCTACTGACATTTTGTTCAAGCCTCACAACGACATTCGGCTTGAATCATCACACTTGAAGAGGAAATGGAGCTACCGATGTTAAACGTTGACTTTAAGAAGATCATGTGGTGTTTGCGCGCGTTCGTTGCGGCTGCAGGTATAGCCGGGTCTGGGTCGAGTGCGCTAGCGACACTTGTGCAGACCGACTTCAACGGGCTGAACATCGGCACACTGGATGGCCAGACCGCTGTCGGGACCGGGATGACCGGTATCTGGGACTCCAACTCTGGGGTCCCCGATGTTTTTGCCGGTGATCTTGTTGCGCCGGCGGGAACCAACTTCGGCCTGGTACAGAGCGTGGGTAATGGCCCACAAAAAGTCCGGTTTGATAATGCGGAGCGTCAGAACGGCGTCGATTTCGCGACACCCCTAAGTGGCACGGTGTGGGGCACTTTTCTGGTCAATACGAACAACGGCGGCACGGCCGGGATCGGAATCAATTCCGTCATTTCGTTCGCATCATTGAACGGACGGCCGAAGATACTGGCCAGCGGGACCGACCTGATGTTTTTCCCGGCCGACGTGGAAAACGAAGATGTTGTCGTTACAAATGTTTTACCCGGGGCCGGGGATTCGCTGATCCTATTCAAGATGTTTCATGACGGCGTGACCGGCTTTACGATCGATATCTGGGCCAACCCGGACTTGACGGCGGCCCTCCCGACGCCGCTAATTTCTTCCGCAAGTGCATCGTTTTCGAATATTTGGCCATTTAATCGGATCGGTGTTGGCGGTTCTAGGTTCGCCACGGGTCTGGATTCCTATATCGATTTTGTATCGTTGAGCGACGGCCCCAATGCTTACGAGGAAGTGACCGGTGTCCCGCTTGTGGAGTCACTGGATGGCGATCTGAACGGTGATGGGTTCGTGGGTATCACCGACTTAAACATCGTGTTAGGTGTATGGAATCAAAATGTCACTCCGGGCGACCTGCTGGCAGGTGATCCGTCGGGCGATGGCTTTGTCGGCATCGACGACCTAAACACCGTGCTCGGCAATTGGAACGCGGGTGTCCCCCCCACAGCCTCTGAAGCCGTCCCGGAGCCAACAACCCTCACTTGCCTTGCAATCGGAAGCCTGTTGATGATGCGGCACAGCCGTAAGGATTGAGGTGTGACGGTCCTCATCCTGTTTGATTGCGTTGATTAGCTCTCTACATATCCGGCGTCGATGTGACTGGTTAAAGCTAGCCGTTTCTTGACCTTGGAGGAATCACAGTGCGAAGTTTCGTCTTAGCTCGAAGTGCGTTTACTCTGATCGAGTTGTTAGTCGTGATCTCCATCATCGCATTGTTGATCGGCATCCTGCTGCCGGCACTGGGCGCGGCCCGGGAAGCGGCGCAGATCAGCAAGTGCCTGTCTAATCTCAAGCAACTGGGCATCGGCGTCAACATCTATGCCAATGACAACAAGGACATCACGCCCCAGGCGGTCAACGGAAGGACTGGCGAGCCGACGGTGTGGTGGCAGCAGCAGCTTTGGGATTACCTGTCCTTGCCCGATCCCCCGACGGGGGGTAGTGTTTTTTCCCTGGCGCCTTGGCAGGATACGGTACTCCAATGTCCCTCGATGGAATTGTATGCTCCTAACCCTGCCTCGACGCGGTCGTATGGGTTTAACCTGCACCTGCAGCCCGGCGCGAATCCTGGCTTGCCCGGCTTTCAGGCACAGAGCATTAATGGCAGCATCAACCGTTCGGACCCGGATTGGGGAAAGTGTGCACCAATTTCGGTATATCGGTCGGTCTCTGAAGCAATGATACTGGGCGATGCGGGCAACGCGTCACCGATGCGCGTTTCGATACTGGCACGGATGTTCCGAGAACAGCCGGCCGGGAACCGCGACACGGCCGTACCGCCTCAGTATATCGAGCCGCGCCACCGAGACGGCGCCATCGCTAATCTGGTATATCTGGACGGCCACAGTGCTACATCATCACCTGCGGACCTGCCGCTATCCGATGATGATGTGCTGAAAGAAACCTTCTGGAACGGCCTGGGTGACTTCTCAAACTAAGCGTGCTTAGGCGGTGGGCTTTAGGTAAGGAGGCTGGGGTTGTACCGAGTAAGAACGTGCTGCATGGCACTGGTATTCATTATTGTCTGCATCACAACTTCACGGCTTCATGCGGACCTGCGGCTGCCGGCCATACTCAGCGATCATATGGTGCTGCAACAGCAGGCCAAAGTGGCTATCTGGGGCTGGGCCGACCCCGGTGAACGTGTTACGGTGTCAATTTCCAAGCAGTCGCACGAGACCAAGACCGACACCGGAGGTAGGTGGCGGGTTATTCTTGAACCTATGCCGGCGACAGACAAGCCCCAGACGCTTGCTGTCTCTACAGCAACAGGGGAAAGCATAACAATCAAGGATGTGCTCGTGGGAGAAGTCTGGTTGTGTGCCGGGCAATCCAATATGGATTTCAAGGTCACGTACAGCGAAAACCGCGAGGAGGCTGTCGCCAACGCGGACCTGCCGACTGTACGTGTGTTTGGTGTCAATCAGGTGCGATCTGCCGAGCCGCAGGACAACCTTGATGGCCAATGGAAACGATCGGATGCGGCGTCGGTGCTGTCATTTACGGCTGTGGGGTATTACTTCGGCAGGGAACTGAACCGTGAGTTGGACGTTCCGATCGGCCTGATCCATGACGCGTGGGGCGGGACGCGGATCGAAGCATGGATGCCGCTGATTGCGTTCGAGACCAACCCCATCCTGCGTGACGATCTGAACGTGATCCGGGCCGACAATCGGGCGTTCGCGGAGGCTAAGAAAGAAGCCGTATCACGCATGGCATCCTGGTTGGAGGATGCGAACAAGGCTATCAGTACCGGTTCGGATATCCCCGCGCCTCCCGCTTGGCCGACAAGCAAGCTGGCCGAAAAGAACAAGCCCACTTCAATTTATAACGCGATGCTCAACCCGCTGACGCCGTTCACGATCCGCGGCGTGACCTGGTATCAAGGCGAATCGAACAACGGTGACGGGCAGATCTATCGGGATCGTATGGAAAGTATGATCCTGAGTTGGCGCCAGTTGTGGGATAACCCGGACCTACCGTTCTACTACGTTCAGATCGCGCCTTACAAGTATGGCGGGTCTCTGCATCCCGCCGACGCACTGCCGTGGATGTGGGAGGCGCAGCGTCAGATATTGAAGATGCCGAACACAGGAATGGCTGTTATCACGGACATTTCAGACACTGATAACCTGCATCCGCGCAACAAGCTTGAGGTTGGCAAGCGTCTTGCATATTGGGCGCTGGCGCGCACCTATGGGCGGGATGATGTGGCGTGCTCGGGGCCGCTGTACCGTGATTGTACTATCGTGGGTGACAGCATCCGTATCGTGTTCGACTACGCCGATGGGCTTGCGAGCCGTGATGGGGAGCCGTTGAACTGGTTTGCAATAGCAGGCGAGGATAGGCGTTTTGTCGAGGCTTATGCCGAGATCGATGGTAACTCAGTGGTCGTGCACAGCGCGGAAGTCGCGCGGCCCGTGGCGGTGCGGTTTGCATGGGAGCAGACGGCGCAACCCAACTTGGTAAACGGCGCGGGCCTGCCCGCATCTTCGTTCCGGACGGACGCGTGGCCGTACGAAAAGCAAGAGCAGTGAACGTCGTAACACAGGCTCCGGCGAAACGGGGCGGTTTGGCTAGTGCCCGCGATTGTGCTTACGGTATTGCAGCGGTGTCTGGCCGTACTCGGGGCGGAATACAGACGTAAAATATTCGGGTGAGGTGAAACCGGACCGCTTGGCGACCACCTCGATCGACAGGTCGGTTTCGACAAGCAGTTGGCGGGCCCTTTCAAGGTGTAGCCGTCGGATCTCAGCGGCGGGTGATCGGCCAAGCAGGCTCTGAAAACGACGCTCAAGGACACTCCGGGAAATGGGCACGTGGCGGAGTATGTCCGGGATCTGGATCGGCTCATGTACGTGTTCCCGCATGAAGCGGATCGCCAACTTCAGTTCCTCGTCCTCGATGGCAAGCGTGTCGGTGCTTTGGCGTGTGATGACTACACTTGGCTTCAGTAACATCTGTTCTATTTTGCGGCTTCCCCGGACCCGTGCATCGAGCATCCTGGCCGCTTCGTACCCGATCGCCTCGGCCGGTGTGGCGATACCGGACAGCGGTGGAAACGCGACCTGACAGAGCAGGTCATCGTCGTCGCCACCAAGCACAGCTACATCGCCGGGCACGTCCAGCCCGATCAGGCGACACGCGTCGAGCACCTGCCGGCCGTATTGTGTTTCCCAGGTAAGCACCGCGACTGGCTTGGGCAAGGTGGACAGCCAATCGATCAATTCTTCACTGGAATCGCCCCACCCGCCCTGGATCCGCTGTGCCGTCCGTGGCCGGAAAATACTACAGGTGTACCCGGCTTCTTCGAGATAATCGGCAAAACTTCGGCTGTGTTCATGGATATACGAAAGACGGAACGGACCGCAATAGGCGAAGTGCTTGAACCCGCGGTTAAGAAAATATTCGCACGCGAGCCTGCCACACTCGCGCAGATCGGTCGCGACCGTGGGGAACCTTGTCTCCCGGAGTTTGATACTGGAGATATTGATGACCGGTATTTTGAAGCTCTTGAGGTGACGCGCCATCTCCGGCGTGGACACGCGGGCGATGATGCCTTGACCGCTCCAGCCATCGGGCAATCGTAACATTTCCTTACGGCCTTTCGCTTCGACCCACAGGTACCAGGGGTCGTGCTGCCGGACATAGCCGAGGATTCCCCCGATCAGCCGCCTGCCCCAGCCCGTGGCGGTATCGACGAGGATCGCGACATGGGGGGGTGTGTCCCGCCGGGATTTTGCTTTGCTGCGTGCCATACGGAAAGTGATTGTCGAGAGCCTACCGGTTCGCCGCGTCAGATGGCCTGACGCAAAACCTATGAATTAATACGAATACGCCTCTTGCCTGTCAAGGGGCTTTGGGTACCCTAGTTGTAGATTATGTAGAGTCGCGCAGGCGTACGCGCGAACGCTTGCTTTACATGTATTCCTCGGGGTGAGTACGCTCCAGATGACTGGGTGTCGATGGATCATTCATCGGCCGGGATCAGTAACAGGTCTTGCAGGGATTATCGTCGTGACGGATATAAAACACTTGGTGGAAACGCTGGCGAGGCGCCTGCCGGTTGCAGAGTTTGCGGCCATTGTGATAACCGCGGCGATCCTGTTTTGCCCGACTGTTACCCACGCACAGGTGGATCAACAAAGCCTCAGCAACAAGCGCTATACGGTGACGACACGGGCAGACGGCGGCCTGATGGTGACATGCGACGGTACATCACCTGTTCTCTTTTCGCCAAGATTCATCGTGATGCACCGGGACGACGACCCGCAGATGAAACCGCGGCGGATCGCAGCGGCCAAGTACGACGTCATGACCTGGACGAGCACACGTGCCGCATCGGCAACGGACCTCCGCAACGTAGACACCTCGGTATCGGCCGGGGATGGGCTGGACCCGTCCGTGCTCAAGGGCGACCTCGGGGGCAGGACCGCGAATTATTACCTCGCGGCTGACCATGAGGTGGTCGAGGGTGACCATGCTGCCATCGAGGGCCGGTCGATCCGTTGGCGGTTGCCACGATCGGACTCGTATCAACTCACCGCACGCGTTGATCTTCCCGAGGGGGATGGCCCGCCGGTGCTGCGGTTTGACTTCAGGCCCGCCGAGGCTGGGTGGTACTCCGTGGGATATGCCGGTGCCCCCGAAGCCGACCTGGTTGACGTGGATGAGGTCTGGCAACCTTTGATCTGGCAGGAAAAGCGTTTCCCCGAGGCACCGTACCTGACGCTCGCATTCCGATGCACACTGCCGACGGCGCTTGTTACACGTGACGGGGTGACGGTCGGCGTTGTGGCGGACTCGAAGGAGTTGCCATTCCAGCCGCTGCCCCGGCCGGAGAACTCCGGCTTCGGCGTGATGGTGCGCAACGACAGGGGGCGGGCGCAGCCGCTGGTCTTCGCCCCCGTTTTGGGCTCCGATACATCCAAACTCGATAAGGGCGAATTGCGCAGGTTCTCGGCAGACCTGATCGTCGTGCCGGGCGGGGTCAGCGACGCCTACGAACATATCGCTCGGACGCTGTTCGGCTTCCGGGACTACCGCAGCCAGACCACTTTCTCGCTGAACGATACGTTGAACAACATGATCGACTACGGCATGAGCGAGTACAGCCGGTTCAACGAGGACCAGCGTGGCTGCGCTTATATCACGGACGTCCCCGGTGCGGTCAAGAACGTATCCAGCCTGCACCCGTTGTCAGTGGCCTTCATCACGGATGACCCGGCGATCTACACCCACCGCGCGAGGCCGATCATCGAGTACCTGATGTCACGCGAGAAGTTCCTGTTCGCGCTTGATCCGGAACAGACCATACAGAGCCCCTCGTGGAGGTTGCTCGGTCCGTGTGCTCCTGTGGAGGAGTTGGCTGCGCTGTATGCGGCGTCTCATGGGCACAGCGACGTGTTCCTGCACCTGGCCGAGGCGACGATCGATACCTCACGTACGCTCAACCTTGATGATAAGGATGTGCCCCGATCGTGGCCGAAGCTGCTCGCGTTGTATCAGGCGACCGGTGATGCGACGCTGCTCGACGAGGCGGTCCAAGGTGCGGACGCGTACATTAAGGCCCGCGTCGCGACAATACAGACTCACTTCGATGACACCTATTCGTCCGGCATGTTCTTCTGGACGTCTTACGCGCCGTTGTTCATGGAGCTTACCGAACTCTACGAGGAAACCTGGGAGCAACGTTTCCTCGACGCGGCGGTTGCATCGGCGCACCGGTTCACCCAGTTCATCTGGATGTGCCCCGAAATCCCCGATCGGAACATCCTGGTGAACAAGGGCGGAAAGGCCCCGCAGTACTGGTACCTCAAGAGCAAGGGGCACAAGCCCATGGACGCGCCTGAGGCCGAACTACCGGCCTGGGAGCTATCGGAGATCGGCCTGACCTGCGAATCTTCGGGCACGAGTGCCGGGCACCGGGCGATCTTCCCCGCAACGTTCGCGCCCGTCATGATCAGGCTGTCGGCGTACACGGGTGATTCTTTCCTGCACGATATCGCGCGTTCGGCCATCGTGGGGCGTTACGAGAACTTCCCCGGCTACCATATCAACACTGCCCGGACAGACGTATTCATGCACCAAGATTACCCGTTGCGTGAACACGAAGACCTGAGTTACAACTCGTTCCATTACAACCATATCTGGCCGCACATCGCGATCATGATCGATTACCTGATTTCCGACGTCCTCTATCGCAGCGGACAGCAGATCCGTTCCCGCCCGATACGCCGGGCTATGCCTATCTGCCGGGAAGATTTACGGCGATCGCCCCGGCCGGTTCTATGCCGACAATGATGTGCGGCTGTGGATGCCAAAGGGGCTGGTCAGTCTGGATAACCCCCGGGTCAATTACCTCACCGCGGAAGGTAACGGCCAGCTCTACATCGCGCTGACCAACCAGTCGCCAACGGTGCAGACAGTGACCGTCAATTGTCCGGTGACTTGACCGGGCTGCTATCAACCACGGACACGCCCGCCGGGTATGGTACGACAACCGGCCGGCAGACACGATGTCCGTACGTGGCAACTCGGTTACGGTAGACATTTCACCCAACGGCCTTACGGCTCTTGCGGTCGGGGGGTCTCTGTGAAGCGGGCGTTCGTGCCGTACCCGACGGCGGCACCCAACGGCGGGGAATCTTACCGTGAGCTGGAATTCTGCGGAACACGCGCCATGATAATCGACATGGCCCCGGGCTACCGCAGCGCTTACGTCTACCTCCGGGAAACGTTTGAAACCATACGCCCGCCCGGCTGCATTACAAGGATAAAGACCTTTGGCTGTCGGCGGAGGACACCCGCTACCCCTACGAATTCACTGTGGACTTGGGGGATTCACAAAAACCCTTCGAGTTTTACGTCGAGGTGGATTACAACGATGGATCGACGGATCGATCGGAGGCGGCAGTATTGGGGCAGTAATGGCTTATTGTCGCGGTGCTTGAAAGCGGATGAACGAGACCAAGCGAGTGTTGGCGCGACGGTGGGCTCTTGCCGAAGGACAGATACCGGATAATGTTGTGCAAGGACCGGGATGGTATTCAGTTCAGGTGCCGGGGCTAGCCGATTCGTTATGAGTGAGAGTCTATCTATATGCCACTGAAGCACGCATACGAACCAGAAGGACGCGAGTTACTTACGCCGTATTAAGACGGACATCGTCGTTGTGGGCGGCGGGATGGCGGGCACATGCTGCGCGATCACGGCCGCGCGCGAGGGGGCCGGTGTGGTCCTGATCCAGGACCGACCGCTGCTGGGTGGTAATGCCTCCAGTGAGGTCCGGCTCTGGATACTTGGCGCAACCTCCCACATGGGTAATAACAATCGTTGGGCCCGTGAAGGCGGTGTTATCGACGAGATCCTGGTTGAAAACATGTACCGCAACCCGGACGGCAACGCGCTGATACTCGACAGCATCCTGCTCGAAAAGTGTATGCCGAGCCGAACATCACATTGCTGCTTAATACCGCTGTATTTGAGGTGGGCAAGACGGCTGAGGACCGGATCGGAGCTGTCCGGGCATTCTGCAGCCAGAACAGCACACTTTACGACGTTGAAGCGGGTTTGTTTGTGGACGCGTCGGGGGACGGCGTGGTGGGGTTCATGGCCGGGGCCGCTTTCCGCATGGGCGCGGAGGCGGCCCGCGAGTTTGATGAAAAACTGGCACCTCTCGAGCCGAGGCACGAACTGCTCGGGCACTCGATCTATTTTTATTCCAAGGATGTGGGCGGCCCACACGCTTCGTCGCGCCGACCTTCGCGATGAAGGATATCACAGCGATCCCCAAGTACCGCCGGTTTAATACCCGCGAGCACGGTTGCGAACTGTGGTGGATCGAGCACGGGGGCCTGCTCGACACCGTCCACGATGCCGAGCGGATCAAGTGGGAGTTGTGGCAGATCGTTTACGGTGTGTGGGACCATATCAAGAACTCCGGCGAGTTTCCCGAGGCCGAAACACTCACCCTGGAATGGGTGGGGATGATCCCCGGCAAGCGCGAGAGCCGGCGGTTCGAGGGCGACTACATGCTCAGCCAGCGGGACATCGTGGAAAGGCGGCGGCACGACGACGCGGTCTCATTCGGCGGCTGGGCGATCGACCTCCACCCAGCCGAAGGTGTCTACGGCGACGGGCCTTCCTGTACACAATGGCACAGCAAGGGGGTGTTCCAGGTCCCGTACCGGTGCTTATACAGCCGAAACATCCGCAACCTGTTCCTCGCCGGCCGGATTATCAGCGCCAGCCACGTGGCGTTCGGATCGACCCGGGTGATGGCGACCTGTGCCCACAGTGCTCAAGCCGTCGGCGCGGCGGCCGCATTGTGCATGGAACGCGGGCTTGAACCGCGGGACCTGTTGGATGCGTCACACATGAGCAAGCTCCAATCCAGGTTGCTTCGGCTCGGGCAGCATATCCCGGGTATTGACCGAAATGAGCTGGCGGACCTCGTGCCACAGGCGGAGGTCTCGGCGTCGAGTTCGTTTTCCTTACGCCGGCTGGAACCCGATGCCGAGTACCTGCCGCTTACGTGTTCACACGCGATGTTGATACCCGTGCGGGCGGGACGGGTGCCGAAGATTGGCTTCTGGTTCCTTGCTGATGGGCCAACGGAAATCGAAGCCCAACTCCGCATCGCGGGCAGGAAAGGCGGTTTTACACCCGATGTCGAGTTGGCGAGACGATACGTCGAGATCCAGCCGACCGTCCTGGCAACAAAAATAGCCACCGTGGGACGCACAACGACCTATGCATCGGTCAGCGGTGCCCCGGGACGTGCGGGGATTGGGTCTGATCGCACCCTCGGCGAGGTGACACAGTCGCCGGTGTCGGTCGTGGCAAAGCAAGTCATATTTGACTTCGACTATAGGCTGGAAGAGGAACAGTACGTATTCGTCTGCCTGATGGAAAACCCGCTGGTTTCGGTGCAACAATCCGACGGTCTGGTGAGCGGTGTGCTGCGGTTGTCCCATCGGCAGGGCCGGCGGGTATCCGTCGGCGCCATACAGGAACCGCCGGAGGGTTCGGGCATTGATTCGTTCGAGTTCTGGCTGCCGGGGCGCCGCCCTCATGGGAAGAGCCTGGCGATGGTGTTGGACCCGCCCGTTGATTGTTTCGGCCCCGAGAATGTCGCGCGTTTCCCGGACCGCCCGACCACGCGCCCTAACGCGTGGGTCGCTGATCCAGCAGACCCCTCGCCGCGTATCCAATTTTCCTGGCCGACGCAGCAGAACATACGGCGGCTGGAGTTCGTCTTCGACACAGACGCCGACCACCCGATGGAGACGGTATTGATGTCTCACCCGGAGTCAGTCATGCCTGCCTGTGTGCGCAATCTGCGCGTCAAGGATGATAGCGGCCGCGTCATTGGGACTATCACAGATAATCACCAGACGCGGCGAACGTTACTGCTTGATGAGCCGGTCGTGACACGAAGTATCACCATCGAGGTTGACCACCCCGGCGGTCGTGTGCCGGCGGCGTTGTTCCACGTCCGATGCTACGAAACATAATGTTTAAGGCGACATGCCCAGGCCGGTTAAATCAAGCCTTTTGTATCGAGTGTATTCAGAGAAACCACCGGTCGCACGGATAGACCTAGTGGCTCACAGATCGGGATGAGGTTACATGGCGCTGCTGGATTATCTCGTATTCTCTGGTTACATCATCGGCATCGTCGCAGTCGGCCTGCTGTACACATGCCGGATGAAGGACTCCAAGGAGATGTTCGCAGCCGGCGGGCGCTCACCCTGGTGGGTGTCGGGACTCTCCGGTTTCATGACGATGTTCTCGGCAGGCACCTTCGTGGTGTGGGGCGGGATCGCCTACCGTTTCGGGTTGGGCGCGGTGTCGATCAGCATGTGTTACGGCGTGGCGGCGATCATGGTCGGCTGGTGGCTGGCCGGCAGATGGAAACGCATGGGCGTCACTTCCGCCCCGGAATACCTGCAGGTCCGGTTCGGCAAGTCGATTGTTCAGTTCTACACCTGGTTGCAAGGCGGATTCAACGTCTTCACCACGGGGGGCACGGTCTACGCGCTCGCCGTCATCGTCTGCGCCCTGATGCCGCTGTCTAAGTCAAACCCGCTGGCCGATCCGGAAACCGGGCACCTGTCGGTACTGTACGCCTCGCTGGCGATCTGTCTGATCGTGACGGTTATCACGTTCTCCGGCGGGCTGTGGGCGGTCCTTATCACCGACGTGCTCCAGTTTGTCGTGCTGACTGTATCTGTCATTTTTGTGGTGCCGTTGGCGTTCATGAAGGTGGGCGGGATCGGTTCCTTCGTAGACACCACACCGGAAGGATTCTTCCATCCGATCGCATCGGACTTCACATGGTGGTTCCTGGCCGGCTGGGTGGCGATCCATTTCTTTAAGATCGGCGGTGAGTGGGCGTTTGTGCAGCGTTACCAGTGCGTACCATCGCCGCGTGAGGCGCGGTGGTCGTCATACATATTTGGTGTGATGTACCTGCTGAGCCCGGTGTTCTGGATGCTGCCGCCGATGATCTACCGCACCGTCAACCCGGACGCCGACTACGAGCAGGCCTATATCCTGGCGTGCGAATGGGTGCTGCCGCCCGGCATGATCGGGCTTATGCTGGCGGCGATGACCTCGGCGACGGCGAGCTACGCTACCACGCAGTTGAACGTGTACGCAGGCGCCTTCACAACCGAGTTTTACCAGCGCATCCTCCGCCCCGACGCGTCCGAACGCCGCCTCGTTCTCGTGGGCAGAGGCATTACGCTGCTGCTTGGCTGTCTGCTGATCGGCGGCGCGGTTCTCATCCCGCGTATGGGAACCTATACCGGTTACATCATCGCGATTACGGCACTGCTCACGGGGCCGCTGGTTCTGCCCACGATCTGGGGCATGTTCTCAAGGAAGATCGGGCTCGCCGACGCGTGGGCCGTGACGATCGTGGGATTCGTCGGGGCCACGGTTTTCAAGTTCGGCCTGCTTGCGGGCGGGTGGTTTGCCGACTGGCGTGCACTTAAGCCTTTGACCGACCTGGTACAGATCAATCCCCGCGTGTCTGAACTGGCGGTCGGGATCCTGCCCCCGCTGCTGTTGTTATCCGTGATCGAGGTGGTCAGGCAACGTGAGAGCCCGGGTTGGTCACGTCTGGTGACGTACCGCAAAGAAACCACAGACGAAGCGCCGGTCGTGGCCGACACGCTGCCCGCCAGGTTGGTGGCTTACACGGTGGGCCTGATCGCGCTGGCGATCGCCGGGATCACCCTTGTCAGCCCCGAAGACCGCGGAACCCTATCGCTGTTCACTTTGGTGTTGTTCGTGATAACCGCGGTGATGCTAAAACGGATTTCATACATGGCTAGCGTACGGTCCCGGGGAATAGAAACACGATCCATGAATGACTGCCGCACACCGGCCACAGGTGACCCGCAGTGACACCTCCGTATAGTCTGCCATACCGAACCACTGGAGATACCGATGCTATTGAAGCTACGCTCGTCATGTCCCACCACAATGATGATGCTGTTATGGCTGGTGACCTGCTGTCCATGCAATACTACTTTCGCGGCAGATTTCAGAACGGATAAAACCGAATCCGGCATCAGCATCCATACAGACAACTACGGCATCGATATTCATTTCAAGGGCTTCCGCTACACACTTCTGAACGCCGCGGGCAAAGTCATCGCGCCTGCACACAAGACCAGCGGCCTGTTCTTCCACGGAGGCGATGCGGCGGAGACGGTCATCGACCGGATCGACGAGGATGCGGTCCACCTGCGCGTGACCAATGAAGCGGGCGTGGTTGCGGATGTCCGTGTCCTACCGACCGTAGACACATTACGGCTCTCCGTTCACGTACAGGAGCCGAAGGCCGACGACCGGCGGATTATCCTGCGAACGGGCGGTGTGACGCCCGCGTTTGGCCTGGGCGATAACGCGGGTTGGCGAGAAACCACCGACCTCACTGGGTTTACATCAGATTCGGTTAGGGCAACCGATCCCATCGGGTCGGTACGACTGATCAGCAACTTCGTGATTTTCCCGAAACAACGGTTCGCCGAGGTCAACGTTGAACCACGCACCAAGATTGTCCATATCACAACTGAAGAAAATGCACAGGGTGTTGTGGATGGGCACGAACTGCCCGGTATGTACTACTTCTTTGGTGAACCGAAACAGATCTACGCCGCTTTCCACCGCGTACGCAATTCAGACGGTTATAATGTATATAAGCCTAAGTACGAATGGTTCGGTGTTGGCTGGGAAGCCTACGGCGCGCTCGCGTGGAATACCAATCAGGCCACGGTCACCGAGAACGTCCAGCGCTATCTGGATGAGGGCTACCCGCTACGTTGGATGGTTGTGGGGTCTGGATTCTGGCCGCATAGCGACCCCGGCCTGGAAGCCACCACCAGTTTCGGGTTGTGGGACAAACAACTCTATCCCGACCCCCGGGGGTTGATCCGACACTTTCACGAACTGGGCTTGAAGTTCATGCTTGGGATACGCATCTCGTTCATCTGTGAAGGCCCGTACGCATCGGAAGGCGTCGAGAAAGGATACTTTCTTAAGGAAAACGGGCAGGCCAAGGTGTTTAATCTTTCCTTTCCCGAGCGTCCGGTATATCTCCTGGATGCGCAGAATGCCGATGCCGTTCGGTGGTACCTTGATCTGTGCGACCGCTGGAGCGAATACGGTGTTGACGGCTTCAAGGAAGACCTCTACGGATACGGCAATTACGACCTGCCCGACGACAGGCTTGACCCGGTCAACAACCTGATGATGGAGCGGGGCATCTACCTGATGGGGCGCAACGGATACCTGACGCCGCCGGGTGATATCCAGCGTTTCAACGATTTCAATTTCAACCACAACCAGGACCGTGGGCCGATCAACGGCTTGTGCCTGGCATACTGCGGCATGTTCAATGTTTACCCGGATATCGTGGGTGGTACGGGCCTCGCGACCAATAAATTCAGCGATGTACCCATCGAAACGCTCAAGACATATTTTATGCACTACGCGCAGTACGCCTCGGCCTACCCTTCGATGTCTTTCGGTTATGGCCCGTGGAATTTCGATGACCCACAGGTCGATAGGGTCTGCCTGGAAGCCGCAAACCTGCACGCCCGGCTGCAGCCCTATTTTTACAGCAGTGCAATCGATTCCTGGAAGACCGGATTCCCACACACCATGTGCCCGCTGCCGCTTCTTTGGCCCGACGAGCCCGGGGTCTATGAAATGGAAAACAACAAGCGCAGGAGCTACCAGTGGATGCTCGGCGATTCGCTGCTCGCCACACCGATCTACGGCGAAGACTTCGCCACGGCAACCACGCGCAACGTGTTTATTCCACCAGGCAGGTGGATGGATTATGAGACAGGCGAGGTCTATGCGGGACCGCGGGTACTCAATGATTTTCCACTGCCGCTAGGCAAAGCGCCTTTATTCGTGGGGGGCAAAGGCATTATTGCACTGTTGGATGATGTTGATGGCTCGATGCATGCGAGCGTCTATCCGGTCGCGGAAAGCGGTACGGCCTGGGCATTCAATTGGCCCGATGGTGAGAGTATATCTACGATCATAGTCGAGGGTTCAGATACTCCGCATGGCGATATCATGATTGAAGACGTAACCACATCAAGCCCGGTCGACTATACGGTCCAGCATGAAACCGGAGCTGTTATCTTTGCAATAATAAAGAAACATGATTATCGCATAGTCCGAGGGGGGTAGCAGTCGATATCGACAGATAATCCCGCCCGCTTCACCATGAAGGCCCTGTTTCAATCTATTGCCTGATTCACATATGAATGTGACCCATTGAGAACTTTGGTCTACTTGATGTAAAAAGAACAGGCGGAGGTATAGCCGCTTGCTGGCCCAATAGGAAGGGTATAGCTCAGATTCCAGGATCAACAATCCTATAGATTCTTCAATTTGGATTCGGGTTTAGTAAGACCTGACCGAACCGTCCGCGTAGACACCGATCCGCATCTCAGGCGGCGCATAAAGGTCTTTGATCACCAGGGTGTCGGCGGGCAAATCTTTGATTCTTACCTTTGGCGTATCCGAATTACGAATAGCATCATTTGATGTATAGAGTTGGTAACCAACCAGGTTGGCCTCACTGGAAAACGGGCTGACGAGGGCGGGGGGCAAGCCTTTACCATTGGGGGTTTTACGCAGGTGTGGTATCAGATCATCGATCTTTGCTGGCAGCATACCGTCGTGTTGGTCGGAATATTCAAATAGAGCCTGGCTTAGTTCGTGCAGGTTCGTGACGGAATGTCTTTCCATTTTGGCCGTGTGCGTGCTTAACAGAACAACGACAAGCCCGGCCACGAGGACTACATCTACAATCGCCACCGCTATGAGCATCGACTTGGTCCGGTATCGGGCCGCGGCGATGGGCACCAGAACAGGCCAGGCGACCAGTGCGCCCAAGGCCCAACCAACGGGATTCCCCCCCCTGCTTTTTACAACCGAATATGTCGCGATCGCAAACATGATGCTGATGAACACCGCGGGGGTAATCAACGCGTACATGGCGTCTCCTAGAAATGTGGCATCCGGGTATGGGGCTAAACTGTCAATAACATGTGATTGTCATTCGTCTGTGTGACACGGCGGTCATAGCGGCAACTGCGGGAACTAGAATTTCCCGTTACGTTCCTGGAAGTGGGTGGGCTTGCCCATCGTCTTCCCGCCCGCGACCAGCCACGCCGCCACCCGGGAGATCATTTCATCCACATCAACCGCCGGAGGCCCAAACAAGCTCCAGCAGTGATCGCTATTCATCAAAAGCGCCGTCGGCGCCGGCGAACCGGTGAACTCAAGGTCCCGACCGAGCGCACCGGCTATTTTTGTCGCGAGGCTCTCAACCGGGTACTGCGGCCCCGAGAGATTGATGATCGCAGGCGGGGACTGCGTGATATCCAGACTCTTGAGCGTGACGCGGTTGCAGTCGCCCTGCCAGATGATGTTGACGTGACCCTGGGTGAGATCGACCGGCCGCCCGCGCATGATGCGTTCGGCGATATCAACCAGTACGCCATAGCGTGGCTCGCATGCGTAGCTAAGCCGGATACACGCCATCCGTGTGCCCTGTGCCCGGCTGAAGTGCTCGAAGACCCTTTCCCGACCGAGCACCGATTGCGCGTATTCACCGACCGGGCCGGTCTCCTCTTTTTCGGTGGGGCCGCGCGAGGCGGGCGGGGTAAACGGATACACGTTCCCGCTGGAGTAGAACGCGATCCGGCTGTCGCGCCACCGCTGCGCCGTGATGCCCGGCACGAAGCAATTCAGCGCCCACGTCAGCGAGGTATTGGACGATGTCCCGAACTTCTGACCGGCGAGGTAAACAATATCGCTGGCGTCGGGCAAAGCCTCGACGGCCCTGTGGTCGGCCAGGTCACAAGCGATCGTGTGGATGCCGTCATCCTCCATCGCCTTGCGGATATCGGGGCCGCTGAAACGGCTGACGGCTATCACGCGTGACTTGGCCCCGGCCTCCCGGATCGCGCGTTGAGCCATCAGCGCCAGGCCGTGCCCGATCTTGCCGCCGGCCCCGAGGAGCAGGAGATCGCCGCTTAATGCGGACAGCGTGTCAATGACCCCTTGGTCCGGGGCACTGAGTTCATCGAGGAGCGCTTGCTCATCGGGTATGGCTTTGGATTGATTCATTGATAATGTATTCAGTGGGTGGTTGGTTTATCGTTGAAGTAATGTTTCCGACCGATGCCGGCGAAGGGGTTCATATCGCGTAACAGCCGTCGGCTTGCCGGTTCTCACACTTTCCGCCTCAGCCTCTACGATCATAAGCGACTGTGTAGCGCTTTCCAGTGAACCAAGCTCGGGGCTCATGTTGTCTTCAATGCACTTGGTCAGATACTCGATCTCGTGTGTATAACCCATGCGCGTATCGAGCGGCACCGGGGTAGAAGGCTTACCGTCTTCATGCAGGATGAGTGAATCGGTCCCGCAACGCTGGAATACCGCGGTCGCATGCTCGAAACGAACCGTGTATTGCATGACAAAACCAAACCCCTTGCTCATCGACCACCCGCCCTCGGCGACGACGTGAGGCACACCCGGGTAATCGTAGAAAGTCGTTACGTGGTCGATACACCCGGTGCCGTGGTCGTAACCCCGGCTGGTGACGCTCGAAGGCACGCCGAATAAGTGGCAGATGAAATCCGTGTCATGGATGTGCAGGTCGAGGATGCCCCCGCCACTGAGGCAACCGTCGCTGTAAAAGGCGCCTCCAGGGTGTTCGCTGATGCGGCGAAACACCGCGGACCGGACCGAGCCGTAACGGTTCGTTTCAACCGCATCCTTCAGCCACGACCAGCCCGGCCAGAACCGCATGCACAGCGCGCACATCGCTTTGCCCGGGGCTTTGGATGCCGCCTGTACGATGCGGCGGGCGCTGTCCGAGTCACGCGCGACAGGCTTCTCGACCAGCAGGTGTTTGCCCGCCTTCAGCGCGGCGATGGCGTACGCTTCGTGCAGGGGTGTTGTCAGACAGATATCCACCAGATTAACGGACGGATCGGCGATCAGGTCCATGCCCTCGGCATATTTTTTTACCCGAGAGAGGTCGTAGTCCCCACGCGATTGCCCCTCAATGTTACCTGATATCTCTCCCAGTCCTGAAAGCCTGGACACGTCCAGATCGGCAACCGCGACGACGTGGGCGCTATCAATGCTCGCGTACGCATCGAGATGTGTACGGCCCATGACACCCAGACCAATGACCCCAACTGATACCATCATTAACCTTGCTGAATGTGTTTGTGTACGGGCAAAACCTGTTGTTTTCCGGTCTGACGAATCACCCGGCGACGTCCGCCGCACGGCTTGCCGCCGCGGTTTTTAGTATGTAGTCACGAGCGGCGAGGATGTCTTTGACCCTTTCATTGCCTGCTTCACGCTCGATCATAAATGTCCCGCTGTAATTCATCGCATCAATAACTTCGATAAAGCCTGACCAGTCCACCCCGCCATCGCCGAGCGGGACCTCGCTGCCCCACGTGCCGGGCACGGCCGCCGGGTTGGCGTCCTTGAGGTGGACCTGACCGACCCTCGGTGCCAACCGCCGCAGCGCCGCGATGGGGTCGCCTTTCCCGTAGAGGATCATGTTGGCGGGATCGAAGTTGACGCCCAGATTCGGGTGGCCGATATGGTTCAGGAAGAACTCAAGGTCCTCCGCCGTTTCCTGCCCCGTTTCCAGCAAGAGCAGGCAGCCCGCGTCGGCAAACACATCGGCGAGGATGGCCAGGCGGTCGCTTAGTATGCCAAACCGTGGGTCGGTGTGATCGTGTGGGATGAACCCGGCATGGAAACTGACCCGCTTAAAGTGTTTCTCACCGGCGAAACCGGCGACCTTGCGCGCCAGTTCGAGGTTCTCGTGCCAGCGTTCGTCCGCGATGACCCCGCCGGTGCGGGCGATCGTGTCGAGTGTGCTGTAATCCTCGCCCAGCGTGCCGAACATGCCCGACTCGACCGATACGCCCTCGCCCCGCAGTGATTCAACCACGCCCTTCCACGACGACGGCTGAAGCATCACCGGTGTGAGCGCAAGCTGTACCGTGTTGAAAGAAAGCCTGCGGAGCAGGCCGCGCAGGTCTTCACCGTTCTCGGCCTGCAACGACCAGCTACAGACACCGATCCGGTTATCAATTCTCGGTGACATTGTTATTCCATCTTTCTGCGGAGTATTGATCAAAGCATTTGTGGCTAGTGGGTGGTTTGGTAGAATCCGGCGGAACTTACGGCCGGTTCGAGGAAATAGCCGTGCGGGCGTGTGACCATGGGCGCTAACGGGGGCAACTCGCCGCCTTCGATCTGCATGATGGCCCAGCGGCTGGCGCCGGCGATAGAGGTAATCTGCACGTCGGCGGAGTAGAACGCTCTTAAGGTGTCCAGGCCGTCCGCCGCCTTCATGCGTCCAAGCGCGATCGCGGCGAATCGTCTGACGTATGCGGATTCCGGATCGATCGGGGTATCGTCCGCGAGCCTTTCCTGGAACAGCGTGGAGAGGTCGGCCCGTAAACGGTCTTCGTAAATCCGGCCGAGCGCGTAGAGCGCGGCCCCGCGTGCCATGCCGTCAAACCCGCTGTGCTTGGGGATGTACCTAACCAACAGTTCGGCAGCAGGCTCGTAACGGAGTTCCGCCAAGGCCATAACAAGTTGCGTGGTCTCTGCGCTGAAGTCCTGGAACTCGGCGGGACGGCCCCTGCTTTCAAGCGCAAGACCGGTCAATGCCTGCACCCGCTCAAAGATCGCGGGCAAAGTTGATTCCAGGTTCAATTCGCGCAGGGCGTTCGCGGCAGCCAGCCGGGTCTCCGGCCGGTCGTGCTCAAGCAGCTCGATCAGACGGTCGGCGCTTTGTTCCATATGAAGGGCGCCGGCGATCAACACGGCCTGCTCCAGCGAACGCCAGTCGCCGCCGTCCAGCACACCCATGCATGCTTCGCGTACTTCACGCCCCAGCGATTCGGACGCGCCGAACTGGATCAAAGCATCCCTGCTCAGATAACGTATGCCGGGATCGGGATCGTTGAGGCTCGCGATCAAACCCTCGACCGACGCCGATGCGGCCGTGCCCGCCAGCGATCTTACGACCTCGATGCGTACATTCGGGTCGCCCGAAGATCGCAGGTCGGGCAACGTCGATGCGACCGTGCCCGGTGATAACCGGTTGAGGTTGCGCAGCGCCTGCGCGGCAACCACGGGTTGATCGTGTGCCAGCTCCACGAGGTGGGCGTGGGCCTCATCGGCGGGATCGCTGGCAAGCATGCGGACAGCCAGCATCCGGTCGATCGGCCGGTTGCCGGCGATCAGGTCTCCCACGGCGGACTCGATCCGGGTGTCGGTCATGTTTCCAAGGGCTTGGGCCGCGGTCAGCCGCAACGTAGCGGGCCGTGATGCGTCACGCACCACGCCGAGCAACGTATCGACCGCTTCGTCGGCGCGGACCTGGCCGAGGCACTGGATGGCAGAAGACGCCCGCGCGGTCGCTTCCTCTTTGCCCGTGATTCGGCTGAGCCAAACGGTTCTTGCCGGGGCAAAATCCCAGTCGGCAAGCGCGGGATCGACCACCGCGATCATGTCAAGACCCACATTGTTCGGGTCCTCGCTTGCCGAAAGCAGGGCCGCCGCCGCGTCATCGTAATCGAACGCCACGAGTGCCCGCGCCGCGGCCAGTCGCACAAAACGGTTCGGGTCGTCGGCCAGCTTGTCCACAAACAGGGGCGCGACATCGTCAAGCCCAGCCACGCCCCGGAGCCGCGCATCGGTAAACGCGAGGAGCGCATTCATCCGAAGGTCGTACTCGGGGCGATTCAGCGCGGCGATCCACAATTGCTTATAACCCGGATCGAAGTCGACCACGGCCTCACGGTCAGGCAGGGTCGGGTCCCGCAGCATGGGCAGGTCGATGATGCCGCCGTCCGCCGGCACGAGCGGGCCGACGGTCTGGGCTTGACCCGTTTGCACGTGGCAGCAGATCGCCAGGGCCATACAGGCCAGGGCCGCGTATCCGGATGGTGTGTGTACGGACATAAGCGCTCCACTACCTCGAACGGGTCAATCGCCAGACCTGGATATTCAAAACCGCAAAACACAACAGACACAGGGCCGCCATGATGATCCAGTTGCCCGGCAGCAGGTCGTACTCCTTGAAGGCCGGTGCTTCGATCAGTGTCAGCGCCGCGGCCACGGGATTGACGACCAGAATCCTCTCGACCAGCCCGTGGCTGAACGGAGACCCCTCGGCGATCCGGAAAAGTATGGTGCCGCCGCAGGTAAGTAAGAGGATCACGTAGGTGATGGTGGTGGCGGCGGCGGTGTTGGTACACAGGCTGCTGACCGACGCGGACAACAGGAGGGAAAAAACACTGACCAGGGCCAGGGAGATCAGCACCTGCGAGGCGATCTGCCACTGCCCCGGGTCGATATAGATTAAAACAGCGTAGGCGGGCAGCGTCGCCAGCAGCACGAGAGAGAGCGTAATAACAACCGACAGCAGCTTGCCGGCAACGATGGTGAACGATGACATCGGCGTCATCTGCAACAGCTGCCAGCCGCCGCTCTCGCGTTCGCCGCTGATCAAGCCCGCAGCGAGGCTGGGCGTCAGCAAGACGATCAGGCTGACCTGAAGCAGGATCATGATGCCCCCCATAGTGGGCACGCCCGCCGAAGTTGACGAAGTGGCCGCGACGAGCATCAGCAGCAACGAGATGAGCAGGCAAGCGGCGACGAGACGCGTCATCCAGTTGCCCCGCCCGAACTTTCTGCAGCGCTGCTCCTTGACCATCACCGGGTTGGTCCACGGGCCGATCAACCCCGAACGCCGAGCCGGGTCAAAGACCCAGAGGTACATGGCTTTGCGGATCACCTCGCGGGCGCGGGAGGGTGGTTTCCGCACAACGGCTACGGCGCGGGACCGATCCAGCATGTGCGTGTTCAGCCTCAAAATCGCCAGCATAATAAACACGATGCTCGAGAGTGAAGCGGTGACGCTGTAGCGCGCGAAACTGCTGGTTGCGGCGACAAGGCCCTGCGGGCCCAGGCTTTGATCACCCAGCAGGTCCATCATCGCGGGGATCGGCGAGATACAACGCAGCCAGTCGGTCAGGTCGGTCACGAAGCCGGCTGTCGTCACGCTCCCGCCCACGAGTCTGTAGGGCACAAGCGTGATGACCGCCATCAACAGGATCGCCCCGTAGGTCAGCCGGATCGCCGACTCGGGCGAACCGGCCCGGCCGCTGATCAACAAGCCCAGCGACGCGTACTGGATAATCATTAATAGAAGCAGCAGGTACATGGAGGCGAATGCCGTTACCGAGACCCCGCCCATCGCAAAGCACGCGGCGGCGGCCGGGACCGACAACACAATGATCACGACCCCGAATGACGACACGCCGACCAGCTTGCCCAAGAAGATGGACCAGGGTTTCATGGGCGAATTCAGCAAGAGAGCGAGTGTGCCCCGGATACGTTCTTTGACGATGCTGGTCGCGGCGTACACGGGGGCCACCAGCATCACACAGGCCATCAACCCGTAGCCAAAGACCCGCAAGACGTCCTTGGCGGCCTGGCCGTCCACATCGACCCGCGCATCCGAGGGCCAGCGCAGGCCGATGAGCGTGCCCAGCACCAGCGGCGTCGCGACCTGCAGTAACACCGCACGCCAAGAGCGGAACGTGTTGATGGCCTCACGGCGGATGATGGGGTTGGTCATCATGTCCTGATCCCGCCTGTTACGTGCCGACCGTTTTTATGGCTTCCGGTCCCCGCGCCGTGTTCAACGCCGGGTGCGGGTGACGTTTGTGTTGCCGCGGGACGTTCGCCGCTGCCGCCGAGCTGCGTCCGGGTAACCTCCAGAAACGCGTCTTCCAGGTCCAGAGGAACCTCACGGAATTGCAAAACCGCGACACCCGCGGCGGTAATCCCGGCAAGCATCTCTGCGATCTGGCCGTCCTCCATCCCGGTGGAGAAAACAATCTCGCCCGACGCTTCCGAGGGCTTGACCTCGTCGTTGCTGTATAGCCGGTCCCGGAGCATGGCGGCCGCCTTGGCCACGTCGGCCTGCCGGACCAGGACTATCTCCATCAACCGGCGCTGCCGCATCTGCTTCATGATCTGGTCCAAGGTCCCGAACATACGCAGCCGGCCCTGCGTCACGATCGCCACAGTGTCGCAGACGCGCGCCAACTCGGGCAGGATGTGGCTGGTCACGATCAGGGTCTTGCCCATGTCTGACAGCCGCAGCAGGACCTCGCGCATCTCTATCCGTGCCTGGGGGTCCAAGCCGTTCGCCGGCTCGTCAAGGATCAGCACCTTCGGGTCGTGCAGGAGCGTGCGGGCGAGCGCCACGCGCTGCTTCATGCCATGCGACAGCGCCTCGACGTACCGGTCGCTCATGTAGGCCGAGCCGGTGATTTCCAGACACTCATCGATACGTTTGGCCCGCAACGCACGCGGTATCTTGAAAGCCGCCCCGAAGAAGTCCAGGTATTCACGGACACGCATGTTGTCGTAAACACCGAATACGTCCGGCATGTACCCGATAAGACGCTTGATCTCGCGTACATCCTTCTCACAGTTCCGCCCCGCTACGAACGCCTGACCGCTTGTGGGGCGCGACAGCCCCACCAGGATCTTGATGGTCGTGGTTTTCCCCGCGCCGTTGGGCCCGATGAACCCGAGGATCTGGCCCTGCTCGAGGCTGATCGTCAGCGAATCAAGCGCCACGAAGTCGCCGTACTTCTTGGTCAGTTCGTGGGTGTGGATGACGGGTTCGTGGCTCATTCAACAGCTCCAATCACCGAGAGTGACAGCATGTCCAGCGACCAGCCCCGGCTGGCGTCCGGGTCGGTAAAAGACCCAACATTCAATCCGACAATCACACTGCCATCCGGCTGCTGCCCGGGTAGCTGATCGCCGGACAGCGTGATCGTGGTCCGGCCCAACGGGTTCGCGCCGCCCGGCAACAGTGTCAGCTTCTTCCCGTCGACCGTGGCGACCTGGTAGCCACGCCCCGGCGCCCTCAGATCAAAGCTTAGCTGGGCGGATTCGATGCGGACCGGGCCGACCTCTTCCGGGACACTAAACCGCATCAGCACCAGCATGGGTTCGCTCAAACCCGTGTACCACTGCCCGGTCTCCGCGTTGTAAATAGCCGAGGGGATAAGCTTGCTGTCGATCGGTTCACGAAACACGGACATCTTCATGAACGGTGCCGGCACACACACCCGCGTCCCCGGTTGTGCCCGCGAGACGGCGATGGGAACGGCCACCAGTGATTCGGCGTGCCGGTATGTATCCGTATCATCATGCGCGCCCGCCAGCGAACGCTCCTGCCAAAAGTAGATGACGGGCTGCTGGGTCGGCGACAGGTCCGCCAGCAGTTGTTTATAGACCTCAATGCGGCCCGCCTGGTCACGTTCGATCAGGCCGGTATTCCCAAACTGTCCGGGCAGGAGTACCTCGCTAAGCCCCGCCCGGACCCGGCCATCGCTGTCGATGGTGGGTGCGAGCGTACCTGCCGGTGTCACGACCAGCGGGTCTTTGACAACCGTATCCGGCCCGTTGATCAGACGGCCGGTGATACCGTCCGCGTCAAAGCCCATCTCAAACCGCATCGGTTGCGTAACCGCGACCGATTGACGGATATTCAAACGGCGAACAGCGCCCGAAGGCATATCCAGGTTCTCAAACGCGACATCGTCCGGGTCCGACCACACGACCCTGAAATGACCCGAGCCCCGGCCGGCAAGGTCGGGCCACGCCCGCCCGCCCTCACGCAGTTTAAGTTGTACGGCGGGGCCGTGGTCAACCGCGGAAGTGAACACGCCTGTCACGCTGTCGACCTGCGCGTAAGGCTGAGCATCATCCATGAGCACGAGTTGAGCCGTCACGACGGAGGTCGGCGTCGTGCTTTGCTGATTGATACCCATCGCAACAATCACGATCGACGCAATCAATGACATGACCATCGCCAGCGGCGCTACAAACTCAAGCCGGGACTTGCGACCCAATATGAACGCCGACGCCGCGATCAATATGGCAAAAATCGCGATGATGCCCAGGACGGGCGCACGCCCGAGGATCGAGTAAGCGATCATGGCCCTTGTGTAGCCCGCGAAAGCCTCGGCGGCGCGGTCCTGCCCGGCCACGAGCGAAGGGTCCCGCCTGACAAACCGTCCAAGCTGCTCAAGGGCATGCGTGGCGCTGCCATCGTCTTCCAGCCAGGCAGCCGGTGCGAGCGTGGTCACGATCAGTTGGCCCTTGCCGACCGTCTTGTGCAACGCGGCCGGATACCCCCCGACTTGATGTGATACCTCATACCCTTGCGCCAAGACCCGGAGGAATCCGACCGGATAATCAAAATGGCGCGGGGGCTGATCAAGGTTGTCGAATGTGACATCGGTGAGCCCGACGCTGTCGATGACGGTGATGCCCCAGTCTTCACCCAGCATGGCCTGCACCCATTGCGGCGCGGCATCCTGGATCATGATCCACACGCGCCCGCCACGCAGCAACCACTGGCGGATGGCGTCCACCTGCGCGGGGTTCAGATCGGGTGCGCCGCTACTTATGAACAAGACATCGAGCGCGTCGTAACCCAACGTGTCCACGGGCATGTCTGTCGCCGCCAGCAGCGTGTTGGACGCGTTAAGGCGGACCGAGGCACGCAGGGCGCTCACGAGGGCGGCGGGCATAAGGTCCCCGTCAGTTGCCAGTAGCGCGCTGTTGGTCACTTCATCCTTGCGCAGCACCATCCCGGCTTGCGGCGGCCCCGCTTTCTCTCGGCCGTCGGCGGTGTGGATCAGCATGGATTCGAGCGCGACCTGGTTGCCCGCACTTTTTCCATCGGGTATCCGGACCGGCGTGAGCAAGGTGCGTCTGCTGTTGGGGGGGAGCCAGGCACGGTTACAGAACCGGGCCGACCGATCATCCTCGGGCCCGACGGACAACAAGACCTGTGCCTCATCGCCAAGAGGATTGACTACGACCGACTTTACGATGCCCCACCTGCCATCACGATAGGTCTTGATGCCGCTGGCAACATTGGCAGATTCGATATAAGCCAGCGTGTCCTGCGTCGATTGTGCCCGCGCCGGAGCAATCAAGACGGACTGAACGAGAATCGCAACGACTAAACCCGTGACAAAACGATAAAACACAACAGGCGTCGACCGACGCACGCCGTTTGAGGCCGACCCGGAACGATATACCGATTCTCCAGCTATCATCATGATCCACAGGCTAAAAGAGGCGTAAAGCTTAATCAGAGTGTCGCCTCAGCGTGGCTCGCCATCGGTTGCTTGCATTTCCGCGGAAACGGGTTCGAGTGTCAAAGTGATCGCCTGCGAATCCGCACCCACCAGATCGACGGGGACTACCAGGTCCTCGTAACCCGTTTTTGTTACGGCAACCTCGAATTGCTCGGCCTCGATACCGTCAAACACAAATCCGCCCACACGATCGGTCGCACCCACAACCGGGCCGAGCGTGACCTCGGCACCCTCGATCGGTTCGCCTTGCGCGTCGGTTACGCGGACACCTAGCCGGGCGGGGTGAATCATGGCGTCCTGCGACACAGCGGAATCAAACCCCGCAACAAAATCATCTGTCGTCGCAAGACGCCAATTCTTTCCGCCGTCGGGCGACATCAATACAGCTTTGAAATGATAATAACCCGGCATGGAGTCATAATACAGGCCCTGGTCGCTGCGGTAACTGTACGAAACAAACAAACGACCCCGGCGGTCAATCGCCAGATTCTGGTCATGGATCACATAGCCATCCACCGGCGGCACTACCAGGATCTGTGTGTGCTCATCCCAAGGCATGCCGGGGCTCTTGGTATGGTGCGACAGGGCCCCGAAGTGGGTTTCCTTGAACCAGGGCTGTGTCCCCATGATCCACTGCCGGAACACGGTGTGCAGCGAATCGTCGGCACCACAGACAAAGGACAAATAGCACTGCCTGCCGCGCTCAGTGCCGTGCTGTGCCCAACCCGTATCCAGGCTGGGAACGGGTTTGGTCATACCGGCGGTGAGGGTATCAGGCTCGACCGACCTTGAATAAAAGAAATCTTCGCCGTGCGAGCCCGTCAGCGTATGCAGATAGCCCTTGCTGTCGCGCACAATGCCCGGGCTGTTGTGCCCGTCGTTGGGCGGGTAGCCGTAACCGATGTGTGTCCGGTCGGTGACTTCATTTTTTCCCGGGTCAAACGCCGCGATATACGTCGGGACACCGGGGACATAGTTGGTGTCGGTGGTTTCCGCGTACACGAAGAAGGTGTTGGTATCCGCGGACACGGCGAAGCTGGGGTTGCCCGAATGCCTGGACATATAAAGGGCGTGATCCGTAACGAGAACCGGTTCACCCAGCACCAGGCCTTGATCCGTAATCTTCGGCTGGATGAGATACATGTTGTAGTGATGCGTCCACTGGCCGAGCGGGTGATCGGCCCGCTTGTCCAGGACGGTAAGCAGAGGCGGCCTCGACAGCGTATTAAATCCCACGCGCTGTTCGATATTGAAAGCCCCCGGCGACGGCTCTTCGACACGTGGGCCGAAGGGCAGCTCATGAACCTCAAAGGTCTCGCCGTAATCCGAGGAATAAAGCAGGACGTCCCGCAGGGTGTCGTCCTTCATCTTCAATCGCAACAGCGTATATAAACGGTCATCCGCATCGAACACGATCGGCGCGCCGATGATACCGCCGCAGTACCGGAAACGCACGAAATCCGGGTACGCCGCCCGGACCGTGTCCGTGAAATCTCTACGTACCCAACGACCGTTACGGATCGTGTGGATATACCCGGTTTCATCCACCGACGCGGTGCGGCTGCGGATGTACGGCCTGTTGTGGGAATCAAACGCGGGGACGTTGCAGACATACCAGGGCTTGTATCCGTACTGCGCGGCCTCATGCTCGTACGGACGCTCCACGATCGGAACGTCAACAGGCTGACCTTGAGAACACGTCAGACACAAGCCAACGGCCACGATGAATACGGTGTAAAACCATACCCAACGGCTGTTCACCCTGGACATCGTTCGGGGCATGACGGGATCACTGATCACTGTGTAACTCCAGAGGACCGCGATGCAGAACCATTAAACAACTGGGGTACGGATAAGGAATGTACCAACGCCGGGAGCCCCCCCGGGCACCGGCCGTTAATCAGTCGCGCCGCGGACGGAGCCAAACGTACCGCCCGTTTACATGCTCATCCTTCCACAATTTCGCGGAAGTAGAGATCGTTATTGGCCCGCGCCGCCGCCCTGCTGCTGCAGGTAGGTCAACCGCTCGTACCACGCGACTTGTTCGTCGAGTTCGCCCTGACTGACGTGGCCCGCATGCCCGCCCAGCCACAACACATTCGTCTGGTTGTCGTGGGCCGGCGGATCGTAGAACTGCTCGTTGACCCGCCACCACTTGTAGCCGATGCAGGTGACCAGGCCGTTGGCGGGGTTCATGCTGGTCCGGGACGTACCGAGATCGTATTTGATGACGGGGTGTGACTTGTCCGCCTCGAACTCTTCCGGGTTCCAGAACTCCCAGGTGTACCCGGCACGGTAGGGGTTATTGGGGTCATCGCCCCACCATTCCGTCGCGTGCACGCCCTCGAACGCCGGGTCAAAAAACATCTTGGTTGTCGAGAGGTAGCTGGCTGTGTCCACCCAGTCCGCGCCGGGGAATTGATCGTCTTTCCAGTCCACCAGTTTCCCGCCGAGCTGGTGCTCCCAGGTAATCGAACCCTGTGTGCTGCGGGGCTTGGTTCCCCTGGGGATCGGGAATACGCGGTTCGTGTTCTGTGTGGAGATCGGCGTCCAATCGTTGAAGTCATTGGCATACATCTGCACGCCCAACCCGATCTGCCTGAGCTGACTGAGGCAGACGGTGCTGGTCGCCGCTTTCCGCGCCGCGCCTAAAGCGGGCAGCAGGATAGAAACGAGCAGGCCGATGATTGAAATAACAACTAGCAGCTCGATCAATGTGAATGCCTTAACCCTGTTCTTGATCATTTATTCATCCCTTTCGTCGGCCTGATATTCAGCCTGTTAGCTGGTATGTGAGTATTCGAGACAAGACCCGCGTAAACCTTATCCTTACCGGCTGTCCTGATCACGTAAGAATTGCCGATCAGTCACCCGCATGCGCGACTTCGCTGCAAGACTGCCTCACCACAAGGTCGGGGGTGAGAGCGGTAGACACGCGATCCTTACCGCTGCCGTGCCCTTCGATCTGATCAACCATCCAGTCCATCGCCAAGCGCGTCATGCGCCGCAAAGGCACGCGGACCACCGTTAGCCCCGGATCATTGGCTGCGGCCTCCGCGGTATCGTCGAAAGCGATAACCGAGATGTCGTTTGGTATGTTCAGCCCTACTTCGCGGATAGCGAATAAAACGTCAGGCGTGATTACCCCGCCGGCGACCAGCAACGCCGTCGGGCGGTCCGGCCGGCGTAGCAGGTGAACAATGTTGGATCGCCGCGTGACAGGCTCGAGCCCGACCTGAACAATCCCGGCGGCCTCACCCGAAATACCTGCCGCTTGAAGCCCCGCCTCGAATCCCGCCATACGTTGAACCGCCGCGGGACCCGGCGAGATACCCGGCTCGGCAAGCATCGCGATGCGCCGGTGGCCGTACCGCGCCAGAAAGCTGGTCGCCTCGAAGGCACCCGCATGGTGGTCAACATAAAATTCCGACACGCCTTCCAGGTCCAAACGGTTGTACAGCGACACGACCGGGATGCCCGGTGATTTGGCCTTCGCCAGCTGCCTGAAAATCCTTACACCATCATCCGTGAAAGGCGCTACCATCAGCCCACGCGAGTCCGGGATCGAGACAGGGTCGATCCCGTTGTTGCGGCGGTGAAACTGAAAATTCAATCTGTAGCGATCATCGGCACCCTCCGATGCCTGATTCAAACCCTCGATCAGCTCGAAAGCCACGAAGTTCGCCGGGCTTACGCTGGTCGCATTGATCAGAGCCACCACCTGATTCATCTCGGGGCGATTCGCTTGGGGCGCCCGGGGCACACCGTAGACAAAGCTACCTTTGCCGACGTGCCTGCGGATCAGTCCCTGGCGCTCCAGTTCTGACAGCGCCTGGCGGACCGGTCCACGGCTGACATCGAATTGCTCGCAGAGCTGCGCTTCGGAAGCCAGGGCGTCACCGTCTTTGAAGCGGCCGGACTGTATCTCGATGCGGATAGTCTCGAAGATACGCTCATACTTGCGCTTCGGCGATTTGTTGGTTACGGTCCCGGTACTCAAAACACGCCTCCCGAAGAACTGCCGCTTGCTGACACCTGCATTCCGCCGGTTAAAGATACACGTGAGGGTCGGCACCGCGAGGCGTTGAGCAGGTTCCGGCCGGGCACACGAGCACTGCGCTCGTGTTCGAGTCGGATACGCCTGCGGTGCCTGACCCCACGTCTGTTCATATCAATGATCACTTTCGCTTTTACTTCTTGCGACGGCCCAGGACCCCGAACAGGCCACCGCTGAACAGCAACGCCGCGGATGCGGGCTCGGGTACGTAATTGATGACAAGGTGGGGCCTGAAGCCATCGTCGGCATACTCGGTGTTATAAGCACGGAACACGCCGTCGGTCGTATCGCCTTCGCTGCTGATGATCAGCGGGTTGCCGGCCGGACCACTGATGTGTAGCCCGTAGTTCTGTGAAACCGCGCCGTACCAGTCATTCACGAGCGAGGTAATGTCCCAGGAAACGTACTGGCCGACATTGGCGCTGGAAATAACAACCGAATCTTCGGCGGCAGCGTTGTAGTCGGTCCCGGCGCCCAGGCCGGCGGTGTTCCAGGGGGTGGCCCCGTCCGTGGTGTTCCAGTTCGAGGTATTCTCGTCCCAGGGCAGGAGCATCTGGTGGACGCTGAAGCTGTGCGGCACGGTTGCGTTGGCGTTGTTGACATCGATGAACGTGTACTGCTGGACCTTCAACTGCAACTCGGCGCTCACGATGACCGCACCGACCGGGAGCACCGGCAGGTCGAACCCGATGATCGGACGGGCCGCTTCAAGCGTAGCCGCCCGCTCGTCGTAGTAGAAGATGCCGCTGCCACCGAAATTGGTTGTCGGGCCGTTCTTGTACAAAAAGTTGTCTTTGGCGTTCGTGTCGTTCAGGGGGATGTCCAGTGTAACAGCTTCAGCCGTCGCACCGAGTGCCGCCGCCGCTACAAATGCCGCTGTCATGCCTAGTCTAACCATATTCATCATTCTCCACTCCTTCTCAAGAGCCCCACCGCACGGCACACGCCATGAACGGGGCCTCAGTTTATCACCCACCTGCCTGACAAACGCTATCAAGCAGCACCTATCCGTGAATCAAAACACGTGTCATCCGCCGCCATCATCGGCGGACCGTGCGACGCGAAAGCCCGGCAGCGCCCAGCACCATCAACCCGAAGGTGGCCGGCTCCGGGACAGCGCCGCCATCGACCGGCGGGGTGCCAGCGTTCCAATTGCCCAGCACGATGTTCAGATCCGCGATCCCCACGAAATTGTCGCCCGATGGGTCCGCGAGCGGGTTGCCCGGGGGCACGGTCTGGTTCCAGGCGCCCAGAACAATATTAAGGTCCGCGATCCCCACGAAACCGTCGCTGTTCAAGTCGCCCACTAGGCCGCCGATGCTGTAATCAATCGTCAGGACCGGCTTGGTGTCGGGGTCGAAGCTCTGGAAAGATTCGCTGGAGTAGAAATTCAGGACCGCGTCGCCGGGGGTCGGGTTCTCCCCCAGGATCGCCAGGCCGTAATTAGCCGCACCCGAATGCCACGCGGTAACGGCCGCGGTGATGTCGAAGTCAAAGAATACGTTGGGGCTGTTATCCACCGCCACGGTGTCCTGCGCCGCAGCCTGATAATCCACACCGGCGGCCATGCCGGGCGTCGACCAAGGCGTCCCCGCTTTGGCCAGGCCCCACGTGGCCTGCATCTCTTCCCAGTCCACCAGCATCTGATGCAGGCTGGTCGCGACGATCTGATTGCGCGGGTTTTCTTTGAGTTTCAAAGACAACGTCGCGCTGTTGATGATGGCGCCGGCGGGGAGTTCGGGCAACGGGAATTTGATCATCGAGCGGCCGTACCAGTTCTGGCCGCTCACAAAACGCTCTTCGTAGACATAGAGCCCGGTGGAAGCGCCCAGGTTCCCCTGATCACCCGCGACCGTCGCGTACGCGATCAAGGTGTCTTCGGCGTGTGTCTCATCCAAGACCTGCTGCAAGACATCGGCGCGGGCCGATGCCGAAGCCATAGCGATAGCGACCGTACCCAAGATTGCGGCACCCTGTATTCTTAAGCCCACGCCTGTTCTCCTATACCGTTTGTCAAAAGTAGCGGCCGGTACATGACGGCCCGCATAGATCCAGCCAAGAAAAAACAACTCGAACCGCCCCCATCAACCGCCGAAACAAAATGACGCAAACTGTACCACCTGTATATACTACCTAGCCATTTTCGAATTACAATACTTTTGTCACTGGATCGACGAAAAAACCGAAAATAGCCAAACCCACCGGATTATAGTTTATAAAATATATTAAAATAAGTAATTATATTAAAAATAACTTCGCCGGTGTGCCGATGTCGTCAAAAAAACGCCCAGCCTATATCAAAATGGTGTATTTACAGGTATAGTACAGGCCGTCACTTTATGCCCCGCTGCCGCTCGGAGCCGATGGTATGCCTGCAACCGCGATTGAGATCATGACGATCGGCGCTTATCTCGCCGTGATGGTCGCCGTAGGGCTGGTCATGCGGCGGTTTAACCGCAATGTCAGTGACTACTTCCGCAACGGCTGCCAGGGTACCTGGTGGCTGGTCGGTTCAAGTGCGTTCATGAGCAGCTTCAGCGCCTGGACCTTTACGGGTGCCGCGGGCGTCGCATTCGAGTCCGGGTGGACCGTCTCGATCATCTTCTTAGGCAATGCGCTGGGCTTCTTCCTGAACTTCCTCTTCCTCGCGGCATGGTTCCGCCAGCTCCGCGCCATCACCGTCCCGGAGATCATCCGCGCACGCTTCGGCCCCATCACACAGCAGGCTTACGCCTGGTTCAGCGTGCCCACGGCGGTGCTTTACGCCTCACTTCAGCTCTACGGCCTGGCGCTGTTCACCTCTGCCGTATTCAACCTGGAACTCCAGGCGGTGATCATCGGTGTCGGCGTGGTGGTGCTGATCTACTCCGTCATCGGCGGCAGTTGGGCGGTGATGTCAGCCGACTTTCTCCAGACGATCATCCTGTTGCCGCTGACCGTGCTGATGGCGTTTCTGTGCCTGAAGGAAGTCGGCGGCATCGGCGGGTTCCTGAGCATGATCCACGAGCGCGGCCTGGCAGACGACTTCGCGATGATCCAGGAGAGCGGACGCTATCCGTTGAATGAATACACATGGGTATGGGCGGCGGCGATGTTCCTGCAGATCGGTTTCTCCTCGAATTCGATGATCTCGGCGTCGCGCTACTTCTCGGTGAAAGACGGGCGGGAGGCGCGCAAGGCGGCTCTATTGGGCGGGGTGCTGATGCTCTTGGGCACGCTGATCTGGTTCATCCCGCCGATGACGGCGAGGCTCTTGTATGAAACCCAGGTCAACGGGGTCCCGATCGACAAGCCCGCCGAGGCCGCCTACGCCATCGCCAGCCAACGCCTGCTGCCTACCGGCATGGCCGGGCTGATGGTCGTTGCGATGTTCGCGGCGACGATGAGTTCGATGGATGCCGGCCTGAACCGATGCGCGGCGGTGTTCACACAGGACATTTACCCGCCGCTGTCCCGGATCGCCCGCCGAAACCTCTTCACCGGTAAAAAACTGCTGCTGCTGGGCCAGGGATTCTCGCTGATGCTGGGCGTGCTGATCATCCTTTTGGCGGTGTACTTTTCAAGGGTGCAGGGTTACGGCATCTTCAAGCTGATGCTGAACATCGGGGCGATGCTGGGTATCCCGCTGGCGACACCGATGTTCCTGTCACTGTTTATCCGCAAGGCACCGGGCTGGTCGGCGTTATTCTCGGTCGGCTGCGGGCTTGTGCCGTCATTTATGAGCGGCGTGGCCGCACAGGAATGGAGCTTCCAGGACAAGGTCTTTATCAATACCGGTGTTGGCGTTGCGGGGTTCTTGCTGACCATGCCGTTCTGGGCGATGTCGACCCAAGCCTACCGCGACCGCGTGGCTCGGTTTTTCAAGACCATGCACACGCCGGTTGACTTCGCCCGGGAGGTCGGCGTGGATACGGACTTAAGCCAACTGAAGATCATCGGGGTGTTTGCGATGGTGATTGGTGGCCTGATCGGGCTGCTGGCGTTGGCGCCCAACCCGCTGTCGGGCCGGCTGGAAATCCTGTCTGTCGCGGGGTCCGTCGCCCTGATCGGGCTGCTGCTGGCGTGGTGCGGCTGGACAAGCGCAAACCCTAAGCATGCGACACATCGTAACCGGGACACACCGGCATCTTCGACCGGGGAAATCACTGTGGACTCGGGGCAGCCGTAAACCAAACGGCTATTGAACCGACGCGACGTCTTTGGGGAGGCTATTGTCACAGTCGGGCCCGCTCGTCACAACCCGGCGGGCGGACGATGAAGCGCGGACCATCTCGATGACGCGCAAGGCCTCTAATACGGATTCGGGCGTAACGTGCGGGGCCTCGCCGCGTCGGATCACGTTGTATACGTTGTCGTAGAATGTACGCTCGGCACGATCGGGGATCGACACGACCTGTTCCTGCCAGGGCAACTCATCGTTATTAGTATAAGTGCGGTTCAGAGCCGGCCCATCCACCACGGAAAGCGACGGCGCCTGCGCGGGATCGAACCACCTGATTGTCGCGGACTGAGTGCTGCAGGTTAAAGTGCCGTACTCCCCACAGATCGTCCACAGCGGCACCGGCGTGGCGATCGCCTCGGCGCGGCTGATCTCCATATCCACCATACAGCCGTTCTCGGCACGCATCATGACCTTGACGTGGTCGTCGGCGTCGCCTGCCGACACCACACGGCGGATATCCCCCATCACCTCCACCACACGCGAGCCCAGCAGTTGCAGGACCTGATCAATAAAGTGCGAGCCGGTGTTGTTCAGTTCCCCCCCGCCGTACTTCATCAGGGTCTGCCAGTCGTTGCGCCTGCGGAACATCGCTATGTGGTTACGGATCAAGAAGATGCGACCAAGGACGCCCGACTTGGTCACGGACTCGATATATCTGAACAGCGGGCTGAAACGGTGCTGCTGGTGGACCAGAAGTTGCAGCCCCGCCTCGGCGGCGCAGTCGATCATCTTCCGGGCGTCCGTCGTGCTGGTCGCCATCGGTTTTTCGACGATCACGTGCTTGCCGGCACGCAGCGCCTGGAGTGTTTCAGCGGTGTGCCGGTCGCTGGGGGTGGCGATCACGATCACTTCGATCCTGTCGTCCTCGAGCAACCCGTCAATGGAACGGTGGGTATCACAGCCGAGTTGGGAAGAAGCCTCATCAAGCCGCGACGGCTCGGAATCGACTACCGCGACAATGCCGGCGTCCTGGCGGGTGCGTAACTCGGCGATGTGCATATCCCAGCCCGCACGCCCAAGGCCGATGACACCGTACATGATCTTTCCGTTGCCGCGGCTCATGAAGCACTCCTGTACCCGCCGGTCAGGCATTATAACCATATCGGTCCGGCAAACAGGTTATACCAAATGATGCGGCCTGGCAGTGCGACGGCGCTCGCTATCAAACCAAGCGGGCCGGGTCTTCCCGGCAAGCCGAGCGGGGTACGTGGCCGATCATCACATCGCAACGCACATAAAAAACTTCCACAAAGCCGCCGCCACCCGTCCGTCATCCGAAGACAACGCATCGGGCGGGGCTTCAAGGCTGGCAGGCATTGGCTTTTGCCCCGCCGCAGCGGCCGCGCGCCTCCGATGCCAGCGCGCTCTCGTAGCTGCCGCTGGGCAACCACTTTTCGTCGGATATACGCTTCACGAGCCGGCCCGCCTGAAAGTCGCGGATCTGCCCGGTACGCTCGAACATCGCCCGCGCCTGATCACTATAAACCGCGATATACGCCGGGATGCCACCCGCCGCCTCGATCTCCTCCGGTGTCATGCCGTCGTAACTACCACATGAATCACAGCTGTAAATGAAAATATACGCCCCGGTTGCCTTGCCGCTGTAGGGCGACTGTATCGGCGGCAAATCGGCTACGTCGGCGGTAAAGACCTTGCCCGCTTCGTAATCGTAGTAATACGTCTGGCCCGAACTCTCGGGGCCGCCACCGAAGAAAAATAGCGAGCCCAAAGCGGCGAGTAGCAGGACCATCATTATGATCCCCATGGGCGAGGTCAGCACCTGGAGCGATTCTCGGTTCATGATAGGCATATCGGCCTCCTGTTTTGTTATGTCGGATCGTGCTTGTTATTTCGTGTCATCGCCCAGGCCGGACAGTAATTTCTGCGCATTGCCGTAGAACAATGCCCGGATATCCACGGTCGAAAGGGCGAGGTCGTCACATACCCGCCGTAACGCGTATAGCGATTCGTACATGTACAGCGTGTAACCCGCCTCGATTGCGGGCGACTCTCTGTGCCGATTGAAGTGGAACGGGTAATCGGTGTGATTGATGTATGTGCGCCCCTGCCAACGCCTCCTGCCACGCATGTAGAACATGGGGTTGTCCGTGCCATACAAAAACCGGTACGGGCCGATGGTCTCAAGCGCGAAACGCATCACGTCGGGGTTCAATACGGCCGAACAATCGAAATACAGCCCGGGGTCATCCTTGAAGTGCGGAAGTGATTCCTGTGCATGCGGCAGCGTGTAGCTGCGCCCCAGGTGTGCGATCACCAGCCGTACCCGCGGGTAACGCTCGCGGATCAACTTGATCTCACGGATATTGTCAGGGTGCCCCAGCCTGTCGGCCTTGGGGACGTGCAGCGTCACCCAACTGCCAAGCCGGTCCGCGACTTCCAAGGCGTGGTGCGGCAGAAAATCAAAGATGCTCGCTTCGAGGTGCTCGTCCCGCGTGTCCGGGTTGAACGAAATCAGGCTGTAGTAGGGCTTGAGACCGACCACGCCCGGACTGCTTAAAACTTCCTCGACCTGCCTGGCGGACCATTCCGGCCTGAGTACCGCCAGACATTTCCAACCCCGCGGCGGGCAGGCTTGTTGCAGGTAGCTGTTGGTAGCTTCGATGTCGTATTCAAGGCTCGGGAAACCAAACGCTACATTCGTCACGTCGCGCCCCGGGAACACCAGGTCGTTGCAACGCGCCGTCTGCTCGGCGGTGATCGGCTCGATCACCTCGTTCACCCAGTACTGCCGCTTCATCTGCTCGGACATCGGCAGCAACCGGTATTCGGGCGGAAAAACGTGAACGTGCGCATCAATAATCTGTTTCGGCACCCAGCCCTCCAAGTGCCTGTCCCAGAACTCCCGGTCGGCCTGCGTGTAACTCCACACGTGATGCAGCGGCTCGGCCCGGGCGGTTGCGATTGTCGGTTCCGTCGTTGGCATATCGCCTCCTATCCGATTTGGTGCCCGTTGATGCCCAGGAACTTCGCAACCCGGCACAGGCCTGACACATGATCACCCAACACGAGGGCGATGTGATGCGTCCCGCCCAACTCGGAATATCTTTCGAGGAAACGGGCAACCGGTATGGCGGGCCGTATCCAGCCCCTGATCGTCCCGCGCATCGCCGGCGACTCCTGCTCGGGGAGCACCTCGACCGGTGCCACGATCAACGCAAACGTATCAGCCGGCTGCGGAGCGAGGTTAACCAAGCACGCCTTGCCCGGGCGCGTCCCAGCGGCGAGTACGACCGTGTCCCTGGAATCACAGAAGGGCATCGGCTTATCGCACAACACGGGCCGAGCCGCCGCGGTTACAGGATTGAATTCCCCCATGTGCGACAGAAAAACCGATTCCCCGGCCCAGTCGGGGCAGAACATTTCGGTAAAAGTGGTGTTGCCGAAAGACCGGCTCAGTGCGCCAATGAGCGCGGCGCACAGAATATCGCCTTCACCGGCATACCCCACGCCGCGGGCCATTGCTTTCGAGGCTTCCAAAAAAGGTACCGTGTCTGTGTCGGGATGATCCGCCGAAAAATGGCCGAAGTGCATACTGAATGCGTCGTATCCCCCCCGGGCAAGCCTGCCCCTGACACCGAGGCCAACGCGCACAGCACGGCGGTGCGCCGACGGATCGGCTTCGATGGTATACGCATCCAGGTCCTTGCGGATCTCGGCTTCGATCTCCTCGTTGGTGATAGCGTTTAGCTCGGGTGTCAGATCGCTCGGCTGGATCGTGTCGGTCCGGATACCCAGGCGGGATTCCATCAAGGCTTCCCCGACCGCGAAATCACCCATGCCTTCAAACACAGGCCCGATACGCAGTGCTTTGGTATGCCTGAGCAACGCGACGCAGCGGGCGGCCCGAACGGCGTCCGCGGTTCGGTCGATCACGTCGGAGCTATCCATGTGGCCGGCCACTACAACGTAAGGCCTGCGGCGACGGTTCAACGTAGACGCCAGGTCCTGTACGCCGTGGATACCGTGATTGAACAACAAACGATACGGGTCCACCGTGCTGTCGAATGCCGTATCCATGGTGGTATCACACATCACGATCGGCAGCGGCGTAGCGATAAGTGCATCGACCGCCTCCAGCGAAGGCGAATAGGCCAGGTGCAGTGTGACAATACAGTCGGCCCCCGCGTCCTCGAATTGCTTCACCGCGGCGGCGACTTCCGACTTCAGCCGGCAGATCGGGGCCGAGACCAGCTCGATACCCGTCCTGTTCAGCGCTTCCGCGACCTTGTTGACGAACGGGGCCAACTCGTCCCGCATTGTCGGGATCCGGTCGTCGTAGAGCTTAAGGTACAAGGGCAAGAGGCCGGCTTTTGGTTTGACGTTCATGACGACGGCCCCTTTCCGACCCGGATCGCCTGGCCGCTCTTTTCTCCGCCGTACAGGCGCCGGTAAAGTTCCAGGTACTGCTGCATCCTGGGCGCAAACGCTTCGTCTTTAACCTGGTGTTTGTCGCGCAGCCTCGTAACCGGCACACAGCCAACCTTATTACTAAACGGACGCAGGGCGCCGCGCGTCCCCGCCCAGTCTTCGTCTTCTACCGTATAAATCGGCAACGGCGCAAACGCGGACGCGATGAGCTTGCGGAAACCGTCCCCTTTACTGGAACCGCCGCCCAGCACCAACGAGCGGATCAACCCGTGGGTGGCGGGTTGCTCAAAAACGCGTCGCAGTTCACAGACCATGGACAGCGCCACCGCCCGGACCAGATCATCGGGCCCGGTGGTCGCACGCATGCCAAAGAACGCGCCGCTGCCCAGGCACTGCGGCCAAAGCGTGTTGGGCATGTTGACCCACGGCAACGCCACAAGACCGGGATGCGGCAACACCGACCGCTCGAACACTGCCTTAGCCCGGCCCAAAGCGCGGTTCAGTCGGCTATCCAAAAATCGGGTCAACGCCCAATCCCAGCAGACGTTGCCCGTAAGCAGCGGCTGAATGATCAACCGGTCGTCATTCATTGGTCCGGGCAGGACAAAGTGGAATGGCGACCGGATAGACTGCCGCCTACTCACCGCGTAGTTGCCCACCCAAGCGGTGCCCAATGAACACTGTAGTGGCCGAGGAACGGCACCATCGACGGACATGAACCCGGCCTCATGATCCATAAAGGGGCCGATGACATCGATCCCTTCTGGAAGGCCCAGCGCGGCGGCCGCGGCCCGGCACAGGGCAACGGCGCCCGTCCCCTCCCGCAGCGGCGCTATCTGGTTGATCGACGTGCCCGTGGGTTCAAGCGCTCGCTGTGAGAGTGCGTGACGTTTCGCGTCGTAGCAGCCGATCTGGTGCGCGTTGCAGGCATCCTGCTGCCAGACCCCTGTGAGCTTATGAAAAAAAAGCTCGCCAATGCCGACGTACATGCGATCGCTCGTCAACAACCCGGGGAAGGTCTCGCGCATCCAGAGCATCCGGGCAAGACCCCAGCCCGGCTCATCACGGCTCGCCAGCCTGCGCCAGTAACCCTGCGGGTGCGCCTTCTTGATCGCTTCCATATAAGGCAGGAAGCGCATATCGTTCCACAAAAAAAGCGGGCTTTTAGGCTGCGCAGACACCCGATCGACCACCACAGCGCTGCCACCCTGCGCAGCCAGACCGATCCCGTCTACCCGGCCGCGCCGCCCCACTTCACGCGTAAGCTGTCCGAGTAGGCGTTTGCCGATCGACCAAAGCCGACGTGCATCCTGCTCGCGCTCCCCGCCGGGCCCTACGGTGGTGGGCAGACGTTGTGACACACCGGCGAGCATCTTGCCTGTGGATCGGTCGAACGCGGCGGCTTTCATCACCGTCGTACCCAGATCGATCCCGACTAAGACCCGACGAGGCATGTGGTGCGTCCTGTTGCCTTTATGAAAGACCGTGCTTCGCCGCCGCGTCTGCCGCGCGCGCGCCGTGCCAGACGACATCGCACAAGGCGGACTGGAATGCGGACGGATCGGGGACCTGGATCGCGTTGCGACCGAAGACCACACCGCCGGCACCGGCTTTCACTTCCGCCTCCGCCAGTTCCAGCGCTGCCGTTTGCGTGGGCAGCGTTTCGGCACCCAGTCCGAGCACGGGGACGGGGCATGTAGACGTCACCTGCTTGAAATCCATGGTGTTAAAGGTCTTGATGGCGTCGGCGCCCAACTCCGCGACGATCCGGCAGCCGGTCCTCACATCTTCGTGCAGCTGTTGGGCCGTCATCGCACCGTGCCCGGTCGGGAAGTATTCCCCAATCACGGGGATCCCCAGGCGGTGGCACGCGTTGGTCAACTTACAGAATACCTCGATGTTTGCCGCGTCCCTGCCCTCGTCGCCGGTCTGCAACGTGAGCGATACCAGCGCGATATCCATGCCCTCCCGCAGCGCATCCTCGGGGCTGTAGGCGTGGCAGCTGTGGGCCTGTTTGTAATTCCAGCCGAAGCAATACACGGTGTTGAAGTTCAGACGGACCATCGCCAGCGGCGTCTTGTCGCCGACAAACAAATCTGGGCAGTGGCGCAGCATCCCGGGCGCCAGCAGCACGGCATCGACCTGGCGGTTGATCCGCGACGCGGTGGCGGGCAGGTTTTCCATGCCCTTGATCGGCCCGTCGAACATGCCGTGATCCACCGCGATCACGACCGACCGGCCTTTGCCCATCATCCTGGATAAACGAAGCTCACGACCATCCATATCAAGCGACCTTTCACGTTGCGGGTAACCGGGCTCCTGTTGTGATATTCATTTCAACGAACCTGACGCCCCGGCCCTACGGGCTAGCGCTCCAACTCAACCGAGTTGGATAAAGCGCCGATCCCTTCGATTTCCACCGTTAATCCGTCCCCCGGCTTCAGGAACTGCGCGGGGCTCAGGCCCATCCCTACCCCGGAAGGGGTACCGGTCATGATGATGCTGCCGGGGTAAAGAGTCATGCTGTGGGACAGGTAGTGCACGATCTCACGGCACGAGAAGATCATGTCCGACGTGTTCGATCGCTGCATTACTTCGCCGTTGCGGGTGAGGCTGATGTCGAGGTTGTCGCCGTCGATCCCCGTGGTGATCCAGGGGCCGATCGGGGCGAACGTGTCGAAGCTCTTGCCGCGTGCCCACTGCTTATCAATCCGTAGTTGGCAATCTCGCGCCGAGATGTCGTTCCCGCATGTGTAGCCCAGGATGTAATCGCCCGCCGCCTCTTCGCTGACACGGCGGCACTCCTTGCCGATGACGATGACAAGCTCGGCCTCCCAATCGACCTCCTGCGGCGCAACTTTGGGCAGCAGGATCGCATCCCCGGGCCCGATCAAAGTATTGATCAGCTTAAAAAACACCAGCGGCCGGTCGGGTATTGGGGCGCCACATTCGACGCAGTGCTTGCGGTAATTCGCGCCGATACAGACGATCTGCGGGGGCGCCACGGGGACAAGCAATTCCGCCTCATCGACAGGGATCGTGTGCGTCCCGGGCTCCCATCCGCCGAAAAGTTCGCCGTCGATCGGGCGATACACGCCGTCTTCAACGGTGGCGTGGTAGGTGTCCCGGCCGTGCCGTATGCGTGCGATGTGGGCCATGTGAATTACCGAGCCTTCAAGAGTGAACTAGCAGTCGAAGCCATGCCGAGTACACCGATCGGCACCCCGAAAGTCGAATCAAGCATCAAATACTTATCAAATAACGATTAAGATCGTCGCTAAACCCCGATCGCCACCCGCCCAAGCCGTCGGATAACGCACTAGATGTGGATTATAATTCAATAAACAGTTGAAATCAAGTAACTATTTAGTTACAATCGAACTCGCCACCCGCGACCGGCCCGAAACTATATAAAGGGGCCGCCACAGACCGGCCCAGGACCCCTTGTGAAGTGAACCGCATGACCCAGAACCCCACACCCACCGCCCGCCGCGACGCACAAGCCACACGCAAGCGGCTGCTCGAGGCGGCCATCGACGTTTTCTCGGAGCACGGGCCCCAGGCCGCCACCATCGACGACATCTGCAGCAATGCCTGCGTCAACAAGCGCATGGTCTACCACTACTTCCAGGATAAAAACGACCTCTACGAAGAATCGCTCAAATGCATTTACGAGCGGTTTTACTCGTTGGAAATCGAACTCGGCACAATGATGCTCCCGGCCGAGCAACTGCTGGAGACCCTGGTACACCGCTACTACCTCTTCCTGTCCGAACACCCCCAGTTCGTCCGCCTGATCAGCTACGAAAACCTCAACCGCGGGCAGGCCGCCAGCAAACTACAACTGCAGGGCCAGAAGGCGCCGGTCGTCACCGCGTTGACACTGGCTCTGGATAAAGGCAAATCCGAGGGACGGTTCAAGAGTGAAGTCGACGTGACGGACCTACTGGTAAGCATCTTCGCCCTGTGTTTTTTCTACTTCTCCAACCACTTCACCATGAGCCTTTTCCTGGGCGAGCGGGCGTTGAACCCGGCTAGAATCGAGAAACGGATCAAGCACGTGGTCGCGCTGCTCCTGGAAGGCATCACCGTCCATGAGTTCAAGTCCTGATATCCCTGCCCGCCCCTCGTGTCCGACAGCTTTGGAACGATTCGGGCACACGCCCATGATGGAACATTATTGAAACGGTCGCACCACGCACGTCGGCCCGAGCTCTTGAACAGCCCTCTAATCCAAGCGAGTGATATGCCGGACTTCAAGCCCCTCGGTTTGGCCATGATCGGTCTGCAGCACCAGCACCCGCGATGGTATCAACCGCTGTGGGCCCAACTGCCCCAATACAAGCCGCTGGCCATCTGCGATCCAGACGAAAAGTTCGCACAGTCCGAGAGTGCGTTCTTTGGGCTGGACCCATACACCGATTACCGCCACGTGCTCGAACGCGATGACATCGATGTGGTCATCATCTGGCTACCACACAGCGAGATGCCGCGGGCCGTGGAAGACGCCGCAGCGGCCGGCAAACACGTGATCGTGGAAAAACCCTGCTGCGCCGATCTCATGGGCGCAAGGCATCTCGTTGAAACCGCACGGCGATACCCGGACGTGAAAATCAGTTCCCCGTTCTGCTGGCGGACCCACCCGGCAACCCGCCACATCCGGGATACGTTAGCAAAGGGCCTGCTGGGCGAACCGATGGCTATCGAGGCCCGTCTCAACGCTGGCGGTGCGTGGCGGTATGTCCGTGACCACGCGGAGTGGATGCTTTTAGCCAAAGAAGGCGGCGGCCCGATGTGGAACCTGGGTGTGCACTGGATCGATTACATCACGTGGATCACCGGGCAGCAGGTCATCACGGTCTACGGCCAGGCCAGCGGCCCCGCAGGCGAACCGCCCAGAGAGATCGAAGATAACGCCCAGGCGCTACTCAAACTCAATCAAGGCACGATCGCAATGCTCGATATCAGCTACGGCCTAGCCGATGCCCACCCCGGGAACCGCGATATCTATTTCTCCATCCGTGGATCAAATGGCACGCTTCAATGGACACCCTCATGGGAAGGCCTGACCGATGAAATCCTGATCGTCACCAACACAGCTCAAAAAACGGACAACCCCGTGCGTTGTTTAACAATGCAAGGACGTGACATCCCAGGCTATTGCGGCGAGATGGCTCTGAACTGGCTGGAAGACTTCGCGAATGCGGTCAACGAGAACCGCTCGCTATTGATCACGACGAATGATATTTACTCCACCATACGGGTTACAGATGCGTTCTATCGCAGTGTGCATTCCGGAAAGACCGAAATCTTAATTCATGATGCTGCCGCGCTTTAATTATAAAGATAATCAGCCCAATAGAGCGTGAGTCGGTCGAGCAGGTGCCAAACCGAAGGCTGGTATTAAGTACGCCGCTTGCTGTACCGGACCTGTTTATTTTGGCGGAATTGAGCAACCGCAAAGTTGCGGAAGGCTTCGCCACCTGCCGCCGCTTCTGACCGCCGACACCAAGACGATCGTCCACGCCATCGAACCCAGAGCAAAATAGTACTCACATCTTAAGAGCTCTACCGCCAACGATCACCTACCTAGCACGATCGGCAGCCACGGGTTAGGCCGTTCGGAGATGTGGTCAGGGTCACAGGCATGACGATGCAGGGAATCGTTACAGGTAGAAACGTAAGGCCTATCTGAAGCGGCTTCACACTTCAACCGTGTGTACAAACGGTACTTTGGTTTGTCCAAAATGCGTAAAAATGAGCAAATGCGAAAACAATGATTGGCCCATTCGGTCCGGAACGTACATCTGAAGTGGCCAATATTGACCTCATTCTCCAACCCAAACAGACAATTGCATCCGCTTCGATGGACAAAAGTCCACTAAAAGCGGGCCATAAGCGCCTACCAGTGCGCACCAGGCATCTAGCTTACGGAGCTTCAGGCTTCAGGTTCTCAGCGCTAAACCTTCGGATCAGGTCTGTGGAATACTGTTTACGAGCGTCAACCTGTGGGAAACGCCCTCCACTAAGGCCGGCGTTTTGCAGCCTGGTTGTCTTCTTAAATTCCGGACAGCGGGCCTGCAGCAGCCTGATCAGCAGGGCATCCGAGTACTCGTATTCCACGTAAGGCTGCAATACCGGCTCGCCTTGGTCATCTAACAAGGGTCGGCCTTGCTTGTCTAATACTGGGGCCTTGATCACCCTGCCCTTGTAGAACTTCAATCGCGGCACGCCCCTGATCGCCCTGTGGCACGCGGCTTGGCGCAGGTGGTCGGCAAAGGTCTCCTGCGCCTGTTCAAATGCGGCCCGATACCTGGGGGAATGCTTGAGAGCCTTATAGTGAGTAGCCCGGCAACTACCGCCAACCTTCACGGCCCTTGAGATACTGCCACACCGACTGAAGGCTTCAAGGATGCGCTTCTGCACAGGTGTAATCCTCGATGGGTCCGCATCTGTAACTCCTGTCTGAGTTGCCCCATGCTTGAAGGACAACGGCTTACGCTGATCGGCTTGTTTTTTCTTTACCATGTCGTTTAGCCACTCCGACGTCGCGCCCCGCTATCAATCGGCATTAAATCCCAAAGGACCCCCTACACACTGTGTGACCATACCGCAGACGGTCGAGGACAGGTCGATACGCCGACTGCGACCTTTCGGCCACAGGGGCAGGCGACGGCATGCCCTGCGAACGTTCCAGCCGTAAAGCCACGGAAAGGGCAATATCCGTTTCCAAACGGCAAACGGATCAGCAACCGGAGGGGCATGCCAAGCGGGTGGCGTGCCACGCAACCGCTAAGGCTTACTCAGCCGGAGCGTCACCTTGTTACCCCTGTGCCAGACTAGCCCCACGAGCGCATATGCGGCCTTGATATTGCTGGGTTTAATCAGGATAGATTTACTGATCCTGAACCTTATGCGTATACGCTCAAACTGCGGTGCCAGGTCTTGCATCGCCATCAAAGCGGCTTGCTGCCGGGTTACCCGCTGTTGGGCCAACCGCCTGTGATTGTTCCTACACCAATCCTCAAGCACCACACGGGTTGCGGCATGGAGGCGGTTGATGGTCAATTTAGGTTTGTCTGTGTCGTTGGTCATGGCGAATCCTTCCATAGATATTGCGTAAATGCCTTTGCCTCAACGGCGTACGATGAATAGCTCTATTTTTTGTGCCCTTGGCGCTCGTCCCAGCCGGCGTTGACCATCGCGACAATGCCACGGCGCACCGCTTCGGGCAGATGGGCCCACACACCGACAACGCGGGCTAATTCTGGGTCCGTGATTGTGAGAGGGGACGGCTGTGCGCCGTATTCTGCGCCACTGCTATCTGATTTGGCTGTTTTTGCCGGGTTTTCGGTGGCAGGTTCGAGTCCTTTATCGCCCATTCGTTTAAAAGTCAGCCGAATCAGTGACTTACGGATACCCATCTGGTTGCCTGCCGGGCGGGAACGACCCGCATTCTACCCACCTCTATACACCCTCGCTAGATAAAACCGCCGCAATAAACGCTCGCAGAATAATCAACTACACCTGAAACGCACCCGCGTCCGCACCGTCTAATTGGTGGAGGCAGACGCAGATGCGAAGTATGCAGGCACCCGCCCCCGAAAACAACGGTTCTGTATTGCAGCTTGACCTGTGCGAACGCATAGAACGGGCGGAGTCCGGCCTTGCCCGGTGCGAGGTCTGTGAACTGCGTTGCGGGGCCAATCGATTGAACGGCGAACCCGCCCCCTGCGGGCTTGGGGCCGAGAGCTATACCTACAAACGCCACCTGAGCCTGGCCGAGGAAGTCGAGCTGCTGCCGGCGTATCTTGTCTACCTAAGCGGCTGCAACATGCGTTGCCGGTTCTGCATCCAGGGGCACGACTGTTTCGACCCCCGGCGCGGCGAACAGGTCAACCCGGACACGCTGGCGGCCGAGCTCGGTTGCGCTATCGACCGCGGCACCAAGACGATCACGTTCATCGGGGGTGAGCCGGGCCTGCACCCGCACACGATCCTGCGTGTTGCCGAAGCGGCGGGCCGACGGATGCCGATCGCGCTGAAGACCAATCTCTACCTGACACCTAAGACACTCGACCTGCTCGACGGCGTGGTCCGTGTGTATGTGGTCGACTACAAATTCGGCTCGGACCGATGCGCGAAGTCGCTCGCCGGCATCGATCGGTACACCGGGGTGATGCAGCGCAATCTGCGGATCGTGGCCCGACGCGGGCAGTTGATCATCCGTCACCTGCTGATGCCAGGGCACCTGGATTGTTGTTTGCGCCCGGTGGCCGAGTGGATCGCGGACAACCTCCCGGCGGCGGACTTCCGCCTGATGGAAGGCTACGTGCCCGCCTGGCGAGCTGAAGGCGACGCGCGCCTCGGCCGGACCTGTAGCGCATCGGAACTGGCGGAAGCGGCGGCGCTGGTTCGATCGCTTGGTCTTAACGCAAAGGGCGAATCCGATGTCACGTGACACAGCCCGCAAATCCCGGGCAACGGTCGATGACGGACGGACGGTCACGATCAGGCTCGCGCCCGACGGGCGGGTGCTTTTCCACGACCTGAACCCCGACCTCGTGGCCATCGCCAGGCTATTAAACCCGCTGGACACCACGCTTGAGCGGCGTGAACACGCCGCGGAACAGATCTCGGAGGACAAACCATGAAAGTCGATACGTCGCCTCCGCACACCCCGCATAAACAAGCCCCCACGCAGCCGCCCGACGAGCTTGAGACACTGATCCGCGCGCGTTATCCGATCATATACGTCGTGACGTGGGAGGAGCAGCGGGTCGAAGACCACGTCGCCATCATCGCGGCCTCCCGGGGCAAGGACCTGTTCACATGGACGCTCACATCCGGCCTGCAATCCCGTGGTGCGAAGAGTACCGCCCGCAAGGGACAGATCGCCGACCCGATCGAAGCGCTCGATACCGTCATCGAGAATAAACAGCCGGCGATCTATCTGTTTAAGGACCTGCACCGCTTCACGTCGGCGGCGACCAACAACGCCGCCGTGGTCCGCAAACTGCGCGAGGTCTCGCGGGCCCTGACGGACAGCTACAAATCGCTGATCATCACCGCCCCGGTCGTGGACATCGCCCCGGACCTCGAGAAAGACATCACGGTGCTGGATTACCCGCTGCCCGGGACCGACGATTTTGCGATCCTTCTGGAGCGGATCGCCCGAGACGTGGCTGAGAGCACGGACCTGGACCTGAACATCGACGACAACAGCCGTGAGAAGCTGGTGCAGGCCGCGATGGGCCTGACGCTTCAGGAGGCGGAAAACGTCTTCGCCAAGACCATCGTGAACGACGGCAAACTCGACGCGGACGACGTGTCGGTGGTGTTCTCGGAGAAGCGTCAGATCATCCGCAAGAACGGGCTGCTTGAGTACTGCGACACCGACACCAGCCTGAGCGAAGTCGGTGGGCTGGAAGTGCTCAAGGACTGGCTTGAGAAACGCTCGGTGGCGTTCACGGACCGCGCCCGGCAGTTCGGCCTGCCCGCGCCGCGCGGCGCGCTGCTGGTCGGGGTGCAGGGCTGCGGCAAGAGCCTGTGCGCCAAGGCGGTCAGCAACCTCTGGCGGATGCCGTTGCTGCGATTCGATATGGGCCGGATGTTTTCGAGCCTGGTGGGTTCGTCGGAAGAAAACATCCGCCGCGCGATCGCGGTCGCGGAGAGCATCGCGCCGGTGGTGCTCTGGGCGGACGAGATCGATAAAGCCTTTGCCGGCGCCGCGGACTCAGGCGGCAGCGACGGCGGGACGACCTCGCGCGTGATGAGCACGTTCCTGACCTGGCTGAGCGAAAAACGCAAGCCGGTGTTCGTGATCGCCACCGCCAACGATATCAGCCGCCTGCCCCCGGAACTGCTGCGCAAAGGACGTCTGGATGAAATCTTCTTTGTCGACCTGCCCAACATGGCGGAGCGCCGCACCATCCTGGAGATCCACATCGGCCGCCGGGGACGTGACGCGGCCGCGTTCGATCTGGACGCTCTGGTCGAGGCCAGCGAAGGCTTCAGCGGCGCCGAGTTGGAGCAGGCGGTGATCAGCGGCCTCTACGAGTCCTTTTACGTGAACAAGGACCTGGACACGCCGACGCTGCTGCGCAGCCTCAAAGAGACCGTCCCGTTGTCAAAGACGATGAGCGAGAACGTCGCCAAGCTGCGCGCCTGGGCGGAAGGCCGCGCACGGTTTGCGTCCGCACGCGACAGCCTGGCAAGCCACGAGCCCCGTCGCAAACTCGAGTTCTGACACCCCAAGCCAAGGAGCATGACCATGAGTGCCGTGTGTGTTCTAACCCCCATCGTGATCGGTTCCTGGCCGATGATCGCGACCGCCGTCGGCGGCGTGGCGGCCTCGCTTGGATTCAGCATCGCCTCCGGCGTGGGCAACGAATCGGGCAAACGATCCCACAACAAGGTGGAGTCCGAGCTTCCCAACAGTGAAGTGATCGAGGAAAGCATATCGCGCGGTCAATCGATCACGATCGAGAAAGACGGGGTGACGGTCCGGATCGGGCAGGACGAACGGGGCCGCTGCACCGTGTGCGTGTCCTCCGAGAACCTCAGTAAAGCAGAGATGAAGGCGGTCGGCGACGAGGTGTCCGGCCGTCTCATCCAGCAGTTCACCTACCACAAGCTGGTCACCGAACTCAAGCAACGGCGTTTTGAGATCGTGGACGAGCAGATGACGGCCGACGAGTCGATCAAGCTGCGCGTCCGTGTGGGCGGCGGGCCCGGCTGATTTATACGGAGCAAGAGCCATGAAACAACCGGAATACAGCATCGAGATCGGGAGCGACGGCAAGGTCCGTGTCGAGGTCAAAGGCGCACAGGGTCAGTTGTGCATGGACCTCGCCGACCTGATCCGCGACATCGTGGGGCAGGAAGAGTCGAGGCAGAAGACGTCGGAATACTACAGCACCGACGGCGCGGTGCGGATCCAGGGCCTGATGCACGGGCGGGTCCGCGAGCAGCCGTAACCGTTGCGAAGGACGCTGTCATGAAATGCCCAGCCTGCGGCTTTGAGAACATGCCGGGACTGCAGCGGTGCGTCCGGTGCAGCGGCGCGTTAAACCTCGCCGGCATCGATATCGAACCGCCCCGTGCGTCGGGCCCGGCCGCGCTGCGCCACACCCGGTACCGGATCGCCGAGGTCTTCGGGCGGTTCACTTATGGGATTAGCCGGGCATGGCATTCGCTAAGGCTACCAAACCATGTCTCCGGTGCGCACGCGGGGGCGTTGATGTTGTCGATCGTGCCGGGCCTCGGGCAGATCAAAGTGCGCCATGGCGGTCGGAAGTGCATTCTTAGTCGTGTGGTGCCTGTTGATGGTTTTGAGCCTGCTGGGTTACGGCTCTTCCGCCGGCGGCTGGTGCCGGGCCGGGGCCGTGATCCTGCACGCGACCGCGGTGGCGCTGGTGCTTCGGCCCGCGGTGAAGTGGGAAGGCTGGGCCTCGCGGCTTCTGATCGGTGTGGGCGTTGTGCTGATCTTGCAGATGACGCTCTATCACGGGCTTAACCTGCTCACGCGGGGCTTCGTGGGTGTGCTGCCGGTCAGCGGCGTCAGCGAAACCGCGCTGGTCCGCAACAACGACACGGTTTTATACACCGGCGGGTGGACACGGCCCGATCGGCCTGGAGCGCGCGGCAACCTGGTGGTCTGCAGGCTGGAGCGGGGCTACGGCATCGATCGCGTCATCGGTCTGCCGGGCGAGCACATCGCGGTCAAGGGCGGGCAGGTTTACATCAACGGCCTGCCTGTGCCCGATGGTGTCGAGCCCTTGTGTGGCGCGTCACAGTTCCCGGATTTCGCCTTCGAGGTGGAACCCGGTCATGTGGCCGTGTTGCCCTCGAACCTGCACTGGACGGCCCAGGGTGAGAACGCGCAGCGGCTGCTGATTCAGTTGCTTAATCGCAACAGCCACATCCGCGAGAGTGACGTATTAGGCGTGGCGGTTTGGCGGCTAAGGCCCTTCGGCCGGTTCGGCGCGATGGAGTAATGTTATGGAAGGTAGATTCGGCCGACTCGAAATCCAGACGCCTGGAACTGCAAACCGCGCTCGAGGTCGGGTCGGGCACGGCCGTCAAGGACGCGGACCACAACTACGCATCGGCGTGCGAGGCCCGTGCTTCTTGGGGATCACGAACTTTTGCGCTCCGCCTGTATACCCGGACACTGAGCGAAGATCGCGCGTAGCGGCGTGGTGTGGGCAGGTGCAGATGCTTGTGCAACTGCGGGAATACGACGAGGCCAAGCTTGGGCGGATAAAGCCCTTGAAGTATTCCCAAGCAGGGGCGATCTTTTGGCGTGCCGGGGCGCAAGCGTGTGCACGGCTCGGCGACCGGCGTGATGCGATGGCGTGCTCCGACCTGTCGATGGCCGCCCCGGGCAGTTCGCCCTGGCGGTGGGAGGCGCGGCGAGACGCTGCTGGCCTGTAAGGAACCCCCACCACCACGACTGCTTCGATCGCGCGGCCTGCGAGCCGGGGTTTGACTGGTTCGACTACCTCGTGATCGCAGAGATCCTCGAACACTACAACCGGCTGGCGTCGGCGATGAAGCAGGTACACTCTGGCTCTGGCAAGCTGCCCAGACCACGCGTACAACTGGTATGTCCTGGGCCGGCAGATGCAGGGGCTGGCTGGTCAAGGCGGCCAAACAGAGCTACCGGCGTGCCCTGGAACTGGGCGTCAGCATTATGAGTTGGCCCGGCATTCCCTGCCGCCGCGGGAAAGACGCGCTGTTGTCTCGATTGTTGTCCCTGTTTCGTGTCTGGAGGACGATGAAGCTGCATTATCTGTTGGAATCCGCCCGCCACCGCCGCGCCAGCGACCTGCACATCGTGGTGGGCATCCCGCCGTTATTACGGTGGACGGCCAGATCGTCGCCGCCAAGGGCGACAGTATCACGCCCGAGAAAAGCCAAGATGCTCGCTCACGAACTGCCCGCTAACGATGCAGCAGCGGTCCAAGTTGAACGTGACCTAAGCGCTTTGCTTTTCCACCCGTTTCGGTGAGGACGACCGGGCACGTGTTGCGGTCTACTTCCGCAACGGAGTCCCCGAGATGTCGATCCGTCTCAGTGAAAAACACATCCGCACCCGTGAGGAACTGGGTCTGCCAGCCGTCGTGGACGAACTAGCACGCAAGCCCAACGGCCTGCGCTGATCACCGGCCCGACCGGCACGGGCAAGACCACCACGTTCCACTACATGGTGGACCTGGATCAACGCCGAGTTCCGCCGAAAGATCGTCACCATTGAGGACCCGATCGAGGCTCACCCATCGATACAAGCGATCCATCGTGATCCAACAGGAGGTGCCTCACGGACGTGCTGGACTTCGGTAACGCGCTAAAGCACGCTTCGGCCAGACCCGACGTGATCTGTGTCGGCGAGATATGACCGCGAGACGATCTACACGCGCTGATGGCGGCCGAGACCGGGCACCTGGTCATGGACGCTTCATACCCCGTAGCGCCGCCGAGGTGATCCAGCGTATCGGCTCCGCCTTTCCCGAAGGCCAGCAGGCCGAGGTGCGGTTCATGCTGGCCAATGCGCTACAGGGTGTGATCTCCCAGCAACTGATGCCCCGCGCCGGCGGCGACGGCCGGGCCATGGCTCATGGCGAAATCCTCATCGGCACGTCCGGCGCGGCAAGCAGGTCCGCGAAAAAACGAGGCCCACCGACTTTACTCCGAGATGCAGGCGGGCGGCAAATACGACATGACCACGATGGACCGGTCGCTGCTGCAGCTCTACCAGAAGGGCGACATCACCTACGACACCGCGGTCAGCATGGCCCGCTACCCCGACCAAATCAGCAAGCGGTCGGCGTAATACCGCATACAAAACGGCACCACGATAGGAGACGTGCTCATGTTCCTGCGCTTCGCATCGACAATGGGACCGAAACCCAGTGCTGCCCCTTCAGCCGAGGACCTGGTCCGCGAGGCGAGAGCGGCGGAAGATTGGATCCATCATGTTCATAGCTTCCAGGTGCGTTTCGACGTGAAATTGACGCGCACGCCCGAGGGGTTGGCACACAGCCGGGCCGAGTTGGCCGCGCGATTCCCTAATGCCGACCTCGACTCGGGACGTTTCCCGGAACTGAACCCCACCAGCAGCGAAACACTGACGCTGATGTTCGACGACCACCGGCTGCGAAAAGAGCAAAACCGACCGGACTATCGGAGGGACCTGCGCGTCTGGGACGGCAAATTGGCGGTTGCGCACGAGGATTACACGCAGACAGACCAAGAGCACTACGCCCTTCGTGACGAACCTGTAAGCATGATCGGCAAGTTCATTCTAGTCGACATGAGATGGTTGCACGGTTCACCACACCACTTCTGGTGGGATGAGACATCGTACAAGGGCATGGAGGACAACTACGGCAAGCCCGGAGAGTGGACGCTCATCAAACAGGTGCCGTTCCATGGCATCGACTGTCATGTGCTGGAGAGGCGATTCGATTCGCTCTATATCGGTGTTGAAGACCACCGGATACATGGCTTTGTGTTAAGGTCCTTTACACGCGAGACAGCCGATTTGACCGAAGCCCGCCGACGCTTGGCGGTCGAGTTTGGCGCTGCTGCCGCCACGGCCCCCGAGATCGACCGATGGTATCGGGGACTCGGTCCGGAAGACCGCGAGGCCTACCTCGATGCGTTCCACAAAAGGCTCAAGTCGTATGCCCGGCCGTTGGGCGAAGACTTTTTAACGGATTATCGTGAGATTGTGCCCGGCTGCTGGTTCCCGATGCGTCAGGTTTGCACGGTTTACGAGACAGACAGCGTAGGCAAGACATTCGCATCCGCTCGCGTCGAACTCCGTGCGACCGAGGTCAAGATCAACGAGCCGTTGGCGGACGAGCTTTTCCGCATCGAGATGAAAGAAGGCGTGAAGGTGATCGACCGCCGTTACGACCCATTCCTGGTCTACAAGTGGAAAGCCGGGATGACCGAGGCAGAGTATCAGGCGCTGATTGAAGCCCGAGAGAAAGAAGAAGCCCCGATGCGGGAGGCAAAGGCCAAGCAGGATGCGCTGATCGGCCGGCCCGCGCTTCCGTTCCCGACCGAATCCGCCTGGCTCAACAGTCAACCGCGGACGTGGGACGACCTGCGCGGCAAGGTGGTCATCCTCGACTTCTGGGCCGAGTGGTGTGGCCCCTGCCGCAGTGACCTGCCGAGGATGTGCGACCTGCATAAGGATCGTGAGGTTAACGGGATCACCGCTATCGGCGTGCATAACCCCGGCAGCGAACCGGAAGCGATCGACAAGGTGATGAAAGAGTTCGGGATCGAGTACCCGGTCTGCATCGACATCGCCGAGGAGAACGGCCCAGAGACCTGGGGTCGGCTGGCGATGAAGGACTACCACGTCTTCGGCATCCCGCACGCCTTCGTGATCGACCGAACCGGCAAGATTGCCGGGCACGGCTCGCTGAACGAAGTCTATGGCAAGGCCTACAAACTCGCCAGCCAGCCCGTGGACTGAATCACCAACACCTGCCTGAGCCTCTGCCTGAAAGGCGACATCGTCTTCGAAATCGCCGTCAGTATGGCCAGGTATCCCGACCAGATCAGCAAGCGGTCGGCGTGACGCTAGAGCGGATTCACCTTATCTATAGCGAATAGCCGCAATGTCGGAAGAAGTTCGTCGCGTCGGCCGGACTGATCGTGTCCAGCAGGCGTTGGGTGTCTCGCCACAGGTCTTTCACGCGGCGGTGCCCGGCTGAACGTATCAACTGTTTGAGCTTGCTGAACGCCGGCTCGATCGGGTTGAAGTCCGGCGAGTACGGCGGCAGGTACACCACCGACGCCCGGGCGGCTTCGATCGATTGGCGTACGCCCCGGACCTTGTAGGCCGAGAGGTTGTCCATGATGACGATGTCACCCGGCGTGAGCGTGGACACGAGCAGCTGCTTCACGAACGCGACGAACACGTCGCCGTTGACCGCCGCGTCCACCGTCATGCCGCAACGCATGCCTTGCTGATCCAGCGCCGCGATCAGGGTCGTGGTCTGCCAGTGTCCGCGCGGCACCTTCTCGATCAGCCGCTGACCACGCGGGGCCCGCCCACGCAGACGCGTCATGTTCGTCTTCGCCCACGTCTCGTCGATGAAGACCAGCCTCGACGGTAGAGCTTCAGTTGTTCAACACGCCAACACGCGCGACGCTCGGCGACGTCCGGCCGGTCCTGCTCCGCGGCGTGGATCGCTTTTTTTTGAACGTCAGCTTCAACTCGGCCAACGCTTTGTGCAACGCCGACAAGGACACCGCCACCCCCAACGCCTCACGCAACTCCGCCAGCGTCGCGTCGGGCTGCTCGGCGACCAACTCGGCCAGACGCTCTCGGCTGAACCGACGCGGGTAGTGGCCGCCGCTGCGGGGGCCCAGGTCGCCGCGTTCCCGGCGTTGCTGGATCAACCGCCTTACCCACGCCGGGCTGACCGAATACTTCTCCGCGACCGCCTTGGTCCCCAGCCCCGCGTCGTGATACGCAGCCACACGTTCTCGCAAATCCATCGAATAAGCCTTGGGCATCGTGACCTCCATGTCATGCTGATGCCCTATTCATAACCGATTTGTGTGGCTGGCGCTAGAGGGAAGGTTAATCCGCTCTAGAGGTTCACCACGGGCGGTAGCGTTTACCGCTTGAACTTACCCCCACCGATGTACGGCGGAGGTTTGTCATACGCGCCGCGCAAGAGAACACAAGGACGCTACTTAATCATCCGGGCCGAGGCGGACGCCGCGGCGCACCAGCACCTGCGACCCGTCGGCGACGAACGCGCTGCCCGGTGCGCCTTTGAGATAGTCGATCCACCGATCGCCGTACACCCCAGGCACATCACATTTGAACTCCACCGAATTGGCATGCCACACCTTCCAGCGAGGGTGCTCGACCTGATAGCCGATGGTCGATCCGTCGCGTTGGCGGGTGTAGCCCCAGTAGTGTTCCGTGATGAAGGCTTCGAGCGAATCGTCGCCGGGTATTTCCGGACGGCCGGACGTTGTCACGCGCACTCCGTTCCAGCCGCTGCGCGAGCGCCAGCCGTAGCCGATCACGCCCTCTTCATCGAGATCGGCGCGCGGCATACCGTCGGCGTGTCGCATCGGCATCGCGGCGTAAGGCTCGTTGTAAACCGCCCGCGCCACCCACGCGATCGCATGCCGGGGCACGATCTCCTTGATGAATACCACGCCCCGTCGCCGCTCGCCCGCCTCATCCCGTCGGACGTAAAACCGCAGGTTGACCTCTTCAAAGTTCCGGTGCAACGGGATCGGCACGCCCATGACGCGCGTATCCAGGAATTGAAACCCCACCACGCTCACGAAGTGTCGGCCGTGGTAGTCATCCAGTTCCGTGCCCGCCGGGACGAAAGGCTCAAGCACTAACGGATCGATCTGGTAGTTGAGCATCACCAGGTGCCGCCAGCGCGCGGTCAGGAACACCGGCCGTGTCTCATCCATTACGATCCCGCCTTGTCCGCCCGTATCTCATCGGCGCCCGGCAGGCCGCAGGCTTTGGAGAAACGGTAACGGTTACGCGCGAACGCGCGGTAGCAGGCGTCAAAGCACCACCGCCCGACCGGCAGCACGCTCAGCAGATAGATCGGGGATGCCCACCAGATGTGGCGCATCGCGTAACGGTACGCCTCCGGACCTAAATTTGTTTGACCGTCTCGCAGCAGCAGGCAGATATCCCCCGGCGTCTGCCCCGGCTCCAGCCCCAACGCCCGCAAGGCCCAAGGCGACTGGTTCGGCGCGATCCCGATCGAACGCTTCACCAGCGTGTCTTTGAAGAAAGGCACCCACTTGCGGCAGAACCCGCACTTATCATCGTACAACACCCACCCCACCCGGCCGTCGTCGGGCAGACCGGCCAGGTCCGGCGTCGGTGCCGCATCACAGAGCGTTGCCGTGTTTTCTTGCTGGTAGGACACACCGGCCATGCTTTCATTGTAGCCGGTTGTTCGACCACTGACGCCTGCCCGCCAAACCGTCTCAGTGACGCCGCACCGCCAGCAGGCCCAGCGCCGACAGCAGCAGCGTCGCGCTCGCCGGCTCGGGGATGCTGCCCGCGCCCGAGAGCGGGACGATGTCATCCAGGTACAGGTCCAGGAAAGGCAAAAGCCCGCCGTCCAGCGCAAGCGTGCCGTCTTCGACCAGGCCGGTCGCGGAATAGTCGATGAACACCAGGTGCCCGGAATTGACAGCGGCGACCAGGTGCATGTCGCCGTCCACGGACCCTTGATCCATCACGCGCAGTTCCAGGCCGATCAGGTTCGCGACCTCAAAATTCGACAACAGCGTGCTGATCGGCGAAGTCACCTGGATATCCAGGAGCAACGAGTTGGTCAGCGCGTTGAGTTCCGCCGAAAGATCGCGGGTCGACTTGATCGTCGGGTTCAAGGGGTCGGTTGTCACATCGATCTGGAGGATCGTGTGGTCTCCGAAGAGGATCACGTCACCGGTCGCGGCGTCGTAGGCGAAGGAGTGCGCCCCCGCCTGGCCGACGATCTTGGGGGTGGCGACGAAGGTGCCGCTGGACATATCAAGGATGCCGAAGTTACCCACGCCGTTACGGTCGGAGTTGGTGTAGTAGGCGAGGTTGGGATTGGCGGCCGTGAGTTGCGGCGCGAACCCGATCTGCGTGACGGTGTCGCCCGTCACGGCGTGCGAGACGATCGTCGAGCCGAAGTTCAAAGACACCTCGGTGATCTGGTCGTCCGGCTGATCACTGGTCCAGAGTTTGTTAAGACCCGGGTCCATCGCCAGGTGGAACGACTCGGCCCCGGCCGGGAGAGCCGCGGTCGTGAAAGAACCGTCGGACGGGTCCACCTTATGAACTTCGTTGGTCTGCCCCCCTACCAGGAGGTCGCCATCGGGCCCGAAGAGGATGCCGTCGGCGCCGGGCGTTGTGGCGATATCGGTGGGCGTGCCGACCGTGAGCGTGTCCGTCGTGTCGTCCCAGTCGAGCGTGACGCTGCGCACATTCACGACCGTCTTATCGACGATGAACCCCGACCCGCTGCCGAAGGGCGGTACAGGGATTGTCACCGTGCCGGTGTTTTCAGAGAGCCGATTGATGAAGCGTGTGTACGTCAGGTCGATCGACGTATCGTTGGCAAACCCGGAAGAAGCGAAAAGTAGTGAAACGACCGAAGCGCAGACTGTCCCGAACGGGTGGAGGTGTGACATGGGTGTCTCCTTGTTAAGAGCCCGCCAAGTCGGCCGACCTCCACCTCCACCATCGGCCGGTGAGGCAATCAAGATAACCTATTAAACCCAGTTAAAACAGCCCCAATCTCATTTTTATAAGAATTTAACGGTCAAACCAAACGATCACTCAGACTAGTATCGGCAAGTATCCGCCTCGCCTAAGACACCACGATGCCGGGGACGACATCAGTCGTAACCTACTACTCGGCCGCCATTTGCTCGTAAAGCTAAAGCCCCGAATCCACTGTCATGAACCGGGAGCCTGACCGCCGTGTCACTGTCAAACAGGCGACCAAGAGCGTTATCATCGAACCCGCAGCCGGCTCGGGGATGGCGGCGGACCCGCTCGGAGGTGTCCCCGCGTTCCAATTGCCCAGCACCGCGTTGAGATCGGCGATACCTACGAAACCGTCACCGGACGGGTCCGCCAGCGGGTTAGCGGGTGGCACGGTCTGATTCCAGTTGCTCAGCACAAGGTTGAGGTCGGCGATGCCCACGAAGCCGTCCCCATTCAGGTCACCCACCAAGGCGCTGCCGTTGACCACCTCAAGCAGCACCGTGGAACCGCTGATACTCAAGTCCCAATCCAAGCCAAGGCCCGAGAGGTCCGGCAGACTCAAACCGCTGAAGCCACCGGCAATGCCGCCGTTAGCCATAAGCAGCGTGTACGAGTCGCCCAGGCCCGGCGTGAACCCGTTGATCAGCGAAACATCCAGAATACCGTCGAGCGTCGCGACACCCGTGACATCGAGCCGGTCGTACTGCGAACCGGCCGTCAACCCGCCAAGCTCGATGAACAACGTCGCGAAAGGCCCCATCGCGACGTTGCCGCCGAACGAAACGATCGCGGGGCTGTTGCCCGGTTTGAGGTCACCCTCCATATTGACGGTGCCGGTGCCGGTGAACGAGCCGACACCCGAGAGCGATCCGAAAAACACGGTGGACGATCCGGCGCTGGTGCGTATCTGCCCGTTGTTGACGACGTCATCGAAGAAGGTGGTCGGTCCGCCGCCGGATGAGATGACCCTGCCGCCGGCGGCGATGTTCACATCGCCGACGATGTTCGCCGAGCCGCTGAAGTTCATCGTCCCCTCGTTAAGGAGGCCGGTCTGTGTCATCAGTGTCCCGTTGCCGGAGATGAAGCCGGTCGAGAAATTGGTCAGGTCCTGCGTGAACTCCAGCAACCCGCCGAACAGATTGACCTGGCCGAGGTTGGCGTTGTTCGCGCCGGTGAACCGCAAGGACTTGCCGGGTTCGGCGCGGAGTTCACCGCCGGCGGCATTGGTGAACGTCCCGCCGACCTGGCCGTCCCCGGTGACCAGGCCCGCGTTGGCGGTGCCCAGCGCGACGTTGACTGTCATGTCCGATGCCAGGTCGAGTGTATCGCCGAGTAACTGCCCGCCGCCGATGACCAGGGCCTGGTCCTGCAGGTTGAATGTGCCGTGCTGGAGCTTGAGGTTGTGGCCGTTGACTAGGCCGTTGGTGGTGAACGTGCCGCCGTTGACGGTCGTGGTGGTCAGCAGGGTGGCGGTGCCCTCGACGGTCAGGCCCTTGCCTGATACGAGCGTGGGCGCTGCGCCGAAGATGCGCTGGATGGCTGAGTCGGAGCCAATCGACCGGTTGCCGGCGAGCTGGATCGTGCCGGCGTTGAAGTTGAAGACCGGGGTTGTTCCGGGGGCGGGCGCGGTGTAGGAATCAAAACGGAGCGTGCCGCCGTTGAGGTTCACGGCGCTGCTGTTCTGTATGTAGAACCCCGAATCGGAATAGACCGTGGCCCCATCCTCGATTGTGAGCGTGCCCGACGCGGCGCCGCTGCCGACGTTGAGATACCCGACGTGCAGCATGGAATCCGGTCCACTCACCAAGGCGGTTCCCGTGGCGGTGTTGGGGGCGGTCGGGTCGTAGGCGATATAGGCGGTGCTTGTCGCGGTGACGGTCGCGCCGTTGGTGACGTTGAGCGTGCCGTTGCCCTCGTAGCCGACGTACAACTGTCCGTTGACCGTAAAGCTCGAACCGGGCCCATCCACATTAAGGGCCCCGGAAAAGTTCTGTAGAACACCTAGAAACGTGTTGGTGTTGCTGACCACGGTGCCGCCCGAGTTGATGTTGAGCGTGCCGCTCTGGCTGAAGCCGATCCGGAAGAGGTTGGTGGGCGAGAGGATGTTCAGGTTGCCGCCGGCGACGTTGACGGTGGTGCGGACGTCGGCGCCGCCCTCGATCGAGAGCGTCTTGCCCGGGGTGATGGTCGGGGTCGTGCCGAAGATGTCGGGTATCGCGACGTCGGCGCCGAACACGCGGTCGCCGACAAGCCGGATCGTGCCCGCGGTGTAATTAAACGTGCCGGTACGCGTGTAACCTGCCAACCGCAGCGTTCCGCCATCCATGTTCAGCGTGCCCGATCCGTTGATGTAGAAGCTGCTGTTAGCGCTGACCGAGGCATTGTCATGGATCGAGAGTGTGCCCGTTCCCTGATTGCCCACATAGATATCGGTTGCTGTGACCGAGGCGTTATTGCTGATGTTATATGTCCCGTTTGAGCCCGCCACGCTGCCGAGGACCAGCGACCCCCCGGCCGTGACGGCGCCGCCGGTCTGATTGAACAGGCCGGTGCTGGAACCGAATGTGCCGACATACAGGCCGCGTGCAACTGACAGGTTGCCGCCGCTGAGGTTGTAGATGCCGTCGCCCCCGGCGTTGAAGCCGACGATCGCATCCAGGTTGACGTTCGAGTAAGAAACAGAACCTCCCGTCTGATTGAACGTGGCACGGCCGACATCACCGATCACGAAGCCGTTAACAAGGCTCAGGTTGTTGCCGTTGGTGTTGAACGTCACGCGGTTTGTGCCCGCGCCGGTGAGTTCGACCGTCAGGTAGGTGAGTGTGGGGGACACGATGTCGTAGTTGATGGTCCGGGCCACGCCGTCGCTGGGCTTGATGTTGACGGTGTCGTTGAGTGCCGGGACGCCGGCCAGCGTCCAGTTGGTGGGCGTGCTCCAGTTGCCCGAGCCCGCATTCCAGTTCTTGATCGCGCCCGAAGCGCCTGAACCACACACCAGGAACGATAATGTGACAACAGAACAAGACAAGAACCCTCGCGACTTCATCGTTGCGGCTCCATTGCTTAAAACAGGCCTGTTCTTATCCAGTCACGACACATTCATTATGCGCTACTCGGCAGGCCCGCCACACATGTATGAAAGCACACCGCGAGCAGAGTAATCTCACGCCAAGGACAGTACTCACCCGGCCGTGTACACAGAAAAAGATAATAGGGTTTGGATCAGGGCAACTTAAGCTGAATCGCTCAATCACCCGGCCCCTTGACACGGGGCACGGCTGCCGGCACGGCACCGAACCGCCTCCACCTCGGCGACATTGGCCAGCAAACGGCTATTGTCACGATTTGTATCGGAATTGTCAATGGATTTCGCACGAACGCGGGGCAAACGGGTCAGCGGAACGTCGGGACCAGCCCGCGCCGGCAAAGCAGCGCGCCGCCGGCGAGGACCAGCATCACGGCCATGGACATCGGCTCGGGGACGTCGTTGATGCCGACGTGCATGTTGTCCAGGTTGATCTCGACGTTAAGGCCCTGCGTCGAGTAGTCGCCCATGAACGCGTAACCAAACTGGAAAGTGCGCGTGAAGTCCGGGTGCGTGCCGCCGCCGTCGGCCTCGAAAAAGTCCTTGGCGATCAGGCCCGTGTTACTGGCGGTCATCCAGCCGGTGCTCTGATTGACGAGCTGGCCGTGGTTGCTCGCGACGAAGACCTCGTCCTGGAGGATGGCGAGTGTGACTTCCAGGTTAGCCGTGCCCGTGACATCCAGCGGGAGCATGTCGATCGCGAAGTCCATCGTCATCTGCCGGCAGCAGGCGGCCGACGCGGGCACGAAGGTGAAGTCCGTATCGAACGGGTACGCCACCACGAAACTCTGAGGGTCGCCCGACCCCGGCGCGCTGATAAAGAGCTTCGTGCTCGGCGCGTCGTTGCCCGCCAGGTCGTCGGCGATACCATCGAGCGTTAGCTGGCCCGATGTGTCCGTGACGATCTGCGACACCGTGCCGATGTTGACGTGCGGCTTGCTGCGATCAAAGTTTTCTTTCGCCAAGGCTTTCTCCCTCCCTCAAGGATGTGTAACGCTATCTTAACGCTGGCCACTGAAGGCTTAGTGCGCTCCCCCCGTAATCTCCCGCAGCCTATACCTTATCCGTACAGCCCGCTGAATATCAAGACATTTCCGGGGTAAGGGGTCGGGACCGAGTGCCGCCCGCAATTAATCAGACAAAATTGTCTCCGTTGATCCGTTTCAGGCGTCTTAACCGGGATGCGGGAGGGTTATCGCTTCTGGCTTAAGCGAAAATACGGGTAATAAGCCTTGGCACCGGCCATCGCAGGGGTTATATTAGTAGTCGAGATAAACAGCGGTGATTCGCGCGCTTGTGTGTCGCCGCCGCGGGCTCGATACTGTCCGGGCCCCGTGTCGATCGTAACCAACTCAAGAGGGAGAGGAAAACACATGATCTTTAGTAAATATCACTTCGCCGCGGCGGCTGCCGCTGCGGGCATGACGTTTGCCGGGTCGGCGTCGGCGACGGTGCTGGATGATTTCAACAGCGGCACCATCATCACCGACTTCCTGTTCAACGATCCGACCACCACGGCGCTGGAGAACACGCTGAACTCGGCGGCGCCGCTTGAGACGTTCGACATCGACGCGGACATCGCCGGCACCGGGACCAACGGCCTGGGCCAGTACGACGTGTCGGCCAAGAACAACACGGAGTTCGGCAGCAACTACGTCGACTTCGCCGGGATCAGCTCCGGCCGGGTGATCGGGCTGTTCGACATCGCGTACAGCTTCGACGAGCTGATCTACGACCCGGCGCAGGACGAAGAGATGCGCCTGACGTTCATCCAGTTCGACCCGCGTTCGACGTTTGTCACGGCAGAGATCTTCTTCACCCGCACGGCGGCCGATGAGTTCTCGCTGGTCGGCAACGGCGTGGGCACGGGCAGCTCGGACACGCCTACCGTGGTCTTCGGGGACAAAGGCGATATCCTGACGATGATCGACGTGAACCTGGACACCGACACGTTCGAGTTGTTCTACTCGACCAACGACGGCGCGAACTTCACCTCGGTCGGCACGGGCACGCTGGACCCGACGCGCGGGATCGAGTCGGTCCGTCTGGTGATCAACGAAGACTACTCGGACGACGAGATGCTGATCGACCGCTTCGCCGTCTCCCACATCGTCCCCGAGCCGGCAAGCCTGGCCCTGTTCGGGCTGGCAGGCCTCGGGATGCTTCGTCGTCGGGCGTGATCACTCGTATAAAACCTAGCTAAACAAAACCCCACGGCAAGAGCCGTGGGGTTTTTGTTTGCACGCGCTGCCGGGCGCACCGGCCAAACCGTTGTATCGACCGATGATCTCGGTTATATATCCGGTTGCACCTGACCGGTGGGCACCTTGCTGATCACCCCATCTGACCCGTTGCGGGGGCCTTATGTCCGACGATGAACGTTTCGCTCTGATCCTGTGCGGCGTGATCGCGTGTGTGGGCATGTTGCGTTGGTTGTTCTACTACACGCGGTCGCCGGGCCTGGGCTGGTCGTGGTTGATGCGCGTGGGGTTCCTGGCGGTACCTCTCGGCTGTTTCGCGGGGATGGTCGTGCTGCTGAAGCTGTATTCGGCCCATGATGTGCGTGACAGCTTCACCTACATGTCTTTCTACTCGATCATGGGCGTGGCGTGGCTGAACGTCGTGCTCTGGCCGGCGGCGCTTATCGGGTTGGACATCCGGGGTGACATCATTGAGCGGCGTAACCCGGCGGCGGCGTGGGCGGTGGCCGGCCTGCTGGTCGGCCTGACGCTGGGCTTCACCGGAGGGAACATCGGCGACGGGCCGGGCTGGTGGGTCGTTGTGTTCTGCGCGATCGTCCAGACCACGGTGTTATACCTGCTCTGGGTCTGCGCGGAACCGATCACGCGCTTCACCGAGTCCATCACCGTCGAGCGAGACACCGCCTGCGGGCTGCGGTTCGGGGCGTTGCTCGTCGCGTCCGGGCTGGTCCTTGGCCGCGCGGTCGCGGGCGACTGGGAATCAGCCCGGGCGACACTGAACGATTTTTCCCAGGAAGCGTGGGGCGTGTGCCTGATCTGGCTGTTCGCCGTGCTCGTCGAATTCATCCTCCGCCCGACCGCCGAGCGTGCGCCCGGCAACGTGGTACTCGCGGGTTTATTACCGGGTCTGGTGTATCTCGGCGGCGCGGCCGGGTGGCTGATGCACGTGGGGTGGTGGTGATGATCGAGCCGATCCGAGCCGGTGATCCGATCGACGCGGGCAAATTTGCCGAGCTGCGCCTGCGCACCATCTTCGAGTGCCGCAAGTGGGACCCGCAGGTGGGCGATGTCGATGTGCTCTGCCGGTTCCCGTTGCTCATGCAGCCAAAACAGTGGGGTGAACTGGCCGACGCCGCCGAGCGCATGGCCGCCGAGGCCGTCACCTCTGAGCAGGAACTGCTACAACGCCCCGAACTACTTGGCGACCTCGGCCTGCCACGCCCGATCACGCGCATGTTCAAGCTCCATCGCCATGACACGCTGACCAACGCCCCGCGTGCCATGCGCTTTGATTTCCACTGGACCACAGACGGTTGGCGGATCAGTGAGTGCAACGCCGATGTGCCCGGCGGCTGGAACGAGGCCTCGGGATTCAGCGCGCTGGTCGCCGAGCAATACAGCAACGTCCGCCTTACCGGCGACCCGACCGGCGCCCTCGTGCGCGCCATCCACGACCGTGTCGGCCGAGTCGCCCGCGTCGCGTTGCTCCACGCCACGGCCTACGTCGATGACCGGCAGGTCATGCAATTCATCGCCGATCGCCTGCTCGATGTCGGACTCACCCCCCTGCTGCTGTCGCCGGCCCACCTCGACTGGTCGGCCGGACGCCCAACATACGAAGGCCCGATCGACCTGCTGGTACGCTTCTTCCCCGCGGAGTGGCTGATCAACCTGCGCCCACGCGCCGCATGGACGCACTTTTTTCATAAGCACGCCACCCCCGCCTGCAACCCCGCGAGTTCGCTGCTTATACAGAGTAAGCGTTTCCCGCTCGTATGGGACAAACTGAAAACCTCAACCGACACCTGGCATCAATACCTGCCCGCGACACGCGACCCACGGGACGCAGACTGGCGCGGCAACCCCGACTGGGTCCTCAAGCCCGCGCTGGGCCGGGTCGGCGAGGGCATCGCCATGCACGGGATCGGCAACGCCAAAGAACACAAACGCATCACCCGTGCCGTGCGGCTCCGGCCGCGGTACTGGATCGCGCAACAACGCTTTGAGAGCGTCCCGATCCCCACGCCGCGAGGCCCGATGCACACCTGTATCGGCGTGTATGTCGTTGATGGCAAAGCCACTGGCGCTTACGCCCGTGTTTCGCACAGTGCTTTGATCGATCATCACGCCATGGACGCCGCGCTACTGATCGAACAGCCCGTCGCACAACCCGCCGAACACCCAACCAACGCGCTTCCAGGAGCCGCCCTTGCGTGACATGCCCGAAAAACTCGTCTATTCGTTCTGGGCGCCCCCGACCTCGCCCTGGTCGCCTTGGGTCAAGCCCGTGCTGTTTGCGCACATGGACGAGAAAGGCGTCGGCAGCCGCGTGTTCCTGCCGCAGAGCAAGGCAGACGTATTCAAGGTTTTCAAGGATAACTACGGCGACACCGCGCTGATCGTGAACCTGCCCGGCGTCGAGTCGGTCGCCGCCGGCCTTGAACTGATCGACTTCGGGTATCGGCCGATCCCGCTCTACAACGCCGCGCCCGGACACAGCAGGGCCGTCCACAAGCTCGACCCGGTCATCCACGCATTAGAAGGCGGCACCGAACGGCTGAACGAGAAGCACATCGACCCCGATGCGCCGCCCGCCTTCCTCATCGACGCCGACCGCATCGCCGGCCCACGCGACCCCAAGCCCGGCACGTTCGACAACCGCTGGGTCATCTTCCCGCAGGACGTCCCCTCCGCGGGATTCCTCAAACGCCAGAACATCAACCGCGTCGTCCTCATCCAGGATGAATACACGCCCGCCTGGCAGGACGATCTATGCCATATCCTATGCCGCTGGCAGGACGCGGGCATCGCGATCGAGAAGCTCGTGCTCGGCAAATCAAACGAGCTGCAACCCGTCAAGGCTCCCCGCCCCAGCTACTTCAGGTCGCTGTACTACCGCTGGCTGACCACGCTCAAGTTCCGCCGCAACAGCGCCGGCGGCTTCGGCGGCAACGTCCCCCAGCCCTCGGAAGGCGGCGGCGGGTACGGCGGGGGCTTCGGCTGAGCAATCAGAGTGGAAACTTCATCCAACAAAACCGCGCGGTAAGGCCCGTGGGTTTTTGTTTGTGCGAGGATGCGAAGCCGTTGCCGAAAGAAGGGAACGCTAATCGGCGTTGATTAACGCTAATACAGAGGATTAGCGGAAATTAGCGGTTATTATTGTTCCCAAAGACTTGGAGACCTTCGGTCGGCCGTATCGGCGGGGTCGGGAGACCCGCGCCGAGCGCAGGCCACATTATTTACGTTTCCGTGGCCCTATGCCGCCCCCGCCTTGCTGAGTAACCTTAATCGGAGCCTTCTTGGCCTCCTTCTTGAGCTCCTTGATCGACTGCTTCTTGGGCGGAACTTTCGATGGCTTTTCTTTCTTTTCCATAATAGTTCTCACTTACGATCTTATATGTAAACATTGAACCCGCCAGAACCAAAACTGTTAAAAAGCAAATTAGGCTCTTTTGTAAGTTAACCGCACGCTGAGTGTTTAACTTGGCATTATTATCAGTTGCAAGGGCGATATTCACAAGCAGTTTGGAGTAGGTGTCTTCTTCGTCCCAATTATTTTCGTCAATCTCATCAGTGAATGCATTGATATTACAACCCTCCTCGTAATCGCAGATAGAGATTCCAGCCGCCACAAAAAATAGTCCGGCCGCAAAAACGAGCATGGTCGCCAAGAATAATATGAGCATGAAATAACCGAATTGCCAATTATAAATAGAGCCAAGCCCAAAATATGAAGCTATAGAAATAAAACCTAAATATGCGCCAGCTCGATTATTAATGGCATTGTATCGAGCATCTTCTCGCTCAAAATACTTATAAAATAGCTCATACTGTTTTTTGCGTGAAAAAGCCCTGTATTCACCACCACCTCCACTCACTGATCACCGCCTTTCAGATCTACTATTAAGTTGATATGAAACATCGACAGCAAAATGCTTGCATCATAAAACGTATTTACTCGCAGCCGATTACCCAATATAACTGGACCGTCAGTTACTAAGATTAATCCGTGGATACATAAATACTACACTCTTGTCCCATCGATCGGCGTCACGAGATGGTCATTGCTAAGCACCTGCACGAGCGGGTCGAGCGGGTCGTCGGGGTCGATGCGGATGGCGGCGAACTGGGCGGGGGCGCGCTTTTGCAGGGTGGCGTCGTTCTCGGAGAACTCGAGCGCGAGCATGCCGTGGGTGGTGGCCATTTTCAGCAAGAGGTTCGGGTCGGTCTGGTCGCGCTTAAAGAGGTGGCGCATCTGCGGGAGGATGCCCATGGGTTGGGGTTCGTCGGGGTGCTGGCAGATGATCGAGTCGGTGCCGAGGCAGACGTTGACGCCGGCCTCGAGCATGTCGCGGTAGCGGTGGTCTTTGTGGCCGAAGTATTCGCTGGCCACGGGGCAGTAGACGACGCTGGTGCCGGTGCGCTGGAGGATGTCGATGTGTTCGTCCTCGACGTAGTTGCAGTGCGCGAGGACCCAGCGTGCGTGCTTGAGGACGGGTTCGAGCCATTGGACGGGGTGCTGGCCCGAGGGCTGGATGGCGTCATCCCACTTGCCCAGTTCCTTGAGCAGGTCGGCGAACGGGCCGGCGGCGTCCTGGACGAACTGTAATTCTTCCTGAGTCTCGGCGAGGTGGGTGGTCAGGCGGTAGATGCGTGCGTGGCTGAGACGGTTGGCGGCTTTGTAGACATCCAGCCCGGTGGAGTACGGCGCGTGCGGGCTTAGGCCGAGCACGGCCCCCCTATCGTGGTTGGGGATGCGCATCTCGAAGGGCAGGTCGGTCAGGGCGCGTTCGACCTGTGTGATGGAAGCGTTCTGCCTGCCGGCGAGGCCGAAGCATTCGAGGTAGCTCACGCCGGGGATGACCAGGTCGCGCGGGGCCTGGCGTCTGCCCATGACGGCGGCGGTGGAGCCGGCGATGTCGCCTAAGTGCCCGACGCCGGCCTGACGGCTCAGCAGCAGCCCCTGCCGGACGGCGTCGATGATCTGCTTCGGCTCGGTCGGGCGGTGCCTGACAACGTCGCGGAGCCAACCGGTGAAAGACCCCTCATACGGCGTCGGGCCGAGTTCGGTAAGGTCCAGGTGGGTGTGGGCGTTGACCAGAGTGGGGAGGATCAGTTCATCTGGCCGATCAACATAATTGGCGTGCTTGAGCAGGCGCTTGGGCAGCGAGTCGGGGTGTCCCGACGCGACGATCCGGCCGTGCTTGACGGCGATCGCACCGGGGCGAGCGTTGGTGCCCTGGGCGTCGCGTATGGCGGCGGCGCGGTAGACGGTGACTGGTTGCTGCTTCATGCGTAACCCCTCAAGCCCGCGGATCGGGCATTTGTGGACGACCGGCCCCGACTTCCCACGCCCCAGCCGACCCGTTACAATCCCGCAATCGCCGATGAAACCCGAGACAAAGGAGTGGCTCCCGATGAGAACGATTCAGACCTGGATGATACTCGCAGCGGTCGCGATGGTCGCCGTGGGCTGTGTGGCCCAGCGTGAGGCTGACGACCTGAGAACACTTTACCGTAACAGCCAGAGCCAGGTGCTGGACCTGCAGGAACAGCTCGCCGAGGCCAACGCCCGGATCGCGGCGCTTCAGGGCGCTACCGGGAGCGAGGCGGACGCCCTGGCGAATGCCCTGGCCGAAGCCGACCGGCTGAAAAAAGCCCTGGCGGATGCCGAGGAACGCCTGCGTAACGCCAGCTTCGTCGCCCTGCCGCCGGAACTGGACGACGCCCTGAGCCGCCTGGCCGCCGCGAACCCGCAGCTGATGAGCTACGACGCCGCCCGGGGCATGGTCAAGCTCCGCAGCGACCTGACCTTCGCGCTCGGCTCGGCCGACGTGAACGCCGGCGCGGTGACCTCGCTGAACAGCCTGGCCGGGATCTTCAACTCCCCCTCGGCCGCGCAGTACGAGGTCCGCGTGGTCGGACACACCGACAACGTCCCGATCAAGAACGTCGGCACCCGCGCCAAGCACCCGACCAACTGGCACCTGTCTGTCCACCGTGCGATCTCGGTGATGGAAGTGCTCGCCAAGGCGGGCGTGCCCAGCACGCGCATGAGCGTCGCGGGCTACGGCGAGTTCCACCCGGTCGTGCCGAACAGCGCCACCGGCGCGGAAGCCAACCGCCGTGTTGAGCTGTACCTGGTCGCGATGAGTTCGGCCGGCTCCGCCGATGAACCCGCGGCCGCAGCGCCCGCCGCACCCGCGGCCGAGCCGACGCCGGATATCACCCAGCCGCCGGCTGCGTACAAATAAAACCGCAACTGACCGCGCTGATTTCGGCACATACACAACCCATAAAAGCCCACCGGCAACGGTGGGTTTTTTTTACCCGTTCTTTAAGTCGGCGCACCGTCGGATAAGGGCTACAAACAGGTTAACCCGATACCGATAGCCGGCTACAAATGTTACCGATGCCCCGCAGACACCCGGCCGGCATGAAGGCCGATTGACATCAAACCGATGACAATAGCGGGGCATCCCCGGTATACGCCGGCGTTATTGATTGGCGTAAGCGGGGTCGGGTCGCAACCATGGGGTGCGTGATGACCACGCCGACGGAAGAACGGCCGATCCAGGTCACTGTCAATGCGGATAAGACCAAAGCGGAGATGTTCATCCCGCCTGGCATCTCCGAGGAAAACCTCAACCAGCACGCGTGCATGCGCCTGATCACCGGCCTGGGCATCGTGCCGAATGAGGGAACGGTGAAAGCGGTCGCGGAACTCATCTTACAGGCGAAACAAAGCGGCAAAGGAACGCGGGGCATTGTTGCCGAAACCACCCTGCCGGTCAGCGGGGATGACGGCAGCGTCGAGTGGCTTATCGGGGGTGAACAACCGCAGGAACTGGGTGAAGACCCCGTCGATTTCTATCAGAAAAGCGCCTACACGCTCGTCGAACCGGAGCAGGTGATCGCCATGATCACGCCGGAGACGCGCGGCACGCCCGGCACGGACCTGTTCGGTAAACCCATCGCCGCACGCGGCGGCAAACCCGTCCGGCTGAAACTAGGGAAAACCATCCAGAAAAAAAACACCGGCGAACTCATCGCCAAGATACACGGCCCGCTGGTTTGCGACGGCGACCAGATCACGGTGCTTGAATTCATCGAGGTGCCCGAGTTCGTCGACTTCTCCACCGGGAACATCAACTTCGACGGCGACGTTCACATCCGCAAGGGTGTGCGCGATATGTTCACTGTTGAAGCGACGGGTAACGTGATCGTAGACGGTTTGGTAGAGGCGGCGACGATCCGATGCGGCGGGCACCTCGCGGTCCTGGGCGGGTTTGCCGGCCGGGAGAAAGGCACCGCCGAAGTCGGCAAGAACATGTCCGGCAAATACCTCGACAACGTCCACGGGGAAGTCAAAGGAGAGCTGCAGATCGACCGCGAGATCGCCAACTGCGAGTTAACTATATGCGGCGCGCTGCGTTCACCCGGCGGCACGGTCATGGGCGGCAAGCTCACATGCCAGGGCGAGGCGGAGGTCGCGGCGATCGGCAGCCCGTCGGGCGTGCCTACGGTGATCAGCATGCTCGGCAAAAAAAAGCCGGCCGTTCTCACCGTCCACCGCTGGCTGCGCGCCGATACGGTCATCCAGATCGCCGGCAAGGCGTACAAGGTCCACACCGACGTGCGCGGCCCGGTCCGCATCAGCATGGGACGTGGCCGAGAGGTCGTTTACGCCCGTGACCAGGCCCACGCGATGCCCCTGGTCCATATCGCCAACTCGTTGGGCGATGCCGCCTGACCATACATAGTGCGGGATTACCGATAAAAAACAATAATTTTTGTTCCTATTACGTGCCCCCGGGGTTAAAATACCCACGCGATGTGGGAAATATACCGGCATATCCCCTCACGGGAGGTTTTTACGCTGTGGGCCGCGCTGTCGGCTATCGCTACACACACATATGCCGACATCGAATATAACACCGCCATCCTGCTCAACGCGCCCAAGCCCGCCTACGATACCTCGCAAGCACGCCCCGCGCTGCGGCTGAACAAGCCCGCCATCGGCTCGATCAACAGCCTCGGACAACTCGCCGGTATGGGCGACGCGGGCAGCAATCTGTTGCCAAAAGACACACGCCCGTTCTTCTACGACCCCGCGCAACACACCGCCGCCAACCTCGGCGACCTTACCGGCGACTTCGCGTTTCAATCCGTATCTCCCCGCAACGACCTGAGCAAAGCCACGGACCTCAACGACGCCGGGTGGGTCGTCGGGTTAAGCAGCACATCGACCACGATCGGCGTCACTGATGATCGGCCATTCCTTTGGTTTGATGACGATGCCAACCACGCCAACACGCCCGGCGAGATGCGCCAACTCAACCTCAACCCCGGCGCGGCCTACGGCTCCGCGCTCCGCGTCAACAACAATAACCAGGTATTGATCCACGGCGACACCGGACTGTACCGCGCATCTTTCTCGCTCGGCGCCGGCGTGCTGACGGAAACCACCACCCGGTCTTTCATCGCTCCCGCAGCGGATATCGCCGATATGAACGATCTCGGCAACGTGGCATACACTGCGGGCAGCGCCGCCTATGTCTGGCGTGACCTGAATAACAATAATACCGCCGACGTCAATGAGACCACGCAGATACCCTTTATGAGCGCCGTGTCACCCAACGCGGCAGTCTACGCCATCAACAACGCCGGGCAGGTCGCCGGCACCATGCGCAACGACAACGCACGCGAGATCGGCTTTATCTGGACCGACCTGGACAATGACAACACCGTCGATTTCACCGACGCCAACGGCAACGGCTTTTTCGAGTGGAACGAGACCTCCAACGAGGTCCTGCGCTTCAGCGGCGCGGGCGGGTTAAACACATCGATCGGCAACACCTTCGTCTTTGATATCAACGACCACGGCACCGCTATCGGCGGCTACTTCAACGGGTCGGACCGCAAGGCGTTTGTCCATGACACCCTCACCGGCATACGCTATCTGGACGACCTGGTTGATCCCGCCTTCACGCTGAACCTCCGCGAGGCCGACGCCATCAACAACGCCGGCGTCATCTCCGCCGTCGGCCGCGCGCCGGGCGTGGACACCAACCAACTCGTGCTGCTCACGCCCCCGGCCACACCCATCGATGGCGACCTCGACGGCGACGGGTTCGTCGGCATCAACGACCTGAACCTCGTGCTAGGCAACTGGAACCAAACCACGCCCCCCGGCGCCACGCAGGGTGACCCCTCCGGTGACGGGTTCGTCGGCATCGAAGACCTCAACACCGTCTTGGGCAACTGGAACGCGGGCACACCGCCGGGCGATGCACAACGCTCAGTCCCCGAACCGGGCGGGCTGGCCATGTTCTTTTC
>JAWKTA010000017.1:0-75636 GCA_041402025.1 Phycisphaerales bacterium | reverse complement strand
GGGTGTTCATGTCCGTACATACAAGCGTTATTGCCGTATCTCTCTTGGTGATGATGACGTCATGTAGTGTATGGAGATCTCCCACGCCCACGGCGATCCCTGGCAGGGATAACCCGGAGGCGAGCCTTGAGAAGCAATTCCGCACTGATTTTCACGCGTACAACACGCGGACGATGTCGGGAGCCTATCTGGAGGTCGGCGAGCATGACCCGAGATGGGATGCGCTTGCTGTGGAGTACCTAAACGGCCAAGCCGACTCGTTTACCAATCAGAAAGCGACCGACAAGACCAAGGTCCCCGAGCCGGTAAGCGGTAGCCGGATGAAGGAACTCACCCGGCAACTGCTTGACCTGGGTTGTACGGACCCGCTGGTGAACTATGTAAGTCTGATCCACCACGTTACGCGCAACCAGCGCGGGTCTTTCGATGAGGCTTACATCGGCCGGCTGTGGTCGGTGTATGAGGCGATGCTTGCGAGCGAGTACCCCACCAACCGCAAACTGCACGCGGCCTGGCGTTTACTGGCGTACCTTGATGTCAAGGGGACCGAGGAAGAGGTCCGGCGGGTCGAGCAGGCTTGGATCGATCTGATGTGCCGGGCGATCACCGACCCTCGACGGAGTTTGGCGGATCAGTATTACCTGTTCTGGGCACACCAAGACATACTTGTCGATGACACATACCTGGACCGTTGGGATGCGGTGTGTAAACGCATCGATGTACCCGATCCGGTCAACCCGTGGCTTGTCGGCATGATCTGCGGGATGCATCAACGTGAGGTGGCGTGGAACTGGCGGGGCAATTCGTACGCCCCCAAGGTGACCGAAGCGGGCTGGCGGGGTTTCAAGGAACATTTGGACATTGCCTACCCACACCTGGTCAAAGCCTGGCAATTGCACCCGGAATTCCCAGACGCCGCGGCGGAATTGATCGTGGTGTCGATGGGTTTGCGCAACGGCGAGGAGCGGGTGTGGTTCGACCGTGCCGTCGATGCCCGGTTCGATCACCTTACGGCGTATCGGAATTACCGGTGGTCGATTCGGCCGCGCTGGAGAGGGTCGTCCCAGAAGATGTATCAATTCGGTGTGGAGTGTCTCGAAACCGGGCGTTTTGATACGGATGTACCCTCGATGTTCTTTCACACCATGATGGATATTTACAAAGAGGAAGACGATCTGAACTTCTGGCACACGCCCGGTGTATACGAAAACTTCTTGAAATACTTCGATGGTGAAAAGACGGACGGGCGGATGTGGGATTGGACGCCGGCTCATTGGGAAACGTGCAAGGCCGCCGTGGCCTGGCATCTTGACCGCTTCGAGGAAGGGGCGGCGATCCTTGACGGGCTTGGCGACGCGATAGAGCCTTCGGTCTTCGCCTACTTCTGGGCGTCCCCCGTGCTTTCGCCTAGCGAATGCTACGCGCGTGCCCGTCTGCCTGAATCCGTCTTTTCGCAGACGCAGAAACTCTGGGACAAGAGGGAGTACCGCCGCGGGCTTCAGAGGTGTACGACCAGATGGTCGCGGGGTTACAGCCGAACGGTCGGCAGGGCATACCTGCGGTATCGGTCGACCCCTATTCCCGGTGGCTGAGTGAGCGGCGCAGGGGTGTGGATCAACCTGCTTGACGAGCCGGACCTGTACGGGTGGCGCTTACGATATGGTGATTGGTCTGCGGATGACTTGGGGGCGGATCATCGGCGTGTCCGACGGTGACGGGCTGATGCTCCAGTGCCGTTTTAATATGCGCTACCGCTTCGAGGTCAAAGGGACACTGACGTTTCTGGATGATGAGGTGCCCGGCGGGAATCTTGCCGGCCTTTTGCTGGCGTTCCGTAAAACCAATGGTAAGTTCTATCACCGCAGCGTGTTGTTCGATCCGAATACCGGTGAGACCGAAACGGCCCAGAACTTCGGGTGGCGCAAGCGTGTACCGGCCGACGCCGGGCAAACCATCCGCTTTCACCTTCAGACGTGGGATAAGTTCCTCCGGCTGACGGTCAACAATCGCGTCATCTATGAAGGCCTGATGATGCGAGAAGACTTGCCCGACCGGAAATACCCGTTTGCGATCGGCGGGCGGACCGACCGGGCGGGTATACGGGTGGTGTTTGGTGAACTCAGGGCCAAGCCGTTATCGCACAGGCCGGCCTGGGCGGTGGACCGGCCGGAGCCTGTCGAGGCCGACCCGATGTCGGCGGACGACAAAGGCCAGGAAGAGTGACCGTTAACTGGTGAGAGCTGCTCTATCCGCCGATAATATTGCCTTGCCCGCCGGATTGCGGTACAAAACCCGCGTTGTCCCGGGTGGATCATGCAAGGACGCCGTCTACTTTAAGGGGATCGATCATGTTAAGACAGACCGCCGTTGTGACTGTTCTATGTTTGGGCGCCGCGATGGGTTGCCAGCGTAAGGCCAAGCCCGAACTCACCGCCGTGCCCCCGCCGGTGGACCCCGTGTCGGTGCAGGGTTACGACGCACAGCCGGCCGCAGCACCCCAGCCCGTTGCGTGGGACGCCCAGCCGGGTTACGCCGCGCCGGCCCCCGCGCCGATCGCCATGCCGCCCAGCCAGACGACCTACACCGTCCAGAAGGGCGACTCTCTCTGGAAGATTGCGACACGGCACTACGGCAACGGCAACCGCTGGCCCGACATCGTCGCCGCCAACCCGGGCCTGGTTCCCGAAAAAATGCCTGTTGGCAAGACCATCATCCTGCCGTAGGCTTTTTTCAGAACCGTAATCCGTACTCAAGCCCGCGCGGCTCAGGCGGCTTGTGCCGCCGCGCTTTCCCGCGCTCACACCCAGCGATTCACCACCGCACCCCCGAGTTCAACGCCGCCTCCAACCGATCCAGATACTCATCCCGCGAAATCTCATACACCCCGAACTGCTCCAGGTGCGGATTAACAAACTGAACATCCAGCAGGCCGAACCCGTTATTCCGCAGGTGCTCGACCAGCTTCACCAGGCAGACTTTGGATGCATCCGTCGCGCGGTGAAACATCGACTCGCCGAAGAACGCGCCGCCAAGTGATACGCCGTACAGCCCGCCGACCAGCTCCGAACCATCTTCACCCACCCACGCCTCCACGCTGTGTATAGTCCGGCCGTGTGTAGTTGGCAGTAGACATCAATGATCGCGTCGTTGATCCACGTCTGTCTCACTTGGTCAGGGTTCGGCACGAGCGCGGATCACCCGCTCAAACGCCGGTCAGCGTCGCCCGGTAACAGCCGCTGTTGACCCGCCGACGCAGCGACCGCGACACCTTGAATCGTCCTCTTCCAGCGGCAGCAGCATTGCGCGAGTCGGGCTGTACCAGCGTATCTCCCCGTCCCGCGAATCCGACATCGGGAACGCCCCCACATGACACGCGCACCACCGGCTCGGATGCGGGCTGTCCGCGGGTTCGCGGCGCTGCTCATGGCTAAACTTTATCAGCTTGCCCGGGTAAAAAGCCACTGTCCCGGACAATCGCCGTTATCGGAAGTATCATGATTATCTGTAGAACAAAGCCGGAGGCTCGCCGTATTCAGTCCGAAAATCCAAGCCGTGATGGACCGTGTCGATCAACTGCGCATGCCGTACCAAGGTCGATGACCACTGGCAGATCCCGCGTGAAGAAGCGCTCGTGCTGGCGCAGATCGTCCGTATCGGGCGGTTCAAATCGTTGTGCGAGGTCGGCGTGTCCTACGGCTTCTCGACGCTGCACCTCGCCGCGGCGGCGAAAGAGCACGGCGGGCACGTTCACGCGATCGACTTAAGCGATAAGAAGATCAAGGCCGCGACCGCCAACCTCACCGACGCCGGGCTGATCGACACGGTTTCGCTTTACTTAGGCGATGCGCGTGAAGTGCTGAAAACGCTTAAGCCGAAGGACCCGATCGATTTTGCATTCATCGATGCGGACAAGCCGCAGAGCCATGATTACCTGGATGCGCTGTGGGGCAAGCTCGCAGGCCGTGCGGTGCTCGTGACGGACAACACGGGGACACACCCCGAGGAGTTGGCCGACTTCGTCAAGGACCTGCGTGGACGTCCCGGCGTGCGCAGTTGCGGCGTGCCGGTGGGCAACGGTTTTGAGTTGTCGATTGTCGAATGCGCGTAACAGCCGCTTGCGGCTTAGCGTTCTTGCTGGGTGATTGCGTAAACCCCGGTCTTGGGGCAGGCAATCCGTGGTCGGGGAAGTGGAAAAATGGCCAGGGGCGGACTTGAACCGCCGACACCCGCATTTTCAATGCGGTGCTCTACCAACTGAGCTACCTGGCCTCTCGGCCGCCCGGGAGCGATCCGGGGCATCCTGGGCCTGCAAGCAAACCCGTCAGGCGGCCAAGGTTATCGCCGGCCCCGGCGGTGTCAAGCCGGGCGGGGCTGCGGCCGGTGGCGGGGGGCCAGGAACCCGGCCGGCCGGGGGTGGTGGGGCTTGATTGGCACGGGGCGGGGGACTTTGTTATATTGCCCGGCTCGCTGGTCCCGGCGGGATGTCCCCGTGGACCGGTCGAAACCCCGACGCATTGAACGCCAGGAGCCAGTCATGGCCAAGAAAGAGATTACCAGCCAGTTCAAGATCCAGGCCCCCGGCGGCAAAGCCACGCCCGCGCCGCCGATCGGCCCGGCGCTGGGCGCCAACGGCGTGAACCCCGGCCAGTTCATCCAGCAGTTCAATGACGCCACCAAGTCGCTCAACGGCAAGGTCGTCGGCTGCGTGATCACGGTCTACAAGGACCGCACCTTCACCTTCGAGATCAAGAGCCCCCCGGCCGCGGTCATGCTCAAGGACGCCGCCGGCGTCGAGAAGGGCTCGGGCGTCCCGAACAAGGACAAGGTCGGCAAGATCACCCAGGAGCAGCTCAAGGCCATCGCCGCCGAGAAGGCCAAGGAACTCACCGGGCACAGCCCCGAAGCCATGATGCGCACCCTCGCCGGGACCGCCCGCTCGATGGGCATCACCATCGAGGGCTGAGCCGGATAATAAACAGTCTCATTCTTCCGGTGCCCGGGGACAAGTGAATAGATAAGGCTTACCACGTGCCACAAACCGTGGGAGATGAGCCCGGCAGTGTCGGGCAGTCGAAAGGATGGATGGATATGCCTAAGAAGGGCAAGCGTTACACCGCCGACAAGGCGACGATCAAGAGTGTGGTCCCGGTGCCCCTGGCCGAGGCGATCACACGGATCAAATCGTTCAAGGCAGCGAAGTTCGACCAGACGGTCGAGATCTGCATGCACCTGGGCATCGACCCCAAGCAGGCCGACCAGATGATCCGCGGTTCGTTGTCGCTGCCGCACGGCATCGGCAAGAGCAAGCGCGTGATCGCGTTCTGTGCTTCGGACAAGGTCAAGGAAGCCAAGGAAGCCGGCGCGATTGAGGCCGGCGCCGAGGAGCTGGTCAAGAAGATCGAGGACGGCTGGCTGGACTTCGACGTCGCGATCGCCAGCCCGGACATGATGCGTGTGGTCTCCAAGCTCGGCAAGGCGCTGGGCCCCAAGGGCCTGATGCCCTCGCCCAAGAGCGGGACGGTCACGCCGCAAGTCGCCAAGGCGGTCAAGGAATACGCGGCCGGCAAGGTCGAGTTCCGCAACGACGCCGGCGGCAACGTCCAGGCCGCCATCGGCAAGCACAGCTTCGATAACAAGATGCTCGAAGAGAACGCCGAGGCGTTCATCAAGCAGATCAACAAGATGAAGCCTTCGTCCGCCAAGGGTAACTACGTCAAGTCGATCTCGATGTCGGCGACGATGACCCCCGGCGTGGCCGTAGAGATCGCGTAACCATAAACGAACACCACCGCGGCCCAAGCCGCGAACGCCCAAGGGGCAATTACCATGAGCAAACCGGTCAAAAACCTGATCGTCGATTCCTACAAGAAGCGCTTCGAGGGCCTCACCGGCGGCGTGCTGATCGACGTCCGCGGCATCAAGAGCAACGAGACCAACGATCTCCGCGCCGACCTCGCCAAGAAGCAGATCAAGATCACGATCGTCAAGAACAGCCTGGCCAAGAAGGCGTTCGAGGGCGGCGAGATGGCCCAGCTCGGCGACCTGCTGGACGGGCCCAGCGCGATGGTCTACCCGGTCTCGGAAGAGGCCAGCGTGGTCAGCGTCGCCCGTGAACTGATCGAGGCCGCCAAGAAGATCAAGACGCTGGAGTTCCGCGGCGCCCTGATGGAGGGCATCGTCTTCGGGCCCAAGGATATCGACGCCCTGAGCAAGTACCCGACCAAGGAAGAGGCGCAGGCCAAGGTCGTGCAGATCCTGCTCAGCCCGGCGAAGAACCTCGCCGGCGCGATCGTCAGCCCGGGCAAGAAGATCGCCTCGATCCTCAAGACCGTTCAGGAAAAACTCGAAAAGGGCGAAGCAATCGCCAAGGTGGGCTAAGCCCCGCTTTTAATCACTTTTGGATATCGCACCCGACTGGCCCTTCGGGGTTAAACCGCAGCACCGTGCCGCGGCCTCTCGGATGGATCGTTTAGACGCAAAGGAAACGTATCATGGCAGAAGCAGCAATCAAGGAACTGGGTGACAAGATCGTCGGGCTGACCCTCAAGGAAGCGGTCGATCTGGCGGATTACCTGAAGGAAGAGTACGGCATCGAGCCCGCCGCCGGCGGCGCGGTGATGATGGCCGGCCCCGCGGCGAGCGCCGAAGCGGCCGAAGAGAAGACCGAATTCGACGTGATCCTGGCCAACGCCGGCGATCAGAAGATCAAGGTCATCAAGGTCGTCCGCGAAGCGACCGGCCTGGGCCTGAAGGAAGCCAAGGACCTGGTCGACGGCGCCCCCAAGCCGCTGAAGACCGGCGTCTCCAAGGACGAGGCCAATTCCCTGGCCGAGAAGATCAAGGAAGTCGGCGGCACCTGCGAAATCAAGTAAGCCCCGAACATCCTCGCCGTCACTCGGCGAACCGAACAAAGCCGTCTCCCTCTGGGGGGCGGCTTTTTTTATGATTATTGTGAATAACCAGCCGGGCCATGCATTAAAGACCGGATGGGCTTATAATGCCGGCTCCCCGCCCCGCCTACCGTGAAGGCACGACAACCATGGACACGAACAACAACACCCGACGCACGTTGATCTGCGCCACCACCGCGGTGATCGCCGTCGCGACTTATTTCCTGCTGCCGAAGTCGATGGACGAGCTGGCCCGGCGGACCGTGACGATCTTCATCGTCGCCGCCATTTTCTGGGCCACCGAAGTGCTGCCGCTGTATGCCACCAGCCTGTGCATCGTCGGCATGGAGATCCTGTTCCTGGCCGATAAGGGCGGCCTCGCACGGATGCTGCCTGTACACGGCGATCCGATCCCCGCCGACCAGAGCCTAAGCTACACCGTGTTCCTCGAATCGTTCTCCTCCGGGATCATCATCCTGTTCATGGGCGGTTTCCTGCTCTCGGCCGCGGTGACCAAGCACGGCTTGGACCGGGCGATCGCGGCCCGCATCCTGCGGCCCTTCAGCCATCACCCGTTGATGCTTCTGTTCGGTGTGTTGCTTATCACGGCGTTTTTCTCGATGTGGATGAGCAACACCGCAACCACGGTGATGATGCTGGCGATCATCAGCCCGATGGTGCGGGCGCTGCCGGTGGAGGACCGCTACCACCGCGCGGTGATCCTGGCGGTGCCGTTCGGGGCGAATATCGGGGGCATCGGTACCCCGATCGGCACACCGCCGAATGCCGTGGCGCTGGCGGCGCTGCGTCAGGCGGGTTACGAGATCGGGTTCGTCGACTGGATGCTGATGGCCATCCCGCTTGCGGCGTTGCTGCTCGTGGTGGCCGGGTTCCTGCTCTACTGGTTCTTCTCGCCGCAAAAGGGCCTGGTCCTGCCCAAACTCGAGAAGCCGACGGAAAAGATCAGCGCCAAGGGCAAGGCGACGCTGGCGATCTTCGCCTCGGCGATCGTGCTGTGGTTGACCGGCAACTGGCACGGGATCGCCTCCCCGGCCGTGGCGCTGCTCGCCGCCGCCGCGTTGACCGCGCTGGGCACGCTCCGCAAACACGACGTCGACTCGATCGACTGGAACGTGCTGATCCTGATGTGGGGCGGGTTGTCGCTGGGCAAGGCGTTCGAGAGCACCCACGTCGTTGAATACATCGTGCAGTTGCCGATCGCCGAGATGGAAGGCTTCCTGCTCGCTTTGGTGGTCGTGCTGCTTTCGGTGATCGTCTCGAACTTTATGAGCCACACGGCGACCGCGATCGTGATGGTCCCGATGGTGATGGCGATCGCCGGGCCTGAATCGCGTGTGCATCTGGTGATCCTCTGTGCGCTTTCTTGCTCGTTCGCCATGGCGATGCCGGTCTCGACCCCGCCCAACGCGATCGCCTTCGCCACCGGCAAGATCCCCGTCTCGGCCCTGGTCCGCTCGGGCACGCTCGTCTCGATCGTCTGTATCTTCGTACTCCTGCTGGGGTATCAGTGGGTGTTGCCGCTTTTCCCCTGGACCTGACCGAACAATCCCCGATCAGATGGCTATGATGTCGGGCCGATGCCGATCAACGCCCAGGACATCCTTTCGCCCGACGGACCGATCGCCCGGCGATTAGGCGGGGGCTACGAGCACCGCCCCGAGCAGCAGCGGATGGCCGGGTTCGTCCGGGAGGCGCTAGCCAACGGCGAGGCCGCGCTTGTTGAGGCGGGCACGGGCGTGGGCAAAAGCTTCGCCTACCTGTTGCCGGTCATCGAGCACATCCTTCAAACCGATGACCGCGATAAGAAAAAACGCGTCGTCGTCTCGACCCATACGATCGCGCTGCAGGAACAGTTGATCAACAAGGATATCCCGCTGCTGCGTGCGGTCATCGGCGAGGAGTTCTCGGCCGTGCTCGTCAAGGGCCGGAGTAATTATGTCTCGCTCCGCAGGGCCAGTCGGGCCTGGGACCGTAGCGTGGACCTCTTCGACGATAGCGCGGCCAAGCAGTCGCTCGAAACCATCCTTGAATGGACCAAGACCACCGATGACGGCTCACTGGCCAGCCTGCCCGTGCTCGAAGCGCCTACCGTCTGGGGTGATGTGCATAGCGACTCCGAAGACTGCCTGGGCAAACGCTGCCCGACCTACGACAAATGTTTTTATCAGGCGGCACGCCGGCGGATGCTCAACGCCGACCTTTTGATCGTCAACCACGCGTTGTTCTTTTCCGATCTGGGGATGAAGCAGCAGGGCGTCGGCATCCTGCCGCCCTACGACGGCGTGGTGCTGGACGAGGCTCACACGATCGAGGACGTGGCGGGTGAGCACTTCGGCGTCACCGTCAGCCGGTTTCAGGTCGAGTACCTCTTGTCTCGCCTGCACTCGGCACGCCGACACAAGGGCCTCTTGGCGACGCTGCGGATGAAGCTCGACCCCGACCTGCACAACCGCGCGATGCAGGCCGTCGACAACGCACGCCAAGCGTCGGAAGATTTCTTCCGTGACCTGCTCTACTGGCAGGAGTATGAGGGGCGCAGCAACGGGCGGATCGATCGGCCGATCCCGATCACCAACACACTCAGCCCGGTATTGTCCGACCTGTCGCTGGCGTTGACGCGCGTGCGTGACCGGCTGGACGACGAGGCCGACCGCATGGAGGCCGGCAGCTACGCCAACCGCGCCCAGGGGATCGCGCTGGAACTGACCGCGCTGGTCGATCAGACCCTGCCCGACAGCGTCTACTGGATGGAATCCTCCACCACCGACGGCGGGCGGCGCAGCCGGGTCAAGCTCTGCGGCGCACCAGTCGAGGTCGCGGGCCTGCTTCGAGAAAGACTATTCGAGGCCACGACCGCCAAACGCAAGCCGATGCCCGTGGTGATGACCTCCGCCACACTCGCTACCGATGCCGTTCACGACTCAAACGCAAACGACCGACACATACGGGGAGAAAACCGCTGACCCTTTCGCATATCCGTTCACGGCTGGGTTGTGAGGATGCCAAGTCGTTGCAACTCGGCTCACCATTCGATTACGCTCGGCAGGCGGAGTTGATCGTGGACCGCACGATGCCCGAGCCGAACGACCCGGATTACTTCGCCAAACTCTGCCCGGCCGTGCTGAGCCTGATCGACCACACCGATGGCGGCGCGTTCGTGTTGTTCACGAGCTACCAGTTGCTGCGCAAGGTCGCCGACTGGATGCGCGACCCGCTGCATGAACGCGGCATGCCGATGCTGGTGCAGGGCGACGGCGTACAGCGATCGGCGCTGCTCGAACGCTTCCGCGGCGACCGGCGCAGCGTGTTATTAGGTACGGACAGCTTCTGGCAGGGCGTGGATGTGCAGGGCGAAGCGTTACGCAATGTGATCATCACCCGCCTGCCGTTCACCGTGCCGGACCGCCCGATGATCGAGGCCCGTACGCAGCGCATCAAGGCCCGTGGCGGCAGCCCATTCGTCGAATATTCGCTGCCCGAAGCGATCCTCAAGCTTAAGCAGGGCTTCGGCCGGCTGATCCGCTCCAGGCAGGATCGCGGCTGCGTGGCCGTGCTCGACAGCCGCATCGTGACCAAGCACTACGGCCGCAAGTTCATCCACGCGCTGCCCGAGATGCCCGTGCGACAATTCGGTTACAGCGACACACACGACGCCGATTGGTAAGGATTTTTTCAACTCAGGGTTTGGTGACGACCGGTGACGGCTCGCCCCAGTTCTGGCCGAACACAAAGCCGGCAAAATCATTGCGAGAGCGTGGCGTTTCAGCCTTCTTACGCACATCATCGGGAAGCGACTTCGGATCGACGCCGTAACCGATCGCGATCGCGGTCTGCGGCTCAAACCCGTCGGGCAGGTTATATGCCTTCTTGACCTTGTCCAGGTCGACGCCCGCCATCTGGTGGACGAACAGGTCCATCGTCATCGCCTGGAGAACAAGGTTCTGCACCGCCAGGCCCAGGTCGTGCTGGTGGACACGGTTGGGGTTGCTGTTGCGCGTGAATGTCGTGCGCGTCGCTGTGAGGATCAACACAGGCACATGCCTGGCCCACGCCTGATTGGCTTCGACCAGGCAGCCTAGCGCCTTGGCAAACGCCTCGGGCTGGTCCTTGGTGGCGAGGATAAACCGCCAGGGCTGTTCGTTGAATGCCGACGCGGACCATCGGGCCGCTTCGAGCAGGCTCATGATCTTTTCACGCTCGACCGGGCGATCCGAGAACACGTGCGGGCTCCAGCGCCGTTTGATGACATCGAGCACGGGGAATTCGGTGACGGCGGGCTTTTCCATGGGGCGTCGTTCCGGTATCGGTTTATGAATCCACAAGCCTAGGCGGGCATGATACAAAAACCAAGGCTTCGGGCGGGTTTGTTTCCGAACGCAGGCGGTGTGGTTTATACTTTCTGCCGTGGCAACACCTTTCGATTACATCCTCCCGTACCCCTCGCAGCGGATGCCGGTCCTGGCCGGGCGGTGCGTAGCAACGAGTCAGCCGCTGGCGGCGCAGGCGGGGCTACGGATCATGCAGCAGGGCGGCAACGCGATCGACGCCGCTATCGCCACCGCGGCGGCGCTGACGGTGGTTGAGCCGACCAGCAACGGGTTAGGCAGCGACAACTTCGCACTGATCTGGTCCGGCGGCGGGCTGCACGGGTTAAACGCCTCGGGGCGCAGCGCGAAACGCTTGGACCCGACGCCTTACATTGAATCCGGCAAGATCCCACCGCGCGGCTGGGACGCCGTCACCGTGCCCGGCGCGGTGTCGGGTTGGGTCGCGGCCCACGCACAGTTCGGCCGGCTGCCCTTTGAAGAAGTTTTAGCGCCCGCGATCAGATACGCGCGTGACGGCTATTTAGTTTCGCCGCTGACCGCATCGGCCTGGGCGTATGCGGCGAAGGTTTATGACCGAGACAAGTTCGCGGACTGGCACGCAACGTTCGCACCGCATGGTCACGCCCCGGAGCCGGGTGAGTTATTCAAATGCGCCGATATGGCGGGCACGCTGGAAACGATCGCATCCAGCAAAGGCGAAGCGTTTTATCGCGGCGACCTGGCGGCATCCATCATCCGGGCCGCCGAGGCGGGCGGGTCGGCGTTGCGTCTGGACGACCTGGCCGAGCACCGCGCCGACTGGGTCCGCCCGATGTCGCTGGATTACCACGGCTACCGCGTGCATGAACTACCGCCGAACGGGCAAGGGATCGCCGCATTGCTCGCGCTGGGTATCCTGTTCCGGCATGACCTCTCCGCCGTGCCGGTCGACAGCGCCCGCTCGCTGCACCTTCAGATCGAGGCGATGAAACTGGCCTTCGCCGATGCACACCGCTACATCGCCGACCCGGCATCCATGGAGATCGATCCCGATTCACTGCTGGACGATGCTTATCTGGACGAGCGTGCCGCGCGGATCGATCCCGATCACGCCCAGGATTTCAAGCATGGTGAGCCCAAGCCCGGCGGGACCGTCCTGCTGACCACCGCCGACGATGAAGGCAACATGGTCACTTGGATCCAGTCCAACTACATGGGCTTTGGCTCCGGCATCGTCGTGCCGGGGACGGGCATCTCACTTCAGAACCGCGGGCATTGTTTCTCGACCGAGGCGGGGCACCCGAACCGGATCGCCCCCGGTAAGCGGCCGTACCACACGATCATCCCCGGATTCGTGACACATACTGACGAACGAGGCGAGCAGCAGCCGTTGATGGCGTTCGGCGTGATGGGCGGGTTCATGCAGCCGCAAGGGCATGCGCAGGTCATCATCCGGATGGCGGACTACAAGCAGAACCCCCAGGCCGCGCTCGACGCCCCACGCTGGCGCGTCGAAACAGGCATGAAGGTGGTTCTGGAGCCGGGCTTCGATGCGAAAGTTGTCGATGAGCTAAAGGCGATAGGGCATGACGTCCGCGTCGATGCACACAAAAATGCAAACTTCGGCCGGGGCCAGTGCATCTATCGGCTGGATGACGGCTACCTCGCCGCGAGTGATCCGCGATCCGACGGGCAAGCGGTGGGTTACTGAACATTTCAATCGTTTTTAAGCCGGTGCCGGTTCACGAGGTACCAGTCGCGCAGCAGGTCGATCTGTAACTGTTGTAGTTCGGTCCCTGTGCCGGGCCGCCAGCGCGGCGCATCTTCGGGCAGGTAGCGGTCCAGCACGCGCCACCAGCCGTAATCTTCGAGCAGCCGCGCCAGGTCGTCCGGGGCCTCGCTCTGCGGGTTTAGCAATGCTTCCAAGGCAAGCGGGTCGTCGCCATGCAGCATCGCGAAGATCAGCGTGGTGCGCGGGATGTCCCGGCGTGCGAGTAAGTTCAGCGGATTGACGGCTTGTCCCGTGTCCCGGCCCTGCATCCATAGCCCAAGACGCATGACGGTTGCGGTAATCCAATCCGTCTGTTTAGCGATACTTTGGCTTAACTCTTCGGCGTGCCGGCCGATTACGCCACATAAGATCGCGCCGGCCATCCGCGCTTCAGGCGTCGTGTCCGAAAGCAGCTCGACCGTCATCGTGTCCACATCACCCGGCGCAAGGTCGCGCCGCCGAACACGCAGCCGACATCACGCACGCCGCCGCTTCCGGGGAACGCAGCAGGTTGACGATGGCCTGCCGGTCGTATCGCGGTTCGGCCGGGGGTTCCGGCAGGTTATGTATCCAATCAGGCGGTTCAACATCGGGCGTGCCGATCAGATAAGCGAAGATACGCGCGTGATGCACGATCACGGGTTCGGAATCACTTAGCCGACCGCGTATGAAGTTTTGATAGCGCGGGTCATCGGGGGCCTGATACAACTCGGCGGGGCGCACAGCGCGTTGTAACGCACATCCGCTTGCGGGTGGTCAAGCAAATCAGACAGTAACTGCACCACGCGCGGGTCATCGGCGAGGTCACGGAGTTCGGCGAGGCGTTGGGCCGCGGGCGGGGGCCTCTATTCCCGGCTCAGCCGCCAGCAGTCCGATCCACCGCAGCCCAGGCGCTATTCGGGATCGTGTTGTGGTTCCAATAGCCCACCGTCTGTAGCAAATCCACGATCTGCTGAAAGTTCGCGTCGTCTGGCACGTTAAGCTGATCGATCGTGCCGGCGCACGCGCCCGTCTTCCCCGGCATGGGCCGCGACGAAGTCAGGCACGGTTGCGATGGGCGAGGTCTTCCGGGTCAGCCAGTGGAGGTAGGTCCATCGCTTGAGGTGCGGGGCCAGGACATACGCCAAGGGCGCGGACAGGATCAGCGCGACCAGCACCGCCGGGGCCAGGCGGGGCAGTAATCTTCGACGTGGTGGTTTGCGTATCACGACCGACAGCGTAACGTGCGGCGGGTTCGGGACAAAGCCGGGGGTTGCTGATCGTTCATAAACAAAAGAAGCCCACGTTTGGAAAACGTGGGCTTCGGTGTGTGTCAGTGGTTCAGTATTAGCTTCAGCCCTTGTTCCAGAACACGCCGCCGTATACGCCGTTCTCGCCCAGCTCTTCGGCGATGCGGATGAGCTGGTTGTATTTGGCGTTGCGGTCGCTGCGGCAGGGGGCGCCGGTCTTGATCTGGCCGCAGTTGGTGGCGACGGCGATGTCGGCGATGGTCGCGTCCTCGGTCTCGCCCGAGCGGTGGCTGAGCACGGCCGAGTAGCCGTTGCGCATCGCCAGGTTGACCGCGTCAAACGTCTCGCTGAGCGTGCCGATCTGGTTGACCTTCACGAGGATCGAGTTGGCGGTCTTGGTGTCGATGCCCTTCTTGAGGAAGGACTTGTTGGTGACGAACAGGTCATCGCCGACGAGCTGGACCTTGTCGCCGAGCTTGTCGGTGAGTTTCTTCCAGCCGTCCCAGTCGTTCTCGGCCAGGCCGTCCTCTATCGAGCGGATCGGGTACTTGTTGCACCAGTCGGCCCAGATGCTCACCATGTCGTCGCTTGAGATGACTTCGCTGGGGTTAGAGCTGAAGAAGCAGTAGCCCTTCTTGCCGAGCTTCTCGGCCTCGTTCCAGAGTTCGCTGGTCGCGGGGTCGAGTGCGACGAAGATCTGCTCGCCGAACTTGTAGCCGGCCTTGTCCACGGCCTCTTCGATGACCTTCAGCGCGTCCTCGTTGGACTTAAGGTCCGGGGCGAAGCCGCCCTCGTCGCCGACGGCGGTCGAGAGGCCCTGCTTCTTGAGCACACCCTTGAGCGCGTGGTAGATCTCGACGCCGGCGCGGAAGGCTTCGCCGAAGTCGTCGAAGCCCCAGGGCTGGATCATGAATTCCTGGAAGTCGACGGTGTTGTCGGCGTGTTTGCCGCCGTTGAGGATGTTCATCATCGGCACGGGCAGGACCTTGGCGTGAGCGCCGCCGAGGTAGCGGTACAGGGGCAGGCCGGAGCTTTCGGCGGCGGCGTGGGCGATCGCCATGGAGACGCCCAGGATCGCGTTGGCGCCGATCTTGGATTTGTTGTTGGTGCCGTCGAGTTCGAGCATCAGCCCGTCGATGTATTCCTGGTCGCGCGCGTCCAGTCCCAGCAGCTCGGGAGCGATCTCGTTGTTGACGTTGTCCACGGCCTTGAGGACGCTCTTGCCGAGGTAGAAGCCCTTGTCGTCGTCGCGTAGTTCGCAGGCCTCGTTCTCGCCGGTGCTCGCGCCGGAGGGGACCATGGCCCGGCCGACGGTGCCGTCGGCGAGGTGCGCCTCGACCTCGACGGTGGGGTTGCCTCGGGAGTCCAGGACCTGACGCCCGTGGATGATTTCGATCTCAAAGCTCATGATGCGCCTCGTATGGGGTAAAGAGTGTGTGGGGGATCGGTCGCCAGTCCGGGGTTGCCCGGGATCGACCGGGTGCTGGGGCTGGGAGGCAGAGTGTAGCAGAACGGGCGCGCGGTATCCAAACGATCCTGTCTTGTGACGGGCGTGGGGCTACCGGGCAAGGTTACGGATGTGTGAGACTCGTGCCGCGCGGAGCGGTCGGAGGCTTAGTAGGTCTCGCGGACGTTGACGCTACGACCGACGCGGCGCTTGGCGTTGATGGTCTTGCGGCCGGTCCGGGACTTCATGCGGGCGCGGAAGCCGAACTTCCGGGCGCGCTTGATCTTGCTGCGTCGTTTGGGGTAATGGGTGGACATCGCGAGCGCTCCTGCGGTCTAAGTCCGGGGCGGGCCGGTCGGCCACGAACGCCGGTTACTTGATCTCGAATAACACCGACCGGTACACGGTATTGCCCCGGGTGTCGGCGGCCCGCAGCGTCAGGACGTGCGGGCCCGGGGAAAGATCGGAGATCGTAACCTCCCAGGATTCGGATGTCGAATCGAAGATCAGGTCGGCCGGGAGGATGGGGTGGAACTCGTCCTTGTCATCCAGGGCGTAAGCGATGGCCTGGATGGGGGACCAGGCATCGGTCGCCTTGCCGGAAACCTTTACCTGTTTGCCGGTTATGGTCTTTTCGGAGGTCAGATCGGGGGCCGAATTATCGATCAGGACCGGGGCGGCCCGGCGGGTGGCGGTCATGGCCATATCCCCGGGGTTGTCCGGCCGGTCGTCCGCGGTGACCTTCACGATGTACCGGCCGTCGGGCACACGCTGGGTCTGCCACTCGTAGGTCAGCTCGGTCAGGTCCTCGGCGATCGGAAGGACGAAGTCCGAGCCGGCGGGCTGGTACTCGAGTTTGTACAGCAGCGGGTCCTGGTTGTCGTCGGCGGCTTCCCACTCGATGTTCATGATCGTGGAAGGCGGGGCGTCCGGTTCGGCCTGTTCGGGGTAGGTGGCCGTGACTTTGGTGACAATGGGCTTGAGGTTCGGCGTGACGTAGGCCGCCTCGACGCGGTCGATGACGGGCGTTTGGTCATCCGTACCGGTGAGTGTCAGGCGGTACTGGAGGAACCGGGCCGGGGGTGACTGGACGGTGACCTCCTTGGGCGCAAGTGCCGGGAGTTTGTCATCGGGCATCAGCGCTTGCGCTGTAGACCAGTTAGACCACGCGGCCTGTTCGGGGTCCTGCACGTTGCCGCTTCGTGTCTCGACTGTCAGCGAGCATCCTTCGGGGATGTCGGCGGTCAGGCTGAGCAAGCCCCAGAGGCTGATCTGCGCGGCGTCGAGGGCGGGGCTGGTGTAGGTGCCCTTGAGTGCGTAGCTGTCGCCGAGCGTGTGCAGTTCGGCGGGGTTGGCGGTGGCGAGTACGGTCGAGCCGTCCTTGGCGATCATCATCGCCGGCACCTGCTCGGAGCCGAGATCGACCAGCACGGCGTTTTCATTGGTAGCGGGGTCGATGACGAACACCTGGCCCTCGTTGCCGGTGGCGGCGAGGAGTTTGCCGTCGGCCTCGACAAGTTTGAGGATCATCACCGAGTCGCGGAACATTTCGTGGACGAAACCCTGGCTGTCGATGCGGTAGACGGCGTTGCCTTGTTTTTCGACGGCAGGGGCGCTGACGGGGCGTGACCGGCTGGAGGTCGCGGAGCCACGGCCCGGGCCGCCCGCCATCACGGGGCCCGCCTGCATTTCGCCGGACTTGCGTGCGCTACGCAGCCGATCACGGATCAGGTCGCGCAGCCGGTCGTATTGTTCAGGTGTGGGTTCGGCGGCCACCGGGTCGGCGGGGGCTTGCGCTATGTCGGCGGGCTGAGTTTCTGCCGGCGTATCGGTTTCGGCAGTAGCGGCGGCTTCATCGTCAGCGGCTTCGATCGGTTCGGGTTGTGGTTCGACGCCGGGGATGTCGCCGGGGTCTTCGGGGGCCGGGGCTTCCTCGCCATCTACGGGCGATTCGGTTTGCGCGGATTCGCCGTCGGGACGTCCGGCCTCTTCGCTGGCGGCCTCTTCAAGCCGGCCCGGGCGTGCCTGTTCCGCGTCGGCGGTCCCGGCGTAAACCGAACCATCAGAGCCGATCAACAATGCACCGATTTCCGGTTCGGGCGCGTCATACAAAGCGAACGCCTGGTAGCCGCCTTCATCATCCGCTTCCAGCCTCAGCACCAGACCGTCTTCATCGGTGCCGACGCATACCCGGCCCTGTGCGTCGAGTGCCAGGCAGAGCACGTTCGCCTGCTTGGCGTCCAGCAGTTCGGTGACGGGTTCGTCGTTGCCGGGGCGGATACACAGGACCTTACCGTCGGTGCCCGTCGCGACGATGATCGCCGGGCCGTCGAACAGCTTGGCCGGCGGGGTGAGGACGTCCCAGATGTAGCGGACATCTTCGAGTTCAATCAGTGTGCTGAGTTCATCGCCTTCGAGCACCGCGAGCCGGCTCTTGGCGCCGCTGATGGCGACGAGCAGCTTGCCGTCGTATTCACCTAGCGCAAAAACCTGTTCATCCGGCAGGTCGGCGACCTCTACGATCGTGTCGCCGTCGCGCTTCAGCAGTTTGCCCTGCGGGCCGGCGGCGAGGTAGAGCGTGCCGTCTTTCATCTGGTGCAGGTCGTAGATAATGCTTGCCTGCTCGGGCACCTCGCCGATCACGCTGGAACGCGTGGCGAGTTTGACGTCGCCGAGGCTGGTGACCAGCGCGCCGTCCACGTCGCCGGGCTCGAAGTCGGCCTCGGTGGTGTGGGTGAAGCGCTGGGGCTGGATGGCGTGGGCGGTATTGGTCAAGAAGCCCGCTGCGACAAAGGTTAATGCCGGGAACAGGGCGGAGTGAGTGAACTTAAACATGCGGGGTCCTTGGGTAGCGTGGGCCGTTAGGGTTTACGGACACTCAGGGTAAAACCGACCTGTCCGGAGATCACATAGTCCGCGTCGTAAACCTGGTCGATCAGGGCGGGATAGGGGACGGCATCCGTCACGGTGGGGCTTGTCAGGATCGCGGCGCGGCTGGAGGGCAGGTGCGGCATCGGCGTGCGGCCCAGGGCCAGGCCGCCGTCGGGCAGCTGTAAGACCGCATAAATCGCGTCGTTTTTGTAAGACATCGTTTCCTGGATGAACTCGGCCAGGTCATCGATGTTGTTGGTGACCATCAGGTGCGGCTGGGTACCGATCTTCATCCTCGCGTAGCTGTTGGCGTCATTGACCGACAAGGGGTAATCGCCCTCGTCCAGGTCGTCGGGGATCTTGAATACGATGCGACGGTGCTCGGTCTCACCCGCGTAGTGCTGGATATCCAGCAGGATGCCGACCTCGTCCCCGGGCGCGACCTCCGAGCGTTCAAGCCGTGCGCCGATGATCGAACCCATGCGGATGCCTTCCTCGACGTCGATGCTGACACTGACGGATTCAACATCCAGCGATTCATACGGGTTATGGACCATGATCGAGACCGGCGGCAACACTTCCATGACCGCGTCGACGGCCGATCCACCCGCGATCACGGTATCGATCTTGAACGCCCGCCCCCCGGTGAAGCGCATCTCGGCCTGTAAGTGGAAGGTATTTTCGATAGGCAGGCCGTAATCAGCCTCAAAACTATAAAAAGCAACGTTGGCGATGAGCATGGCGGACAGCAGCGGCTCGTTGACAACCTGGTAGTGGTAAGTCTTTGCGGGCTGGCCGGGCATCTTTGCGGTGACTTCGACCGGTGCGGTGGTGTACCGGGCACCACTGACACCGACTACGGCGGCGCTTTCGTCTCGCACCAGTGTCCCGAGCGGGATGAGGCTGCCGGAACTCTTGAAACTGATAGACCGTCGGGGCATGACGAAATGGACGTACCCGGTCGCCATCGGGACATTGGCGGAACCCAGGCCGAACATCGGGTGGCCGAACGCGAGCACTTCGCCGGTCGGGAGGATGTCGGTGACGGTGCCGGAGGCGCTCAGGTCCAGGTCGCCGTAGGCAAGCGGGATCGCCAGCACGCCGCCGGGTTCCAGGGAAATCTGTGACGGGTCGATCCCGTGCGGCGGTGCGCCGGCGATCGGTGTGGCGTCGCCTGCCACGGCCAGTAGACCCATCGGCTCAAGCAGCGGCGCGAAGAAGTCGGCACAACGCGCCGAACCGAGCGAGATCGGCAGCAGCATGGTCGATGCGGTCGTCCCCGCACGCGGGCCGGGCATTGCCACCGTGTTAACATCGGTGCCAGCGGATTCGGAGGTCTCCGGTGCCCGGCCGGATGCACGCAGCAGCACATCGCGCATCAACTTGATCCGTGTGCGGCTTAACGATGAAGCGCTGTTGCCGCCCGCCATGCGGTTGAGATTGTCCAGTAACTCGATCGTGCGCTGCGTCGATGTTCGGCCGGGCTGATGCGTGCCGGCTTGTTCGCCTTCCTTCGGCGCACGTGTCGCGGACTCACGCATGTAATCGATCGGCTGCACGCCGACCATGCATTGCTGGGATTCGGCGTAGCCGAACGCGAACGCGCCGATCAGTTTGCCGCCTTTGCCCAGTTCGTGCGGCTCATTTTCACCCCAAAGAAAGATCGGCGAGCCGGACATCCCCTGCACCGGCCCGGACTCGATCATCCGCGCATCGGGGCAGCGGACCCAGATCACGCTGCGCGTCGGCGAGGAGTTGGGGATGACGCTGACGACTTCGACGTTAAACGGCTCGATCTTCGTGCCGTGAAACACCGTCATGCCGTAGCCCTTCATGCCGATGCGTATCTCGTTAAGAGACAGCGACGGCGTGAGTTGATCGGGCACGGCGATCGACTGGGCGTGTGCGGAAAAGGGGGCAAGGGATACGAACCAGACCAGGGCCAGCAGTGGGGCGGCCGGGAACAACCTGTGGGTGATATGGTTCATAAGTTTTGAAGCGTACTGTGCTAAAAGGTTATTGACAAGCCCCGCCATCGTGTCGATACTCAATGTGTTCCGCTGACGCAGCGGCATCCCCGTCTGTTCGGGGCGGCCGCCACGGCACCGGATGGCACGGCCCGCTTTGGTTACGGGTGGGTCGGTTCGTTTGTTCGTCATTACGCCATCTGATTGACACGCCATGGTTGAAAAAGCCGCCGAAGTGCTTGGGTATCGGTTCAAGGATGCCTCGTTGCTTAAAGAGGCCCTGACACACGCCTCTGTTGCCGACGACCGGCTCCAGAGCAACGAACGCATGGAGTTCCTCGGGGACGCGATCCTGGGTTTCGTGGTCTGCGAGTACCTTTACAGCAACTTCCCCGACCTGCTTGAAGGCGATCTCACCAAGATCAAGAGCGCGGTGGTCAGCCGGCGCGTCTGCGCAATGATCAGCGAAGAGACCGACATGGCCGGGATGCTCGACCTGGGCAAGGGCATGGCCGGCCGATCGGGCCTGCCCAGCAGCGTCGCGGCCGCGGTGCTCGAATCCCTGATCGCCGCGATCTACCTCGACGGCGGGATGGAGCAGGCACGCGCATTCATCCTCAAGCACATGGTCCCCTTCATCGAGGAGGCGGCCGAATCGGCCCATCAGCACAACTTCAAGAGCGTGTTGCAGCAGCACGCCCAGAAGCACCTGCCCACCAACCCGACCTATGTCCTGCTGGATGAAAAAGGCCCGGACCACTGCAAGTGCTTCGAGGTCTGCGTCGAGGTCGACGGCCGCCGCTGCGGCTCCGCCTGGGCCAACTCCAAGAAGGAAGCCGAGCAGAACGCGGCCCTGAACGCGCTGCTGGAACTCGGTCTGGCGAAGACGGGGGATAACGGGCGGGTTGTCATCAACCCGGACGCCACGCGATAAACACCCGCTTGCCGACACGGACCGGGATCAGCGTTTAGCCTTCAGCTCGGCCTCGGCTTCGAGCCAGTTCTGCGTGTCCTGGCCAAGCGGCCGGCCCTTACGCAGCCATATCTCGTAAGCACGCTTGCTGATCTGCTCGGTCGAGGGTGCCGCGCTGATCGGCACTTTGGCTGCCGGTTTCGCCGGTGCTTTAGTAGTAGTGACGGGTTTGGACTTCGCCGGTGCGGCGGTCGGCTTCACAGCCTGGGCGGCGGCCTTGGGCTTGGTGCCGGTCGAAGCACGCGGGGCACTTTTAGTGCTGACGGGCTTGCGGGGCATAGGGGACTCCTATTCCGTTAGGACGATCGATGCGGGCGGGGCGGGCATCCTTTGCCCGATGGACACCACGCGGGCATCACATACCCTTGAATATAGCCGGTACGCAACCGTTTGTCTGCCTGTTCGCCGACTTTTCCACGAGATTTCGGTTAGCACGCCGCCCATTACCCCGCTTTGGATATCGTCTTGATCACATCCGCCACGTGCCCGGCCACCTTCACCTTGTCCCAGCGACGGGCCACCTTCCCCCGCGGGTCGATCAGGTAGGTCGTGCGGACGATGCCCATGTACTTCTTGGCAAACAGTTTCTTCTCACGCCAGGCGCCGTATTTCGTTGCGATCGCCTGATCGGGATCCACCAGCAGGGGGAAACTGAGTTTCCGTTTCTCGACGAACTTCTGGTGTGCTTTTTCATCGTCCGGGCTGACGCCCAGCACCACCGCGTTGAGCTTCTCTAGCTTGCTGTGGTTGTCACGGAATCCGCAGGCCTGGATCGTGCAGCCGGGCGTGTTGTCGCGCGGGTAGAAATACAGCACGACCCATCGGCCGTGGTAATCGCTGAGCTTGTGCGTTTGGCCGTCCTGATCCTTGAGCGTGAACGCCGGGGCGGGCTGGCCTTCCTCGATCATTCCCGGTTCGGCGGTCTTGGGTTTGCCTGGCATCGGTGATTCCTCGTCTTGCGGGTCTTGCGGGGGGCGTCTTAGTGGGATTGCATCTTAGCCCGCCCGATCTGACCCGGCAGGCGAGGTCGGCTATCCTTACCCGATGCCCCAGGCCAGCGTCATCACCATCGGCAACTTCGACGGCGTCCACCTCGGCCACCGCGCGATACTCGCCACCGCACGCGAGCTGGCCGACGCACGCAACGCCCGGGTCGTGGCCCTGACTTTTGATCCCCACCCCAGCGCCACACTCGACCCCGCCAACCAGCCCCCCAGGCTGTGCTCGCCCGATCAAAAGCTGGCCCGGCTCAAACGGGCCGGGGCGGACGAGGTCGTCGTGTTGGAGCCGACCCGGGAGGTGCTCGGACAGGAGCCACGCGACTTTGTCCGCAAACTCGTCCATGAATACGCGCCGGTCGCGTTCGTCGAGGGTGCGGACTTCCGCTTCGGCAAGGGCCGGGCCGGGGACATCGCTTTACTTAAACAGTTGGGTGCCGAGCACGGCTACGAGGTCGTCATCCAGCCCAGCCGGGACGTCACGCTCAGCGACCTCTCCGTCGTCACCGTCCGAAGCTCCGTCATCCGCTGGCTGATCGGGCACGGCCGACCCGCCGACGTGCAACGCTGCCTGAGCGAACCGTTCATCCTCACCAGCACCATCATCCAAGGCGAACAGCGCGGCCGAACCATCGGCATCCCGACCGCAAATCTGGATTTGGATAAGCTCAACGACCACATGCTCCCCGCCGACGGCGTCTACGCGGGATACGCCATCATTAGCGGGGATGATCGCCGACACACCGCCGCCATCAGCGTCGGCAACAAGCCCAGCTTCGGCAAGGTGCAGCTCACAATCGAGGCCCACCTGCTCGACTTCGCCGGCGACCTCTACGGCCAAACCCTGACGCTCGCCTTCACCGACTGGATACGTGACCAGATCAAGTTCCCCACACTCGATGCGCTGCGCGAGCAGTTGGCACGGGATATCGATAAGGTCAGGGGGCTTGAGCCATTAGCCGTTAGCCATTAGCCGTTAGCATGATGAGGCGTGTGCTACACACCAGCCACCAGACACGAGCCACCAGGCACCACCCCATGCCCGAACAACAAAGCAACACCACGCTCGCCGCCGCCGCCGACCTGCTTCTTCAAGCCGATGGCACGATCTTCATCACCGCACACGCCAAGCCGGACGGCGACGCGTTCGGGTCCGTGGTCGCGCTCACAGCGGCGCTGCAAATGCTCGGCAAAAAAACCTTCGCCTGCTTCGGCCCGCCGGTCGCCGCACCGATCCAGGAACTCAACGGCAACGACCTCACGCAGGTGCTACGCAGCGACACCGAAGTCCCCGACTGCGCGTTATATGTCGTGCTCGATACGGGGGCCTGGGCGCAGGTCGATCCGATGCGGAAGACTCTCGAGCCCAACCTCGACAAGACGCTCATCATCGACCACCACTTAAGCGGCGACATCGACGCGGCCAGCAAATACATCGACACCAGCGCCGCCGCGTGCGCCGAGATCATCGCAGAGCTGCTGGACGAACTAGCCAAAACCAACTCGTTCAAGTGGGACGACACCATCACCCAAGCCCTCTTCGTCGGCATCGGGTCCGACACCGGCTGGTTCCGCTTCTCCAACACACGCCCACAGACGCACCGCCTCGCCGCACGTCTTCTGGAGCTGGGCGTCGACCACGCCGACCTCTACGCACGTCTGCACCAGACCGAACGGCCCGCCAAGCTCGCGCTGCTCACCCGGGCGCTCGACAGCCTGACCCTGCTCGCCGGCGGCAAGGCCGCGGTCATGCACCTGACCCGGCAGGACTTCGAGATGACCGGCGCATTGGAAGAAGAGACCGAGCGTCTTATTGATGTGCCCCAGCAGGTCGCGTGCATCCAGGTCGTGGCCCTGGTCACCGAAAGCACGGTCCAGACCGAGGACGGCCCCAAACCGCTGGCCCGTATCAGCTTCCAGTAAACTGGCCCTAATGCCGTCAACGTCGCCGACCCGGCCGGGAACTCGGCGGCGGGGGCACGCCCGGGCCGCCGGGGCGAAGCTCCAGGCCCCGATCGACGAGGCGGTCGCGTGACCAGCCGTCCAGGCCGCGTTCGGCGTCTAAACCGTATTGATACATGCCGAGGTAATCCATGTTTAGCCGCCGCGTCAAGCGCGCACACCGGGCGTGGCCGCCCGGGCTTAAACGCGCGGTCGGGATGTGCTATACCACGATGACAGCCACTCTGACCGTTTTCCGCCTCAAAACCGCTTTCCCCATCCCGTTTACAGCATCCACCCCGCTCTTTTTAGGTGGAAAACCTGTCCCCATACTGTCGATCCGGGTCGGCAATGTTAAATCCCGGGGTCCGGGATAAAAAATGTGAAATTGGTTAAGACCCGTGAATTTCCCCGCTTAAAGCCTTTCGACAGGTTTTGGCACCAGATTTGGTAAAGAAATCTGTTGCATACCCAAGATATAGTGTAGTAGTATCCGCCTTGGCCCAGCAGGTAGTTGTTTCCGGGTTGGTACGGGGCCTGCTAGTTGGGATCAGTGCCACAACCAGGGGTCGGTCGGAAATCACGGAAACACCCGCTTGGAGCGCGGTGCGTGTTATCCAACCCCCTCAGGATGGGGCAAACCGGTCGGGACGGTACGGGAAGTGCCGGATTCGGCCGGACAGGAAGGGGTAGAAACCGCTTAAGCGGGTGGGCCCCGGTCACTGGGCGGAACATTTTGGCCGTCAGTGTGGGAAATCAGAACGTGTCAGTACTTTGTGATTCGCAAATCCGTGAACTCGTGCCCATCGAGCCGTTCGAGGAGAACGACAAGCGACCGGGCAAGGTGTCCTACGGCGTCTCCAGCTACGGCTACGACGTCCGCGTCGGCACCCTCTTCAAGATCTTCACCAACGTCTCCGCCACCGGCGGGCAGGCCATCGTCGACCCTAAAGAGTTCGACGACGCCAGCTCTGTCACCGTCGATACCCGCAACACCGGCAAGGACCACGTCATCATCCCGCCGAACTCCTTCGCCCTCTGCGAGACCGTCGAGACGTTCAGTATCCCCCGCGACATCCTCGCCATCTGCGTCGGCAAGAGCACCTACGCCCGCTGCGGCATCATCGTCAACGTGACCCCGCTCGAACCGGAATGGCGCGGCAAGGTCACCATCGAGATCAGCAACACCACGCCCCTTCCCGCGAAGATCTACGCCAACGAGGGCATCGCCCAGATGATCTTCCTCCAGGCCGACCGCACGGCCGTCAGCTACGCGGACAAGAAGGGTAAGTACCAGGATCAGGTCGGGCTGGTGCTGCCACGCGTGCCGACAAAACCAAACTTTATAACGATAATGTCAACTGCGCTTCCATCCACCTGTGGTACCTGCTAGATCAATTAATCGATCTAGAAAAGCGCTGCCCGCACCTTTGGGAAGTCAGTGCTCTCCGCTCGTAGACCAAATTCACGCCCAGCGTAATGTTGTTCTGGATTCCCCCAAAACTATTGATGACTTCAATTCCCTTAGTGATGCCGAACTCCTCGGCCGGATTTTGTGCAGTAAAGCAGCCTGGATCGCTCAACGTATAACGGCTATAAATCGTTTTTGTGTTGGCAGCAAAATTATACGATCTAGAAAAGGCTCTTAGACCAGCCCAATCTGAATCAGTTGCATAAATTCGACTGTCAATCGATAATTGGGGCCTAGATAAACGTGTGCAATGGTCCAGGAAGTCAGCTTGCAGCTAATAATACAGTTGATGCTTTAACTATTGATCCAAATTCGCGGACTGTTCACGTAATTAAGGCGGCGAGCCTATCGCAAGTAAAGTATGATGGTGTAGGGGTCGGCACGCTCTTCTTGCCAGATAATCAAATTATCTCCACAGTAACAGTTCGCCAGAATCTGTTAACACTCTGCTTCGAGTGGGCGAGGTGTTAAATGGTTGGGCTCGTAGCTGGAATATAAAATTATATTACATTGTGGTGGGGCGATGATTATTCGTGGTCATTTCAGTGCCACGATTTATCGCGAGCTATTAATGGCAAACTATTCGACAAACCGGTTTGCCTGGATGATTACCCTTTGTTTACTAGCACTCGTGCGTACATGAGTGAACTTCGCGGCAATCCTGATTTACTTGGTATGGTTGGTAATCCCCCTCCCTATAACAATTTAAATCAAGCTTTGCATGTATGCCCTATTTACCGATATTCACGCAATGATGGTGTTGTCGGAACTCTGGGGTGAGCAAGGCACCACCCGGATCGTCTTGTGTCGATTCAGCCAACGAATTACAAGATCGTATATGCCTCAAATATTGATTTTTCGTATACGGTCGATGCTAGGCGGCATGATCCTGAAGATTGCTGCTGTTGGGCACTTCATTGGGCGTACCGGTGGAAACGGAATGAATATGCACTTGATGCACGCGAGTCGCAAGTGAATTCTGATCATGATGCATAAATACAACAAGATGACACCGTGCTTGACCGAAGTGACTTGGTTGACCGGGCTTTCAAGCAAAAACAACTATGGGTAGATTCCGGCTCATCTTCCATATGAAGCAAGTAGGGTGGGCAGATCGCAGCGAAACCCACCAATCTGACAAGTTAATTCGTAGGCGGTGCACAGACGTCACCGCACATTAGTAAAAGGAGACACACACATGGCAGGGAAATTTGAGGTTTATAAGGACAAGGCCGGCAAGTACCGCTTCCGCTTGAAAGCGGGCAACGGCGAGATCATCGCGGCGGGTGAGGCTTACGAATCCAAGGCCTCGTGCCTCAACGGCGTCGAGTCGGTTAAGAAGAACGCGCCGGACGCGAAGGTCGAAGAGATCGACGACTGATCGGCGGTCACGCCCGCGGTTTGCGGCGGATCAAAGCCCCGCCCGTGGACCGAAGGCCCAGATGCACGGCGGTCTGCGATCGCCCGCTAAACGGCGTCAGGGAACCACAACTCGCAACCGATTGATACCCCGGCGGCAAGGATACCGCCACTTTATTGAACCATTATTCGCGTCTCACCGGCGCAACCAAGGGGCAAGGACGGCCCGGCAAGGAAGTCATATTCATGAAGATCGAACGTCGTTACACAAAGAAGGGCGAGGACGTTTTTTCCACCATCGAGTGGACGACACGCACCAGCAAGATCGCGAACCTGGACGGGTCGGTTGTTTTCGAGATGAACGATGCCGAGGTGCCCGCGGACTGGTCGCAACTGGCGACGGACATCATGGTCAGTAAATACTTTCGGAAGGCAGGGGTGCCTCAAACCGGAGACGACGGGGCTGTTCTCAAGGATGAGGATGGCCGCGTCGTTACCGGTCCCGAGCGCTCGGCGGCGCAGGTGATCCACCGGCTGGCCGGGTGCTGGCGGCATTGGGGCGAGACCCATGGTTATTTTGATACGGCGGAGGATGCGCAGGCGTTTTACGACGAGCTGTGCTACATGCTGCTCACGCAGATGGCGGCGCCCAACAGCCCGCAGTGGTTTAACACCGGCCTGAACTGGGCGTACGGCATCAACGGCCCGGCCCAGGGGCACTACTACACCGATCCCACAACAGGCGAGACGCGGCTTTCGGACGATGCGTACACGCACCCGCAGCCGCACGCCTGTTTTATTCAATCTGTCCAGGACGACCTGGTCAGCCCCGGCGGTATCATGGACCTGTGGGTCCGCGAGGCGCGCCTGTTTAAGTACGGCTCGGGCACAGGGACCAACTTCTCCAAGCTCCGTGGAGAGTGCGAACCGCTTTCGGGCGGGGGCAAGAGTTCCGGCCTGATGAGCTGGCTGAAGATCGGGGATCGTGCCGCCGGAGCGATCAAATCCGGCGGCACGACACGCCGGGCCGCCAAGATGGTCTGCCTGGACCTCGACCACCCGGACATCGAGCAGTTCGTTAACTGGAAGGTCCGCGAGGAGATCAAGGTCGCCGCGCTGGTCGAGGGCATGAAGCACCTGCCCGGCGATCAGAAGAAGACGGCCGAGGCGCTGGGTCTGAAGCTCGATTACGACTTTAATGGCGAGGCCTACCTCACCGTCAGCGGGCAGAATTCCAACAACTCCGTCCGCATCCCCAACGCGTTCTTCAACGCGCTCGACGCCGACGGCCACTGGGACCTGACCAAGCGGACCGACGGCAAGACCGGCGACAGCATCAACGCCCGCAACCTCTGGGACCAGATCGGTTACGCGGCCTGGCGTTGTGCGGACCCGGGCGTGCAGTACGACACGACCATCAACGAGTGGCACACCTGCCCCGAGTCCGGCCGGATCAATGCGAGTTCCAATCCGTGCAGCGAGTACATGTTCCTGGACAACACGGCCTGCAACCTCGCGTCGCTGAACGTGCTGAAGTTCTACGACGCCAGCAGCGCGTCTTCGACTGGGCCGGGTACGAGCACGCGACCAAGGTCTGGACCGTGGTGCTTGAGATCAGCGTGCTGATGGGCGCAGTTCCCGTCCAAGGAGATCGCGGAATTGAGCTACCAGTTCCGCACGCTGGGGCTGGGCTTTGCGAACTTGGGCGCGATGCTGATGCAGGCGGGCATCCCGTACGACTCGGACCGCGGCCGCGCGATCAGCGGGGCGCTCGAGCGCGATCCTGACCGGGCAGAGCTACACCACCAGCGCCCAGATGGCCGAGCAGCTCGGCGCGTTCCCCGGCTATCAGAAGAACCGCAAGCACATGCTCCGCGTGATCCGCAACCACCGCCGCGCGCCTACGGCGTGCCGCGTGACCTGGAGCTGACCGACAACTCCGATCTGGGCGATTACGAGAGCCTGGCCATCAAACCCGTGCCCATCGACGCCGACGCGATCGACAAGGGCGACAGCCACATCGGCAAGCTCGCCAACGGCCGGGAGCTGATCGACCGTGCGGAAGATCGCCTGGGACAGCGCCCTGAAGCTCGGGCAGGAGCACGGCTTCCGCAACGCCCAGACCACCGTCATCGCGCTCCACCGGCACGATCGGCCTGCTCATGGACTGCGACACCACCGGCGTCGAGCCGGACTTCGCCCTGGTCAAGTTCAAGAAGCTCGCCGGCGGCGGGTACTTCAAGATCGCCAACCAGTCGCTGCGGCCCGCGCTCGAGCGCGCTGGGCTACGACAAGGACAAGACACGCGACATCATCGTCTACGTCATGGGCGCCCTGAGCCTGGACGTCCCGATGCCGACCCCCGAAGGCGAAACCGGCAAGGGCAAGACCTTCGAGCGTTTCCTCAAGGAGCACGGGCTGATCGACGCGGACCTTAAGAAGATCGTCGATGCGTTGCCGACCGTGTTCGAATTGTCGCACGCGTTCAACGCCTGGACGCTCGGCGAAGCCGCGATCGATCGGCTGGGCATGGCCGACCAGGCCGGCAAGCCCGGGTTCGACCTGCTCACCGCGCTGGGCCTGACCAAGGCGCAGGTCACCGCGCTTAACCGAGTGATCTGCGGCACGCAGACCGTCGAGGGCGCGCCGCACCTGAAGGAAGAGCACCTGGCCGTCTTCGACTGTGCCAGCACCTGCGGCCCGACCGGCAAGCGGTTCATCGCCCCCAACGGCCACATCCAGATGATGGCCGCCGCCCAGCCGTTTATCTCCGGCGCGATCAGCAAGACCATCAACCTGCCCAACTCCGCGAATGTGCAGGACATCAAGGACGCGTACCGGCTCAGCTGGGAGCTCGGCCTCAAGGCCAACGCCCTGTACCGCGACGGCTGCAAGCTCAGCCAGGTCCTGAACAACAAGGCCGACGCGGACGACGGCGTCGAGGACGAAGAAGCGATTGAAGCGGCCAAGGAAGAAGTCACCGCCGAAGTCGCTTCCGTGGCGGAAGCGGCTTCAGCCGGCGCATCGAAGGCTCAGCCCGCCGCCGACCGCCAGCCCGTCGAGAAGATCATCGAACGCATCGTCGAGCGTCCGCTTCGTCGTCGGCTGCCCGACACGCGCATGGGCAAGACGCACAAGTTCAACGTCGCCGGCCACGAGGGCTACCTCACCGTGGGCCTCTACGAAGACGGTACGCCCGGCGAGCTGTTCATCACCATGGCCAAGGAAGGCTCGACCATCGGCGGCCTGATGGATTCACTGGGCACCGCGATCAGTGTCGCGCTCCAGTACGGCGTGCCCGTCGAATCGCTGGTCAACAAGTTCACGCACCAGCGTTTCGAGCCGGCCGGCATCACGCATAACCCGGAGATCCCCTTCGCCAAGAGCCTGGTGGACTACATCTTCCGCTGGCTGGGCATGGAGTTCGTCCCCGGCTACCGCGCCGCCAACGCCCCGGCCCGCAGCAAGCCCCAGCCCGAGCCGAAGCCGGCCGAGCGCACCTCGGTCGAAGCGACCGAAAACAGCAACGGCAACGGGCACGGCAACGGAAACGGCGGCAAGAAGTCCCCGATCCATCCCAAGCCCGCGCCGCTGGGCGCAACCGACGCCGCCGCCGCGACCGCCGTCATGACACAGACCCTGACCGAAGGCCAACGCTCGGCCCTGGTCAGCGCCATGAGCCAGATGCAGGCCGACGCCCCGGCGTGCGACGCCTGCGGCACCATCACCGTCCGCAACGGCACCTGCTACAAGTGCCTGAACTGCGGCGCGTCGATGGGGTGCAGCTAAGCAGTGAGTAGTGGTTAGTGATTAGATCAAACAACGCGGATCGGATATCCGCTTTAGGAGACTCGGCTAGAAGATTCAGATACCCCAACAGCCCGTACCAGGAAGGAAGCAGCAACCGTGGTGCGTCTTGCGTCAACCCGTTTGACACGGACGAAAATGGACTGATCCCGGCCGACGTAGGATGCGATTCGCCTCCCGGCGAGGCCGACCACACGACTCTTCCTTCTCCCTCCTCCCCCTCGGGAACCCCACCACCCGAGGGGGATTTTATTTTCCACCCCGGCCGACCATCGAGCGAACAGGCGGCGGCAACTTCTTCGCATTACAGTGGAAACGCTGTTACACGGCCGACCGACTTTGCTACCATAACCGGGCAGGACTGTCCGATCGTTTGTTTACCACGCTGTACGGCTGAATTGTCATGGCCAACGTCCGACAGATCGCCAAGGAGGCCGGGGTTTCGATCGCCACGGTTTCGCGCGTCCTGAATAACCACCCCTCGGTCAGCGATGCCGTGCGCGACAAGGTGCTCGCCGCCGCGAACAACCAGCGTTACGTCGCGACCGTCGGTAAACGCGAGACGCTCAACGTCGCCTACATCTTCACCGGCGATATCTCCGTCGGCTCGCCGTTCGACGCCGCCGTGATGGAGGGCGTCTACAACGGGCTGGGGGACACGAACCTGAACCTGGTCATCCTCGACGCCCGAAGGGCGCGTCGCAGCGACGAGACGTATTCGCAGATGTTCCAGCGTCTGGGCGTGCGTGGGGCGTTGGTGCGGACGACAAGCGGCAGCCGGGCCGTGTGCCAGAAGATCGCCGGGCAGGGCTTCCCCGCGGTGGTGGTCGGCGACCGCTTTGATGATCCCGATGTCACCAGCGTCTATTGCGAATCGCGCACGGCCAGCCGGGAGGCGGTCGCACACCTGTTGGCGCTGGGCCACCGGCGGATCGCCGTGTGCATCAATGTCGTGGAAGACTCCGACCACACCGAACGGCTCAACGGCTACCGCGAAGCGATGGCCGAGCACGGGCTGGAGGTCGATGACAAACTCATCCTGCGCATCCCCGCCTACCGCGACGGGGGCGGGCAGTTGATCCGCCGCCTGGCCACCGCGATCGATCGGCCGACCGCCATCTACATCACCGACCCCATGACCGCGATCGGCGCGATGTACGAATCGCAAAAGCTCGGCCTGCGCGTGCCGGACGACCTGTCCATCGTCGGCTTCGACGACGCGGAGATGCGACACATGGCCTGGCCCACCATGACCGCCGTGTGCCAGAACGCCTACGAACTCGGGCTTGAGGCCTGCCGTGTGCTGACCAGGATCATAGACGGCGAACACGCGCCGCAGGCCACCGCCCCGGTAGCCTGGCTGGAGGTCCATGATTCCACCGGCCCGGTGCAGAGCAATCCGATGTGATCAGCCGGTAAGATGTAACGATGTCTGACCGGCCCAAGACCTCTGAACCCAAACCCACACGGCTTACCGAAAAGCTGATCGATCTCGCGGCAGTCGCGCTATTGGTGCCGGTGCTGCTGCCGTTGGTGGTGGTGTTCACGCCGACGCTTTACCTGGAATCGGACCCGCGCCTGCTGGGGGATCTCCAGTCGGTCGTCATCAGCTTCGGGCCGGCGGGATCGATGTGGTTGGCGGCGGCGGCGATCGTGATCGCGGCGGCGGCGTTGGGCCTGACGGCGCTGGCCGGTGGCAAGGTGCGTTGGTGGTCGTGCGCGTTGGTAGCGGCGGGGATCGTGCCGTGCCTTTTGCACATGCCCGAGCATTTCAACAGCCGGCTGCACGGCGGGGCTTGGATCGCGGCCGCGCTGCTCGGACTGGCGGCGGCGCACCTGGCGCAGTTCGGCCGGGCGAAACGGTTCATTGTTGCGGCAGTGATCGCGATGGCGCTGCCATTCTTCCTCCAGTCGGCGTGGTACGTCTACGTCGACCACCCGGCCACGTTGCAATCCTTCCACGACAACCTCGACCGCGACCTCGCCATGCGCGGTCTGACGCGCGACACGCCCGAATACGTTAAGTACCTGACCCGTCTGGAAGGCAACGACGCCATCGGCGCGGTGGGGATGTCCAACGTCTTCGGCTCGATCGTCGCGGCGATCACGGTGCTGGGGCTGGTGGTCTCGGTGATTGGCCTACATAAAAGGCGTAATTTGGCGAGATTGGCCGGTGTAATTAGCGTATTGCTGCTGGGTTTGTGGACGCTGAAACTCACGCAGTCGCGCGGCGCGTTGCTGGCACTGTGCCTGACGGTCGGGCTGGGTGTTTCACTGTTTGTATTCAAGAAGTTCGTAAGCAAACCACGCGGGCTGGTGCCGGTGCTGTGCTTGTTGTTTGTATTGCTGGGCAGCGGGGCGGTTCTGGTGCGCGGCGTGATGGGGCCGCCGAAGGATTATCACGGCGAACGCAGCCTGCTGTTCCGCTATCACTACTGGCAAGGGGCGACGCAACTGCTCGTAGACGAGCCTTCGCTGGCGATCACCGGCGTCGGCCCGGGGCAGTTCAAGGACCGTTACGAATCGGTGCGCAACCCGATCAGTCCGGAGGTCGTGTCCAGCACGCACAACGTGTTCGTCGATCAGGCGGTGATGCTCGGGCTGGGCGGCGTCGCGTGGGGCGGGCTGCTGCTGATGTGGCTGTGGCAGGCGGGCGCGGCGGCGGGGCGGTGCCTGACGGTTGAGGCTGATTCACTAGACCCTGACGAAACAGAAAAACCGCCGGTGAAGATGTTCATCCTGCTCGGCGCGTTGGTCTTCGGCACGCAGTATTACGTCCAACTCCCCGCGCTTTACGCAGAGACCGCGATCCTCTGGCTGATTGGTCTGCTAGGCTTCGTGAGCCTGTCAGCGTTCGTGGTGTACCCGGTGCTTGCTAGATCGCGTACGTGGGTCACGATCGGCCTGACGCTGGCGGCGGCCATGCTGCTGTTGCACGCACAGATCGAGATGACGTTTTTCTGGGATTCCGCCGCCGCGTTCGTGTGGGTGGTGGTGGGACTGGCGTCGTTCGCCGGTAATGAACCGCAACGGGGTCAACCCGCAAAGCATTCCATGCTGCGTTTCGTACCGGCCGTGATTTTGTTGATTTTCGGTGTGGTCTTCGCGGTTGCATTTGCCGATCCCACAGCCCGGCAGCAGGAACTGCTATGGCGGACCAGCGAGGCGCTACGCTTCACCAACCCCGCCGCCGCCATGCGTGAGCTGGACGCCGCCGCGCAGATCATCCCCAACGATCCTACAGCGACACACTGGCGCGTGCGTCTGCGGCAGGAGATCGCCACCGCGCTTGCGATGAATGGCCGGCACGACGATGCCGAAAGCCTGCTCAAAGAGGCGGCTGCTGTGCTCGATGAGGCGGATGCGGCAGGGCTTTCCGGTGTCAGCACCGAGCGCAAACGCGCCGGGCTGGCGATGGCGGCGTACCAGATCACCGGTGAACGCGATTGGCTGAATATGGCCGAGCAAATGTATGCCCACGCTTGTGAACTCAGCCCCAACAGCCTCAACGACCATATCCGCCTCGGCGACGCCCGCTGGCAATTAGGTGACTTCGACGGCGCGACCGAGGCCTACCGCCGGGCACTACAGATCAACCAAAACTACTATCTGGACCCCGGCACGCAGTTAAATGATGAGGAACGGGGGCGGATCGAGCGGCGCATTGGTGGAGAATAACCATGTATTCAGGGCAAGGTATGCGTGGCGATCGCTGGCAGGCCGGTCTGTTCGGTAATGCGTGACACAATCACTTCGGCTTCATCGACAGACTGCGCGACAACAAACATCGCCGCGCCCGACCCGGACAGGTGGACCGGTTTCCTCGTAGCTGCACACAGTTCACGATGGATACCCCTTAGCGCCGGCACGACTTCATACGCCGCTTCGGTAAGATCGTTAAACGCACTATCCGCCGGCAGCGGGTTCGTTTGTGCCAACGCTCGGACACGATCCGGATCAACCTGTGGCGATTGCTTGATCGTGTCAAAACAGCGGTAAACCTCGGCCGTGCCGCAGCGGTGGGGCGGAAAGATCAACGCCAGGTGTAATACCCCGGGTTGCCGTGCCGGTTCGATTTGTTCCCCGATCCCGCCGACGATCGCCGAGCGGGCACCGAGCTGCGCGGCAACCATGAAACCCACATCGCTGCCCAGCCGCAGGCCGAGTTGGATCAATGATTCATCGTCCAGCCCGAGTTCAAACAAATCATTCAAGCCTACGAGCATCCCAGCCGCGTCGCTCGACCCGCCGCCCAGCCCAGCGCCTGACGGGATGCGTTTGGTCAATTCCATATGAACGGGCAGGTCGCGCCCGACGTGTTGCTGCACCAATCCGTGCGCCCGGAAAGCAAGGTCCGATTCCAATGGCCAGTCGATCCGTTGTGAGGAAGGCGCATCCTCCGCGATCAGGATTTCGTAGGAACTGTCGCCGCTTGCTGAGCGTGTGAGTTTGAGTGTGTCACCAAAACCAACCGTGACCATCCAGCTACAGATCGCGTGCAAACCGTCTTCGGGGCGTGGCGCGCCGACCGAGAGCGCGAGGTAGACCTTCGCGGGGCAGGAAAGGGTGAGGCTGTCGCGGGGCATGCCGGAGAGTGTAGCCGGGTCAGGCCTGCTTGGGTGTATCCGGCGATTCGGTGTGTTCCGGCGTTTGCTGTGTGGCCGGCGCATTCGGCCCGACCTCGCCGAGCATGATCCGCCCGTGCAGTTGTGACCAGAACCGTTCGGCCTTGCGGCGGTCGCCCATCTGAATCGCCCAGGTGTCGATGATCCGCTTGACCACGGCCGGCACGCCCGGAATCCCGTCCGGTTGTCCGACGCTCGCCAGCCAGAACATCAGGCGGTACTGCTGCGGCTCGTCCGCCGCCGCGTGGGCGTAGAGCGCCGCCGAACGCTCGGCCGACACCTCCGCCACCTGCGCGACCGGCTCGAAACGGGCCTGCGTCACCGCGTCCAGCAGCGAACGCTTGTCATCGAAGTATCGGTAGATCGACCCGACAGCGCAGTTAAGCTGCTTGGCGATCCGCCGGATCGTCGTGCCGTCGTAACCCTCTTCGCCCAGGCAGATGGCCGTGGCGTGCAGGATCTGCGCGCGGCTGAGCTGGACGGCGGCGGGCTTGTCGGTTTGGGGTTTGATCCGCCGGGTCTTGACGTCCAACGCCTTGGGCGCTGACAGGTCGTCGGCGTTTCGCGGGAAGGTCAGGGTTGATCCATCAACCATAGTCGTCAAGGTCCACCTCCTTGTGAACAGCCGTAGTGTCGGACGGCGAGGCCCGGGTGTCAAGGGCGGGCCTGTGGGCTGGGATCGGTCGGGGGTATCGTAGGACACACAGGGGGTATGATAAGGTCCGGGCGAGCGGTGAAAGGGGCGATGCACATGACCGAGATTGAAGCGGCAGCCGAGCGGATGGTCTCGACCCAGCTTGTCGAGCGCGGTATCAGGCACCCGGCCGTCCTGGACGCGATGCGGGCCGTGCCCCGGCACCGGTTCGTGCCCGATGTCAGCATCGAAAAGGCCTACAGCGACCACGCCTTGCCCACGACCGGGGGCCAGACGATCAGCCAGCCGTACATCGTCGCCCGCATGACGGAACTGCTTTGCGTGCAGCCCGGCATGAAGGTCCTGGAGATCGGCACGGGCAGCGGCTACCAGACCGCGATCCTCGCCCGCATGGGCGCGAGCGTGGTCACGATCGAACGCAGCCCCGAGCTGATGGACCGGGCACGGCAGGTGCTCGCCGAGGTCTGCTCCGGGATGGATATCCGCATGCTCTTAACCGACGGTACCGCTCGGCGACCCCGGAGGGCCGTCGACCGCATCCCCGCCCACCGCTGCCGCCGCACGTCCCCAACGCCTGCCATGAACAGCTCGCCGACCCCGGCCGGATCGTCATCCCGCTGGGCGATCTGCCACGGCCAGGATTCTGACCGTCATCGACCGAGACGCTGATCAATTCACCCACACCGACGACATCGCTCCGCCGCTTCGTCCCGCTCGTCGGTGAGGACGGGTGGAAGCCGTAGCGGTCTTTTCATCAAAGCCAAACACATGGTAGGCGATGTATGCTCATACCGTCGCGCCATCCACAACTAATCACTAACCACGCGAATCACTAACGACTCACGCAAACCATGGACATCAACCTGCTCACGCGCTGCTCGTCGTGCGTTGTTTTCCGTGCTGGACCCTGATCGGAACCTGCCGGTATTCATCGACGCGACCGCGTTGCTCGCTGACAAAAAGTGCGCGATGGCGGTCCTGATCGCGGGCGTGATCTTCGTCGGGCTGGCGATCTTTCTTTTGGTCGGCCAAGGCATCCGCAATTTCTGGCATCTCGCTGCCCTGCCTTTCAGATCGCCAGGATCGTGCTCCTGATCACGGGCCTTAACATGGCGGTTATCGGCTTCGCGGCGCGAACACCAAGATCGAGCCCAGCGACAGCGCAGCCGGGCCGGCCTGTTCTCCGCCTTCAGCACGAGGCCAGCGCACCTTAAGGACATCATCGTCCGGTCGGCATCCCTGCTGTTCGTCGGCCCTGGGTCGCTGAGCACCGTCGTGCTCTACTCCGCCAAGGCCGACGCCGGGCCACTGGAAAACCGTCACCGCCATGACCCTGATCCTGCTGCTGGTCAGCATCGTCACCGGCCTGATCCTGATGGCGTCCACCCCGCTGTCGCGCGTCCTGGGCCGAAACGGCCTGCAGATCGCCACCCGCATCCTCGGCCTGCTCATCACCGCCATCGGCGTCCAGTTCACCTCGACGGCCTCGCCGCGGTGACGACGATCTTCGAGGCGGGAAGCTGGTGAGCTGAGTACTTAAATAATGATACATTGCCACATTCCATCTTGGCCACAATAATCTTGGGCGTACTAGCTACGCATTGTTGGATTATAATTCACGCATAAGATCCTGAGGTGCGGACTATTCTCCCGAAGAGGACTGAAGCCATGGCTAAAACAAAAACCAAGTTGATCAAAAAGAAGAAATTGATCCACAAACACAAGGATGAGGCAGACTTGTTCTGGGAAGAATTATCTGAAGACGTTGTCACGCCACAAGAACTGACTGAAAAAGATATAGAGTCAAAATATGATAACAGTCAGTCCAGAATATATATACGCAATGATTTTCTTACCCCAATTTGCTGGAAATGGTCAAAAAGCGTGATATTTTGGATATCGCCTCACATATCAGAGAAGGAGCCGCTGAACGATAAAATGTCACACCTCATAGAGTCACTTCTAATAAACGTTCCCATTCCACCCATCTTTCTGTATGAAAGCCAGATCTGGCAAAGTATGAAGTTACAGATGGACAACAGCGTTTAACAACAATTAAAATGTTCTTTGATAATGCATTAAACCACATCGGCAGAAGCAATGGCCAGAACTAAATGGACGATTTTACCCGACCTCCCCCCACGAATACAAGCGGTTTGCAAAGGCGGCATCGCAGCCGTAATCATACTCACTGAGAGTAGCGGCTGACCCGGAGTCCGCCTTGAACCCCGGCAATATGTTTTTGAAAGGCTTAATACCGGGGCAGCAGTTAAATGCACAAGGAAGTGCGCAACTGTATTTACGTTAGGCAATTTTAACGATATGCTGAAGAATACATCTAGATCTTCCATGTTTACAAACGCATGGGGCATACCACCACTAACTAATGAACCGCGTTAGCCACGGTCGAACACTTGAAAGAAATAAGCATATTCAACAATGGCGGATTGCGAAATTGTTTTGCGTTACTTCGCCCTTCAAGACATGTCTAGATTCAAGAGTTCTATGCTTTAACTTCACAGATATGCATATGGCATCTCGTCGCCGTGATTCGAAAATCCTGGTATGACTTAAAGGCGAATATTTAGAAATATTTGAACTTGCTACTAAAATCTATGGGGATTGTATTTTCTGTTTGCCCAGCCGCAATGAGAACTAAATCGGCTCATGATCTGTCTCGGACGCGATACTGAATTAAAAGAAGACATAAATAAAATCACGCCTAATCAAGCATTCGAGAAATCTATAATATTATCTATGAGCTGCTAATGGATGATGATGATTACGAAGTACTGGTGGGTCGCGGCAATACCCGATACAGGCTGTTATCGCTCGACTCTCGTTACAATGTCATCGTGGCCATTGGCACTGTCATATCACAATTACATTAGCGACTGATTTTTGGTAACTTATGGCAAACAGTAGTGGTCGACTGGTCGAACTCTTAAAAGGCTTCTTTCGATTTGGGTGGGCAACTATAACCAATTTTCGTCTGGTATCCAACAGTAGTGGCTAATGAGGCTAAAAATCCATCGTGCTGCTGCAGCTATGGTGTAGCACCAACAATGTTGTCGCTTTGGATGGGGTATATTTGTCGACATGTGCATCCTATGAGCAGGCAATAAAAGGTCTAATTGAGTGACTGTAATGGTGTTAAAAACAAACATAACAACGTATAGCCATGTCCCCAAGCAAAATGAGAGATTGGCATTGCAAAGGCGTCTTTACATACTACTACACAACTTTGATCAGTTTAAACATATAACTACCATGCGCAATCATTCAATCTATATCGAAATGCCATAAGTCCTCAGGCCCGCCACCCATATTCATTCATACCAGATGCATTTTCATATAGTGAGTTATAACTATGGCCTGTAACGACGTGAATAGAAGAAACACGAGACAGGCCGGGCCTTCCTGTGCTAAAGAAGGTGGCAAAGATATCCCGTGGGTCAATGAGTTCATGCATACCCGAACTAATAACGAACAAACGGCAGAAAAAGTAATGAGAGATAGGTTAAAGAGTAATCTAAAGCGGTCGCAACAATATAATACACCGATCACTGTTGCAGTGGCCGAAACCGAGATTGTCTGCGGCACAATATTACGAAATTAATTGGCCGTTGGGGCTGGTGTGTTAAACAATTATCTTAATAGCCTGTAAACAGACATCACAATGACGATGCCGCCCGGAACGTGATACTATTCATCCGTCGCATCCCTCGCTCGCGGGTCACTGCCCTTTGATGTATTTCCAGAGCCGGCCGCCGCCGGCTTTGTAGCTTTTTCCAGCGGCTGGCGCTGGCGACATTGGGTCAAAGGACCTTCATCTCGATGACGTTGGCTTCGGCGTCGATGGGAGGGTGTCGGGCCGTCCTTGACCGCGGCGATGGGGCTGCCTTCCTGGGCTTCGGGGCAGACGTGGCCGATGATGAAGCTGGAGTTGCCGGAGAACTGGCCGTCGGTCAGAGCCGCGACGTCCTTGCCCAGGCCCGCGCCCATGATATTGCTGGTGGGTGTGGAGCATCCGGCATGCCGGGGCCGCCGGTAAGCCTTCGTAGCGGATGACGACATCGTCGCCCTTTCGATCTTGCCGGCCTTCGAGTACGGCGATCATGTCTTCCTCGCAGCTCGAATGACGCGCAGTGGGGCCTGTGAAGGCGAGGCCTTCCCTTGCCGGTGATCTTGGCGACCGCGCCGGCGGGGGCGAGGTTGCCTCGGAGTATCTGGATGTGGCCGGACTTCTTGATCGGGTTGTCGAGCGGGCGCACGACTTCCTGGCCCGGCGTCAGCCCGGGGAGGTCGGCGAGGTTCTCGGCGATGGTCTTGTCACGGTCATGCACGAGCCGTCGATCATGCCGTTTTCTGGGCATCTTCATCACGCCGGGCGTGCCGCCGACGTTGTGCAGGTCTTCCATGACGTACTTGCCGGAGGGCTTGAAGTCCGCGAGCATCGGCGTGCGGTCGCTGACCTTCTGGAAGTCGTCGATGGTGACATCCAGCCCGACCGATCGGCGCTATCGCGACCAGGTGGAGCACGGCATTGGTCGAGCCGCCGGTGACGATCGTCACGACCATCGCGTTCTCGAACGCGCGCGGGTCATGATGTCGCGCGGCTTGAGGTCCAGTTCGACAGTTTCGACGGCGTGCCCGGCCCGGACATTCTTCGAGCTTGCGGGGGTCGACCGCGGGGATGGACGATGTGAGGGCAGGGCCATGCCGAGCGCCTCGATCGCGCTGGCCATGGTGTTGGCGGTGTGCTATGCCGCCGCAGCGCCCGCCGGGGCAGGAGTTGCGGATGATCTCCTGCGCTGGTCCTCGGTGATCTTGCCGGCCAGGTGTTCGCCATACGACTGGAACGCGGACACCACGTCGCGGGGTTTTTTCGTTTGGGTTGTCGTTGTCTTTGGGCTGGTGCAGCCGGGCTTGATCGTGCCGCCGTAGACCATCAGCGCCGGGCGGTTGAGCTACCCATAGCGATGAGGCAGCCGGGCATGTTCTTGTCGCAGCCGGGCAGGGCGACCAGGGGGCCGTCGTACCACTGCGCGCCCATGATGGTCTCGATCGAGTCGGCGATCAGGTCGCGCGATTGCAGCGAGCTCATGCCGTCCGTGCCCATGATATTTCGCCGTCGCTGACGCCGATGGTGCTGGAAGCTGCATCCCGACCAGGCCCGACGGCGATCAGAGACGCCCTCCTTGACCTTGGCGCATGGTCCAGCAGGCATATTACAGGTGTTGCCCTCGTACCAGACGCTGGCGATGCCGACCTGTGCCTTGTCCATGTCGGCGTCGGTCATGCCGCGCTGTAGAGCATGGCCTGGCTGGGCGCCCTGGGGATCAGCTGGTGATGCGGCTGGAGAACTTGTTGAGTTTGTTCGTGGTGGTGGTCATAGCGGTCCGGTGTTCGGAAAATACTGGGCCGGGCATTGTAGCACAGGGGCGGGGCGCGTGATCCGCTGTGGATCCTGGCGTTTAGCGGCGGTTCGTAGAACCGCGTGTCGGCCCTTTGCCGAACTGGCGATCTGCGATCGCCCGCTAAACATGGGGGATGAATGGGGCGTGCATCAGGCTCAGGCATTGCCGCCGCGCCGCGTTCGAGCTGGTCGGTGCTGATGTATTCGTCTTTGGTGTGGGCCTTATGGGTCTCGCTGGCCGAGCACGACGGTAGGCAGGCCTGCCTCGCAGAAATACCCGCGCGGGTCGCGAACGGTGCGCCGACGCATAGCGTGGGTAGGCCCTGTTGCTTGAGCACGGCCTTAATCGTAAACGTAACTGCGCTGCCGCTCCCGGCCGGCATCAGCGGTGGCGGGTGACGACGACCCGGTGGTGTTCGAGCGTGGGCAGCTCGGTTTTTACGCTCAATGATGTGAGCGAGGGGCGCGTTTGATCGATTCGAAATCCTCTCCGGGGGCCGGGGCGGACGACGCGGCGGTCGATGTCGATGGTGCAGGCGTCGGGGATGATGTTGGCGTTGCTGCCGCCACGGATCATGTTCACGCTGCACGCTGGGCCCGGCCGGTCAGCCTGTTCTCGTGGCCGAGGTCATGGGATATAGCGTGACTCGATCGCGTCAATCACAAGCATCATCGCGCTGATCGCCGACTGGCCTTGGTGAGGCACCGACGAATGCGCCGCGGATGCCGTGGGTCGTGACCTTCCAGCGGATCAGCCCGTTGTGCGCGATGACCGGGTGCAGTTCGGTGGGTTCACCGACGATGACGCCGGCGGGCTTCGGCCGAGCGCCGGGTAATCGTTTGCAAGGAACGAGCGGATGTTTGAATATGCCAGACCTTCATCGACGCTGAAGAGCAGGGCGATGTTGTTCGGGCCAACTTTCTTTGTCGCGTAATCACGTAACGCCCAGAGCATCGCCGCCGGTGCCCTTGGTATCGCAGGCCCTCGGCCGTAGATACGCCCGTCGTGAGGCAGCTCGCCGCCGAACGGATCGACTGTCATCCATCCACCGACTCAACTGCGTGGCTGTCGAACAGCAGCCAAGGCGTCGTCACTGACTTTATGTGTAATCAGTAATTGATCGGAGCGGTCGGCGACCGGCAGCCGGCGTGTCTTGAACCCCCACGCGCCGGCGACCCGTTCCACCCATTCCACCGCCGCCGATTCGCAGGCCTTACCCGGGTCAACGTTGACGCTGTCGATCCGCACCATCTGCTGGAGCATCTGCACAAGCTGAATCAGGCGGCTTAGTTGCCATGATTAGAACCGCCGCCGGGTTGATTAAGCAGCATGTTGTCGTGGCCGGGCACGATCACGTCCGCGATCTCGACCGCTTCCATGAAGCTCTCCTGCGCCTGCTTCACATCGTACGCGCCACGCAGCACCCTTCCTTGCTCCAGGTGCTCGGCGGTGGCGATCGCGTCTCCGGCGATCAGCGTCGTCGAGTTCGTTTGGCTCAGCAGCAGCTCCGCAGCAACCGGGCGTGTAACCCGGCAGCGGGAACAGGTCCACCAGCGCGCGAGTCGTCCGGGCGTACAACGGCACTTCTTCATCACCGCGATGTCCTGCCTCGATGAGCTTGCGTGTCTCGTCATCCTCCTCACGCTTGAGCCGATCGATCAACGCGACGCCGACCGACGCGCTCGGCCTCGAGATCAGCCAGCGGGCCCCTGGGGAAGCCGGTAATCCCCCAGCGGTGCGACGGGCGGAAGCAGGTCAGGAAAACGTCTGTGATATCGTCCGCTTCAGCCGGCGCGTTCACCCAGCCGGGCGATGATGACCCAGGCGGCAGGCCCGGATCGACGAGGATCGTGCGGTCGCCGCTGCGGATGAGGGTCGTGTCGCGTGGGCCGTGCGTGCGGCGCCCTGGCGGTCCCACAATTCGTGGACGCTCAGGGCACCGATACTGATGATGCGATAATTCATGGAGGAAGCCATTAGCCTTTAGCGGTTAGCTTTTTAAGGTTGTCCGCGTGCTGAAGCACGCTCGCCGCCGAGGTTGAGTCCTGATCCCCGAGCCCTGAACCCTATTCTTTAAAGTGATCCACGTGCAGCCAGGGGAGTTTGCCGCCGTGCTCCTGCTTCTTCTGCTTCATCTTTTCGATCACGAGTTGGGGTAGCATCCGGTGCAGGCGGTCGATGTCGCCCCCGGCGGCGATCTGCTTGATGAGGGTCGAGCTGGCGAAGGCGTAGGCGTCCCCGGTCATGGTGAAGACTGTCTCGACATCCGCGATCGCCCGGTTGGTCAGGGCGAGCTGGAACTCGAAGTTCAGGTCGGTCACGTTCCGAAGCCCACGCAGCACGGCTGTGGCCCCGACTTCCCGGGCGAAGTCCACGGTCAGGCCCTGGTAGCTCCGGACCTCGACGTGGCTGTCGCACTGCTCGCGGATCAGCTCCTCGATCATGGCCTGCCGCTCGGCCACGCTGAAAAGCTCGCCCTTGGCCGGGTTCTGCCCGATCGCAACGATCAGGCGGTCGAACAGCCGCTGGCCGCGGTGGATCACGTCCAGGTGCCCGTTGGTGATCGGATCAAAGGTGCCCGGGAACAGCCCGATTTTCGGCTTATCGTTCATCCGGGGGAGTATATCAGCAGGCGAGGGTTCAGGGATCGGGGGTCGGGGTTCAGGCAGGCCGTTTGGCTGGCCTGCTGCTGGACGTAAGCCCCTTCACAGGCTGGAAATAGCCCTGAGTGTTGCCCAGCCGGTATAGACGGTCTGCCATGCGACCGGGAAATGGTTTTTCACGACTTACGGCTGGCCCGGCGGGTGATTGAATAGGTTACTTCCTACGTTGCCGACGCGGGCAGCGGCCAACGCCGCTAACCCCCAGGCAGCACGGCCCGGCAGCGACTTGAACACGCTCCCCGGCCGTTATATCCAACCCTGGATCGGGTCTCGCTCCGGTTTGCCTCCCCGGACGAGACCTTTTTTCATGCGCCCCACGCCTGTCCCGGCAAGAGCGTCCAGGCTTCCGAACCTGATTGACTGCCCCGGCCATTTCCGTTCTAATGCTCTGCTCGAAACAGCAGGGCCGCGCGGTCCTGCACTTCCTGGCAACCGCGGAGCCGTAGTCACGGCCGAGCACCAAGAGGCATCCCGCCAAAATCGGGGTGGAACACGTTATGGCCAATTACACCGGCCCGAAGGTCAAGCTCTCCCGCCGCGTCGGCGTCCCCATCGCTGACATCCCCAAGCACACAGCCAAGCGCCAGCTCAACCCCCCGGGCATGCACGGGTTCCGCGGCCGTCGCCTGCGTGACTTCGGCATCCGCCTTAACGAAAAGCAGAAGCTGCGTTACCACTACAACGTCCTGGAACGCCAGTTCCGCCTGTACCTGGACAAGGCCTCGACCGCCAAGGGCAACACCGGTGAGGTGCTCATGCGGATGCTCGAGACCCGGCTGGACAACGTGATCCGCCGCATGGGCTGGGGCCGGACCATCTGGGCCGCACGCCAGATCGTCAGCCACGGCCACGTCCTGGTCAACGGCCGCAAGACCAACATCCCGTCCTACCGCGTCCAGGTCGGCGACGAGATCACCCTCAAGCCCGGCATCCAGAAGATCGTCCGCGAGAACATGGAAACCATGCCCGGCCACAACGTCCCCGGCTGGCTGATGTTCGACCCCTCGACCCTGACCGCCAAGGTCACCGCCGAGCCGACCCCCGACGAGATCCCCTTCGACGTCAACATGAACCTGATCGTCGAATTCTACCGCTAAATAAGGTAGGCACTCGGATAACCCCAGAACCCACGTTCATCGAACGTGGGCTTTTTTTGGTGCAATTCGCTCGAGCATCACAGATGCTTTAAAGCATGTGCCCATAGTGCTACCTATACGCCATGGTGGTATATTGAACGTCGTGTCAGGATCCTGTCCATTTTGTGCGTATGCCGCCGGCCACTTTACAGACGAACTCATCGTCTATGAAGATGAGGATGTTTTGGTTGTGCCGTGCTTAGCCCAAAAACATCAGAACCGCGGTCATTGCCTGATTGTGACACGAGCGCATATACCAAATGTTTACGAGCTGCCTGAAAATCTAGCGGGTCCGGTTCTTCGATCGGTGACAACCGTTGCATTAGCGTCGAAAAAGGCGTTTCTTGCGGACGGCGTGTCGGTTCGCCAAAACAACGAGGCAGCGAGCGGGCAGGATGTTTTCCACCTGCACTTTCATGTCGTCCCAAGATTTGCCGGGGACGACTTCGAAACTGCCGCGTATGAGATTGTGGACGAGCAGACGCGCATTGCTCAGGCCGGGGCATTGCGAAGCGCATGGACTGTTTAATTTTGCACCCGAGAGATTTCCCCATATTCTCTAGGGCACACAAGCAATTACACACGGAGACCCCCCATGGGCCTGATGGACGGCAAGAAGGGCATTGTTTTCGGGATCGCTAACGACCGCAGCTACGCGACCTACATCACCAAGAGCCTGATCGAGCACGGCGCGACCTGCGGGTTTACGCACCTGCCTGACGAGAAGGGCAAGATGGAGCGGCGCTGCCGGATGGCGGTCGAGGAGCTGGGGGTTAAGGACCCGTGGCTGGCCCCGTGCGATGCCTCCAAGGATGAGGACCTGGACGCCGTCTTCGAGAAGATCGAGAAAGACTTCGGCACGATCGACTTCATCGTCCACTCGATCGCCTTTGCGGACCGGGAGTACCTGAAGATCGGCAACTTCTACACGACCACCCGGCAGGCCTACCTCCAGGCGGTCGATATCAGCGCCTACACGCTCCTGGCGATGGGGCAGCGGGCGGTCAAGATCATGCCCGACGGCGGGTCGATGCTGGCGATGAGCTACTACGGCGGCGAGAAGGTCGTGCCCGGCTACAACGTCATGGGTGTCGCCAAGGCGGCCCTGGAACACACCGCCAAATACCTCGCGTACGATCTGGGCGAAAAGAAGATCCGCGTGAACACCATCAGCGGCGGCCCGCTGAAAACCCTGGCCGCGTCGGCGGTGGGCGGGATCGGCGAGATGTTCGACCACATGGAGCGTAAATCCGCTTTAAAGCGGAACATAACGGGCGAAGAGGTCGGCAACACAGCCGTCTATCTGCTCAGCGACATGTCCAGCGGCGTGACCGGCGAGAACATCCACGTGGACGCAGGTTTTAGTATCGTCGGGCTGTAGGCCGATATCACAGGCAGGTCAGGCTGCACACGGCTCCCCGGACGGACGCCGAGGCCCGACCTGTGTCGGCCATAATGCCGACGCCCCCGAACCCGCACGGAGGCGCTGTGATGCCTATCCGATTCCGTTGTCAGGACTGCCGTTCACGAGTCAAGGTCCCCGAGGGGACGCAGGGCAAACAGGTCAAATGCCCGCGTTGCGGCCGGATCCAGTCCGTGCCCCGGCACCACAGCCAGGCGCTAGAGGATGCCGAACCCCTGACGGTCCATACGCTCGTCGGCTCGATGCACCAGTCGCCCAAGCGCAAGGAAGCGCTGGTCGGCGGCAACAACGGATACAACCATTACGAATCCCGTGGCGGCGGCGCTCCCGGCGGGCTGGATATCCCTGAAGAAGCCGCCGACAGCGGTTACACCAACCACAAGCACGACCGGATGAGCCGTAAGCAGCGTCGGCGCATGGAGGCCCGCGCCCGTGAGGCCGAGCTGGCCCGTCAGGCGGCGGCCGACCGTGAGGCCGAGACGCTCGATCAGGACGCGATCAACGAATCCCGCAAGCGCGTCGCCGACCTGTTCGCAACCAGCGAGAGTAAATCTTTCGACGAGGCGCAAACAGAATCCGCACCGATCACCCCGCTCGTCGCCGAAACCGCACGAACCGCGACCCCGCCCAAGGCGATCGCGTTCGCGGGCAACGGCTCGGCCGTAAAACACGAGGAACCCGTGGTCGCCGGCACTGAAACGGTATCCGTGAAGCCAACACATGTTGTTGAATCCGCCGCACAGCAGAGCGCGGAACAGGACGATGCGCCGGATGCCCCCGAGCAGGAGACCCGCTGGACGTTCGATATGACTTCTGATGCGTACCCGTTCCTGAAGGTCATCCCGTGGGTCCTGCGTATCACCGCACTGATGCTGATAGGCCCGGCGTTCAAGGTCATGCTGGTCGCCGACGCCCAGGGCTTCAGCGGTGTCGTCAGCCTGCTGGTCCTGTTCATGGGCCTGGCGCTGGTGGTCGTGACCTGGACGGTCGGCGAGATCGCCACGGCGGTCCGCGACATCGCCCTGAAAAAGGCAACCGGCTAACATAACGGGTGACCCCGTAAGCCGGAGCTGAACGCCATCGCGTCTAAAAGCAAAACCGCAAGCAATACTGAGCCTGCGCCCGGGCCTCGTCGCCACATGAATGCATGGCTGGTGCCGTTATGCCTTGTACTGTGTGGGCTCGCGGTTTACCTTAATACGCTGCCCAACGCGTTTATCTTCGACGATACGCCGTGGATCGTCGAGAACACGCGCATCCGCAGCCTGTCGAATCTGGGCGAGATCCTCACCGCCACGAACCGCCCGGTGCTGGAGCTTTCGCTTGCGCTGAACTACGCCGTCGGCGGCGAGAACCCGGCCGGGTACCACGCGCTGAATATGGCGATCCACATCCTCGCCGGGCTGGTCCTTTACGGTCTGGTCCGTCGCACGCTGCAACTGCCACGGTACGAAGAGCGTTTCAAGGATTCGGCCGTGTGGCTCGGAGGCGCGGTTGCGCTGCTCTGGCTGGTCCACCCGCTTAATACCCAGAGCGTGACATACATTATCCAGCGTGGCGAATCGCTGACGGGCCTGTGCTACCTCTTCACGCTCTACAGCGTGCTGCGCTACGCCACCGGCGGGGGCGTGCGCTGGGCGGTCACGGCGATTGTCGCCTGCTGGCTGGCGGTCGGCGTGAAGGAAGTTATCGCGACGGCGCCGCTGGTCGTGCTCCTCTACGACCGCACATTTCTGGCAGTTTCATGGCGTGAGATCGTCGCCAGGCGGTGGGGCGTGTACCTCGGCTTGTTCGCCATGTGGGTCCCGATGGCGGTGCTGCTGACCAAAGCCCTGAGTGGCCCGGACGCTTCGGCCGGCTTCGCGCTGGAGGACAAACTGCTGTCACGCTGGACCTACCTGTTCACACAGGCGCAGGTCATCCCCGAGGTTTACCTCATCAAATCACTCTGGCCCCACCCGCTGGTGCTGGACTACGCCTGGCTGCCCGCGATCCCCGAGGACACGCCGACCGGCGAGGTGATGCGCCTGTTCTTAAGCAACGTGCTCTGGCAGGGGCTGGTCGTGGTCGGGCTGCTGCTCGTTTCGCTCTGGGGCGCTTTCCGTCGAACGTGGTGGGGGTTCCTGGGCTTATCGTTTTTCCTGATCCTCGCCCCGACATCGAGTTTCGTGCCGATCGCCGACATCGCGGTCGAGCACCGGATGTATCTGCCGTTGATAGCGGTGGTCTGCGTGGTCGTGTTCGGTGTGTATGCGCTGTTGCGGAAAGCGATGGGGGACAAGGCGTGGCTTTACGGCCTGCTGTTGTTGGGCGTCGTCGCCACGGTGCTGGGTCTGCACACGGTCACACGTAATTTCGACTACCGCACGCGCATCTCGATCTGGGACAGCACCGTGGTCGCCCGGCCGCGCAACGCCCGCGCCTGGCACAACCTCGCCGCGGCGTTGGAGACCGACGGCCGGCACGAAGAGTCCCTCGCATGCTACGAGCGCGTGCTGGACATCCTCCCCAATTACACCGCCGCCCACTTCGGCATGGGCGGGGCCTGGCTGAGCCGCAACGAAGTCGACCTAGCCATCCAACATTTCCAGATGGCGGTCGATCAGAAGCCGGACAACGCCTCCTATCAGGCCCACCTGGGCAAAGCGTTGATGCTTGCGCTGCGTCTGGACGAGGCCGAGGTGCCGCTGCGTCGCGCGATCGAGCTGGACCCGAAATATGGCCGATCCTACGAATACCTCGGCCTGGTCCTGCTGGGCAAGAAGGACATTCAGGGCGCGATCGGGCAGTTCCGCGCGGGCATGGAAGCCGACCCGACCCTGTCGAGCAATTACCACAATCTGGCCGCCGCATTGGCGAACGTCGGCCGATTCGACGAGGCGGCGACGGTCTGCGACCGGGCGATCCAGCACGCTAAAGACATGAAGCTGACGGACGACGAAATCAGCGGTTTTATGGAGCGCCGGGACCGCTACCGCGCTCAAGCCGTTGAAGCACCTGCTTCGCCGTGAGCCGGACCATCTCGGATTGCTCCGCGTCGTCAGCCAGGCGTTTTATCTGGTCACGCAGCGTTTCATTTTTACCCGCCGCCAGCGCATTCCCCGCGGCGATCAGCGCGTTGCGCTTGAGCATATCGAGCTTGATGCGCTTAAGCGTCGAGCCTTTGAACCCCGCACGCCGATCATCCTCGGTCCAGTTCAATACCTCTAGCAAACTCACAGCCGGCGCAGGCGGCCGGGGCGTGTGAGCCGAATGATATTGTGGGTCTTCCTGATCCCCGATCCCTAAACCCCGAACCCTGTTGTTGTACGGGCAGACCTCCTGACACACATCGCACCCGGCGATCCAGTCGCCCATCATCGGGTGTAGTGCCGTGTCGATCGGGCTGCGGTGTTCGAGCGTGAGGTAGCTGATGCAGCGGGTGGCATCCACCGAACGCGGGCCGGACGCGCTGATGCAGTCTGTGGGGCAGGCGTCGATACAGCGTGTGCAGGTGCCGCAATGGTCGGTCGGTGGCAGCACATCCGCGTGATCCGCCGTGACGACGTCAGTCAGGTCCATCGTCGTGACGATCGTGCCCAGCAGCATGTACGAGCCCAGCCGGGGATGAATCAGCAGTGTGTGCTTGCCGACCCATCCCAGGCCTGCCCGGGCGGCGTGTTCACGTTCGAGGATCGGGGCCGTATCGACTGTGCTGCGGAACTTTTCGCCCGGGTGTTCGGCCGCGAGGGTGTCGGCGAGTTGGTGCAGGCGCTTCTTGATCGTCTTGTGGTAGTCGTCCCCGAAGGCGTACCGTGCGATCCGGCCGTGCGGCGCGGGGCCGTGGGGTAGAAGATCGGTGTTCTTGGAATGCAGGTCGGCCACGCAGATGATGGACCGGGCGCCTTCGAGCAGCCGGCCGGGGTCCAGCCGGGTGTCCAGGTGGTTCTCGAGATACGCCATCTCGCCGTGCCGTCCCTCCGCGATCCAATGACGGACAAAGTTGACGTAATCACTCACGCGGGCCGGGCAGACCCCCGCCAGGGCGAACCCCGCCGACCGGGCCAGGCCCAGCACGCGTTCCCGACCATCGGCGGGTTGTGATGTAGGCGTATGCACGGGCATAGTTTAGCCCGATCCCCGCCGGGTGTGACACGGTCATAAGCCCGCTTATGCACGCCGGTTGGCGGTTACGCCGATCGTGACTACAATCCGGTCACTTTTGATCAGGACCCGGAATCCATGAGATGTATCCGGGGAGACCACCGGATACAAAGCCCGATGCCCTACGACCTTAAGCCCATTGACATCGACGTCGAGACCACGCCCTACCTCAAGCCCGAGGACCAGCAGGGCGACCAGTGGACGCTGAACTTCGGCCCCCAGCACCCTTCGACGCACACCACGCTCCGCTTGGTCATGCAGCTCGACGGCGAGCGCGTCGCCCGCGTCACCCCGCACATCGGATACCTGCACTCCGGCTTCGAGAAACTCGGCGAAGCGCTCGACTACAACCAGTACGTCACCATCGCCAGCCGGATGAACTACATCTCCCCGATCAGCAACGACATCGCCTGGCACACGGCGGTCGAAAAACTCTTCGGGATCGACCTGACCCCGCGCTGCAAGGTCGTCCGCACGATCCTCGCGGAACTCGGACGTATCCAGGACCACCTGCTGTGCATCGGCGCGGCCGCGATCGACTTAGGCGCGTTCACCGGCTTCCTCTACGGGTTCAACCAGCGCGAACGCATCTACGACATCATGGACTACATCTCCGGGCAGCGCTTCCACCCGGACTACACCCGCGTCGGCGGGACGATGCAGGAACTGCCCGACGAGGCGATGTTCAAGAAGCTGGTCAAGAATTTCATCTTCGACCAGCTCCCCCCGGCGGTGAACGACATCCGCACACTGCTGACCAACAACCGCATCTTCCGCGACCGTACCGAGGGCATCGGCGAAATCACCCACGACGAAGCGATCGCATGGAGCCTGTCCGGCCCGGTCGCCCGCGCCGCTGGCGTGAAGCGCGACCTCCGCAAGGACGAGCCGTACCTCTGCTACGCCGACAACTGGGACGGCATGGGCGCTTCGGCCGTGAAGTTCAAGGTCCCCATCGCCACCAAGGGCGACACCTTCTCCCGCTACCTCGTCCGCCTCGAAGAACTCGAGCAGTCCATCGGGATCATCCAGCAGCTGATCGACGATATCCCCGGCGGGCCGATGAACGTCGACTCGGACGGCAAAGCGGTCAAGCCCAGCAAGGCCGAGGTCTACGGCTCGATCGAGGGGCTGATCCAGCACTTCGAGATCGTCATGACCAACCGCGGCTGGGAAGCGCCGGTCGCCGAGGTGTATGGCGCGAACGAAACCGCCAACGGCGAGCTCGGCTTCTACATCGCCAGCGACGGCGGGCCGCGTCCGTGGCGGGCACGCTGCCGGCCGCCTAGCTACATCAACTACCAGGTCTTCCCCCGCCTGATGGAGGGCCACCTGCTCGCCGACGCCGTCGCGATCCTGGGCAGTCTGAACATCATCGCCGCGGAACTGGACCGTTAATCCCTGAATGTCGGCGAACGGAACGCCGGCCTGACCGACCGCAGGAATCTACCCATGGCCTGGATCGCCAAAAACTCAGCCTCGATGCAGATCGAACGCCGGGACGAGCCTTACCTCACCCTCGCGCTTAAGAAGAAGCTCGAAGACGAGGTGCTGCCCCGTTACGACACCCGCATGGCCGCCACCATGCCCGCGCTGCACCTGGTGCAGGACACGCACGGCTGGCTGCCTTACCAGGCCATCGAAGAGATCGCCGAGTTCCTCGGGCTGACCGCCAGCCACGTCCTGGACACCGCGACCTTCTACGAAGAGTACTGGCTCAAGCCCCACGGCAAGTACGTCATCTGGGTCTGCCAGTCGCTTAGCTGCGAGATCATGGGCCAGCCGTCACTGCTCGAAAAGATCAAGAACCACCTGGGCATCGAACCCGGCGAGACCACCGAAGACGGCAGGTTCACGCTCATGGGCGTCGAGTGCCTGGGCTCCTGCGGCACCGCGCCGTGCGCCTTGGTCAACCACAAACTACACGAGAACATTACCGCGGAGAACTTCCAGAAAGTCCTCGACTCGCTGGAGTAAGTCATGGGCTGGTTCACCCGGCTGTGCCGGAACACGGGTCTGATGATCCACCACGTCACCAAGCCCGTGAAGGGTGAAACGCACGTGGTCAGCAAAGAGACGCAGGAAAAAAAGATCAGCGACACCGTCACCCTCCGCCGGACCACGATCGAAGAAATCGAAGTCAAGCCCGACAAAAACAACGACGACGTTTAGCGGCCGAGCTTGCTCGGCCATCCGCGAAAAAGTTTAGCGGTCGATCAAAGATCGACGCGTCGGCAAGGACGCATAACGCACGCAAGAGATATCCGAAATGACGATCCTCAAAGAACCCGTCCTCTGCAAGCGCATCCCGACCCACCCGTGGGGCGACCCCGCCGACCGCAAGGTCATCTCCTACGACGAATACGTCAGGACCGGCGGGTACAAGGGGCTTGCGAACGCGCTGGCCATGCAGCCCAAGGAAGTGGTCGACCTGGTCAAGTCCGCGGAGGTCCGAGGCCGCGGCGGCGCGGGCTTCCCCGCCGGGATGAAGTGGAGCTTCCTGCCCCCGGAAGACGGCGGGCGGCGATACCTGGCGATCAACTCCGACGAGTCCGAACCCGGCACGTTCAAGGACCGGCTGCTGATCGATTTCGATCCCCACATCATCATCGAAGGCATCGCCATCTGCATGCACGCCTGCCGGCTGGACACCGCCTACGTCTACATCCGTGGCGAGTACCACCACCAGCGCGACGTCTTCGAGAACGCCATCAAGGAGGCCTACGCCAACAAGGTCCTCGGCCCCGATTCCCGGCTCGGCCAGATCAACGGCCGTTGGCCTGGCCTGTTCCTGCACCGCGGCGCGGGCGCGTACGTCTGCGGCGAAGAGACCGCGCTTCTCGAATCGCTCGAAGGCAAGCGCGGCTGGCCCCGCATCAAGCCGCCGTTCCCCGCCGTCGCGGGCGCGTTCGGTCGGCCGACCATCATCAATAACGTCGAGACCCTCGCCATCTGCACGCCGATCCTCGAACGCGGCGCGGACGGCCCCAAGTGGTTCCAGTCCATGGGCACCCAGCGCCCCGAAGGCGCGCCCCCGCACGTCCCGGCGAGTTTCGGCCCCAAACTGTTCGGCGTCTCCGGGCACGTCAACCGCCCCGGCGTCTACGAAGAGGAACTGGGCATCACCCTCAAGGAGATGATCGAAGGCCTCTGCCAGGGCATGCGCGGCGGCAAGAAATTCAAGTCTGCCATCCCCGGCGGGATCTCCACCGGCGTGCTCGGGCCCGATGAGTACGACGTCCGCCTCGACTTCGACATCACAAAATACGACACGCTCGGCCTGGGCACCGCCGGCGTCATCGTGATGGACGAGGACACCGACATGGTCTCCGTCGCCCGCAACATCGCCCGGTTCTTCAGCCACGAGTCCTGCGGCCAGTGTACGCCCTGCCGCGAGGGCACCAACTGGATGGCCAAGATGCTCGCCCGCATCGAGGCCGGCGACGGCACAAGCCGTGACCTTGATCTCTTGCTGGAAATCGCCGGCTCCATGGGCGCTTTGCCCTCCGGACGCGGCGCGACCATCTGCGGCCTCGCCGACGGCGCCAACTGGGCCATCCGCACCATCGTCAACAAGTTCTGGGACGAGTTCGAGGCCAAGGTCAGCAAGTCACACTTCGTGTCGCTGTCCGTGGTCGGGCTGACCCACCCCAATCATGTATAAAACCGCTGTGTAAAGCCTATTTTGGCCTTTCAATACACGGATCGACGGATCGTACCTTGCTCCGTGCGGTTGTCTCTTCGATCGGTGATACGGCATGTTATGATGTCGGTATGGCCTCACTCCAAGGCAAACTCCTGCTGGCCGCGCCGGCGATGGTGGACCCGAACTTCGCGCGTTCGGTGGTGCTGATTGTCCGCCACGACGGCGAGGGCGCGTTGGGGTTGGTGCTGAACCGGCCGACCGGGGCGATGGTGAAGGAGGCGATCGAGTCCGGGGACGGCTGGGCGTGTACCTCCGAGGCCGAGCTGTTGCGTGGCGGGCCTTGCGACGGGCCTTTGATGGTGCTGCACTCCGACGCGGAGCTGGCGCAGGAGACGGTGCTGGCGGGCGTGTATTTCTCGGTCGAAAGCGACCTGGTGCGTGAGCTGCTTTCCGGTGAGGTCATGCAGGCGCGTTTCTTCCACGGCTACGCCGGCTGGGCGGCGGGACAGCTGGACGCCGAGATGGCGGCGGGGGGGTGGCTGACTTTAGACGCGACCGTGGATAACGTGTTCGAGCCGGGGATGGATGCCGAGTCGTGGTCGGAACTGATGAAGCAGCGCGGCCGTGAGGAACTCAAGGGGCAGATCAACCCGAACCTGATCCCCCCGGACCCGACGGTGAATTGATGGGTTCCCTCGGCGCGTTACCAACCGTAGAAAGTTTGATCCGTCAGGGCATGGACGCCGGGCAGCACCTGGGCGCGCAGGTATATGTTTCGCGCGCGGGTGACGTAGTGGCCGACGGCGCATCAGGTGAAGTCCGCCCCGGCACGCCGATGACGGCCGATTCGATCCTGATCTGGATGAGCGCGACCAAGCCCGTGACCGCGATCGCGGTGGCGCAGCAGTGGGAGCTTGGGAAGATCGACCTGGACCGGCCGGTGGCCGAGGTGATCCCCGACTTCGCGCAGGGCGGCAAGGAAAACATCACGCCCCGCCACCTGCTGACGCACACCGGGGGGTTCCGCGCGACGCGTTTCCGCTTCCCCGACGACGACTGGGACACGATCATCCGAATCATCTGCGAGACCCCGATCGAGCCCGGCTGGATACCCGGCGAGCGCGCGGGTTACCACCTGCACTCGAGCTGGTTCATCCTCGGCGAACTGGTCCGGCTGGCGTCCGGCAAGCATTACCGCAATTACGTCCGCGAACATATTTTCGAGCCGCTCGGAATGTACGATTCCTGGATCGGTATGCCCACCGACTATTACCGGGCCAACCGTGGCCGGATCGGCGCGATGCCGAACACCGGCGCGAACCCGCCGACCCCCAGCGGTTTCGATACCGAGCGCTGGTGCGTCGATTGCCGGCCCGGCGGCAGCGGTTACGGCCCGATCCGCGAGCTGGGGCGTTTCTATGAGATGTTATTAAATGGCGGGGAACTCAACGGCGCACGAATCGTCGAGCCTGAGACAATCGAATTGTTCACCGCCCGCCACCGCGTCGACCAGCACGACCGCAGTTTCAATCATGTCATCGACTGGGGCCTGGGCTTCATCCCCAACTCCGCGCGCCACGGCGTGGAAACCGTGCCGTACGGCTACGGCCCGCACGCCTCGGACCAGGCCTACGGCCACAGCGGTTATCAGTCCTCCGTCGCCTTCGCCGACCCGGCGCACGATCTCGTGGTCGCCATCGTCTTCAACGGCATGCCCGGCGAAAAGGCGCACCACCAGCGCATCTACAGCGTCCTGGAAGCGCTCTACCGCGACCTGAACCTGGCGTAATCACACGTTGATGTTTGTACGAAGCGACGCGACTTCTCGCGTCTGACTTCTTCTTAGATAGGCACCCGCCGCACCGGCATCACCCCCGGCGTCGCCCCCGTCGAGATGCGCTGCACCGCGTGGGCGGTCAAACTCATCAGCGTCTGCTCGTCCAGTTCGCAGATCAGTTGTTTGAGCTGGCGGTTCAGGGGTCTTGATTCCCACCGGCGGAAAGCCGGCAGGTCTGAAAGGAGGCGGGCGGCCGAGACGTCCGTGTGTTGGCTTGTGTGCATAAGGCTGGACCCCTGATCTTTTCTCCCCTCCGCCCCGTTGTCGCGGACGCCCGTCTTCCAGAAGCATAGATCGGCCCGGCGCAGCGTCGGCTTAATCGGGTGGCGCGGAATATGTCGGATATCAAACAATTCTTGGCGACCCGCGAGCGATTCGCGTATGCTGTAACTTGATATTTGCGTGTATAGTTGCGTTTTACCAACGCGATTGCGAAAGGCGATGTGTCATGTCGATGTGTGCCAAGTTAATCAATCGGGCCGGGCCTTGTCTGCTTCTGATCTTTCTCGGGCTTAGCGCCTGCAACCAGACGCCTAAGATCACCGACGAGTCGGTCGAGGTGATCGATGACGTGACCCTGACGGAACTCCAGAAAGACGAGCCGCACTTGGTGATCATCGATGTCCGGCCGGCCGACCGCTACCGAACGGGCCACCTGCCGGGCGCGATAAATATCCAGTTGCCGGACCTGACACCCACGGACGCGCGTTTCCACAAGGTCAAGCACATCGTGGTCTACGCCGACGGCCCGAGGAATACGCTGTCCCACGCGGCCGCTAAAAAGCTGCTCGCGGGCGGCAAGGCAAAGGTGTCTGATTTTCGTGGGGGGATCGAGGTCTGGCGTAAGGCCGACCGGCAACTGGTCACGGAGCCCTAGGCCCCCCGGCGGTAGGCCCGGGTCAGGGTCAGCTTCAACGGCTGGCCCGGCTTGCCTGGCGTAGGTCCGCCCAGCCCGACCGATGGGGCGTCATCCTTATCGCGATCGGGATCGTTCGGCAGCAGCCCCGCCACAAGGCACAGGATCGCCACCGCCAGCAACACATATCGTGCCGGCCCCTGGGTCAACCGGGTCAGGCGGGAGTTGATCACACGTAGCGGCTGGATATCACGCCCGACCACCGGCTGCGGCGACGTGAGCCACGACTCGATCACCTCTGACGACCCATAAAGCTGCCCGCTATCCCCGCCCGCCGCGAGCGCGGGGGCAGTCGCCCCGGATGCCGACGCATCCCCCGGACCGGCCACAGCCCATAGGTCATTCATCAAACGCTTGCCCGCCGGCTTATAACGTAGCTGTGTGAATGCCAGCCGCTCCAACAGCACCGGATCGTCGGCCGCCAGGGCGTCGTTGAACTGGGAATAGCTCGCACGCTGGGTCTCAAGCCGTTCGGCCTGGAGGTTCAACACATCCCGCTGCCAGACAAGCTCACGCCAGCCCATCCACTCCGGTGTGATCAGCACCATCGCCAGCAACGTCATCCCCCCGAGCATGGGTAGCCAGCCCGCAAGAGCGGTCAGCAGCGTGTCGAGGGGGTTTGGGCGCAACGGCATAGGTTAGTTATCGGCCGAAGCCGGGCCGGTTCCGTACTTTACGTACTGGTGGGGCATCCGGGACGCCCGCCGGCTAGTGAGGCTTGTTCCGGTAGACGCCGTGGCATGATTTGCAGGATTCGCCGATGTGGCCGAAGGCGGCTTCCGCGGCTACCGGATTGTGCGTCCGTAGTGCCTGTTCGAGGTCGTTTGAGGCCCGCTCGGCGTCGATCAGCCAGGCCCTGAAGTCCTGCGCCTTCGCCTGAACCTCCGGCGTCCGGTTCAGTTCGGCGAACAATTCGTGCAGTTGTAACGCCTCGTGGGGCGGGTCGATATCCGGGTGATCGTCGGGCGTCAGCCAGCGGGCTTCACGCACGGCTTTGAGGTTGTCCCACCGCCGGTCGACTTCGGCCATAGCGGTGGTGAATCCCGGGAGTTTGGCTGTGGCCGGGAATTTGTTATCTGCCGCGTTGAGGTCTTTGCGCGTGGGTATTTTCATCTGCGACACGCTGTCATACAGCCCGGCGTAATTCGGTGAGGTCCCGGCGGCCTTCATGAATTCGATAGCCCGTTCAATAGTCCAGCCTTCGGCAGCGACCGTGGCATAGGCCGCGGCGGCGGGGCCACGGTGCAGGCCGTGATGGCAGTGGATGTAGACCGCCCCGGGCAGGTCGCGCACCGCGCGGGCAATCTCAAGCCCCCGATCCCTCGGCACCGCGTCGTAGCCGATCGGCAGGTGGACGTAGCGCAGCTTGTATTTAGCCGCCCCCTCAACGTCCGGCCGGGCGCCGTCCACACTGATGATCGTTTTCACGCCCAGTTTCTTCAGGGAACGGAACGCCTCTCCCCGTGCGGTTCGCTGCCGCTGATCAGGTCGGGCGTCAGCCGGATCACGTTTTCGCAGCCGGGCAGGTCCAGCGTCCGAAGTTCCGATCTGTTGATTGTGGTCGGCAGTACTTTGTGAACTGCACGCGGCCGGCAGCAACGCCATTAGCAGGCCCCCGCAGAGCACGACCCGGCCCACCGAATTCTTCTTCGTCAGGCCCCGGAATAGATTGATTGAATACATAGCGACAACAGCATAACACAGGCCATGCAGTCGTTACAGGTCCTTAGTGTCACCGGTCCGGTTAGGGCCTCGGCGGCGGATCGTATACCATCCCCGCATGTCGACGCCTGATCCGCCTGTGAACGTGGATGTGCCCGGGTTCATGCCGTCGGACCTGGACCGGCTGGGGCTGGCGCTCCCGTCCGAAACGCTCGAGACCCTCGCCCGATATCTGGGTCTGCTGTTGAGCGCGAATCAGCGTGTGAACCTCACGGCCATCAAAGACCCGGACACGGCCTGGCGGCGATTGATCACGGACAGCCTGACGCTGATACCGGGGCTTGAGATGCTCGAAACCGGGGCAAAGGTGGTCGACGTCGGCACCGGCGGGGGCCTGCCCGGGATGCCGCTGGCGATCGCCCGGCCGGACCTGGACTTCACGCTGCTGGACGCGACCGGCAAGAAGGTGGACTTCCTCCAGTCAACCATCCAAACACTCGGGATGACGAATGTGCAGGCGATCCAGGGCAGGGCCGAGCTGCTCGGGCACGATCCGGCGCATCGGCAGCGTTACGAATTGGCGACCGTGCGTGCGGTGGGTAAGGTGGCCGAGATTGCCGAGTATTGCCTGCCCCTGGTGAAGACCGGCGGTCGGATGCTGGCGATGAAAGGGGCCGCCGCCGAGGAAGAGTTGAACGCCGCCGGCGATGCGCTGGCGCTCCTGGGCGCGGGTGACCTCGCCCTGATCGATGCCTACCCCGAAGGCTTCGACAGCGAACTGGTCCTTATCAGCATCGTCAAGGAAAACGCCACGCCCAGGAAATACCCCCGTGAGGTCGGGACACCACGCAAGACGCCCTTGTAAATAAGACATAGGAGCGGGATGAGTACACTCAAGACCAAACGTTTCTGCCTGGGCGACTGGGCGACGAATTGTTACCTGGCCTACACCGACAGCGGGGCCTGTTGGATTATCGATGCGGGGTTCGAGCCGGATTACCTGTTGCGGTACATCGGTGAAAAGGAGCTGCGTCCCGAGAAGATCGTGCTGACCCACGCCCACGTCGACCACGTCGGCGGGCTGGCGGAGGTCAGCGGCGCGTTCCCGGGTATCCCGATCCTGATCCACGAGGCCGAACGCGATTTCCCGGGCGACCCGTTATTGAACCTTTCCGCGGCACTATCCGAGGAGGTGTTCGCCCCCGATCCAACCGCTACGCTCACCCACGGCGACACGCTCTCGCTCGACGGCATCGATTTCCACGTCCGCCACACCCCCGGCCACAGCCCCGGCGGCATCTGCCTCTATCAGCCCGAGCATAAGCTGGCCATCGTCGGCGACACGCTCTTCGCCGGCTCGATCGGGCGATACGACTTCCCGACCTCGGACGGTCAGGCGCTGCTGCGAGGCATCCACGAACAACTCTTGACGCTCCCCGACGAGACACGCGTATTGCCCGGCCACGGCCCGGAAACGACCATCGGCCGTGAGCGCACAAGCAACCCGTATCTACAGGGTGGATCGATCTAACCCCGGATACGCGTCACTTAGACAGATCAAACTCCGCCACGACCGGGTAATGGTCCGACCCCTTGGTCAGTGCCGGGTCGTTGAAGACCTTGGAAGACTCGGGGATCAAGCGTGCCGACAGCGCGGGGCTGGTCATGATGAAATCGATCACGGAGTTGGGGAACCGTTCGCTTGGGTAGGTGGTGCGGTCAGGCATGGGGATCAGGTAGTGGGCATCGCTGAGCATGGCCGTGCCGTCCGCCGCGGGCTCAAGCAGGGTGTTGATCGCGGGCTCGCCGGGCTGGGAGTTGAAGTCGCCCATCAACACCACCAGTTCCTGCGGGTTCGAGGCGAGCATCTGCTCGATGATCTGGCGGATGCGTAGGGCCTCGCTGCTTCGCCACTTCACGCTCTGCGGGTCGCCGTCCCGGCTGCCTTTGCTCTTAAGGTGAACAACGAAAGCGTTGAGCACCTTGCCGTCGGGGAGTTGCAGCCGGGCGTGGAAGAGATCGCGTGCGAAGTGCCAGGTCTGCTTTTCATCCGGCAGCGAGAGCGTCTGCCAGCGGTAGCTGGTCACACTGATAATCGGCAAACGGCTGACGATGCCCACCTTGATCCCACGCTCATCGTTGGTCAGGGGGACGGCGACGTACTTGTAACCCATGTCCGGCAGGTACTCATCCACCAGGGCCCGGAGCACAGCCTCGTTCTCGACCTCCTCAAAGCCGACCACGTCCGCGTCGATGGTCTTTAGCGCTCCGGCGATCGCTTCATACTCCCAGCGGAGCTTCACGTCCGTACCCTCGTCCTTGGTGTACGGGTCGTCATAAACATCGAAGGCGTTTTCGATGTTGTACGCAGCCACCTTGAGTGTGGTCTTGTCCTGCGCCGTGGCTGGTGCAAGGATCGACAGAGCAACGAGGACAACACACACGTATGACAGGAACGGTTTGAGCACGTCACGGCCTCCTGATCCGGGGTGATTACTAAGCCCGCATTCTAACAGCTTCGGACGATCCGCCGGCATGAATAGTTCGTTATTCCGGGGACGGCCCCGGCTCTTTCAGCCAACGGCCCCACAGCGACAGTTGCAGCAAGGCGAAAAGCCGATGGGTGTGGTCGGCCTTGCCGCGGATATGTTCGTTAAACAGCCGGTCCACCGGCCTCGGCTCGATGCCCATCGCCGCCAGCACGGGGTCCTTGAGGTGGTCGGCCAGGTCGTCCCGCAGGCCCTCGCGGAACCACCGCCCGACCGGGATGGCGAACCCGCGTTTGGGCCGGTCCACGATGGACCCGGGCAGGTGGCGGGCCGCGAGTTTGCGCAGCAGCCCCTTGGGCACGCCGCCGGGCATCAGCACAGACGTCGGCAGGTGCCCGGCCAGGTCCGTCACCTGCGTGTCCAGCATCGGGCAGCGCACCTCCAGTGCGACCGCCATAGAGGAGCGGTCCACTTTACGGAGCAACTCGAACGGCAGGTAGTGTCGCAGGTCCCAGCGCATCGCGGCGTGGGCTTCGTCCGGCTCATCGGGCCATGCGGCCATCGCGTCCGCCGTGAGTGTGTCGGCAAGCGACGGCGCGAGCGTGCGGATCTGGTCATCGCTGAAAAGGTGGATCATGCCCGTGTACCAGCGTGCAGGCGTTTCGCCCTTCGCGGATCGTACCAATCGTTGGAACCGGTTGATGCTTGATCGCTGGTCTCCGCTGCGCAGCAGTCCGGCCGGGATGTGCTTCAACCACCACCGGTGACGCGCGATCAACGCCATCGCCCGGTAGCGGTCGTAACCACCGAACAGTTCGTCCCCGCCGTCACCCGACAGCGCGACGGAGAAATGCTCTTTGACCGCCCGGCAAAGCCAGAAGCTCGGGAGGATCCCGCTGTCGGCGGTCGGCTCACCCGCGACCCGCATAAGCCGTGACAGGTCCGCGATCGTGTCTGACGCTTCCGCCATCAGGCGCGTGTGGTCCGAGCCGATATGGTCGGCGACCACCTTGGCGTGCGGCGATTCATCGTACTCACTGTCCGGCATCGCCACGCTGAACGTGCGCAGCTTCTCGCCCGTGCGCAGCTTCATCTGCTGCTGCGCGATCGCCGCGATCAGTGACGAGTCGATCCCGCCGGAGAGGAAACACCCCAGCGGCACGTCGGCTTCCAGCCTCACGCCGACCGCCTCGGCGAGCACCTCTTCGATGCTGTCCACCGCGCCGATCGACGTGCTGGTCCGCGAGATCGGCGGGGCACGCCAGTAGCGCTCGGTCTGCGTATTACCTTGGCTGTCGACCGTCATCCAGTGAGCGGGGGACCTCGGTGATCCCTGGATCATGGAAGTCGCGAACGGGTAGCCCAGACGCAGGTAAGTGGTCAGCGCTTCCCGATCGACGCGCGGCGGGTGCTGCGGGTCGGCGGCCAGTGTCGCGGGCAGGCTGGCGAACGATAACTCATTCGGGCTGTGGCGCAGGTACAGCGGCTTCTTGCCCGTACGGTCCCGGGCCATGTAGAGCGTCCGCCGGTCCTCGTCCCAGATCGCGAAAGCGAACATGCCGCGCATGTGCTTGGGCAGTTGCTCGCCGTACTCCCGGTAGCCCAGCAGCAGGGCCTCGGTGTCGCTGTGGTCGGAACGGAACGAGTAACCGCGTTTGATCAGTTTTGCACGCAGGCCCCGGTGGTTATAGACCTCGCCGTTGAAGACCAGGTGCAGCGGGCCGAGCTGGTCGTGCCGGGGCGCGTGCATCGGCTGCTCGCCGCCGAGCGCGTCGATGATCGCCAGCCGCGCGTGCGCCAGCGTGCAGTGCGCATGTTCACTGATGCCCTGACCGTCCGGCCCCCGGTGGCGCATATGAGCCAGCATCGCCTCGGCCCGACACCGGTCGATCGGCTGGTCATCGAATCGAACAATCCCGGCGATTCCGCACATAGGAAGTCATGATAGCGGGGGGTTTGCCCCGTGTTGTTGTGCGCCGCCCGCCTCAGGGCATGGCCGGCGCGGCCTGACGGGCGGCGACGGCTTCGTGCGCCGTCTCTTGCAGGTAACGGGCGTAAGCCGGGTCCATCCCGTCGAGGATGAACGTGTTGCCGACCACACTTTCGCCGAAGATCATTTCATAGAACACACAACCCGCGAGGTATTCGCCCGCGGGGCTGGCGTGGTGGCCGTCGATACGCAGGACCTGCTGCCCCTGCGTGTCCTCACGCCAACGCCAACCGGCGTGCAGCGAGTGCGTCTGGTCCGGCAGGGCGGGCTGAGTAGCGTTCGCGAAGTCGAACGATTCATCCGGCCGGTAGCCCCACTGCGGGTCCGTATCAGCGGCGTGGAACGCGTCACCTACGGGGATAAGCCTGGCCCCGAGGTCGAGGTGTCCGGCCAGTTGCTCGTATGCATCCGTCAACCGCTGGTACATCTCGTCCTGGGTTTTGGGGTGGCCGGGCTTCCACTGTTCGCCGGTGAAACGCGGATCATCGACGCGGTACGCCCACGTCTGATGCACCAGCAGCTCCGCCTGCGGCGCATATTTGTGAACGTACTCGGCCAGATTGTCCGCGAACGGCTGGTAAGTCTCGTAATCATGGCTGAGCCAACTGAACTGCTGGATTGTGACGTAGTCCCACGGTTCGGCGGCGAGCATCTCCTGAAGGGTTTGCCCTGTGCTGTACCGCCCACCCTCACCGTTTGGGTCGGCCTGCGCATCCTCGACCTGTTTCCAGTGCCGGGCCAGCGATGCGCCGCCGATCGATGCCCTGCCGAGGATCAGTTCGTGCCCGCCCGCGTTGGCGAGCTTCACGAGGTGGCGTGTGGCGTTACCCGAGAAGCTGTTGCCGATGGTGAAAAGCCGGACCGTCTTGCCGCCCTTGGCCGATACGCCGCCGCCGGTGTCGTCAGCGTGAACGCTCGCTACCGCGATAAGAACAGCCAGCGCACACATCAGCACGCGGAACGGACGAGCGGGGGTATTGAAGCCTGGCATGGGTCCGTCTCCAGATAAGCGCAGCACAGTCGTGAAAGCTACCTGTCCTGCCGGTCCCCCCGGTCTTTCCCGATGCCCGATTTATTTCGCCGGCAGATTCAGCCGGATGTGCAGTTCCTGAAGCTGCGATTCGTCCACTTCCGAGGGGGCCTGTGTCATCAGATCCACGCCGGTCTGGGTCTTGGGGAAGGCGATGACGTCGCGGATGTTGGTCGTGTTGCAAAGGTGCATGACGATACGGTCCAGGCCGAACGCGATCCCGCCGTGCGGCGGCGCGCCGAACTTCAGCGCATCCAGCAGGAACCCGAACTTGATCTTGGCCGCCTCGGGCGTGATGCCCAGCAGGCCGAAGACTTTTTCCTGCACGTCCATGCGGTGGATACGGATCGACCCGCCGCCGAGCTCCGAGCCGTTGAGCACCAGGTCGTAGGCCTGGCTGATGACGTTGCCGGGGTCGGATTCGAGCTTGGGGATGTCTTCCTCGTTGGGCGCGGTGAACGGGTGGTGCAGGCTGTCCCAGCGCTTCTGCTCGGCGTTCCACTCGATCATCGGGAAGTCGACGACCCAGACCCATTCCCACTGCCCGGGCTTGATCATGCCCAGAGCGTTGGCGAGCCGGACACGCAGTTCGCCCAGCACACGGGCGACCACGGCCCTGGATTCCGACACACCGAAACAGATCAGGTCGCCGTCCTCGGCTTCCAGACGCTTAATCAAATCGTCCGCGATTGGAGCGACGAACTTGGATACGCCGGTCGTCAGTTGCCCGCCCTCGACCTTGCAGATCGGCAGGCCGCCCGCGCCGAACTGCTTAACCCACTCGGCGAGCGCATCGGTTTCCTTCCGGCTCATCTTCGCGCCGCCGGGCACGCGGATCGCCTTGACCTGTCCGCCGGCTTCGATCGCGCCGGAGAAGACCTTGAATTCCGTCTTGCTTGCCAGGTCCGACACATCGACCAGTTCCATCCCGAAACGCAGGTCAGGCCGGTCGCTGCCGAAACGGTCCATCGCCTCGGCGTAGCTCATCCGCTTCACCGGCGGGACGTCGATCCCCAACACGTCCTTCCAGACCGCGCGGATCGAGCCTTCGACCATGCTCATCACGTCGTCACGGTTAACAAAGCTCATCTCAAGGTCGATCTGCGTGAACTCCGCCTGCCGATCGGCGCGGGGGTCCTCATCGCGGAAGCAGCGGACGATCTGCAGATAACGCTCGCAGCCTGCGACCATCAGGATCTGTTTGAAGAGCTGGGGGCTTTGAGGCAGGGCGTAGAAGTCGCCTGCCTGCAAACGCGACGGCACAAGGAAGTCACGCGCGCCTTCCGGCGTCGACTTACACAGGAAGGGCGTCTCGATTTCGAGGAACCCGTTGTCGGCAAAGTAATCGCGCATCACCTTCGTCACCCGCGAACGGATGCGCAGGATCTCCTGCATCTTCGGGCGGCGCAGGTCGATGAACCGGTACTTGAGGCGGGTCTCTTCGCCGGTGCGGTCCGCCTCGTCGGGCGTGAAAGGCGGGGTGGCGGCCTTGTTCAGGACCTCAAGCTCCAGCCCCTGCACCTCGATCGCGCCGGTCGCCAGCTTGGGGTTGACCAAGGATTTGCCCTTGTCGTCGATCCCGCGCGCCAGCACCTTGCCGGTGATCTGGGCGACGTCCTCGTGCCGCAGCTTCGCCGCCAGGGCGTGGGCCTGGGCCGCCTCGGGGTGGAAGACGATCTGGGTGACACCCGCCCGGTCGCGCAGGTCGATGAAGATAACGCCCCCGTGGTCGCGGTAGTTATTGACCCAGCCCGCCAGGCAGACGGTCTGATCAACGTGTTCCTCGCGTAGCGAGCCGCAATCGTGGGTCCGTGTTTTCATATCCTGCTCAATTCGGTCAAGTGCCTTGTAAGGCGGTATTAAAAGTTCGGCCTGCATCCGGCGGGCCGGTTGGGATCGGGGATGATACCAAACTGGGCCGGGTTGGTAAGGTTGCTACACTTTCGGCATGTTCACAGGGATAGTCCAAGCCAGGGGCCGGATTTCGGCCATTCAACGCAACGCCTTCGGGGCACGGCTCACCGTGGATGGCCAGGGCTGGCCCGATTCCCATCCGGGGGCAGCGGGCTACCGCCCCGCGCCGGGCGACTCCATCTGCGTCAGCGGCGTCTGCCTCACGGTCGTCAGCACCGACGGGGGGCTGGCCTTCGACGTGATCGCCGAGACGCTCGCTAAGACCAGCCTCGGGGACCTGACCCCCGGCAGTTCGGTCAACCTCGAACCCCCGGTCACACCCAACCAGCCCTTGGGCGGGCACTTCATGCAGGGCCACGTCGACGGCGTCGGCGTCGTCACCGAGGTCAAGGCCGGCAAAGATGAGCACCGCGTCACCGTCAAGCCCCCGGCCGACCTGATGCGCTACATCATCCCCAAAGGCTCGGTCGCCATCGACGGCATCAGTCTCACCCTCGCGGCGGTCCACGAAGACACCTTCGAGGTCGCCCTGATCCCGACGACTTTGGAGCTGACCACACTCGGCGAAACCGAGACCGGCCGACGCGTCAACCTCGAAGCCGACATCATCAGCAAGACGGTCGTGCATCAACTCGAACGCCTGCGCGGCGGGGGGGATAAAAAACCTGAACTGACGATGCAACTGCTTCAGGACGCAGGGTTCATCGGATAGAATAGGCAAGCCATTCAAGGCCCCGACCACGTCAGAAGAACGGAGTGCACGATGAAACTGCTGCTTGGCATCCTGGTCTGGCTGGTCGTGTTCGCCTTCTTCCCCCTCATCGCGATCGCCGCCCTGATCCTCTGGCCGGTTATCTGGCTGATCTCGCTGCCGGTCAGGCTCCTGCTGATGGTGATCGATGCGGCGATGCAACTGGTCAAGGCGGTGCTGTTGCTTCCAAGCCGTATCCTCGGCTTCTGGGGCGTTCGGCAGTGTGCGTGATCTGGTGTTTAGCGGGCGATCGCAGATCGCCGGGGAATCGGCCACCGGGGTGACACGCGGATCTTCGATCCGCCGCTAAACGGTTTGAATTGATGTGCGATGTTCGATATCACGCGGCGTTGGCGGCGGACGGCGTGTCTTGCGCCGATATTGCCGCCGGCTCGGTGACGCTCAGGCAGACGATGGTCAGGTCGTCACGCTGATTGAGTGACCCACTTTGCATGTTCAATCGTTGTGCCAGGCGGTCCAGCGCGGCCTCGGCGTTGCCGTTACGCAAATCCTCGAATTCCTCGGCGTACTGATCATTGGCGAGCTTCTTACGGCCGTGCTTGGTTTCCTCTTCCGAACCGTCGAACGCGACCTCGAAGCCGTCGGAATACAGCAGCACACGATCGCCCGGATTCAGTTGGATGGTTGCCTCCTCGAATTTCTCATCCGGGAACACGCCCAGCAGCCCGCCCTCGGGTTCGATCGTCTCGGTATGGCCGTCGGCGCGGAGGATCAGCGGGAAAGGATGGCCCGCGCGGGCGATGGTGAGCCGGTTGGTTTGCGTGTCGATGATGCCGTAGCAAGCGGTGGCGAAGCGGACCTTGCCGGTCTGGTGCTCGAGCATCTCTTGGTTGAGGATGCCGATCGCTTCGCCGGGCGTGTAGAGCCGATAGCCCGACTCGCAGGATTCGTCGATCAGCTTCGTGGGCATCGACCGCTTGATGTGCACGGTCATCAGCGCCGCCGGTACGCCGTGGCCCACCGCGTCGGCGATGAACAGGCCGATATGCGTTTCGTCCAGCCGGATCACGTCGTAGATGTCGCCGCTGACATACCCCGCCGGCCGCCAGAGCACATCAAAGCAAACCCCGCCGACGCTCGGCAGGTCGGTCGGCATGAATTCCTTCTGCAGCTGCGCCGCCATCCGCAGCTCTTCGTCGAGCTGGGCGATCTGCCCGCACAGCCCGCTCTCGTGGGCACGCAGCAGCTTGATCTCTCGACGAAGGTCCGCCAGCACCGGGGCCTGGCTCCACAGGGACCGGATCACCGAGCACAGCAGGCCCGGGTCCGCGTCCAGCGGGCAGGACACGACCCCGTCTTCGTAGGCAGACACCACCCGGTCCCCCCCGGTCAGGCTCAGCACCGCCGGCAGCCGGTTTTCCTGCACCAGCCCGATCGCCTGATAAGCCAGCGACGATCCTTCATCTTCAAGGATCAGCCAGACCGCAGCCGCCCCTTCGAGCGCTCGCTCGTCTTCGACAAAATCATGCGTTGAGGTCTTGCGGATTTTCGGCCAGTCCGCCCCGTGCCAGAAAGACAAAGCCGTCCGCACCCGGGTTTCCACCGCGCCGGCGTCAAACACCGGGTCCACGACTAACAGGAGGTCCAGGCCGCGCATTCTTCCCCACAACAGGTGATCAGACAGTCGGTAATGTCTGCATCGACCTATCGCACTCGGCCCTTAAGCGCTTCAACCGGCAAGTCGATCCGATCACCCTGCGCCAGCCCTAACCGCCGGATCGTTCCCTCTTTCAGCTCGATGGCAAACTGTGCCGGGTAGTGACTGCTGTAACGTTTGAGCCGGTATTCCGGTGTGTTCGGGTCGCTCTCGATCTGCATCGCGTGCATCCAGACCACCTCGCCGTGCGCATTGAGAAACGCGATATCTATCGGCACCAGGCACCGCCGCATCACGAACTCACGCACCGCTTCCTTGGGGAACACGAACAGCATCCCGCCATCGTCCGCGATCTCTGCCCGGTCCGACAATCCCTGCAATCGCGACGCATCATCAAGTGCAAGTTCCAGCGTGAAGGTCTCGCTTTTGATCGTCACCGCCTGGGTCGTCGATTCTTCGGCCTGGGCGACCGGAACCGTTTGCGTGCCTTGTTCCGCCGCCGGCTTTTGATCGGGACAACCGGCCGTCAAAAGCAGGCAAAGAATCAGTCCCGTGATATTCAAGAACCGCCCAGCAGCCATGCTTCATCCTCTTTCGTGAATGTGACCGGGTCACGCCCAAGCCGATCCAGATTGAATCCTTCGGTAAACGCGCTGGCAGCCATCTCGACTCGTTTCGCCGTCAAGCCAGACCAGTACGCCATCAGTCCGATGATACGTTCCGCCGGCACGCCCAGTTCCCGGTAATGATCAAGCCGTGTATCCCCGTGACGCTTGGCCAGCCGCCGACCGTCGTCGCCCAGCACCAGCGGCAGGTGGGTGTACTGCGGCATCGGCCCAAGCCCGAGCAAGCGATACAGCAGCAACTGCCTGCCCGTGGAACGTATCAGGTCGTCCCCGCGCACCACCTGCGTCACACCCTGCCGCGCATCATCGATCACAACCGCCAGCTGATACGCCGGCAGCCCCGCCTTGCTCGCGACAATAAAATCCCCGACCTGCCCGTACACATCCACATCCTGAGGCCCGTGCAATCGGTCCACAAAATGGACCGCCTCGTCCGGCACGATCACCCGCCACGCCTGCCGGGACTCCTTTAGTAGCTCCCCGCTATCGGTCAGCCGTTCATCCTCCGAGGTCGGCCGGCACGTCCCGGGGTAACGCAGCTCGTGGGCATCATCGTGCGGCGCGGACTGCGCCTCCTGGATGTCCTTGCGCGTGCACGTGCATGGATAGATCAACCCCCGCTCCATCAGCCTGCTCAACGCCGCGTGGTAGGGGGCCAAATCGTTCGCCTGATAGTAAGGCCCGTCGTCCCAATCCATACCAAGCCAACCGAGCAGATCGATCGCCAGCGTGTCCGCCTGGTCCTTGATCCGCGGCCCGTCCAGGTCCTCGATCCGCAGCACGACCCGCCAGCCGTTTTGTTTGGCAAGCGCCCAGTTGATCAGGAACGACCGTGCGTTCCCCAGATGCAGCGCCCCGGTCGGTGAGGGAGCCAGGCGCGTGACACCAGCGGATGTGTTGGGTTGTGGCGTGGCCATACTCCTGTATCGTATCCGCCATGCCGACCGATGTGCCCAAACCCCGCCACCACCCCGCCCGCCTGGCGGTGTTGGTCAGCGGTGGGGGGACGACGGTGGCGAACCTGGCCGAAAAAATCGCGTCAGGCGACCTGGAGGCCGAGCTTACCGTCGCCATCTGCTCGAACCCTGCGAGCCACGAAAAACTCAACGCCCGAAACCTCGGTATCCCGGTCCACCTGATCGCCCGCAAGGACCACACCGACACCGCTGCGTTCTCCCAAGCGGTCTTCAAGATCATCCGGGACGCCGACGTGGACCTCGTCTGCCTCGCCGGGTTCCTCTGCCTGCTCCAGATCCCCGACGACTTCGCCTACCGCGTCTTGAACATCCACCCCGCGCTGCTCCCGGCGTTCGGCGGCAAAGGCATGTACGGTCACCACGTCCACGAGGCCGTCCTCAAGCACGGCTGCAAGGTCTCCGGCTGCACCGTCCACTTCGCCGACCAGACCTACGACACCGGCCCCATCCTCGTGCAACGAGCCTGCGCCGTCCTCCCCGGCGACACCCCCGACACCCTCGCCGCCCGCGTCTTCGCCCAGGAATGCCTCGCCTACCCCGAAGCAATACGCCTGCTCATCGCCGGCGAAGTAACAATCTAAAAACTCATACGCACCCAAGCCGCTTGCGGCTTAGCGTTCCTGTAAAAAACACCGGCCCGGGTCCGATCCCGTGCCGGCGTCGTATAGGAGGAACAGAGAGATTGATTCTAAACGTACCTTGACGATTTCACCGGCGTCGCACACCGACCAGTGTCAGTCCCGCACACAGCAAGCCAAAAGTCGCCGGCTCGGGCACCGGATTCAGCGTGATCGAATCCAGGGCCGTCGTGAAAATCGTGGCGTCGGGGTACAACGCCCGGACATTCGCCTCTTCGATCGAGAGTATCTGGGCACGCAGGTGCGTCGCGATGATGTGCCTGGGGTTGATGTGGTCGATGATGACCGCCTTGTTCGCCTCGCTCAGCAGCGTGTTGAACGTCGGCAGCACCACCGCGTCGATATCCATACTCAGGAAATCGAAGTTGTCAAAATTCTCGTCGATGTAATCGACATCGCCCAAGTGCAGCAGCGACACCCCGCCCATCGTGACCAAGTAGGTGAAGTCCTGCACGGAAGAGAAATCGTTGCCGAACTGGTCGAAATGCTCCATGTGGAACACCTCGAGCCGCAGGCCCGGCTCCTCGATGACGACCGATCCGGTCTGGAACGCCGGGGTGATATTCAGCACCTGCGGGCCCGACGCGAGCGACGACCGGACCTGCGGCGGCCCGATGAACTTCGCCTGCCGGTTATTCGCCAGGAAACTCGTTACCTTGCCCGAGCTGTAGTGGTCCGGGTGGTTGTGCGTCGCCATCGCGTAATTGATGTTATCGAACGGCGCCGCGCCGTTGATCAGGTTCTGCAGGTCGGCCTGCGGCAGCGTTGTCCAGAACGTGTTGAGGTGGTCCTGTAGCGCATCGATCACCACCTTCTTCCCCCCGGACGAGAGCATGACGCCGTTGTTCCCCATGAACGTCACCTGCATCTGCGCCGCGGTGGGCACCCCCATCACACAAAGCAGGAGTAACCCCGACATGAGTGGTATTAAGGCAGACCCCCGATGGGCTGTATTTGGTTTTATTTGATGATATTTCACTTGTGTTTCCGCCCTTTGGTACATAGTGATGAACGGTTTGCTTCACGGCGTCGATAACCGGGAGGGCACCCGCAACGGCGTCGCGCGGTGCCCCTCCCGGATCGAACAGGAGATAACGAACAATCAGCGTCGACGGATCGATACCAGGCACAGCGCCGTGCCGAGTAATCCAAGCGTCGCCGGCTCGGGGACGTAGGTCGCGTCGGCGGCGGCGGTGAGTTCCGCGCCGTCCTGGGCGGTCAGGCCCAGCGACCCCAGCACGCCGGTCAGGTCGATGTCGCTGGTCGTCGGGTCCTGGTAGATCGTGGCATAGATCACCAGGGCCGCCAGCAGCGTGCCGCGGTTCTGGGCGTGCCAGAGGTCTGCGGCATGGGTCCGGTCATAGTTGATGCTCTCCCACGCGTCACCGACCGGGGCGATCAAGGCGAAGTCGCTGCCGGCCGCGGCGTCGAGCGACCCCTTGAGTTGGTCGTATCCACTGCGGATCTCCGCCTGCATTTCGGAAGGGCCGCCGGGGTACACGGGCGTGCCGCCGGTGTAATACGAATGGCCCGGGCCGCGTGCCCACGTCTCGTACAGGACCGGTACCACGTCCGGACTGCGGAACGCGGCCACGTCGTACAAATCGACCACATCGTTCTTGGACTGCTCGATGCTGGCCGGGTACGCCGGGGTGTCCGTGTAGGTCCGGGTCAGCTTGGTCGAGTGCTCCTGCATCACGATGTAGTCCCAGTTCTCCGCCAGCGGGATCGACACGAAAAGCGGCGTGGTATTGTTGTTGACGTGCCAGTTCAAGGTCTGCCCGCTGGCCGCCGCGCTCTGCGCCCGTGGGGTTTCCTGCCCGGCGGCGGTGGCGATATCTTTAAAAACATCGTTCACCGACCGCGTGCTGCCGAACCCGAGCGTGAAGCTGTTGCCGTAGAAAATAATGTTCAGGGGCGCCGCGCCGGCCGTCTGCGCTACAGTGAGCGCGGCCAGCCCGACGAACCCCGCGATTGTGTTTCGTAATCGCATGACCATTCACCTCCAGATAGTGGTGTGCTTGTGTAAGGGAAAATAATGACTCACAGAAGCACGGGTCAGCGACCGATCAGCGACCGGCGACGGCCCAGCAGGGTCAACCCCGCGGCGCCCAGCAACGACAGTGACGCCGGTTCCGGGACGATGTCCACCTGCATCAGGCCGATGTAGAAAAAGCCGTTGGCGTTGTTGTTATTCGGGCCGGGGGTGACGTCGACGTAGATCTCGTTGTTGCCGTCCGGGACGATGCCGTTGATCTTCAGGACCTCGGTGTTATTGTTCGAGGCGTCGAGCACGCCCGAGCCGCTGTTGCCGCCGGTGATGTCGTAGCTGGAATCACGGATGTCGGTGACGGTCTGCCGGGAAGCGAAGAAAGTGAAGTTGTAGGTCTTGGTCGGGTCCAGGTTGAACAGCTTGAACTGGCCGAGCGGGTTCGGGTCTGCGCCGGCGAAGGCGGTGGTGTGCCCGAAGAAGTAGTCGTCGGTCGCGGAGACCGGGTAAGCGGCGGCATCACCGGCGGGGGCTTCCGAGCCGAGCTGAGAAGGTTCTCCTGTCTGGAAGAACGTGTCCGTGATCTCGAAGCCGATCGACGTAAGCGTGTTGGTGCTGTCGAAGGTCGCGAAGAGCGTCGTGGTCGCCGGGATGACATTGTTCCAGCCCGGGTTGGTCTGCACGTTTGTGTGGCCGAAGTCAAACAGCAGCGTTTCCGCGCCCGCCGATTGAGTAAGCCCGCTCAACGAAACAGTGGCCGCCAGCATTAGAGTCGTGTTCAAACGCGTCATCTCGAGTCCTCCAAGTAAAAGATGTGACTAACCCCAAGGCCGACACACACGGCCGGCTCATGAATAGACATTGCTGTGGAAGTGGGGGATAGAGTTTCCTTCTCCCGCTTCCTTGTTCCTCGCCCTCCCGACAAAACACCCGCACCGGCGGATGCATGTAACAATCCCGCTAACGGCCCAGCGGCATCCCGTCCGGCTGGATGCGCACCGGTTCGCCCGAAGGCACGCCGGACGTCTGATTGATCTCCAGCGTGGCAGGCATGACTTCACGCAGCGGTTGTTTGTTCCAGCCATCCACCGCTCCGACCAGCCATTTGCCGGCCTCGTACCCAAGCTCCTCCGTCGGCTGACACACCGCCGAGAGCATCGGGTTCACCTGCCGACGCATCCGCCCGTCGTCGAAACCGATAATCGATAGCTGCCCCGGCACCGACAACCCCGCCGCGTGCGCCCGCGAGATCGCGCCGATCGCCGGGTAAGGGTCCGCAAAGAAGATCGCCGTCGGCGGCTGACGCTTGCTTAACAATTCATTAAGCGCCGCCGCGCCACCCTCCGGCGTCGGGTCGATCCGAACTATCAATGATTCATCCAGTTCGATGCCGTGAGCCTTCAACGACAGGCAATAGCCTTCGTAACGGTCCCGGTGATCGTGATCCGAGAATGGCGGCAGTGCCAGCCCGATCCGCTTGTGCCCCAGCTCGATCAGGTGATCGATCGCACGTTCGCTGGCTTCGATCGTCCCGCAGCAAACGTAACTGATGTTCGGCTCATCAAAGCGCTCGGCGATCGTCACGCTCGGGAAACCCTCTTCGGCAACCGCAAGACTCAGCCGGCGGTTGTTCGAACCCGGCGGGATGATCACGCCGCGCAGGCCGCGCGACTGGAAGAACGCCGTGTAGCTCTCGTCAGCCGTGATATCACGGGTGACATCGACGAACTGCACATCCAGCCGTGACGCGTGCAGCCCCCGGCGGATACCGTTCAGCAGCAGGCAGTCGTACAACGTCAACGCCCGGTGGGTATCAACCACAAGCCCCACACAACAGCGTGCCTGGGCCGGCGAGGGCATCGCATACCCGGCCGCGTTCGCCGCCAGCGCGACCCGCCGACGCGTCTCCGCGCTGATCCCGGGGTGACTATTGAGCGCCCTGGATACGGTCGCAGCGGAAACGCCGGCCTTCTTCGCGATTTCTCGAACCGATGCCATGAGTCTGAATCCAATTCAAGCTGCAACATTTGTGCAACTGTTACAGTCAATTTACCTATTAAATACGCAATGTCAAGAGTAAATATCGGTATATATAAGAATATTACTTGAATTATAGCTGTGCAACAGTTTCGGTACAATAAACCCATAACGTCCCGATTGTTACACCACATTTGCGCGGCGATGCGCCGTGAATTAGCTGTTAATTTGCGTAAGACCGATAAAAAGGCTTGTATCGGCGACTTGCGTTGGCTATCCTGACGGCAGTCGAAGGTTCGCCGCACACACACGCGGCAAAAGTGAGGAGAGAACCAAATGCTTAACAAGCCCAGCGTCTATGGCCTGTTTATGGCCGCAGCGATTGTGTCCGTCGGTGCGGCTGTTCCAGCCCATGCCGGTGTCGCCTTTGTCCCGGAAGCAACCGTTGAAGTCGGCGT